>CAYUQP010000012.1:0-104540 GCA_964447005.1 uncultured Bacteroidales bacterium
TAAATTTATCTCAGGATTAAATTAAAAAGTGTAAACATTTTTTAGGACGAGACAGGTGGCTCCGGAGGAGCATCCTGACTGTAGCAAACAGGGCAGCACAACAATCGCTCCGGAGGAGCTTACCGTCTGTAGGAAAGGGGACGTTATGGGAATATTCTCCCCTCTCCGCACAACGGTTTATTCAGGGACGAAATATTTCATGGAGAGGGGCCGGGGGAGTGGAAAGGGGAAAAGATTTGGGATTTGGGGATTTGTGGGATTTGAGGGATTTATAACGAGTTGAAATCGAATGGTCTTATAATTATTTTTTAAAAGACCGGGTATTTTTTATAAAAAACAGGATAATAAATAAAAACTATAAGAAAAGAAGTTGAAAACCGATTAATCGAATTTGCCTCTGAGGTAAATAAAATGAGAAAATATCTGGAATTGAGCGACTCTTCTGAAAATCTTTTTAAGCAATTATCGCGTTCCTCTTCCAGCCCATAACGTCCCCTTTCCTACAGACGGTGAGCTCCTCCGGAGCCACCCTATTTTAAAATCCCCAACCCCCCAAATCTCCAAATCTCCAAATCTCCAAATCTCCAAATCCCCCAATCCTCAAATCCCCCAATCCCCCAATTCCCCAATCACGCCAGCTCTTTCCCTCTCGCTGCAATAAAGATCTTATACCACTGCTCCAGTGTCATATCGATCGCTGCTGCTTCCGCGGCATAGCCGATCCGTTCGATCCGGCCGGAGCCCACTACAGGCATCATGATGACCGGATGCTTCAATAGCCAGGCATAGACCACCTTGTCGACCGGGCTGACATTCAGCTCTTCGGCCACCTGCATCAAAACACGCAATACCCGCGGCCCCTTTTCATCATGCGGGCTCAGCAGCCTGCCGCCGGCCATGGGCGACCAGGCCATCGGCCTGATCTTCTCCTTCATGAAAAAATCCATGTTACCGTTATCAAAATGCTCCAGGCAGTAAGGAGAAATCTCCACCTGGTTGGTGACCAGGCCTTCATCCGTGAAAGCGTTCAGCGTTTCGAACTGGGCCGGGGTAAAGTTCGACACCCCGAAATACCGCACCTTTCCTGCTTTTTTAAGATCGGAAAAAGCTTTTGCCGCTTCTCCGGGATCAAAAAAAGGCGCCGGACGGTGCAACAGCAGCACATCGATGTATTCCGTGCCGAAATTTCTTAAAGAATTATCAACCGAAGCCATGATGTGTTCATAACCGTAATCATAGTATTTGACCCTGCGTTCCGGATACTTATCTGAAACCAGCTTGATGCCGCACTTGGTCACGATCTCAATCTTTTCCCTCAACCCTTTTTCAAGTGAAAGGACCTCACCCAGGATCGCTTCGCATTTATAATTGCCGTAGATATCGGCATGATCGAACGTGGTGATCCCCATCTCCAGCAGTTCATGAAAAAAACCCAGTAATTCCGGGGCCGTCATACCCCACTCTTTCATCCGCATCTGCCCATGGATGATACGGGACACGCTGAAGTCGTTTGTTAGTGCTATTCGTTCCATTGTTTCAGGGTTTCAAAGTTCCAAAGTTCCAATGTTCCAAGGTTAATAATAATCCTGTCTGCCGTAATAATGATACAATGCAATGATATATGCTCCTGAGCCGTAACCTACCATCGGGATGGCGCCGATGTACTGGCCGTCTTCTTCCCGGATGCAGTTGCACCAGGTATTCCATAAATGGAAATCAGCGGGTACTTTTGCCATCTGGAGCTTGTTGCTGTACATCTCGGGGATGGTGTTGAAATTGGCTGCAGCCTGGTCAGTAATATAGTGCAGGATCTGGGCTGCCCGTTCACGCTGACCGAATAACATCCTGGCCAGCGCTATCCGCAAATCGATGAAGACCCATTCCTGGTTTTCGTAAGGATCATTGGAGTTCAGCCGGATATACCCTGCCCGCGCCCCTTTGATCCTCAGATGCTGATCATATTCGGTCATGTGGGTAAGGAAAAGAAACTTATTCCGGATAAAACCATTGGCAAAGATTTCATAAACGCCGGCATCATAGTATTCTTTCCCGGTTCTCAATGTATCATTAATGTTTCCCTTAAAATACCGCCCTTCGATGATCAGTTGGCGGTACATGCCTTCCCATATCTGCTCCACAGCCGTTTCATATTTTTCAAACGGCAGTCCGAAATGTCGCTGCACTTCGGCAAACATGCCCAGTCCCCGGGCACACACGCCGGAGGTGAAAGTATACTGGCGCGGCATTTGCAGGTGATGCTCCCAGGGCCCGGAATCGGCTTTGATGAGCAAATTGGTGTCGATGCAATGGATCGTGGCATCGGCCACTTTTTCCCGGACAATGTCGTTCCATTCGTGGAAAAAGCCTGCATCGTTGCTGTAAAGGATATAATCCGCCCATGCGATGAGGAACAATCCGAAATTGTCGTATTCTATATTCGGCCCGAATTCATTGAAATCACATTCTTCTTTTCCATTGCCATAATACCGGGTCAGGGAGACCTGGTAATCAACCCCCGGGCCGTAGTCTTTTCCATCCGTGTACACGTAATGTTTAAACCTGCCTGATCGGGCTTTCAGCATGAACTCCAGTGCTTTCCTGGCTTCTGCATACATGCCGAGCCTGGTCATGGCCTGGATGGCATAGCTGCCGTCGCGTACCCAGGCGATATGCCACAGCCCCGGCCTCAGCGAAGCCAGGACCTGGCCCTGTGAGCCGGGAATGACTTCGTGGTCGGAGACCTGTGCCATTTTCAAAATGGAAATGGACTGCTCCACCACGTTGCGCTCCTTCGGGGTAAGACCTTTCGGAAAAATACAGGTGTTGAAAAAGCCCTTCATCCAGGCCACCTCGGTATCAAGGAGGGAAGTTTTTGTGGCCGTCAGATCTATGATCGTGTTTGTCACAAGGTCCGGGTTGGGTTGCAACGAATCGACAAGGGAGAAGAGGAAGTACTTTTCATAGTCCTGATCGTCGTATTTCCTTATAAAATTCCCGGTCAGCGCTTTTCCTTTGATAATGATCGGCAGGTCCTGGAGATGGTTCTCAAGCTGGGTGATGTTGCTTACTGCCTGTCCTGCAACCGTTTCCACGTTAAAATCCAGTTTCTTTATGATTTCTTTCGGCCCCCGGACCACGATATAAAAGATCCGGTCGTTGCGTGTAAACGAAGCAAAATAGCTGACGGTGAAATCCTTGTATTCAACCGAAATGACATGGGTGTTTTCAAGATAGGATGTTTTTACCGGCTTTTCACCCGAGATCAGTTTAATATTTCCTGTGAAAGGATGGACGTAAAGCCCGGAATCATAATTGGCGAAAATGTGAGGGTAGACGTTATCGATACGGTTTTCCGCAGCATTGTAAACGGCCACGACCAGGCCGTTGGAGGTGGTGAGTTTGAAATAAGATTGCCTGATCTCGTCAGCGGATTTCGCGGACCGAACGCCGGAAATCATGGCCAGCGTAATGAAAACAACAAAGTACAAGTATTTCGCCATAAGAAAATCAAAACACGAAATTACACAAAACGCTGTTCATAGAATAAGAGAATGTATCAGAAGTCTGGATACCTTCTGGGTAACCATTCTTTGGATTCGAACTCCGACGGGTAAATCCGTCGGTTATCATTTATAACCATCTTTTAACCAACGGATTTACCCGTTGGAGTTTCGATAAAAATGGAATTCATGGACATATGAGATATCCTCTTCAATGGAAAGAAATCCGCTATTTAACCAGCTCAAAAGTGTCCCTCAACCTGATATCCTGCGACGAAGCTCCTATCATCAGCTCGAATTCACCCAGCTCGGCTACCCATTTTAGCTCGTTGTTATAAAAGGAAAGCTTTTCCTGATCGATGATGAACCGGATCGTTTTCGATTCCCCGGCTTTCAGGCTGATCTTGTGAAAATCCTTGAGCTCTTTCACGGGCCGGGAAACGGAAGCCACCAGGTCGCGCAGGTACAGCTGCACGATCTCTTCCCCGTCGTATTTTCCTTTATTGGTAATGGTTACCGATGCTTCGATCTGTTCACCCTGCTTCATCTGTTTCTTATCCAGGACCAGGTTGCCGTATTCGAATTCAGAGTAGCTGAGCCCGTAACCGAATTCGTATTTCGGATAAATGGAAAGGTCGATGTAGGCGCTGGTATAAAAGCGGCTGTTATCGTCCTTCGCAGGCCTGCCGGTGTTCAGGTAATTGTAATAGATGGGAACCTGGCCGACGCTGCGGGGGAAGGTCATGGTCAGCTTCGCCGACGGGTTGTAATCTCCGAAGAGGACATCCGCGATGGCGTTTCCGGCTTCGCTGCCCAGCCACCAGGTGTAGAGGATGGCCGGGGCGTTGTCGGCCGTGTAATTGAACACCAGCGGTCGCCCGGCATTGATCAGCACCACCAGTGGCTTGCCGGTCTCCAGCAGAAGTTTCACCAATTCCTCCTGCACACCGGGGATCGAAATATCGCTGCGGCTTTTAGCCTCGCCCGACATGGCCCTGTGCTCCCCGATGCTCAGGATCACCACATCCGCCTGCCCGGCTACTTCGACGGCTTCTGCAAAGCCGGCCCTATTTTCTCCTTCGATGTCGCATCCCCTGGCATACAGCAGTTTTGTTTTACCACCGACCTTGTTTTCCAGCCCTTCCCATTGCGTGACAATGAAATTTGAATCCACACCGGCCACCTCGTTATCCCAGAAGCCTTTGTTCTCTTTGACCGCTTTCACCAGCGGACCGATGAACGCAATGGTTTTCAGATCTTTGGATAATGGCAGCAGGTTATTTTCATTTTTCAGCAGGACGATGCTTTTCCTGGCCATATCCCGGGCGACTTCAGCATGGGCCGGATTGTAAATCTCCCTGAGTTCCCTTTCCGGATCGCAGAATTTGAACGGATCATCGAACAGGCCCAACTCGAATTTCTTTTTAAGGATCCTTCTGACGGCGTCATCAACCATGGCTTCCGGGACTTTGCCCTCTTTCACGAGCTGCGGCAGAAATTCGACATAGGCGCTGCTCTCCATGTCCATGTTGCAACCCGCGGTGATGGCGCTCAGTGCCGCTTCGTAGCCGTTTTTCACCGTACCGTGGTTGATCATCTCGCCGACTGATCCCCAGTCGCTCACCACGAAACCTTCAAAGCCCCATTCACCCTTCAGGATATCGCGCAAAAGGAAAGCATTCCCGGTGCAGGGAACGCCGTTTATGTCGTTGAAGGAGGTCATGAACGTGCCGACGCCGGCGTCCACCATGGCTTTAAACGGCGGCAGGTAGGCCTCGCGGAGCATCCGTTCGCTCATGTCCACCGAATTGTAGTCCCTTCCCCCGACAGCGGCGCCGTAAGCCGCGTAATGCTTGGCACAGGCCATCAGTGAATTCACTCCTCCCGGCGTATCGCCCTGGTAGCCTTTCACCCGGGCTACAGCTATTTTCGAGCCCAGCCAGGTATCTTCGCCGGCTCCTTCCATCACGCGCCCCCAGCGGGGATCACGTGAGATGTCGACCATCGGGGCGAAGGTCCAGTGAATGCCGCAGGCAGCAGCCTCAGCGGCCGCTACCCGGTTGGCCCGTTCGATCGCTTCCATGTCCCAGCTGCACGATTCTGCCAGCGGGATCGGCATGGTGGATTTATAGCCGTGGATCACATCCATCCCGAACAGCAGGGGTATTTTCAGCCTCGACTGCATGGCGACCTCCTGCCAGGCGCGGGTGCGCTCTGTCCCGGCCGTGTTCAGCATCGAGCCGACCCGGCCGTTCCTGATGCGGTCCGCCATGTTCGACCGGGCCGTCATCGGCCCCGTGGCGATCCCGTCGTCATTGTACTGGTTTAGCTGACCGGCTTTCTCCTCGAGGGTCATCAGGCTTAAAACGGAATCAACTTTTTGGTCAATGGTTTTGACCTGGCCGGATAAGTTCATGTGCAGTATAATCCCGGCAAGTAAGAAAAAAAAGGTTATAAAAATTTTTTTCATGATGTGATCATTTAATTGCTTTGGTCGTCGAAATTATCAATTTCTAAAAATAATAAAGATTTTATCATTTTGGGAAAACCATTTCGTTTGGATGTTAATCTTTTGTTAAAGAACTATAATTCAATTTATCCTTACATAAAAAATTATAGCTTTGCGCCGCCATCTTCAATTTTAACGTTAATATTCAGATAGTTAAGACATTATTAATAATTCAACAAGAAATTAATAATCATGAGAAAAATCCTGTTCTTCATTTTATTTCTTTTCCTGAATGAATCGCTGAATTCCCAGGAATGCAGATCTTCCCTTTTTGTTGGTGGCCCGGTGAATATGGATTTCCGGGGTTACGAATTCCGATGTCTTCCGGGTACTGTATTCAGCCAGGTCCATCCGAATTTCGATAGTTTTTATTTTACGGATGAAGTTCCGGGTTTTTGCAATAAGGTGGCTGAAAATTACTCCGCATCCGGGCCTTTTTCGACGGTACGCTTCTGGGGTGGTAATTTCAACCAGGGCGAACCGGGCACAAGCCAGCAGTTCCTCATCGAGATCTTCGACGGGATACCGGGCAGTGGGGGAAGCATCGTTCACTCCTTCAATGTAACGGTTTCACCGCAACTGACAGGACTGATGGCCTGCAATGAGTTTCCGACCAGGGTCTATATGGCTGATGCCAACCTGGGAACCTCAGTGGAGCTGCTCAATGGATGGATCACCTTCAGCAGGATAAATCCCGGTGACGGTCGCACTTTCGGTATACTTGGAGTGGCCGGAGCAGAAGGAAATTTCCACAGTAGTTGCCTGGATATGTGGATCCAGAACAGCGGGCAGTTACTTATCTGCCTTGGTTCCGGAAATGACCCGGCAGCGGTGCCGGTATCAGGCTGGGCGCTGGTCATCGGAATGGCTTTGATCATCATTACGATTACAGCCAGGTACCGGAAATTGATCTAAGGCACAAGCCTGAGGATTCCGCCATAGTGCTCATCATCTGTCCCGAAGTAAATCTCTTTATCGCTGCCTGTGGGCTCCCTGATGGCGAGGCTTTCGACTTTCAGTCCGTCCAGGTCCGCAATCCTCGCAGCCACGCCCAGTTCGACTGCCGGATTTCCCTGGCCGTCTTCAGTCAGCCGGCCGATCATCCAGATAACACTCCGGAAAGGTCCGTTATCATTTCCGGAATCATAGGCTGAAACGATATAGATAAAGCCTTCACTGTCGATATCCATGGCTACAATGGGCCTGGTATCCGGCCCGGTCGGATCCGACGGTACAAAGATCACCTCGCTGAATTCACCGAATAACATAGGGTTCAGCGATAAATTGCACCATCTTATTTTTGTGTAGGTGCTGTCTTCAGCGCGTTCGGCAAAGAGGAAGACCAGTTGTTGCCCCACCTGGCTGACTTCGGTGGCTTCGACGTTGAAAATGTCCACCGGCCAGTCGGAGTATTCAACGATTTTCAGTTTCTCATCTATGAAGCCTGCATGAAAAATACGCCGGTAACTGGCGCCTTCCTGCCCGCTTTCAACAAACAAAAAATCGGTGCCTCCGGGGATGGAGCAGGAGCTTTCCATATCGCTGGACTGGCCCCCGGGGCCCGGGAAATTCAGATCGACCGGCTCCCAGATCACGCCATCCAGTTCTGACTGAGGGAGGCGTATCAGGCTTATCCGCGGCCAGTTCTCTTTTTCCGTATTATTTTTCGCATCATGGACCCCTATGAACAAATCGTCTTTCACCCACGACAAACCGCTCAGGTCAGGCAAAACGGATGGCTTAACCGGCTCCAGGTTTAAATCCGGATCAGATTTGTTGCAAGCCAGCATGGCTAAT
Source organism: uncultured Bacteroidales bacterium (assembly GCA_964447005.1). Lineage (GTDB taxonomy): Bacteria > Bacteroidota > Bacteroidia > Bacteroidales > JAGOPY01 > JAGOPY01. The sequence continues at coordinate 7,807 of CAYUQP010000012.1, forward strand.
CCCAGGCCGATTAACATAATAACTGTTTTTAGGCCCGGAATGATCATTTTGTTTCTCATATCGGCAAGTTTTTAATTTGTATAAAAAGGCATTTTTATGCTTTGCCTCTGAATATTTTCGTCAAAAAAATATTTAAGATTTCCTGGCAATGAACCTGTTATACAGCAACAACCCGATGATGGTGAGCACCCCGATCATTGCAAAGGTGATCCACAGCATCGAAGGGTTATTTTCTTTTTCAACAAGCCAGACATAGAGAACAGCGCCCATTATCCCGCCGACACCGCTGCCGATCACGCCGTACAGGAAGGAATAGCCCTGGTAAACGGCTTTCTTGTCCGGCGGAGCGATCAGCCCGACATACGAGATGAATTTCGGATGGGCGATCATTTCCCCGAGGGTGAAAACGAACATGGAAAGCAGGAATACCCACGGGCTGGGAGCGATGGCCAGCATCCCCATCCCGATTGATCCCAGCGCAATGCCGAAGATCATGGTGGGCAGTACTTTAGTGTTCTTCACGATATTCGACACCAGGATCTGCAGCAGGATGATCGCACCGGCATTCATCGCAGTCACATGTTCCGCTTCAAACTTCCAGTCGGGATTGCTGACAAACAGGCCCAGGAAATTGTTGATGATCTTGTTGAACGGGGTCATGTCGATTTTTTCCGTTAGATACCACAATACCGAATCGTAGACCTGGAAATACATGATCCAGAAGCCACTGTATATGATCAGCATGAGGAAAAAGCGATAGTCTTTCAGGACCAGCAGCATTTCCTTGAAAACCGTGATCAGCGGCTTGGAATTCTTTTCCCTGGCCGGTTCTTTGAATACGAACAGGTTCAGCAGGATGAGCCAGCCGGTTCCGATGGCTGCCATGAAAAAGATGTAAGACCAGGAGATCGATTTCAGCCAGGGCACCAGGATCAATGGAAACAGGAAAGCGCCCAGGTTGATCGACCAGTAAAAGATACCGAAACCCAGCGTGGAATTGGATTCATCGGTCACTTTTGCGATGGTGCCGGCGATCATCGGCTTGAAAAAACCGGCGCCAAGCGCAACCAGCAGGAGGCTGCTGAACACGGTGGCATAGGTGGTGGAAAGGCCGGTGAACAGGTAGCCAAGGCTCATCGAGGCAAAAGCGAAGAATAAGACTTTCCGGTAGCCGAAACGGTCGCCAATGGCCCCGCTGATGATCGGCAGCAGGTAAAGAAGCGGCACGATGGTGCTCTTGATGGCCCCGACGCTTTCCTTGGAAAATCCAAGCCCTCCATCACCGGTGCTAAGGACAAGATACACGGACAGTACCGACATCATCCCGTAATACGATCCCCGTTCGAAAAATTCCATTGTCACCACCGTCCAGAAGCTGCGGGGAAAAGCGTGGCGGGTTTTGATTTTTTTATCTGGCATAAGATTTGTTAACAAGTCAAGCGCTGCGAATTTAATTAAAAATGAATAATTGCCTGGCATCATTTTTTTTCTTGATTTATGACAAAAATTTACGTAACTTTCGCCGAATTAATTTTTTAATCACCGACGCATGTTAGTGGAGACCGGACCCACTTTAAAAACGGGGCGTAACCGAAAAGCCAAAAGAGTAGGAAAAATTAAAAAACAAATATTATGAAAAGACTTTTTACTCTTGTTATTTTAAGCCTGATGCTTACCGTTGCCTTCGGACAGAATACAGACAAAAAGTGGGCTGTCGGGTTGATGGGAGGAAAAACCGTTTATAACGGCGATTATGGCGCTGATTTTCTCGAATTCAGCCCCTTTTACGGCTTATTCTCCGCATCCATCGACCGTTACCTGAATCCGTCGTTTGACCTTGGAATACAGGGCGAATATGGCGACTTAGGATATTTTGAAGCGGCCAAAACTTACTTTCTCCTGCAAAAGACCGATGTATTCCTTCTGGCGAAGTATAAATTTAACAATGGCTACATTTTCAAGGAAGATGCGGTCATTGCCCCGTATTTATGCCTGGGTGTCGGAGGGGCTTACTACTCGGGAGACAAAGGGGACGCTGAAGGGATGGACCTGGTCATTCCCGCCGGGATCGGCGTTAAGGTTAACATGCTCGACTGGCTTGCATTGCAATACCAGTTCCGGTACAATTTTACCAATGAGGATAAAAGAGACCTGAAAGTTGCCGAGGATAATGATGGTTTCGCCTCCAACTCCCTGGGTGTCATCTTCAGTTTCGGCGCGCCGAAAGACAGTGATAAGGATGGTGTGCCGGATAAATCGGACAATTGCCCTGATACGCCTGCAGGAGTCAGCGTTACCGCCGATGGCTGCCCGGTTGATGTTGATGGTGACGGCATCGCCGACTACCTTGACAAATGCAAGGATATAAAAGGTATCGCGGCATTCGAAGGCTGCCCCGATTCGGATAACGACGGAATCCAGGATTCCGAGGATGACTGCCCGGCCGTGCCCGGTGTGGCTGCATTTAAAGGATGCCCGGATACCGATGGCGATGGCGTGAAAGATTCTGAAGATGCATGTCCCAATGTCAAAGGGCTTCCTGAGTTTAAAGGCTGCCCCGATACAGACGGTGACGGCATAACCGATGCCGAAGACAAGTGTCCGTTTGATGTGGGGACTAAGGAAAACAAAGGCTGCCCGGATACCGACGGCGATGGCATTATCGACCTGGAAGACAAGTGTCCGACCGTTCCGGGTATCATTGAGAACAAAGGATGCCCCGAAGTGAAGGAGGAAGTGAAGAAAGTGTTTGAAAAAGCGTTGCAGGGCATTCAGTTTGAAACCGGAAAAGCCGTAATTAAGGGTATTTCCTACCAGATCCTGAACGATGTTGTAAAGGTGATGCAGGAAAATCCGGAATACAACCTGTCAATTTTCGGTCACACCGACAATGTCGGGGCTGATGACAAGAACATGACCCTTTCTCAGGAGAGGGCGCTGGCAGTCAAGACGTACTTGCTTGATAAGGGCGTTTCTGAAAACCGCATCATCGAGGTGAAAGGCTTCGGGGAAACCACGCCGGTAGCTACCAATGAAACGGCTGCAGGAAGGCAGCAGAACCGCCGTGTTGAGTTCAAGGTGGTGTTCTAGGACTATATTTTATTAAAGCAGAAACTCCAACGACTAAAGCCGTTGGTTTCAGGTTAGTTACATAGAAAAGAGGCTATCTCAAAAGTCTGAGCAGCCTCTTTTTTTCGCATCGCCGACGACTAAAGCCGTCGGTTGATATTTTGTAACTAATTCGGAACCAACGGCTTTAGTCGTTGGAGTTCGAATCTATAGAATGGTTAACATGAAGGAAGACAGCCTCTTTTTTATATCCCCAAATCTTCAATTCCTATCATCTCCGCTGCCCTGCAAATTCCATCCACCTGCTTCGCACTCCTTCCACCAACAATTGCAGCGGTTACCGCGGGATTTTTCAACGTCCAGGCAATGGCGACCTCACCGGCAGAATAGCCGTGCTTCAGGCCAATGGACTTCAGTTTATCCGCCAGTTCCAGGTTCTTCGAAAGCATCGGTTCATTGAAGTACGGGCTTTTCCTGCGCCAGTCGTCTGCAGGCATAGCTTCGATGCGCTCTTTGGTCATGGTACCGGTCAGCAGGCCTGATCCCATCGGGGAGTAGACAATCACGCCAATGTTCTGTTCCAGGCACCAGGGCAGGATCTCTTTTTCGTATTCCCTGTTGATCAGCGAATAGGGGGGCTGCAGGGAAGAAACAGGTGCGATGGCCCGGCATTTCTTCATCTGCTCAATATTGTAATTGGAAACGCCGATCCACCTCACTTTACCTTCAGCCTTTAGCTGTGCCATCATTTCCCAGGCTTCCTCAATATCATCTTCCACAGGCCAGTGCACCTGGTATAGATCGATCACATCCACATCCAGCCGGCGCAGGCTGTTCTCACATTCTTTCCGGATCGAGTCCGCTTTCAGGTTCTGGCTGGTTTTCCGGTTTTCATCCCATACCAGGCCGCATTTGGTGAAAATATATGGCTTGTTGCTCATCCCTTTGACGGCCTTCCCGACCAGTTCTTCCGAGTGCCCCAGCCCGTAAACTGCCGCTGTATCGATCCAGTTCATCCCGACCTCAACGGCTCGCTTAATTGCTGCAATAGCTTCTGCATCGTCCTGCGGCCCCCAGCCGAAAGCCCAGTTGCCACCGCCGATGGCCCATGCCCCGAACCCGATCCGGGTGATTTTCATGTCTGTATTTCCGAATTGCTTTGTTTCCATCATTTAAATTTTTCTGCCAAAATATAAAATTATTTCATGAATGATTGAAATAGTGAATATATGGCGGCAATCGCACAAGGAGAATAATCGGGAGAGCCGGGATAAATGGCGGAGGGATTTTGATTCGGGCTCCTTTTTTGTTATATTTGGCTGTGATTTGTTGTTTTATGCAAAACCTTTTTCATGAAGATAAAAATCATTGCCTGAATGAAAAAGTTTGACAGGGAAGTACGTTTAGCCCGGGAAATGAGCACCCTGGATGCAACATTGATCGGCGTCGGCGCCATGATCGGTGCGGGTATCTTTGTGTTGATAGGGATTGCAGCGGGCGTCGCGGGCCCTGCCCTGATCATCAGTTTTATTCTCAACGGGCTCATTGCTTTGCTCACTGCTATGTCTTACGCTGAGCTGGGTTCCTGCTACCATGATGCCGGTGGGGGTTACCTTTGGGTCAAAGAGGGCCTGCCGAGATGGAATGGTTTCTTATCGGGCTGGATGAGCTGGTTCGCCCACGCGGTGGCCTGCAGCCTCTACGCGCTGGGCTTCGGGGCTTATTTTGAACATGTCCTGGGCGAGTTTTCCATCGTCATGCCGCACTGGGGTTTTCTCTCCCCTCAAAAGATACTGGCCGCCGCCACGGCCATCCTGTTTGCTTATGTGAACTTCAGGGGCGCCTCCGAGACCGGTAAGATCGGTAACCTGGTAACCATTGCCAAGATCATCATTTTACTGATATTTATCGGGTTCGGTCTCGAACTGATCCTCCGCCAGGGCGACTGGCGCACCACTTTCAGCCCTTTCATTCCCAATGGTTTCGGAGGAGTGTTCAAGGCCATGGGCCTCACTTTTATCGCGTTCCAGGGATTTGAGGTCATCGCCCAGAGTTCGGAGGAAATCCGGAACCCGAAGAAAAATATTCCCAGGGCCGTTTTTCTCTCACTCCTGATCGTGGTGCCAATCTACCTGATGGTTGCCGTGGTAGCCATCGGAACAGTGAAACCGGAAGGCATGACACCATGGGACTACCTTGCTTTAAAGAAAGAAACGGCCCTGGTGGATGTGGCCAGGAATTTCTTTATCGGAGGGGGTATCATGATCCTTGTCGGAGGCTTGATCTCAACCATTTCCGCGCTGAACGCCACCATTTATTCTTCATCCAGGGTGGCGTTCGCCATGGGCCGCGACCGGAACTTCCCGTCATTTTTCAGCAAGGTGCACCCGAAACGTTTCACTCCTCACTGGAGCATTATGGCTTCGCTTGTGATCATCGTCCTGATGGCTGTTTCTTTACCAATCGAAGATGTGGCCAGCGCGGCAGATATCATGTTCCTGCTGCTTTTCCTCCAGGTGAACCTGGCCATGATCAGGCTGCGAAAGAAAAGAAAAGACTTGGACCGTGGTTATAAAGTCCCGCTTTTCCCATACCTTTCAATTGCCGGCATTTTATTGCTGCTCTTCCTGGCCCTTTTTATGTTTAAATACAGTATGCTGGCGTGGGTCGTGACCATCATCTGGAGCGGGATCGGCCTGCTCGTTTACAGGTTCTATTCGTCTCACCGGGAAGTGGAGCATGCCCGCAAAGTCCGTGTACTTGAACAAATATCCAGGAAAGAATATAACCTGCTGGTTTATTTTTCCGGTCAATCGGATATCAGGAGCCTTTCAGAAATCGCATTTGCTATTGCAAGGAAACACCAGGCGACCATTACTTTCCTGGATATCATTGAACTGAAAGAAGGGGAGAAACTTGAATCAGGGAGAAAAAACGCAGCCGATTCCGAAAACCGGCTTCAGGAAGCTCAGCGACTGGCCGAAGAAGCCGGTATCCCCGCTAAATCAATTATAAAAATCGCGCACCGGATCTCAAAAGGGATCGTCGATACAGCAATAGAAGAAGAATGTAATTTCATCCTGATGGACCGGAAGAAGGAGATCAGCTTCCTTGAACGGTTCTTCTCTTCGGTGGTGGATTCCGTATTGCAGAAATCGACCATTGAAGTAGCCATCCTTCATGGGGCATTGAAGCGCGGAAAGGTTGAAAAGATCATGATCCCGTACAGCGGGGATATCCATACCCAGTTTGCCGCTGAAATTGCGCCGGCTTTAACCGATTATTTCAATGCCGAAATAAGTATTGCCGTGATATTCAGTCCTGGAATGAATAACATGCTCAGGGAGGCCAAACTGGAAGAGATTGGCAATTTCCTCGACAACAATAAAATATCCGCTAAGATCATCCAGGTAACCGATCCGGATATCCTTCGCGGCATCAGGAAGATGTCAGCAGGAATGGATTTACTGGTCATGGGAGGCAAATCTGCCGACTTTATTGAGCTGCTGCTGGCCAAGTCACTTGTCAGGGAAATAACCAGGCAAGTGGAATGCCCGGTACTCTGGCTAAAAGAATACGAGGAAAGAGAATCCTTCTTCAGGACGCTGTTCAGGTCACAGAAAATGAAAAAGAACTAACTATGGAAACTTCCGTTAAAGATCAATTGATCAACCTGGCAGAAAATATCCTGGCGTTCCTTCCGAACCTGCTGGGTGGTATCCTTCTGCTGCTGCTTGGCTGGCTTGCCGGCTGGCTTGTAAAACGGCTGCTGATCCAGCTTTCGATCCTGGTCCGGATCGACCGGCTTTTCAGGCGATCACGATGGTCCTCTGATTTTTCCAAGGCCGATGTACGCTATGGCGTCTATAATTTCATCGGCAATTTCGGATTTCTCCTGGTTTTTCTTTTGTTCCTGGATAATGCGCTGATAGCGTGGAAGCTAACCATGCTTTCTGATCTGCTGATCAAAGGGATCTTGTTCCTGCCCAAAATAATTGTGGCCGTGTTCATTTTCGGCATAGGATGGTTTCTTGCATTATGGGCTGAAACATCATTATTCAAGATTTTGTACCGGGAAGAAATTCCCAGGGCCTACCTGATCTCAAGATTCGTCAAAATCGTAATCGTTATTTTCTTTTCTGCCATTGCACTGGTTGAACTGGATATGGCCCGCCAGATAGTCATCATCGGATTTGCGGTGATCTTTATATCCATCGGGGCAATCGCTATTGTTATCACAGCATTAGGCGGTAAAGACTTCATCCGGAAGGCACAGGAATCCTTCAAAAAAGAGGATCCGGGTGAAACAGGACATTAGCCCTTAATCCGGGGATCGGGTGAAAAACAGAATCAATCCTCCTCCTTTTTTTTAGCAATCATGTGGACATCCATCTGGGGGAAAGGTATCGTGATGTTATTCTCGATGAATTTCCGGTTAATGATCTTCCGGATATCACTTTTGACTTTTTCTATCCTGAATATATTGCGGCTGAAGAATAACAATTGAAAATCAATGGAAGAATTACCGAAATCAACCAACCGGACATCGACAAGTTCTTTGTCAGAAATATCGGGATGTTCCAAAGCGCTCTCCACCAGGATCTTAACAACCAGGTCGACATTGCTGCCATAAGCTACCCCGACATTGATCTTGAAACGGGTTTTCTTCGACTGGTGACTCCAGTTGATTACTTTATTTGTGGTGATCAGCGAATTGGGAATGATGATCGAGATCTCATCCCGGTTCAGGCCTTTCGAAGTTCTCATGCCTATTCGTTCAATTTTCACAACGTCGCCGTCAATCTCAAGGATGTCCCCGATTTTGATCGATCGCTCGGAAAGAAGAATGATACCGGATACGAAATCATTAAAAGTTTGTTGAAGTCCCAGGCCGATTCCAACCAGCAACGCGGCCGAGCCGGCCAGCAAAACAGTGATTTTGATGCCAAGGGTATGCAACAGGGTTATAATTGCAATGATCCACAGTATATACCGGATGATCTGGAATAATGCATATGTATTCCCGATATCGGTTTTATCGGTCCGGTGTTTACGATAAAGCGCTTTTTTGATCAGCCATAAGACCAGCTTGGTGACCAGGAATATGGCCAGGATGGTTACCAGCGTGGATACTTTTACACTGTATTTCCCAACGTTCAGCAGCTCAAGAGCAAGGAATTTATTGATCGCTTCCATAGGCGGGATTTTGTAAATATTTAATAAAAATACGAACTTTTATTAGTCAACCCTTTCAGGGTTGAAGATAGGTGTCTCGGTTTTCTGATCCCTCCGATTGCATCGGGGGTTATTCAAGTTCAAGCCCTTCGGGCTTCTTCATTTTCCCATTTCCCATTCCGCCTTGCAAATTTCCCATTGTGTCCTGCACATTTGCCTTTTTAACATCTCATTAACAGAAAGTTCTGAAGAAGTCTTTATTTTTGCGATGGTTCTGGAAGAAGACAGATGACAGAAGACAGAATATTTTAACCAATGACTAATGACCAATGACTAATGACTAATGACTAATGACTTAATTCAACATTCAACATTATGGATTATCCTTACATTAACATCTGGGCTGTGCTCGTATCCGCCGTTGCATTCTGGGTGCTGGGCGCCCTGTGGTATTCACCGGTATTGTTCGGCAAGCGCTGGCAGAAAGCAGTCGGGCTTTCCGAAGAAGAACTTAAAAAAGCCAACATGGCCGTTATCTTCGGCACAAGCTTCCTGATCATGCTGTTTATGGTCTGGGCGTTGAACTTTGTGATCAATTCTCATAAAGCGGAAGATGTTGGCCTCGGTCAGGGATTGCATTATGGCCTGTTCACCGGTTTTTTCTTTGCCATGCTGACCATGGGGATCAATTACCTCTACCAGCGCCGTTCCTTTGTGCTCTGGCTCATCGATGGGATCTATGTGGTGCTTGGGCTGGGCATCGCGGGAATGATCCTGGGGGCATGGCGGTAGGTTCACTTACCTTTTAACCCGGGTTATTTAAGCTTACGTTTCCTGCCCGGCATTTCTGGAAACATTTCTGTGCTGAAAAAACATTGACTTTTTAGCGCCTGTGGCTTAACTTTACTGTTTATATTTAAAAAGGGCCACTGGGAAACGCTTAAGCTTTTATGAAAACCATCATTGAATTGCTGGAAAGCAGTTCCCAACGATTCGGGAACAATACGTATATTTTAGAGAAAAGATCCGGTAAATATGAGGGGACATCCTACCGCGACACCAGGGACCAGGCCTTCAAAGTAGCTTCTGGATTACTGGCGTCAGGAATAAACAAAGGCGACAGGATTGCGCTTCTTTCCGAATCCAGGACAGACTGGATAATCAGTGAATTAGGTGTGCTTCTTGCTGCCGCGGTGAGCGTGCCCCTTTCCATTCTCCTCCAGGGAACAGATCTGAAATTCAGGCTGAACCATTCAGAAGCAAAATGGATCATCGTTTCAGGTCAGCATGCAGGTAAAATTGATGCGATAAAAAATGATCTGAAAACCGTTGAGAAAATCATCCTGCTCGACCCGAAACCGGGTTATTCTGCCGGTGAGATGTATTTTGGAACCTTAAAGGAAATCGGGGAAAGATACATGGCGGACCATTATGATGAAGTAATGGAAAGGGCCAGGGCAGTAGGACCTGATGATCATGCAAGCATCAGCTATACATCCGGGACCACAGCCGATCCGAAAGGCATCATTTTATCGCACAGGAATTATACCGCAAATATTGAACAAACGCTGACGCTGATCGATGTCCCCGAATGGTGGACCACCCTTCTGATCCTTCCCTGGGACCATTCGTTTGCCCATACCGTCGGGATCTATATCATGATGGCAACCGGTGCCAGCATCGCAGCGGTACAGTCAGGAAAGTCATACATGGACAGCCTGAAGAATATCCCGGAAAACATCCGGGAGATCAGGCCGGTTTTCATGCTGAGCGCACCTACGCTGGCCAAGAATTTTCGCAAGAATATCGAAAGATCGATCAAACAAAAAGGCCCGTTGATCGAAAGACTTTTTAACCATGCTTTGAAAGTTGCCTGCTATTACAACGATCTTGGCTGGAATAAAGGAAAAGGCATGCGGATCTTATTGAAACCGTATATCGGAATATTTGATCTCATCCTGTTTAAAAAGATCAGGAGCGGGTTTGGCGGAAGATTAAAGTTCTTTTTCGGAGGAGCCGCTTTGCTGGATATCGAATTACAGAAATTCTTTTATGCCATCGGAATACCGATGTTTCAGGGCTATGGCCTGTCGGAGGCATCCCCGGTCATATCCGGAAACATGGAAAACAGGCACAAGCTTGGCTCATCGGGTTGTCTTGTAAAAAACCTGGAACTGAAGATTTGTGATGAAGACGGGAATGCATTACCCGTTGGCCAGGCAGGCGAGATTGTGATCCGGGGTGAGAATGTGATGAAAGGTTACTGGAACAATGATAAAGCTACACGTGAGGCCTTGCGCGACGGATGGCTTTACACGGGGGATATGGGATACCTGGATGAAGACGGCTTTCTGTTTGTCAAAGGCAGGTTCAAAAGCCTGCTCATTTCTGATGACGGTGAAAAGTACAGCCCGGAAGGGATTGAAGAGACCATAACCGGCCGGTCGCCATATATCGATCAGCTTATGCTGTTCAATAACCAGAATAAATACACGACCGCGTTGCTGACTCCAAACAGGGAAGCATTGCTGAGGAGGGCCAGGTCTGAGACCCTGGACCTTTCTGAAGCCGGGACCCTGGAAACTTTATTAAAACTGATCGAATCGGAAATCAACCGGTACAAGCCAGGGGGTACTGATGAAACGCTGTTCCTTTCAAGATGGCTGCCTTCAGCAGTTGCAGTCCTCAATGAGCCCTTCAGCCTTGATAACGGGCTGGTGAATGCAACAGGCAAGATCGTAAGGTCTAAGATCATCGAACATTACAGAAACAAGATAGATTACCTGTATACCCCGGAAGCCAGGAATATCGTAAATCCGGTCAATCTGGAAGCTATCAGGGAAATCCTTAAAGAAAAATGATCGACAGGATCTATGATCAGTGACTTTCAAGTCAATTTCACTGATTTAATCCTGCCAGGTTTAAAATTAGATGAAACTACCTCTCCTAGTCATATTATTGTCACTATGTTCCGGTGCATGCCATGCCCAATGGAGCGTCGGCGCCAGGATGGGCCTGAATATGACCGGAATGACCGGCCAGATGAATGATAAGGAGGTTAGTCCTTATTCCTATTCTTACTGGACGCCGTGGCTTACAGGATATGGCATGTTCAATTACCGGTTTGATGAATTGATATCCCTTACTACCGAACTGGGCTATACAACGATCGGAGAAGAAACCATTCAGGTTTATAATGAATACTACCCGGGTTCCAGGAATTATGATTACAAATGGCGCTATAACAGCCTCCAGTTAAGCCCGCTCATGAAGATCTCGATTGATTGCAAATGGTTCGGGTGCTATTTTCTTGCCGGGCCTTATTTCCTTAAGATCTTTGGCGGCAGGGGTTTTTACCGGGATGACTTTACAGAGAAAGTTTATGATTATGAAAAGATGGGGCCGATCGTTCATGAATACGTTTCCGAAACGGCATACGGTTATTATGGCACGAGAAAATACAGCTTCGGGGCTTGCGGAGGTACCGGGATAGAAAAAAAGATGGGATCCGGGAAAGTCGACCTCGACTTCAGATTCGGAATTACTCTAATGGACATGATATCGTTCCAGGGTAAAAATATGCGGAAGCTCATGAAAGAAGAAGGCTACATCCCGTTTCGCAATCTGTATTGCAGTATAACCCTTTCTTACTGGTATTTTACCGGGAAGGAAAAAAAATGATCTAATCCGGGGCCCTGTCAATTTCGTAGAGTTTTCCTGATGTCGTAACAGCATACCCCTGGTCAGATCCGGTAATCACATAGCCTTTGGGCGTATAGTCTGATGACCGGTCATCAGCGGTCCTGAAAAAATCCATCTTTGGCCTCGTCCTGAACTCATCCACCGACCGGTAGATCACAAAAAGGTTCCAGCAATAAGCTTCTTTTTCACTCACTACCTTCCATTTGTAAAAATCCTGCAAGTAGTTGACCGTGTCAAATGTCCTTCCTCCGTCGCAGGATTTCATAAATTGATCGTCATGATGAACATACACCGTATTGATGTCCAGGAACTGAAATCTTTCAAATCCGTGTTCATGGTCATGCAGGTATGCATTCCAGGAATTCCCGCCATTGGTTGTAATATAAAGCGTGTCCATGAAATTGACAAAACCGGTATCCTGCCCGGCCCCAATAAATTGAATCTGCAACCCTGTGTGTCCTTTGGCTGACGTGTCTTTTACGCTGAACTGTTCAGTCCACATATCCCCTCCATCATAGGAACAAAACATCATCCGGGATTCTTGGCTGATCAGGAATACATCGCCGTTGGGGTTTGAAGCAATGCCCGAGAAATATACAGAAGGGGGAATATCGATGTCTTCCCATTCCTTTCCCCCGTCATATGATTTAGACACGAGCGATTGATAATCGGATTCACTCAGAAAATACATAATGCTATCTGATACAAAGCACATTTCCCTAACCGTGTATGAAGCACGTGAACCTGGTACCTGAAAACTCCTGCAACTGTCGTCAGTTCTGAAAAACCGGTCGAAATCAGGTTGGCTGTTACTTGAAACGATTATAAAGCCTGTCCGGGCGTTGCGAAAAAACAAATCATATTCAATATACATGGAGTTATCTATGTGAAAATCCTCCAGAGATATTTCGCTGCCAACAGGAAACCACTCATAAGTCACCGGAACGAAATCTGCCTTTTTGCAGGATATCATCAATGTGGAAATGATGAGAACCGCCTGTAATAATTTCTTTAAAATGGTTTTCATTTGAAAATGATGTAAAAAATGGCACTACAATATACGAATATTTTTAATGAATTGGTTTTTTAAATGCCTCAAACCGGGCAGGCACATAATGATCCTATGATTTTTCACCGTATTTTTATTGCATGAAAAATAAAAATCCGGGCATATTTCCTGAACCAATCAGCAAGGAGCAGGCAAAGGACAGCGGAATGGCCCTGGTGCTGATCCTGCTGATCATCGGACTGGTCACCGAAAATAGTATCTTTTTTTTCCTGGCAGCCGGCTTTTTACTGCTGAACATGATATTTCCCCTGTTCTTCAGGCCCTTTGCATGGCTGTGGCTGGGATTCTCGACTTTGCTGGGCGCGGTTACATCAAAAATAATTCTCCTGCTGATATACCTGGCAATTGTTTTACCGGTTGCACTAATAAGGCGATGGATGGGAAAAGACAGCCTTTTACTCAGGAAATTCAAAAAGGACGACGGATCGGTCTTGATACAACGCGATCATGTGTACCGGGCGGAAGACCTTGAAAGACCGTTCTGAGAATTATTAAAAAGAAAATTTTTATGGAATTCTTAAAAGACCTCTGGGATTATCTGAAAGTGCGTAAAAAGTACTGGTTGCTGCCGCTGATCCTCGTTTTGCTGCTGCTCGGCTTCCTGATCGTGTTTACCGCGGGGTCCGCTGTCGCGCCTTTTATTTACACGCTTTTTTAATGAATTGCGATAATAGGAAAAATGAACATTTATTTCATAAATATAACATTCTGATGCCGGAAGCGATCCTTGGAATATCGGCATTTTATCATGACAGCGCGGCAGCCATCGTCGTGGATGGGGAAATCGTCGCGGCAGCTCAGGAAGAACGGTTTACCAGGAAAAAGCATGATTCTTCTTTCCCGGCCAACGCGGTAAAGTATGTCCTGGAGGAATCAGGAATCAGCCCCGAATCTCTTGATGCGGTTGTTTTTTATGAGAAGCCCCTTGTCAAGTTCGAGCGACTGCTTGAAACTTACCACGCCTTCGCTCCCACGGGACTGAAAAGCTTCCTGGTGGCCATCCCGGCATGGGTCAGGGAAAAGCTGTTCATGAAAAGAATGCTGAGGACGGAACTGGAGAAAATCTATCCTGCAAAATACAGGTTACTTTTTCCTGAACATCATTTGTCGCATGCCGCCAGCGCCTTTTTTCCTTCCCCGTTTGAAGAGGCCGCCATCCTGACCGTCGACGGCGTCGGGGAATGGGCCACCTCAACGATATGCCACGGAAAGGGCAACCGGATCGAGATCAAAAAGGAACTGCATTTTCCGCATTCCATTGGCTTATTTTATTCCGCTTTTACCTACTACACGGGGTTCCGGGTGAACAGCGGCGAGTACAAGCTGATGGGCCTGGCGCCCTACGGAGATCCCGGTTCTGCCCAGTTTGATGAATTTGTCAATAAAATAAAGAATGAACTGGTGGATATCCGTCCTGACGGCTCCATCCTGCTGAACATGAAATATTTCAGCTATGCCACCGGGTTGAAGATGACCAATGACAAAAAATGGGAGCGCTTATTCGGATTCCCTCCCCGGAAGGAAGAAGATGAGCTGACCCGGGACCATATGAATATGGCCCTGGCCATTCAGCAGGTCACCGAAGAGATTGTCATGAGATTAGCCATGACGGCAAAGGAGCTGACCGGGAGCCGCAACCTGGTCATGGCGGGCGGCGTGGCCCTGAACAGCGTGGCCAATGGAAAGCTGCTGGCGGAAGGGATCTTTGATGACATCTGGATACAACCGGCCGCCGGGGATGCAGGCGGGGCTGTCGGTGCCGCCCTGGCTGCCTGGCATATCCGGAAAGGGAAGGAGCGGACGGTCAATCCCCGGTCCGATGCCATGAAAGGCGCTTTCCTGGGACCTGCATTTCACCATGACGAGATTTTGAGAATGACCAGGAAATACCGCGCGGAATATGAGTTTTACGAGGATTTTGACGAGCTTGCTAAGGTTGTCGCGGGTTTTCTTTCCGGGGGAAAAGTGGTCGGATGGTTCCAGGGGCGGATGGAATACGGCCCGCGGGCCCTGGGCAACCGCAGTATCCTTGGCGATGCAAGGAACCCGGAAATGCAAAAGAAGATGAACCTCAAGATCAAGTTCCGTGAAGGGTTCAGGCCTTTTGCCCCCGCGGTGACGGAAGAGGACATCGCGGAATATTTTGTGCTGGACCGGCCTTCTCCGTACATGCTGCTGGTAGTTCCGGTCAGGGAGGAGCGGTGTTTCCCGCTGCCGGAGCATTACAGCCGCCTTGACCTTTACGACAAATTGTATCATCTGCGGTCAGATATCCCGGCCATCACGCACGTGGATTTCTCGGCGCGCCTGCAGAGTGTCGGCCGGGAAACCAATCCCAGGTTCTGGCAGCTTATCGGAGAATTTAAAAAACAAACCGGGTGCAGCGTGATCATCAACACCAGCTTTAACGTGCGGGGCGAGCCTATCGTCTGTACCCCGGACGACGCTTACCGCTGCTTTATGCGGACAGAAATAGATTACCTGGTAATGGGGAATTACCTGCTGGATAAAAGCAGGCAGCCGGAGATGACGGGCAAACCGGTCATTGGTGAAGTTTTCGGTGTGGACTGACCTTACGGGAAAAAAATTATTGATTATGAATCATCATTAATGCTATGACGATACTGAATTCAAAGAAAGTGAAGTACTGGACATACATGGTCAGTGTGATCATTATTATTTTATTGGTATTCAACACGATCATCACGCTGATGATCCATCAACGGCTGGCACGCGCGGTATCCAAATCGGGCCGCTGGCCGGCCGGGGCGTACATTTATGACCGGAAGATCGGCTTTGACTTCGCACCGAATGTTTCCGGCCCGCGCAAGGAAGGCACGTATTATGTCAAAAGCCACCAACTGGGCTATCGTATCGGCAAAGAGGAAGACCCGGCCGTTTTCCGCCCCGGAGGGATACTCTCGCTGGGTTGTTCGTTCACCTACGGCGATGAAGTGGAGTCGGAACAGACCTTCACGCAACTGGCTGCCGACGGGCTTGGCATCCCGGCCTACAATTACGGTGTTTGCTCCTTTTCCTACATTCACGCCCTGTTAAAAGCGGAAAAGCTGAAAGAACAGGGTGTGCTCGACCAACTGCAGCCGGAATATGTCGTGCTCGGGTGCTGGAGCGGACTGCCTGACCGGTCCAGGTCCCCTTTCCCGCCGCTGGCCTCCAACAGCATTCCCATGCCTTCTGCTTACCTGGCAAAAGAAGGGGGTGAGGTGAAGATCAACTATCCTATGGACCTCGGGGAGGTGTTCGACCTGGTGGAATCGTACCGGAAAGAAGGAAAGAAACTGAGCGCAGGGAAGTTTTTCAGGATCTTCTTTTCAGGGCCCCGTTTCGCTTATCTCTACATGAAGAACAGCCGCCTGGCAGGCAAAATGAATAACGTGAAATCGTCCAACCCGGTGACGGATTACGAGATCTACGATTTTTATTTTTCAGGCATTGAAAAAGTCTTCTCGGAATATGACACCAAAATCATCATGCTTTTCATGCCAAACCAGGATAGCAACGAACTGCCCGACAGGGCGCTGATCGACGCGGTGGCCGCGCATCCGGCTATTATCCCGGTCAACGGGCTGCATGCCATTCAGAAGTATGATATTTCCGTGCGGGATTACATGAGGAAGCATCCGCAGCCACCCGCGCACAAGGCCTACGCTCAATGGCTTGTGGAGGTTATCCGGTCAGAACAGCCCGATGATAAAATAAACTAAAGCCACGATGGAGTAAGCCAGTTTCATGAAGGTTCCGGCCAGGAACCCGATAAATGAACCGAAGGCTGATCTCAGCGCGGTGTCGGAATCCTTTCCCGTCATCTTCTCACCGATATAAGCGCCAAGGAAAGGACCGAGAATAATTCCCACCAGCCCGAACGGCCCGATGACAATCCCCAGCAGCGGGAGTATGAAGATCCCGACGATCAGCCCGATCGTGCTCCCGCGGACGCCCTGTTTCGAGCCTCCGAATTTTTTTGTACCGTAAATGGGCACGACATAATCCAGCAGTGTAACGATCACCATCACAATGCCCATGATGACCAGGAAGCCGGTGCTGAAAGGCGGATCTTTTGTGAATTGCAAAAGCAACAGCGCGGCATAACTAAGCGGGGGGCCCGGTAAACCGGGCAGGACAGCGCCGAGAATCCCTACCAGGATCAGAAGAATGCCTAAAGTAATGAATAACCAATCCATCGTTTTGCAGAATTACAGCAAAGTTAGTCAAAGAAATAGTTACCTTTAGGGTTTCACAATACTACAGAGATGAAAATAAAATTCATTGGCGCTTCACGGGAGGTAACGGGAAGCAAATTCCTCCTTAGCACCGGGAGCGGTAAAAAAATGCTGCTTGATTGCGGGATGTTCCAGGGTAAAGGATTGGAAACCGATGCCGCGAACCGCGATCTAGGGTTTGATCCCGCAACGCTTGATCACATTATCCTTACGCATGGTCATATCGATCATTCCGGGTTGATACCTTATATGTATAAAAACGGTTTCCGGGGCTCCGTCATCTGCACGCACGCCACCCGTGCAATTTGTTCTGTCATGCTGCCCGACAGCGGTTTTATCCAGGAACATGATACGGTCTGGTTCAATAAAAAGAGGAAACGCCAGGGACTGTCACCGGTGGAGCCCCTCTACAGCAAAGCGGAAGCCGATGCCTGCATGAAGCTTTTTATCAGCGTGCCTTATGACTTAAAGTTCCGGATTGACAGCGACACAAAGGTTAAGTATACCAGTAGCGGGCATATGATAGGCAGTGCCGTGGCCAACCTGGAGATCACGGAAAATGGTAAAACGACCAGGATTGCGTACACGGGCGACATAGGCCGCACCAGGAACCGCATTCTGAGGCCACCTGAGCCTTTCCCGCAATGCGATTACCTGATCACTGAATCCACCTATGGAAACCGGCTTCATCCCGTCTATGAAGAAGCCGACAGCGAATTATTACGCATTGTGACGGAAACCTGTGTGAAAAAAGGCGGCAAGCTGATCATTCCGGCTTTTGCCATCGGACGTACCCAGGAAGTGGTGTTTGCGCTGAACAACTATTTTAACGAGGGAAAGCTCCCCCGGATCAATATTTATGTCGACAGCCCGCTTGCTGTAAATGCAACCGATATTTTCCGGATGCACACGGATTGCCTGAATGAAGAGGTCAGGGAAGTACTTGAATCCGATCCGGATCCTTTCGGTTTCAGTTCTTTACAGTACATTAAAAGCGTGGAAAAGTCGAAAAAGTTAAATTTCATGGAAAAGCCCTGCGTGATCATTTCAGCATCCGGAATGATGGAAGCCGGAAGGGTAAAACACCACCTGGCCAACAGCCTTTCCAATCCCCGGAACACGGTGCTGGCCGTGGGATATTGTTCCCCCGAAACCCTTGGGGCCAGAATACTCAGCGGAGAGAAGGAAGTATCTATTTTTGGCGAGAAGCACATTGTGAGAGCGGATGTGGAACAGATTGAAGCGTTCAGCGGGCACGGAGATTACAATGAAATGATCGGTTTTTTGAGTTGCCAGGATAAATCGCAAATCCGCAAGGTATTTCTTGTGCACGGTGAATATGAAGCGCAGCAGTATTATAAAACCCAACTTGAAAATGCCGGATTCCGGAATTTGATCATCCCGGGACCCGGCAATGAATTTGAGTTGAACTGATCCCTGTCTTTAATATATCGTTTGCAGGAAATGATCAGTCTTTCAGGCTTTCTTTTTTCTTAATAACCTGAAAATTAAAAGAAGGAGAATTGCTCCGCCGATTGCCAGCAGGATGCTTCTGAAGTCAAAGCCCGCGACAGTCCCGAGTCTAAGGAAAGATCCAATGAAGCCCCCCAGCAATCCACCGGCAATTCCGATAAGGATCGTTATGAAAAAGCCTCCGGGATCATTGCCCGGAAGAATGAATTTTGCAAGGAAACCTGCAATCAGTCCCATTAAGATCCATGATAGTATTCCCATAGTGCCTCCTGTTTTTATAAATTAGAATATCCGATAAAGTTAAATGGATTGAATTACTTTATCAAGCATTTTACCGAATAATTTTAAAAATTAAACCGGGAACTTAGTTGTATTAACTTCTGATAAGCCTTTTTCCGAATTTAAATAGTATAAATATGACCAGCAGGATGAGCAGGACCGCAACCAGGAATGGAGTGACGAAGGTCATGATGGATGAACCGATGGCGGCAGTATGTTCACCGGTTGCTACGGCAGGGTTCCCGGCCCCGGCCGTAGTCGTCGTGGAAAACAACCGTGTAAGCACGCTTCCCCCCTGGATCGTGGCAGCCGCTCCGCCGCCAATGATCAGCCCGGTGATCCATTTCAGCATATCCTGGTCAATAGGTAGGACGGAAGTGAATAATAAAGTCCCCGCACCGATTGCAAGCGGCGTGGTGATGCTGTCCAGCAGGTTATCGATGAAAGGAATATAGTAAGCCAGTATTTCCAGCAGCGTGGCCATGCCGAAGCAGATGATGGCGGGCCAGCTTGCCAGCCACATAAAACCTTCCTGCAGCGGGTATAAATCCATCCTTGCCGCAATACTTGCCGCCAAAAGGGGAACGAACACCCTGAAACCGCAACTGGCGGCCAACCCGATGCCAAGGGCAACGGCTGTGAGCATTTCTTTATCCATTATACAAATATGGTTATAATTTGAATGTAAAATAAGTCCCCGGCTATATATTCAACGAATGAGTCCGAAAACGTCAATTTAATAGCTGAAATTGATAAATTTTATTTATATTTATGGGTTCGATATGTTTCTGTGACCGGTGTCATCCATCTTTTTGGATAACAAACAATTTGCCAAACTAAATCAAAAATGGATAATTAGTGAATTCATAAAAAATTAATCCCATGAAAACACACGGAGATCTTTTCAAAAGGCTTATCGTTACAGCCCTTTGCGTGTTGCCAGTTACAGCCTTTTCCCAGTCCGATGGCTGGCAATGGCAAAATCCCTACCTCCAGGGGAACGACCTGAACTCGATTGTTATGAACGGCTCCATCGGATGGGCGGTTGGCGCCATGGGCACCGTGATGAAAACGACCAACGAGGGGTTCGACTGGGAACTGATCGACCTGGGGACTTCCGAGAACTTTAATTGCATTTACATGGCCGGTGTAGCAGGGAGAGGATGGATCGTAGGGAACAACGGCATTGTTTTTTATACTGATGACGATGGAGATACCTGGGTTAAACAGCGAAGCGGCACTACGGAGATACTTAGCGCTGTCACCGCTATAGAAGGCGATTGCCCCTGGATCTGCGGGAACGATGTCATTCTTAAAAGTCATGATCATGGGCAGAACTGGGAATGGGTCAATTGCGCTTTTCAATCCCATTTCTTTTCGATCGACCTGAAAGATTGCGATGAGGCCTGGGTCTCCGGCCTGCAGGGCCTGTTGATAAGCACCACCGATGAAGGCGCAAGCTGGCAGTCACATACGACCTCCGTAACGCATAACCTGCATTCCATCGATATTGTAGCGGAAGGAACCTACCGTACCTGTGGTTATGGAGGACTTATCCTGAGCTCTGAAGATGGGGGCGGAAGCTGGATCAAGGAATATGAACAAACCTTCCTGTTTCTTTACAACGTTGATACCAAAGGGATAGGCGGCCCGGCTTACGCGGTCGGCGGTGAAGGCACCATCCTTGAAACGCTCGACGGGGGCAGCAACTGGAATAAAAGGGAGTCCGGAGTTTATACCTACCTGAATGACGTGTGCTTCCAGGCAGTGATGCATGGAGTGTACGCGACCGGATGGTACGGGATCATTTTAAGAAAAGAAGACGAGCCGGGTGCCGAATTTGAGATCATGAACGAACGCCCGATACACTTTATGTTGGGTCTCGATTTCATCGACAAAAACACCGGCTGGGCCGTCGGGGGTAAAGAAGTGGATGATGATACCGAAGAAGGAATCATTTTATGTACCACCAATGGCGGGGAAACCTGGGAAGTGCAAAAGACGCTTTCGGATCCTTTGTACGGTGTGGACTTTATCAATGAGAACGAGGGCTGGGCGGTAGGAGAAAATGGCGCCATCAGGCATACCGTTAACGGCGGTGAGACCTGGACGACTCAGACCAGCCCGATCCAGGGTATGATGACGGCCGTGTTTTTCATCGACGAAGAAGAAGGATGGATTGTCAGCCGGGATAACTGGGGCGAGATCGTCCACACGACCAATGGCGGAACCACCTGGACCCTGCAACCGGAATATTCATCGAATCCATTGAATGACATCTTTTTTATAAATCCGGATAAAGGATGGGCGGTCGGGATGGACTCAACCATCATGCGGACGGTCGATGGAGGGCAAACATGGCTGAACTGCGATGTGGATGTTTATGGTAATCCTTACCTGAGATCGGTCCAGTTCATCGATGAATACACCGGATGGACAGTCGGGACAGGCGGGTCCATCCTGATATCCAACGACGGAGGGATTACCTGGCAGGAAATCCATACAGGGTTCAGCGAGCTGCTGCAATCGGTTTACTTTACGGATGCTCTGAACGGCTGGGCTTGCGGTACCGACGGAAATATCCTGCGAACGATCGACGGAGGCTATACCTGGTTTAAACAATACAGCGGGGCAGAAAGGTACTTCACAGCTGTCTGTTTTGCAGATCCGTTGACAGGCTGGGTGGCAGGAGAGGGAGGCATGATTAAAAAGACCACCAATGGCGGATTCTGGAATGAGCCGGGCGTGTTCCACAATAAATGGATGAATAAGCCCATTAACGACAACGCCGAAACAAAAGATACCATTAAGGTGGCAGTCCTGCAGTTCAAGGAAAGCATCTACGAGCTCGCCGGCCTGGAACTCATGCTCGACTCCATTATGCACACCCGTGTGAGTGACCTGGAAATCAGCCTGACACACGAAAACGTGACCGCCACGTTTGTGAACCAGGTCACTGCCCCGGGAGCAAATATCCTCTGGATGCGGCTCAAGGATGACGCCACAAAGCAGATCGCCGACGGTGCTGCCCCATACTCCGGCGATTACAGGCCGCATACGCCGCTCAGCGCCTTCAACGGGATGGATCCCGACGGGGAATGGATCCTGACGATCCGCGACAAGCAGGACGGACATGCCGGGACGCTGAAAGCCTGGGGCATCAAACCCCTGTACGAAAGGCCGGTTGGAATTGACGAACCGGGCCCCGTTAAGAAGGAAGGGATGTTCACCTTGTTGCAGAACGTGCCCAATCCTTTTACAGGAACGACCAGGATCAGTTGGGCCAGCGAAATTGCAGGCCAAACTACCGTGAAGATCTACTCCATTAACGGGCAGGAACTGGAAACCCTGCTGGACCAATTCATGCCCGTGGGTGAATATTCAGTCGAGTTCGACGGTTCGCATCACAGCCCGGGGGTTTATTATTACCGGTTGCAGGTGGGGGAGGCGTCGCTGAGCGGGAAGTGCATCATTTTTTAGAATGAAATATTCTAAATTTGACCTTTCTATTTATAAAACCTTTCCTATGTCCAATCAACGGCACCTCGTCCGCACGCTCGGCCTGAGTTACGTAATCATCTTCGTCATTGCCAATATCATCGGATCAGGCGTTTATAAGAAGATCGCCCCGATGGCCGCGGAACTGAATTCCTCTGTGTGGATCCTCCTGGCCTGGATCGTCGCCGGGATCATCACCATTTTCGGCGCGCTGAGCAACGCGGAAGTGGCAGGGTTGCTGGCCGATACGGGCGGGGATTATGTCTACCTTAAAAAGATCTATAACCGCTTTTTCTCGTTCATTTACGGCTGGTCGCTATTTGCCGTCATCCAGACCGCCACAATCTCTTCGCTGGCCTATGTCTTTGCCCAGTCGCTCCACAGCATTGCGCCTTTGCCGGAGTTCTTCCCTTCGCTGCAAACTTTCACCATTGCGGGCTGGTTTTATCCGTTTCAAAATTCCGGGGTCAAGCTGGTCGCCATCCTGCTTATACTGCTGCTGACCTTCCTCAATATCACCGGACTGAAAACCGGCGCGAGGACCAGCAAATACATCCTTGCACTGGTTTTCACCGGCCTGTTCGTGATCGTGCTCTTCGGCCTATTCAATGTTGAATCCGTTCCGGATTCTTTTTTGAATTTTAGCGACCTGACAGAAAGATCAGTGACGGTTTCCTCCTTTTTCACGGCGATGCTGGCGGCTTTCTGGGCTTACCAGGGGTGGGTCTCGGTCGGATACATCGGGGGCGAGATCAAAGACGCAAGGAAGAACATCTCCCGGGGGATCATTATCGGCGTTTTCATCGTAATCGCCATTTACCTGCTCGTCAACCTGACTTACATGGCTCTGCTGTCGATTCCACAGCTTGAGCAGATCTATGCTTCCACTAACCAGATAGCGGCCGTGGAGGCGGTGCGCAGCTTCTGGGGCAGCGGCGGCGCCCTGTTCATCGGCCTGCTGATCCTTCTGACCACGCTGGGCTGCACCAACGCGAGCATCCTCACCGGTGCCCGACCCTACTTTGCTATGGCCAACGACAAGCTCTTCTTTAACAGCATCGGGAAACTGAACAAAGCCAATGTTCCTGGCAATTCACTGCTCTGGCAGGGTATCTGGGCTTCGGTGCTGGTTTTGTCCGGCTCCTTCGACCAGCTCACCGACATGATCATCTTCGCAGTTTTCATTTTCTACGGGGCCACCTCGCTGGGCGTGATCATCCTGCGACGCAAAATGCCCGGTGCGCCGCGTCCCTACAAGGTCTGGGGATACCCGGTTGTGCCTGTCATTTACATTCTGTTCTGCTTGTTCCTTTGCTTCAACACCATCCTCACCCGCCCGCGCGAAGCAGCCATCGGCACGGCGCTGATCCTGGCGGGAATCCCCGTGTACCTGCTGCTGAAAAGAAATAACACCAGACAGGAGCAGAAAATTGTAAAGTAGGATACCTTTGCCGCTTGTTTTTTATACCTTTTGACTGAATTATTGTAATGACTGCTGCAATGACACATCAACCCTGGGCCCTCGCCTCCCTCTCGGTCTCGAACCTGCGTGCCATCCCGGACCACGCCTCCGAACTGGTCTCACAGGTCATGATGGGAACGCCGTTGAAAGTATCTGAGTTTAAGGATAAATTCTACCGGGTTGAAACTCCGGAAGGCTATTCCGGCTGGCTTGACGCCAAAGGAATGGTGCTGCAGACGGAAGAGGAACATGAAGCTTGGAAAAAATCAAGGCGCTGTTTTTACAACCGGATTTCCGGCTGCGCCTTCACGTCCCCGGGCCCTGTCACTGATATTGATATTGGTATTGATCTTGATATTGTCACTGATCTTGTATTAGGCGATTTGTTTATTATTGAAGAAGAAATCAATGATTTTTTAAAGATGAGACTTCCGGATGGGCGTATTGGTTTTGTCCCGGGAAAGGAATGCATTTCATTTACCGAATGGATAAATATCAAACCCGATGTCAACACTGTTATAACTTTTGCGAAGAGAATGATGGGTTTCCCCTACATCTGGGGCGGCGCTTCCACCAAAGCCGTCGATTGTTCCGGTTTTACCAAACTGATGTACTACACCCAGGGGATCATCCTTGCCCGCGATGCTTCACAGCAGGTGAAGTACGGTCAACCAATTGATATCAGCAACATTGAGAACCTTGAAAAAGGCGACCTGCTCTTCTTCGGCAACTCGGCTGAACGGCCCGGCCACGTGGGCATCCATCTCGGCAACGGCGATTTCATCCACTCCTCCGGCCGCGTGCACATCAGCAACATCATCCCCGGCGATCCGAAACACGACCCGAACAGGAACTTTGTAGCTGCAAGAAGGATCTTAAATTCGCTGGATACTGTCGGGATTACCAGGGTCGGGAGCCACTCGTGGTATTACTAAATTCCAAATTCCAAGCACCAAGCACCAAACAAATCAGAAATGATAAATTCAAAATCAAAAACAAAATCAAAAATTACATCGGCCATCGAAAATCGACCATCGAAAATCGACCATCGAAAATCGACAATGATCTTCTCCCGTCAGGGAGAGCAGACAGTAGGAGGGTGTATCAAAAGTCTGAAATTAATGAAAAAATCTCTTTGCGAAACTTTGCGGTATCTTTGCGAATCTTTGTGTAACAGCCTTTTAGCTATTACGCAAAGCCACACAAAGTAGACTCAAAGCTACGCAAAGGGACTTCTGATACACCCTCAAAACAAGCGTATCGTCCTGAAAAGAGTCCCGTTAGGGACGGCAGGAAAGAGCTAAGGGATAGTAAATTGTAAGTTTTTAATCATTGAAATGTCAGGAAATAAAGTCATAGGTCTCTTATTATCGGTGCTTATTATATTTTTGGTTTCATGCGAAACGAAACAAACCAGACAAAAAGGACAGGTTACCGTTTCTGAGACCGAGACGACGGAGCAGGATGACAGCAATCCCATCCACACCCTGCTCGTTTTGCCCGCCAATCCCTCTCCCGGTCAGCCATTCCGCATACTGGCCACGGGCGGGAAAAATATCCGTAAAGCGAAGATCAGGGTCACCGGCCCTTACGGAGAGCTGGAATCCTTGAATAGCAAATATGGTGTAGAACCGCCTTTCTGGCGCATCGATGACTTCGCCGGCAGTCCGGAGGGAAAATATACCGCAACCCAGGTCGTGAGAAACAAAGAGGTCGGAAGCCTGGAGTTTGAGATCGCAGTTCCACAGGTGAATTCCCGCCAGGGAAAGGTATGGAAAACGAAACGGGGCTGGGACAGCAGCATGGAAACCATTTATTCAGCTTGGGTCAATGCACTTTTTCAGGGCTGCGATGAGCAGACCTCCTGGGCGGCGCTCCATGAAGTGACCCGCGACCGGGAACGTAATTTCCTT
Organism: uncultured Bacteroidales bacterium; assembly: GCA_964447005.1. Taxonomy (GTDB): domain Bacteria; phylum Bacteroidota; class Bacteroidia; order Bacteroidales; family JAGOPY01; genus JAGOPY01. Next base: position 33,688 of record CAYUQP010000012.1, read on the forward strand.
TACAATCACCTGTCACTGGGCGAAGATGATCCCGGCAGTAAAAACACGGTAATGATGGAGCCCGACTGTGCCGATAACCCGTATTTTCTCCGGGCTTATTTTGCCTGGAAACTTGGGCTGCCGTTCGGTTATCACATCTGCGACAGGGGATGGGTAGGAAGAAGCCCGAGGACCGGCCAATGGGTGACCAACGAGACTTCCTCCTCGAAAAGCGACCCGGTGCAGGCTTTCAATTCTTTTGTACGGAACATGATGAACGGCGTCCATTCCGGATCCGCCCGGACCGCCCTGGAGGATGAAAAATCCGATTACTACCCTGTCGCCCTGAAGCGCGGATCACTTCGTCCCGGCACCGTCTTTGCCGATCCTTACGGGCATACTTTTATCCTCGTGAGCTGGGTGCCGCAGACCAAAGACCATCCCGGACTGCTGCTCGCCGTCGACGCCCAGCCCGACAATACCATCGCGGTGAAACGATTCTGGAAAGGGAACTTTCTGTTTAACACCTCGGATGTTGTCGGTGAGCCGGGATTCAAGGCCTTCCGGCCGATCGCGCTGCGTGACGGCCAAATGGTCCCGCTAAAAAACGCGGCATTGACAGATTCCGCGGGGTACGTTCCCTTTTCACTGCAGCAGAAAAATATGGGCCGCGAAGACTTTTACCTTGCCATGGAACGCCTGATCAACCCGGAGCCACTCGATCCGGAAGATGCCCTGGAGGATCTGATCACGGCGCTTCATGAACAGCTCCAGGTCCGTGTAAAATCGGTGGCCAATGGCGAAGCGTATCTCAAAGCGCACCCGGGAACCGTGATCTCCATGCCATCCAGTGCCAACGGCGTATTCCTTGCCGGCGGCCCCTGGGAAGATTATTCCACTCCCAACCGCGACCTCCGGCTGCTCATCGCGATGGATGAAGTGATCAACTTCCCGGAACGGGTTGCGAAGTTCCCTCAGGATTTCGATATCTCTGGCCACAAATCAACCGATGAGATCAGGCAAAACCTGCAGTCCCTTCTTGAGAAGAAAGTGGCCGGCCTGACTATCAACTACACCCGCTCCGATGGTTCTCCCCAGGAGTTGACTATTGCGGAAATCCTTGCAAGAAAAGAAGCGTTTGAAATGGCCTATAATCCGAATGATTGCGTGGAGATCCGCTGGGGTGCCCCGGAAAACAGTCAGGAACGGTCAACCTGCCGCCGCCAGGCCCCTTTCTACCAGCGAAAGAACATGGAAGCGGTCAGGAAGTGGTTCACGCAACGGCTTCATCCACCGACGTAAGCCAACAATGCTGTGTTGGGCAAATTCTTTAAAATATTCTATTGAGTAGTTAATAAAAATATAAATGGTTGTGATCAAACAAGCTATTGAAATCAAATGATTAATTTAATAAAATGAGTTTTAGCACCGGTTATAGATTTGTTTTATTTTTGCATATATCTAATTAACCTTTAAAACTATTTACCAATGAACCGATTAAAAACAATGACCCTCTTCAGGTCAGCTCTTTTGGTGGCCGCCATGGTTACGTTGTTAACCAGTTGCGCATTTCACAACGGGATAACTACAAGCAGTGCTTCGATCAGTAACAAGAACTTTACAATGATGAAAACAGTTCATGGTTCTGCAAGTACTATGAAAGTACTTGGACTTGGTGGACTATCAAAACAAGCACTGGTCGCGGAAGCCAGGGAAAATTTATTAAAAACCAATCCACCGCTGGCAGAGGGTGAGATCCTGGCCAATATAACGGTCGATTTTAAATTATCTTTCATAATCATCGTCTCAAAAACCACGGTAACCGTAACAGCGGATGTGATCCGGTTTACCGAATAGCCCGACAGGGGCTTTTTCGCTGTTTTTTTTAAGTTGATTTCCGGTAATTCGAATTCGAATAGTCCGGGATCGTACATTTTTGTCCATAATAAATACACTGCCCCTTTTTTTATATCATCCAAAGATACTCAATAAGGCATTGATATACAGTTTGATGCAATTCGTGGCATAATTTCTGAAAGCTTTCTTTCAATAATCATAAAAAATTTAAAGCCATGAAAACGTCATTATTAATCGTATTAATGTTAAGCTTCCTCATCGGGAACGCGCAGCAAAACAGCTATCAGACCTGGTTAAAAAATGCCGGGAAAACGGACCTGATCTATTCGGGGATTAATCCGGGATATCAAAGTGATGTTGAGCTTTACAAACATGAAATCCGGAAAACAGAAAGCCATCCCGGTTATCCTTTCGAATGCTGCCCTTACCAGGACGAAATCAGGATCATTGATTTCGATGACCCGGGATATACTTTCGAATCGTACCCTTACTTAAATAAGGACAGGAGGACGGATAACAATGCCGGCTACCCCTCGAAGAAAAACCAGTATCAGGATAAAATGGCTAAAACGGATTAGCGTTTTAGTCCTGAAATGTCAATTATTTTAAAAAAATGATTGACATTTTCTTTTTTGTATTAACTTTGCAGCACAAAGTACTTTTAAATGAAAAATATTGAATCAAATCCCACTGACGATCTCCAGGCAATAAGAGACATCATGGAGAGGTCATCCAAATTTCTGTCTCTCAGCGGATTGTCCGGTGTTTTTGCCGGGATATGCGCGCTGGTCGGAGCGGCTGTCGCCTGGTTTTTCATCCTGGAACAGGGGCAGGTCCGGTACGACGAATATCTGCGCAGCCTGGGCAAAGCCTCCACATCCGACATAAGGATGTATCTTGCCCTGGATGCCGCGCTGGTCCTAGTCACCGCAGCCCTGGGAGCGATCTACTTTTCGCTCCGGAAAGCAATGAAGGCCGGTCAGCCATTCTGGAACAGCGCCACCAGGCGATTGATCGTTCATTTGATGATCCCGCTGCTGGCCGGCGGTGCGTTTGTCCTGATCCTGGCCTTCCGCAATAATACTGAACTGGTCGCCCCGGCGATGCTGATCTTTTACGGGCTGGCACTGGTCAACGCCGGGAAATTCACCTTTGGCGAAATCCATTACCTCGGGCTGACGGAAATCGCGCTGGGCATCCTGGCCGGTATTTTCACCGGTTACGGCCTGCTGCTGTGGGCTATAGGGTTTGGTTTGATGCATATCGTTTATGGTACGGTGATGTATTACAGGTATGAGAGCATAGGGCGAGGAGAAGGCGGGAAGATTATAAAATTTTAAATTTTAAGTTCTAAATTTTAAATTCGGGAACCGATTGAATATTAACAGATCTTGAATCAAGCAGATGAAACCCTGAAACAATTAAACCCTGAAACCTGAAACCTGGAACCCGGAATCCGGAACCCGGAACCCGGAACCTGGAACCTGGAACCCGGAACCCGGAACCCGGAACCTGGAACCTGGAACCTGGAACCTGGAACTTTGGAACCTGGAACAAACAAAAATTAATCCCCGTGACATCACCCATTGCAAACCTTCAGAAAGTGTTCGAAAGCCGCATCAGGCTGGGGATCATGTCGGCACTCATGGTGAACGACACGCTCACGTTCAACGAGCTGAAGGAGTTGCTCGACCTGACCGACGGGAACCTGGCGAGCCACCTGAAAGCACTGGAACAGCAGGAAATCGTTGCGGTCTCTAAGCAGTTTATCGGGCGAAAACCCAACACGACCTACAGGCCAACAGCGAACGGAAAGGAATTGTTTCGCCTGCACTTGTCGGCACTGGAAGAATTAATCAGGAACCAATGATTTTTCAGAAAATGCGGAGGCTGTCTCAAAAGTCAGGATTTCTTTTGGTAACCATTCTGAAGATTTCAACTCCAACGGGTAAATCCGTTGGTTCCAGGATCGTTACAAATTATAAACCGACGGATTTACCCGTCAGAGTTTCGAAATAAATGGAAGTTGTAGACTTATTGACAGCCTTTGATACAAAATAAAGGGTTCCACTTACTTTTTAAAACATCATTTATATAATATACTATGGAACGAAACAGCATTCAACAGCTAATGAACAGTTACAGTTTTAAAATGGTCATTATTTCAGTATTGGCCATAGTGCTCCTGATCCCTTCATTTTTGATACAGGATATCATCCGGGAACGAATTACCCTCAGCGAACAGGTTAAATATGAACTCTATTCCCAATGGGGAAACAGGCAGGTTATCGCAGGCCCGGTGCTGAATGTGCCGTTCTCGGTTGCAGTCACAGGGGATAATAACCTGGTAACCGGCGTAAGACAGGGCACAGCTCATTTTCTCCCTGAAACGCTTGAAACAGAAGGTGTTCTTGTGCCCGAAACCAGGAAGCGCGGAATTTATAACGTAGTGGTGTATGAAGGAAAATTCATGCTGAAAGGCAGCTTTATTCCGCCTGACGTCTCTCAGCTTGATCTTGAGAATGCACAGTACAACTGGAATGCAGCGTATTTCACGGTGGGTGTTTCCGATATGCGCGGGATAAAAAATATGCCCGAACTGGTCATCAACGGTCAGAAATACAAAGTGGAGCCCGGAGTTGTCGACGCCGATCTCTTTCAATCCGGGATTACAATTAAAGCCGCTTCCGTTGAGCTGGACCGACCAATGGAATTTGAACTGGAGCTGGTTCTGAATGGCTCGGAGACCCTCTCGGTTGAAGCGTTGGGGAAAACCTCAAAAGTTTCCATGAACTCCACCTGGGCGCAACCGAGTTTTACCGGCGCTTTTCTCCCGGCAAACCGCCAGGTTACAGCAAAGGGATTTACTGCCGACTGGCTGGTCACACACCTGAACCGCAATTTTCCCCAGCAGTGGGCCGATGGGAAATTCAACACACAGGGAGCCGCGCTGGGCGTAGAACTGCTCATCCCCGTGGATCATTACCAGAAATCGATGCGCGCGGTGAAATATGCCATCCTGTTCATCGCGCTGAACTTCATCATTTTCATTTTTATCGAGATAAAACGCAAAACCAGGATCCATCCGTTCCAGTATTCGATGGTCGCATTTGCGCTGCTGGTTTTTTATGTGCTGCTGATCTCGATAGGGGAACAGACCGGATTCAACCTGGCCTATCTGATCTCAGCGGTGGCGGTCATTTCCCTGATCTCGTGGTACGCTTTCACCATGCTGCGGGATGTGCGCCTTACAACCTGGGTGACGCTTTTACAGGCAGGACTGTACCTGTTCCTGTTCACCATCCTTCAATTGCAGGACTACGCGCTGCTGGCCGGAAGCATCGGGCTGTTCGTGATCCTGGCGATCATCATGGCCGCATCGAAGCAAATAAAATGGTATTCGGAAGGGTAGAGGAAAAGATAATTATTGTTTTCAGGAAGAGAATTGAATAAATTAATATCTTTATGATGTTACTGTCAGTCAGTTAACCGGACCGTTTGCAGAGTTTCTTTGTAAAACAATATAATCCCATTCTCGCTATGAGATCAAAGGCTTTCATTTTTGCACTAGCCATTGCTTTTGTTTGCTTAACAGGCAGTTCTAAACTTCATTCCCAGGTTATAATCTCCCTGCTGTTTGGGGAAGAGCTCAATTCCGACAAGGTGCGGTTCGGCCTGGACGGTGGCTTAAATTATTCCGGTTTAACAGGAACGGAAGGATCGAAATTTCTTGAGAATTTCAACCTTGGATTATATTTCGACATCCAGCTGAAAGAAAATTCAAATTGGTACGTGCATACCGGGGCCATGCTCAAATCAGACCTGGGTGCCCGGGGATTGGAGGTTTACTCACTGGATGATCCGGGACTTGACTCTGTGTTCACAGGCGGCAGTATTGAAAGGACGCTGAAATACATCCATATCCCGGGACTGATGCGGTATAAATTCACCAGTCATTTATTTATTGAGGCCGGTCCCATGCTGGGCATTTTGACTAAGGCCACCGATGAGTTTTATAATGATGTAAAAAGGGATGAGGACTTATCCTTTGACAACAAAGTGACTGACCGGTATAAATGGTTTGATGCAGGCATTGAAGCGGGGATAGGTTATCATCTGCTGAAAGGGACCGGGGTGAACTTCGGTATCCGTTATTACCAGGGACTCATGGATGTTATAAAGGACAATTCGTCTGATCCGGCCCGGAACCAGTCCGTGTACCTGTTTGTCAGCATACCGGTCGGGGCGGGAGAGAAGGCAAAGGCGAAAAAAGCGGAAAAGGCGGGCAGGAAGAACCAGTAGTTTTGATTGGGAAAACAAAGCTTACACCAATGGGTAAATCTTCTAAAACGATGATCCTGGTATGGCTGCTGGTATTGTTCTACTATTTCTACCAGTACGCACTTCGCTCGGCGCCCTCGGTGATGATCCCCCAGTTGAGCGATGCCTTCAGCTTAAGCGCTGTGGGGATTGCCTCGATCATCGGGATGTTCTATTATGGATATTCTCCATTTGCTCTTATCGCAGGTGCTTCGCTCGACCGGCTGGGCTTAAGACGGGTCATCCCGATCGGCGCCTTTACGGTGGGAATAGGTGCAATCCTCTTTGCAACCGGCAATTATACCGTAGCCAGCGTTGGAAGGTTCCTGCAGGGCGCAGGCGGTGCCGTCCCGATCGTCGGGGCGATTTATATCGTGTCGAAATATTTCCCGGGTTCCAAAGCCGCAACGCTGATCGGTTCAGCCCAGATGTTCGGTATGGCCGGTGGCTTTGCAGGCCAGTTTGCCGTCGGACCGATGATCAGCGCCGGATTGCCCTGGCGTAATTTCTGGATCGTCATGGGAATCGCCGGGTTTGCCCTGGGAATTATTTTGTTCTTTTTCCTTCCGAAGGAATCCTGGAAAGAGAAACAGGAGAATTTTTTCAGGAGCACGCTCGACGCGTTCAAAATGGTTTTCAAAAATCCTCAGTCCATACTTTGCGGATTTATTGCAGCGCTGATCTTTATCCCGACCAATGTCTGGGATATGGTCTGGGGCCCCCGGTTTATACAGGACGGGTACGGGATGGATTACGGAACGGCAGTCATGAGGGCGTCGGCCGTCCCTTTCGGATGGATCATCGGGTGCCCGCTGCTTGGGTTTATTTCAGACAAAACAGGCAGGAGGAAACCGGTAATCATTGGTGGATCTGTAGTCTTGCTGCTCGGTCTTACCTGGGCCCTTTTTGGCCGGGCAGGTGTTTTTCCGCCTTTTTCAATTACTTTGATGATCGGAATTGCCTCAGGCGCAGGGATGATCCCTTATACCGTCGTCAAGGAAGCCAACCCTGCGCATCTCAGCGGAACGGCAACTGGTGTATGCAACTTTATCACGTTTACCTTCAGTGCGCTGCTCGGCCCGGTCTTCGGATGGATCCTGTTAAGGTCATCAAATGGCGCAGATCAGTTTTTAATGAAAGATTACCAGGTTACGTTTGAGCCGTTGCTGGTCGGAGTCGGACTGGCAATATTCCTGACATTATTTTTAAAGGAAACTGGCCATGCTGTAAAAAAAAACAATAACCAAAATAAATGATTATGGAATCCATCAAAGAAATGTACAAGATCGGCAACGGCCCGTCGAGCAGCCATACGATGGGCCCTGCCAAAGCCTCTCGGATCTTTAAAGAGAGAAATCCTTCGGCGGCCACTTATCACGTAACCCTTTACGGGAGCCTTGCCGCAACAGGGAAAGGGCACCTCACAGACAAGGCGATCATTGAATCTTTTGCGCCTGTACCGGTTGAGATTTCCTGGAAAGCCAATGAAACCATTCCGCCACATACCAACGGTATGGTATTCAAGGCTTTGAACGAAAAAGGTAGTCACCGCTCCGACCTGCGGTTCCTGCGGGGTGATCCCGGCAGTGCTCTACCTTTTCAAGACGGAGACCGGGGCGTCGGAAACGAAGATACTTCGCGCACTGGCAACCGCGGGGCTCATCGGCAACCTGATCAAGGCCAATGCCTCGGTAGCCGGGGCGGAAGTCGGTTGCCAGGGTGAGGTGGGGAGCGCCTGTTCCATGGCGGCGGCGGCGGCAGCCCAGTTACTGGGGGGCAGCATCCGGCAGGTCGAATATGCCGCAACCATTGGTATGGAGCATTTCCTGGGCCTCACCTGCGATCCGATGAAAGGGCTCGTCCAGATCCCTTGCATCGAGAGAAATGCCATGGGCGCTTCCCGTGCACTCGATGCAGCAATCTACGCCCGGATGACCGACGGGCACCATTTTGTCCCCTTCGATAAAGTCATCCGGGTGATGAAACAAACCGGCCACGATCTGCCCTCCATCTATAAAGAGACTGCAGAAGGAGGACTGGCGATCGATTAGGCATTCATCATGGAAAGCAAATATAACATTGCCTGTGATACTGGATCTTTAACAGATAATTAACAAAAACGCGCTCATTATCAGTTGTTTTCGACAATTTTTGTTGTAACTTTAGCACTTTGTTTTGTCATCACCAGGTCTCTTCTCAATTGTAAAGCAAGGAGGTCATTATGTCAATACTTGCATTTATTCTTACACTGGCCCATTTGATCGGGCTTGCATTGGGCCTTGGGTCCGCCACCGTGAAAATAGTGCTGCTGCTGAAATGCCATTTAAATCATGGCTATTTCCCTGTTTTTTTAAAAGTATCCAAACCAATCACAAAACTCCTTGTGACGGGTATTATCCTGTTAATCCTTTCAGGAGCTGGCTGGTTGATATATGGGTATCCCATTTCAACATTAATGGTTGTCAAGATTATTCTGGTTGGCCTGGTCTTCATTTCCGGATCTTTGATCGATAACTTCATCGAACCCAGGCTGGCTAAAGCTGTTCTTTCTGCAGTAGCGGAGCCATCTTCGTCTTTTGCAAAGATCCAGCAGCAGCACCTGGCACTGGAAATTCTGGCAACACTTGCAATGTATGCCATAACGGTCATGGGTGTTTTGCTTTAAGAAACGCACTTATGTTTCTGTAGTCACATTTCGGTTATCTGATCTGTAATACCCTTGTAAGGGGCAAAATAATTAATGATAAAAGTAATTGCCTCAAGGTTTTCATTTTGAAGGAGGTTTAATGGACCAATTGAAAAATAAGACTCAGGGATTATCCTGACTAATGGCACAGAAAGAATCGGTTTCTGATTATATTTGCATATACACTTTAAAATTCTCCTTTCATTAATCACTAAAAATCAACATCATGAAAAGACAACTTCTCTTCTCACTGATCGGCGCCGTGGTCATTTTTATATGGCAGTTTATTTCTTTTGGAATGCCTAATTTGCACAATCCGGGACATGGATATACGCCATTGCAGGGTGAGATCCTGCAAAAGTTTCAGGAACTTGGCCTTGAAGAAGGCATGTATGTTCTTGGCATGCCCGATCCTTCTTCAACACGGGCGGAACAGGAAGCAACCATGGCTTCTTTTGAAGGCAAGCCGTGGGCTGTGATCAATTACCAGATGAACAACTCCATGGACATGATCATGCCGATGGTCAGGGGGTTCCTTGTTTGTTTTGTGATCTCGTTCTTATTGTTCTGGGTCTTCCAGCAACAAAAAGAGGCTTCACTTAAGAACAGGCTGTTCCTATCGATGGCAGTCGGCCTGATCGGATTCTTTTTCGTTCCTTACACCCGCTTTATCTGGTTCAAAGAGCCTGATATCTGGGCCTATTTTGCCGATGGTATTGTCCCCTGGCTCATCCTGGGCTTCATCGGTCATAAAATGGTTCGGGTGAAAAAGGATGCTATGCAGGCGTGAATAATTCCAAGAATAAGAAGCCCCGGCTCTCACCGCGGGCTTTTTTAATGATATTTAAAATTGTATTGTATAAATTCTTGCGACATATAGATAGATTTATTATCTATATATGAGATCTTTTACTTCAGATAAACAACACGGTCTGATGAATAAAATCCGGATGATCCCGCCAGTTTGTCCGACGATATTGTTTTCTCTGTTTATGAAGACGGCCAGGGGATGATATTTTTATGGCAAAAAACATTGCCTATGGATCAGAAATCGTTCTCAACTACAAAAAGCGGTTTATCAGTTTTGAGTTCAATGCGCTGAACCATCCGCCTTCACAAAAAATGAGCTATTCCTATCGCATGGAGAACATGGAGGATAACTGGAATCACTCCGGTGACCGGAATTTTGTGACCTATGCCAACATGAAACCCGGCACTTACGTTTTCAGGGTCAATGCAATCAACAAGGATGGCATCCTGAGCCCCAATCCTGCCGGGCTTCAGTGATTACCTGTAATGTCGCATTTTCCAATTTCACAATTGCCAGGAATAATCAATAACCCCGGCAAACAACCATCACATTCTTTTTCTCACCATAAAGACCGTAAAGCCAGCGATCAGCAAACCCCCAAATAACAAGGCCCAGTTCGAGACCGGAATAGCCTGACCGCCGCAGTCACCGATCAGTGTGCCCTCTGCCATCTGTCCCCGGATCTCCCCACCGGGCAACACATTGGTATGGATATTTACGTACCACAGGCCTGAAAGCAATTGGGATTCCTGCAAAGGCGTCAGCACGAATGAGTTCGAATAAGAGCCTGAAGTAACACCCGCTGGAAATCCGGCAAACCCTATCTGGACACCGGCATTCACACCCGGTGTGGCAGGACCGTGAAAGTGAGCAGCCGTTGTTGTACCTGTCAAGCCATTGAACTTAACGGTAAAACTCAGCACCTTCGACACGTTGTCGAACGTTCCTGTCAATGTCCCTGTTGCCGGTGTAGCATTTGGAGGGACTTCATTAAGCCCGGTCAGGGCGATCTCAAAAGGTGTAATATTTCCTGAAGGGGTTCCTTCTAATAATTGGGACCTGATTTCTCCTCCCGGTAAAACAGAACTGTGGATATTTATATACCACAAACCGCAAAGCAGGTCTGATTCCTGCTGTGGTGTCAGGATAAAAGTATTTGAATAAGAACCGGAGGTGACCCCGACCGGAAAACCTGCCAGCCCGATCTGTACCCCTCCGTTTGTTCCTGCCGGGGCCGGACCGTGGAAGTGGGCAGCCGTCGTTGTTCCCGTCAATCCATTGAACATCAGGCTAAAATTTAAAACATTTGTATTGCTGTTATAATTACCTGTCAGTATTCCTGTCGCCGGGGAAGCATTTGCCGGGACTTCATTCTGCCCTGATAAAGCAAGGTCCAGGGTGTAAAGTGCAGCATTGGTATTATTTATAAATAGACAAGCGATTAAAAGAACAATATATGAACTTCTGATCAGAACGGTTGGAAATTCTTTCATAAAGCTTGATTTATATATAATCATACAAATATAATATATATAAATTATTAATATTGTTAATGAAATGTTATTTATCTGTTAATCAGATGAGATTCCAGCTTATTTTCAAACAAATAATAAATCTTGACAAGGGGCTTTTAAAATCTTTACAAAGTAACTTTACTGCTGCCGGGTTGGCCGTTAATATATGATTTTCCTCGTGTAAGATTTTCCGCCGGCCTTTACAACTACCACATAAAAGCCTGCAGACAATTCGCGGATGCCCAGGCTTGTGGTGGTCCCCGGTAACTGACCGTAGTAATACTTTTCCATGACCAGGGTTCCGTTCGCGTTCATGATCTGCAGGCAATAATCCCACTCGGACTGCGAAACATTTCTGATAACAACAGCATGGTCAGGATTGTATTCAATGGCGAAGGGTGAGTTATATTCCGGGTTGTCGAATTTCGGGTCATCGGTCACCGTAATCCGGATGGTATCGGTTTGATAACAATTATAAAATCCCGTTTCGACTGAAACCTGATGCGTGCCCGGGCCGTAAGCGTTTCCGGTAAAAACCATGACATGGCTGTCCGATCCATCGCTCCAGCCGTAACTCTCAAAATAATCCGGCAGCGTAATGACCAGCTCATCCAGGATATAAAGGGTGGTATCATGCACCGGAAGGCTCATATCAGCCTTGATTGCAGGATCAAGTAATCCACAATAACTGTCGAAGGCCCCATATGTTTCCATACCTTTTTCATAAGCTACCAGATTGTCAGTTATCCGGTATTCATCATTATAAGCCTGGTAATAATAGTATGTTCTGCCAAGGCCGGCGCAAACGATTGCCGGATCGGTAGGATAGGGCATGATTGTCTCTGAAGTATCTCCCCCTGCCTCGAGAAAAAGGCGAAAGTCTTTAGACTTTACCGGCTTGTTGAATTTTGGAACCGGTCCCCGGCCTGGAAATCATAGAAATCTTCCACACCTGGCATTTGCATGCCAACTCCCTGTTTTTCAAGCCCTGCGAGCAAGAAATGCTTGCCGGGTTCCTCAAAATCAGGGAATTTAATAATCCCGTGATACTTCGACATGATCAGGGTGTCAGGCAGGCTTCCTTCGGTTCCGGTCAGTAAAATGATCCTTAAAGAATCCGGCTCGTCAAACAATATATACGGTACAACCTCTGAAAGCATAGCAGTGATGCTGCGCGTTGTGTCAAAAATCCATTCATCGCCGGCTTCAGTCTGAATTTATTTCTTCCGTCAAGTCTTTTATTACGATGTTTGGAATGTTAGAAAATAATTCAGACCTTTGAGTATCAAAAGCATGTAGGCAAATCTTACCAAACCATTTAAATCTTAAGACATGTTCTTAGAAAAATACAAAAACTTTCAGCGTTTTGTCCGCAGCCAGATTCCTGTCGCGAAAAAAAAGCCCGTCAGCGAAGAGGCCTTCGATCAGTTCATTGCAACCATTCTTGCCAACGATTCCCTGGATATACCGGGTAAGATCTATTGCCGCGACGGGTTTGCCTGTGTTAACGAATTGGACCGGCATACTTTCCAGATCCTGGCATTTCAGATCAACTCTTTCGGAGAAGGGGCCTTCGGGGATAAGATCGTGAAACTGTGCACGCCATTGATGCTGACCGTCAGAACGCACAGCACGCATTTTTACTCGGGGCATACGCTGAAGGACACCAACATCAGTTTCCAGGATTTGTACCTTGGCAAACATTATTCAGGGAGCAAGGGCCCTTTGTGTGACCGGGAGAAGATCGGAAACCATACCAAGGAATTGTTTTTGAAAAACCAGCTAAATACCAGCTACCGCCACGGGATCATTTACAAGCTGATCCAGACTAACTATATCTGTCACCATGTGGCCGAAACACTGAGTTATGCACTTGGGGCCCTGGACTTGTTCTGGTACACCAGGAAAAGCAGTGTATACCTTGTTTCCGGATCTTATTATTACGAAAACCGCCGCAAGCTTAAAGTGGAGATCCTCGATAATTTTTCCTTTGAAAGGATGAGCTGCTTTTTCAATATTCCCAACTACGCGAAGATTGAGAGCAATAATATTTCCAAATTCAGTGAGCAATACAATCTGATGCACTGGGAAGTATTTTACAAAAGAGAGCGGGAAAACTTCTACCTGCCGGTCGGTTTCCAGAAAATCGATAAAAAGCGGTTTAATAAGGCAGCCAATGTGATTACTACGCAGCACATCGTTGAATACATCCTGAAAACGTATTACAACAGGATGAACACACATATGGTTACAAATACTTTCCAGACGCTGGAATATCTCTCGCGCGCCATACTTGCCAAAATAGAAGGCCGGAGCGCAGAAGGGACCGACTTTTTAAAAATGGCATCCTCCTGCATGGGACATTACCCTGAGCATGATATTGATAAAATCTGGCAGAAGCACGATGAAAAATACCCGTTATTTATCGGCGATTATGTTCATTCGATGTTTTTCAGGCCGCCGGTGGTGTGAAGCTGGCAGATATCGCCTGATCGGGATTTCGCCTGATGAAAAAAGGGGCTGCACGACGGTGCGCCCCTTTTTTATTTCCTGTTGTTATTTTCATCGGTTGGCAGGGCCGTACCCGACCAGTTCGCGCTTGAATTCCTTTAAACTGATTGCAAAAACAGACGTCTGTTTGATAAGCCCGATATTTTTCGAATAATAATGATGGGTCTGATGCCCTGTCTGAAAGTTGTCCTGCTGCCTGAACAATAGAGTCCTGAAATCCAGGCAATCATAGCTTCCTGATCCGACCTGGACCGGGGCAGCAGGTAAATATAACTTGTTGTACCAATAGAAGAGGGTATCGCTATCCTGTCCCAATATTGCCTGTTCATTAAAAAGATGCAGGGAATCCGTGCAGGTGAAGAATATGATCCCCTGGTGATTGACCAGGTAATCGCCTGAATCCCTCAGATAAGCAAGGTCAGGGAAGAAAGCAGCGCCGCCTTCCAGTTTATAATATTTTTTGTCATTAATAACGGTATCCCTGGTGATCCGGGTGGTATCAACGGATTGGCTGACACAATCCACTCCGCCCGAATCACAGGAGAAAGTCTCATAGACCCAGTAATTTCCTACGGCAAGGGGCATGTAATCCAGGACCGAATCAGCCACTGGCTTGTCAGTGGGATTATTGTCCTTGTTGCAGGATGCAAAGAAGACGAGGAATAAACTTCCGGCAATCATAATACGTTTCATGGTTTTAAAATTTTGGTTAGTAAAGGAAACGTAAAGATTGACCGATGGGCTTTTGGTTTGAACTGATAACGGTTACTTCTTCCGGATATTATTTACCTGTCAAAGTTTTCTGAGCGTGCTCATCGTTGTTCCATATAAAAGAATAACAATGACCGGTTGTTTCTAATGTTCAGCACCGCAACAAAAAAAAATTCCCGAATTTAAAATTTAGAACTTATAATTTAAAATTATTACTACCTTTGCGCCCTCAAAATAACAAAAGCTATCTTCCCCGATAGCTCAGCCGGTTAGAGCGACTGACTGTTAATCAGTAGGTCCCTGGTTCGAGTCCAGGTCGGGGAGCCGAACTTGACTGGGAGACAAAGATGTCTCCCTTTTCTTTTTGTATCAAAGGATTTCGGTGGTTGCAACTTTTTTAATAATAAAAAGTTCCCATTTTGCGAATATTTTATATCTTTGCATTCAGATCCGATTAAATGGAGAGAATATTTGCAAAAAGCACCCTGAGGATTTTTTGGGAAAACCATCCGGATTCCGAGCAGTATTTAAAGACCTGGTTTGATACTGCCATGAATTCAGCCTGGAAATCACCTAATGAGGTAAAACAGACCTATGCCAATGCAAGTATTCTGAAAAACGGAAGAGTTGTCTTTAATATCAAAGGCCATACTTACAGGCTTGTGGTGAAACTGAACTTTGAGAAACAATGGATGTTTATCAGATTCATTGGAACACATGAAGAATATGATAAGATTGATGCAAACACAATATAATTAGAAATGAGATGAACATAAGTCCTATTAAGAACGAAACGGATTACCGTAATGGACTAAAGAGGCTTGAAGTCATCTTTGATGCTCCAATTGGCACACCGGAAGGTGATGAAGCTGATTTGCTCGGATTGCTTATTGATGACTTTGAAAAAAAACATTATCCGATCCCGGCACCTGATCCTATTGAAGCCATCAGGATCAGAATGGAAGAAATGCACCTGAAGCAAATCGATCTGGTTAATGAAATTGGCGGTAAAAGCAGGGTTTCGGAAATATTAAACCGGAAACGGAGATTAACCGTTGAGATGATCCGGAATTTGAGCAGAAGATTAAATCTTTCGCCGGAACTATTAATTTCTGATTATAAACTGGTTAAAGAATAAGTCATCCGGCTGCAACTTTAAGCAATTAGGGGAGCCGAAGTTGACTGGGAGTCAAAAGTGTCTCCCGTTTCTTTTAATGGCAAGGGATTTCGGTGATTGCAGCTTTTCTGACCTGCATAATAAATTTGCTAGGGTAAAGTAAAATAAAATCATTCTTATTTTATTTTATCGCTCCAAAGTAAAATAAAATTATCTTTGTTTTACTTTCATTCATCTTCCAATGATTGAACTTGAAAAATATCAGTCGGGTCATTATGAGAAATCGATGGGATATAAATATTTCGTCCCTTCTCATATAAATGATGAGTGGACCTGGACAACTCCTGTTTTAAACCGCTTGCTTGAGAGGGCGGCAGTTAAACTTGGTGAACTGAACTCCTTCGCAAAGCTGGTTCCCAATATTAATCTATTTATCCAACTCCATGTAACCAAGGAAGCAGTGGTTTCAAGCAGGATCGAAGGAACACGGACGAATGTTGATGAAGCATTCTTTCCTTATGAAGAGATCCTTCCTGCAAGAAGAAATGACTGGCTGGAGGTAAATAATTACATCAAAGCGCTGAATGAAGCAATTGCAGACCTTGAAAAGTTGCCCCTATCATCAAGGCTGATCAGGAAAACGCATAAAATATTGCTCGAAAGTGCCCGTGGTGAACATAAACTTCCTGGTGAATTCAGAAGTAGTCAAAATTGGATAGGTGGCAATAGCCTGGCAGATGCTGTTTATATCCCTCCAAAACACGAATTGTTGAATGATTTAATGAGTGACCTTGAGAAATTCCTTCATAATGATGAAATACATGTTCCATCACTTATCCGTATAGCACTTGCACATTACCAGTTTGAAAGCATACACCCTTTTCTTGATGGGAACGGACGGATCGGCAGGCTCATGATACCGCTTTATCTCGTAAATGAAGGGCTGCTTGATAAGCCACTCCTCTATTTGTCGGCATATTTTGAAAAAGACAAGGGCTTGTATTATGATAACCTGTCTAATGTAAGAACGAAGAATGACATGCTTCAATGGTTGAAATATTTCCTGGTTGGAATTGAACAGACTTCATCACTTGCGGTAAAAGCATTATCCGGAATAATGACACTCAAAGAAAGTATTGAAAAAGATATCCACGCAACTTTCGGCCGGAGAAGTAATTCAGCTTTGATTTTGATGGATGAATTATTTAAAAATCCTGTCACGACAGTTGAACAGGCCGCGGGAATGTGTAAACTCAGCTTCAAAGCAGCCAATGATCTTATTGGAATATTAAATAAAAAGCTGTATTTAAAAGAATTGACCGGTCAATCCCGCAACCGCGTATTCATCTTTGAGCCCTATCTTTTGATTTTTGAAAATCATTAAAATCAGAAGAAAAAGACTAGTCCACTGGCTGCAACTTTGAGCAATTAGGGGAGCCAAATTGGACTAAGTCCCGTTTTTACGGGACTTTTTCATTTTAATACCTTTCGTATCCCTTGATAGACAAGGATAAGCTCAGGCGATGGAGCTTTAAAAGATTTTTAGATACTTGGTTTTCTGAAAAGAGGACAAAATTCAATTATTTCACTGGTTTTTCACTTAACTGGCTGAAGGAAAATCACTTGGTTGTAGTTCGAGTCCAGGTTGGCCTAACCTTGCATAAGGTTCTTTATTACATAGAATACCAGTGCTTTAGAGAGTATATAGAATAAATTGTAAATAAATTAATTGTCAAAGTCGCTTTTTGTGTTAAGATAAGTATTAAATTTAGTTGACAAATATACTAGAGCTTATGAGAACTTTAAAAATTTTAATTGATGCATGTTTTTATACTGCAGCGATGGCATTCATTTCCTTTGCGGGATATTCCCAGGAAGGCAAGGATGTCGAAAGCGTGTATATGACGATGTCGAAAGGAAATCAGGCCGGCTATAAAGTTGTGATCCCACCGACTACAATGGAGGAGGGCAAGGCTGCCTGGATCAGCCAGGTCCGCCAGGATTTTAAAGCAAACGTTACCGAGCTTAATGGTGAAATTATTTTCAATAATGCAATCGCCAGGCAATTCAGTGCGAATCCTATCGATATTTATTCCATCATGACACCTTCAGATTCCAATCTGTCCCTGATTGCTTTTTTTGTGATTGACCAGGTGTTCTTTGATACTGCCATCTATCAAAATGGACCGCAGGAAGAAAAGATTTTTCATGAGATCTGCAATTATTTGCAGCAATTTTCTGCCGACCGTTTCCGCCATGTTATCGAAAAGGACCTCGCCGCAGGGGAGACAGTCCTGAACAATCTTGAAAAGCAGCTTTCTGCAATGAACAAAGAGCATTTGAAGATGAATAAGTCTGCTTCGAAGATGGAAAATAAAATCACTGACATGAACGAGGAAATCAAATTCCTGGAAAATCTGCGATCTGCCCAGATGAAACAAATTGAGGCCAAGCGATTGGCCCCTGTACCTTTAACTGATAAAGAAGCCCATGAAAAAGGCTATGCAGAACTGGACCAGTTGGAAAAAGCCAAAGCAAAGACAGAAAAATCGCTGAAAAAGATGGAAAGAAGCAAGAATTCAGCACAGGAAAAGCTTGATGATTATCGTAAAGGGCTGGATGAAAAACTGAACGAACAGACTGCGCTGAAAGAGCAGATCAATGTGCAGGAGCAAAAGGTAAAACAGTTAAAAGCCCGGATCAAGGCATTGAAATGAACCGGCCGGTCAAACTGACCACCTCAGGCCGATTTAAACTAATCATCTTAATTCATTCATATTCAAGAACTAATGATGGTCAATTTGAATCGGCGTAGATTGATCAATTTGTCCGGCGTGTGCAGTAAGTAACACATCCCTCCTTTCACCAACCTGTTGCCGCCACATTGCATAGTACAGACCTTTTTGTGACAGAAGCTTTTCGTGTGAACCTGTTTCAATAATTTTCCCTTTCTCCAATACATAGATTACATCTGCATGCATTATGGTCGATAAACGGTGTGCAATTAATATGGTGATCCGCTCACTGCTACCGGAAAATTTCCTTATAGTATTGGTGATTTCTTCTTCCGTTAAAGAATCAAGAGCCGAAGTCGCTTCATCAAAGATCAATAACCGTGGCTGACGCAATATGGCCCTCGCAATAGAAATACGCTGCTTTTCACCACCTGATAATTTCATCCCTCCTTCTCCCAACACTGTATCTATTCCTTTTGATGAATTGCTTATCAATTGCTCACAGGAAGCCTTGTGCAATGCATCTAAAATCTCAGTATCTGAAGCATCGGATTTTACAAATAATAAGTTTTCTTTAATGGTGCCGGCAAACAATTGTGTGTCTTGAGATACAAATCCTATTTGCCTTCGCAACTCATTATACCTTATTTGGGAGGAAGGGCATTCATTAAAACTAATCTTTCCTTTTACCGGTTTATACAATCCAACTAATAATTTCACCAGTGTAGACTTACCTGAGCCGGAAGGTCCTACAAAAGCTATGGTCTCGCCGGTTTGCACCTTGAAAGATATTTCATCAATGGCATTGGTGGTTGCTGTCTTATGACGAAAAACCACATCCTGGAAACGGATATTCTGCAACTTGCCAATTTCTACAGGATTTTCAGGCCTTTTTTCAATCGGCCTGCACATTAATTGATCAAAATTGCTGATGGAGGCTTCTACCTCCCGGTAACTGAGAATGATATTCCCCAGGTCCTGTAAAGGTCCGAAAATTGAAGTTGAAATGAACTGCATAGCGATTAGTTCCCCAGTTGTTAAAACTTTCCTGAAAATTAGCCAGAGAAGAATGAATAAGATAGATTGCTTTAGTATGCTTAGCATAGTGCCCTGGAAGAAGGTTAACGTGCGTACCTTTCTGACTTTTTCCATCTCCAGCTCAAATATTTTAAAGGTCTGGTCCTTCAATCGCTTTATTTCAGGGAAGGTAAGCCCCAGGCTTTTTACCAGTTCAATATTTCTTAATGATTCTGTAATAACACCTGACATCTTATTGGTTTCACGATTAATAGACCGTTGGGTCGTTTTGATCTTTTTACTGAGCAACCCAGTCATTGATCCTAATACTAAAATACCAATCACAAAAACCGGAATAAGCATCCAATTTTTTGTAATGGAATACCAGATTAAAAAACCTATACCTACTATTGATGAAAATAAAATATTGATGAAGGAATTTATGAATTGTTGTGTGTCGGTTCGTACTTTTTGCAATACCGATAACGTCTCTCCACTGCGTTGTTCCTCAAACTCCTGGAAGGATAAACGAAGTGTCTGTTTTAATCCTTCATTAAATATTTGCATGCCAAACTTCTGAACCGTCAGCCGAGTAAAATATTCCTGGAAAGATTTAGCGACACGGGCAATTAAAGCTATGACAATAGCTACTCCCAGCCAAAATAACACTCCTTTCACCAATTCCGCTTCAGCGCGTGTTCCTGGTTGAGTAGCATACTCATCTATTATCTTACCAAATATAAGCGGATCAATAAGACTTAACAACTGGCTGACTCCTGCCAAAGTGAGAGAAACAACAATCAGCCATTGCTGTGGCTTTAAATATTTCCAAAGAATTTTCATAGGGTTTCCGTCTTCAAAAAGTAAACTTTAATGTTTAAATGATTATAATTATAGTCATTCCTATGTATAACGGTTGGCTAAATGTACTGCATTTATTTTCAATATAACATTTCAAAGATTGAATCCTTGGTTATGCCATATATGAACAAAACTCCTGACTTTACAATGCCTTTTCCCTCCTCATCAAATGATTGATCTTCCAAAAATTCACTTTCACACTCTTAAATATAATTCCCCCACCTCCCCCATTTATCAACAACAAACTTAATTTAAAAGAAATTCTTTCCTAAGAATAGGGGGGATTATAGTATTTTATCAGATACTTGCATTTTTCTACAATCTAAAGTCTTTTATTCTGAAAAATTCCAGATCATCTTCATTCATTTTAGTCGTTTGGTGGGTGCTTTTAATTCTTTCTGGTTGCAAGGAAACAAGCACTGAAGAGGTATTTAAGCCCCAGATTGACAAATACCTTGCGTTTTGGAATACAGGGAACCTTGCAGGTGTGGAAAATGTGCTTTGCCAGGATTTCCAGCTCAGGGAAGTCCCGGATTTTAAACCAGCTGAAGGCATAGAGTCATTTAAAAAGGAAATGCAACAGTTACATTCGATGGGTTTCTGGCTCAAGTTGGATGAGGTCATCTATGCCGATAGCACCGTTACCGTTAGATGGACTTGCGGTGTGACTTACCCTGACAACACCGGTACACCGAAAATCCCGGTCCAAGGTCGGGGAATAAGCTTATTGCACTTCAGGGATGGGAAGATCCACGACGAATGGCTCGCTTACGACAATAAAAGCTGGATGGGACAATTGGGGTATAAGATGGTAAAATAAGCTTCCTGCTCAATACTTAAGCCTGTAGGTTTCCCCGAAAAGTCAGTGCAACCTTCTTATGCTGCATCGCCGACGACTAAAGCCGTTGGTTGATATTTTGTAACTAATTTGAAGCCAACGGCTTTAGTCGTTGGAGTTCAAACCTACAGAATGATAATGAAAAGAAATCCCGACTTTTGATGCGACCACCTTTCATCCAATCTTATCTAATAATCACAAATTTATGCATGACAGGAATGAAATGATGATCCCGGAAGAGGTGATCATGAGCAAGATTTATCTTATCCGGGGAATGAAAGTGATGCTGGATATGGACCTGGCAGAACTATATGGAGTTGAAACCAAACAGTTGAAAAGAGCGGTTAGAAGAAATATTAAAAGATTTCCTTCTGATTTTATGTTTGAACTCTCCCGGGATGAATTTGAAATCTTGAGGAGCCATTTTGGCACCTCAAGTTGGGGAGGCCTTCGTTATCTTCCAATGGCATTCACTGAACAAGGGATAGCCATGTTATCCAGCATCCTGAACAGTGATCGTGCTATACTGGTAAATATCCTCATCATCCGGATATTCGTTAAAATTCGGGAACTTTTACTAAATCAAAAGGACATTGTCAAACAGTTGAAAGAAATTGCAAATAAAGTTGAAGGTCACAACAAGAAAATCAATTTAATCTTCGAATACCTCCGCCAGCTTGAACAATCCCGTCAGCAGCAGGAAGACCAGGCCAACCGGAAGCGGATCGGGTTCAGGAAGGAGGATTAGGTCTTGCTTAATAAGATTCCACTTTATTCGGCCATCTCCTTTTCATACCTTTACACCTTGTAATTTTGACCTATGAGCAGAGGATTTGTGAAAGAAGACGACCAGGAAGAGGTCCCGATGGTGCCACCCAGGGCGCATTTGCCGGCGGGGGTCCCTAACTATGTGACCCGTGCGGGGATGGATGAACTGCTTTCCGAGCAACAGGCGCTGTTGAATGAAATACAAACCCTGGATATCAACAGTGAAAAGGAACGGCGGATAGCGGTGAACCATATCACTGCAAAATTGCAGTTGCTGAACGGCCGGATCGCCGAAGCCAGAATCATCGACCCGGATGAGCAGCCAACGGACGAAGTACGGTTTGGCGCCACGGTGACCCTTAAAATAGAGGGGACTAATGATATCGAGACTTACCAGATTGTGGGCGTTGATGAGGCCGACATTTCAAGGGGAAAGATCTCTTTTTTATCGCCCCTGGCCCGTGTGTTGACGAACAAGAAAGTCGGTGACAAAATCATATTTAAACGTCCCAAAGGAGACCGTGTCTTCGAAATCATGAATATTGCCTATCGTTAACAGCGATTTTGAAAGCGGTGGTGTAATGTGCACAGGCCGGGGAGTTATACCATAGAAGGCCGGTAAAACAGGGATCTATTCATTGTTGATTGTTAAATTGTTAGGGCAGCCAATTCAAATCGGCGAAGATCGGTCAATTTATCCGGCAGATGCAGGATATGACAATAATAATCTGTTTCAGTTGTTTTATTAACTAAGATTGCATTAAAGTCTTAGAAAGGTTCTTATGCGCAGGAAGCTATTCCGGTTTTTCATTTTCTTTTTACTACTCTTTTCAGGCTATGTTATTTTCATCATTTTCGTTCCAAGGTCTTATGATGTCCCGGAATTAAAAGAAAGAGCCGGTACGCAATTCTGGATATTAAAAACAGGCTCGAAGATCGGCTACACACTTATTCAGGCTAAAGGAGAAAAGAAACCCTATCCGGTGATTTTTTTACAGGGAGGTCCGGGTGGCCCGGTTTATGACGGAAATATCAAAACACTTTCAATTCTCGCACAAGCAGGTTATGATGTTTTTCTCTACGACCAGATTGGTTGCGGATATTCCGACAGGTTAAAAAACATTGAAGAGTATACCGTTGAAAGGCACAAAGAAGATCTGGAAGAAATAGTAGAAGTTATAGGTGCAGAAAAAGTAATTTTATTAGGTCAGTCCTGGGGTTCAGTATTAGCCGCTGAATATATTGCAGATAATCCGGGAAGAGTTGCGAAGGTCATATTCACCGGTCCCGGTCATATCTTACCAGTGAACTATGCCCTTGCCGCAATTCCAGCCCCTGACAGTCTCGACCTCAGAACTCCAAAGTTTACCAATAAACAGGGCCGTGAAAAAATATTCAACTGCAGGGCAAGGGCCGTTGAATGGTGCGCTAAAATATTCGGCTTTAAGCTGGCATCAGACAGGGAAATGGATGAATTTGAGACAATTCTTGATCATGAAATGGGAAAATCAACACTATGCGATCCTGATAAGCTGGGTGAGCCGGAAAACAGGTCCGGATTCTATTCGATGATAAAAACTGTTCAGAGCTTTAATTCTGCGGAAGATATCAGGCCAAAATTGAAGAATTGCACTATTCCTGCGCTTATTATGAGAGGGCAATGTGATGGGTTCAAATGGGGATTTGTGACGGAATATTTTGGCCTTTTCACCAATCATCGATTTATTGTTGTTCCGGATGCAGGACATTCCATCGCAAAAGAACAGCCTGAACTTTATATTACTAACATACTTGAGTTTTTGAAATAGAGTCATTCGGCTAGAACTTTGAGCAATCAGGGGAACATCAAAAAAGCCCGCGGTTCTCTTCCTCCGCAGCTGGCGGAGAGGTTAGGAGGGGGCCGGAGGGATCTCGTTTGATTTTTTATACCACCGCATTTTCATACCTTTACATCTTGCAATTTTGACCTATGAGCAGAGGATTTGTGAAAGAAGACGACCAGGAAGAGGTCCCGATGGTGCCACCCAGGGCCCATTTGCCAATGACAAAGTCGTTCTGAAACGTCCTAAAGGAGACCGCGTTTTCGAAATAATGAATATTGCCTATCGTTAACAGCGATTTTGAACTTCCTGGCGGACCAGTTGGCATCAGCCGTAAAATCTGACCAGTTCCCCGCCGGATCACATTGCAGGTTCATAAAAAACATTGGCTTAAGCCGTGAATGCATTCATCCCGGTCTATTTTATAATTTCCTACAGCCAGATAAATTGTTAAGACATTGTTAATTATTATGAAGATAAAAAATTCAAATTTAATTTTACTACCGTGATGTGACTTTCCAGTAATTTTCGAAATATGAAAAGACTTATTCCTTTGATCATCTGCCTTTTTATAGTGGCTCAGGTAAAAAGTCAGCCATCGTTAATCCCGGAAAAGGATGCGGCTTATTATCTTCAGAAAAGTACCAATTTAAAAATCGGGGGATGGATTGTTCTGTCAGGCGGGCTTGCCATTGCGGCAGCAGGAGGATTGATACAACTTCATGATTATATCGCCTGGAAGAATGATACGGAAACCTGGGCTATTACACCTGATTTCAGGGGATTGGGTTTTGTAATTGCCGGTGGTTGTGTCGCAGTTGCCAGTACTCCTCTGTTTATTTTTTCCGGGGTAAATAAACGAAAATCCATGTCTTTTTCTTTTAACCGGCAAAAAGTGGTCCTCTTTGACCAGACAGCGTTTTCCCAACAATGGATCCCAAGCTTTTCTTTAATGGTAAAGCTTTAAGATATCCGGGAGATTCCCAACTATATTCGGATTTTTCGAAATTCGTGGACTGGTAAGTCCATTGGGTATGTGTAACTTCTGCCTGTTGGTAATGGCTCAATAATATTATCTATCTGATAATCATTTTGTTAATAAACTGTTAAATACTTGAATTCACTTTTTTAATGTAGTATATTCGTTACGCCCCAGCAGATTATTACCTCCATTTTCAGACATTACCCTGCGCCGGACCACCTTTGTCCGTCACAAGGAATATTGTAAACTTTTATATATAACAACTTATCAGGATAGCCAGTTGGATCATCCTTAAGGATTTTTTTAGAAGAAAGGAGGTAGCGACACCAATGTGAAAAAGAGTGAGTTGAGATACAAATACCGGCAGTATTTTATTTCATGTTGTGCGCTGAAACATAAAGGCGTAAATAATCAATTAATTATTATAACATTAAATCAATAATTATGAAAAAAATATATCTCGTAGTATGGATAATGCTACTGAACACTTTGTTTTTAAACGAAAAAACATTTGCGGGAATTGCATATCCCGATCCCATTCAGTTAAATCAACCGGATGGAACGACGCTCACTGTTATTCTGCAGGGCGACGAAAACTTTAGCTGGGCTAAAACCATTGATGGGTACACCTTGCTTTATAATGATGAGGGAGTATACGAATATGCCATACGTAACAGTTCAGGAGAACTGGTTCCGTCAGGCCGTAAAGCTCATGACATGTCAAACAGAACAATGTCGGAAAACAGTTTCCTGACAACGATCCAAAAAGATATGTTCTTTAGCCGTTCCCAGGTTACTCATCTCAGAAAGATAACCGACCTGCAGAATTCTATATGGTCGGTCAATGCATTTCCTACCATTGGGAATGCGAAGCTTATATGCATTCTGATAGGATTTTCGGACTATGCATTCACGGAAACGCAGGCAAACTTCAATAATCTATTTAACCAGGTTGGCTATGGTACCTATGGAAGTGTGAAAGATTACTATGAAGAGAATTCATATGGTCAGTTCCATTTAACCGTGGATGTTGCCGGCCCGTACCAGGCATCAAACACCCATGATTATTACGGTCAAAACAGTGGTGACGATAAAGACATCAACGTAAAGGAGCTGATTACCGAAGCGGTGAATTTTGCAGACGCAGATGTCGATTTTTCGGATTATGATAATGATAGCAATGGAAATGTAGACGGTGTCTATGTGGTATATGCAGGATATAATGAAGCCGAGGGTGGTGGAGCGTCCAGTATATGGTATCATGCTTCAGGAATTACTCCTGTTAACCTGGATGGGGTTAATATTAGTTCATACTCCTGTTCGGCAGAGTTCAAGGGCAACTCCGGAACAAATATTACAGGGATAGGTAATATTTGCCACGAATTCGGGCATGTGATGGGGGCGCCCGACTTTTATGATACTGACTATGAAGACGGAGGACAGTATTCGGGATCCGGGGAATGGGATGTGATGGCAAGCGGAAATTTTAACGGGGACAGGGACTGCCCTGCACATTATAATCCTTATGTCAAAGCATATCTGTTTAATTGGTCCAATGTCACGACCCTCAACGCTCAAACCGAGCTGACCATTTTGAATTCCACGTTGAATAATAATAACTTCTATCGTTACAATACCACAACCGCCGGGGAGTACTTCCTGATGGAAAACAGGCAGTTGCTGGGATTTGACGCAGAAAATCCCGGTCATGGCTTATTAATTTATCATGTCCACAGCGACATTGGCAGTGGAAGCATCAATGTCACCCATCCGCAGAAATTTTACCCGGTTTGTGCCAATTCAGGGCAGGATCCTGTTAACTCGCCGGCCAGCTATGGAACCATTAACAGCACCGGCACTCCTTTTCCGGGATCCGGTAATGTCGTAAATTTCACGGATGCAACATTGCCCAGTTCCAAATCATGGGCGGATGCAAATACCGATAAGCCGGTTGCCTTTATCTCTGAGGACATTGCGGCGTTTACCATTCATCTTTGCTTTATGGGATGCCCTCCCGTTGCTGAATTCATTGCCAGCGAAACCGAACCATGTTCAGGGGATGTGGTCACATTCACCGATCTATCAGAGTATTCGCCTACTTCCTGGGCGTGGTCATTTTCGCCTTCAACAATATCCTATACCGGAAGTACCAGTGCGGCATCACAGAACCCGAAGGTCATATTCAATGAAGGCGGATATTACACGGTCACGCTTATGGCCACCAACGCCTATGGATCTGACAGTGAAGTGAAAACGGATTATATTTTTGTCAATACGGCTCCGGTTGTCACAACCCATCCATCTGATGTCGCAGCGCAATGGGGCGATGATGTTTCATTCAGCGCGGCAGCAAGCGGGACCCCCACCCCCACTATTCAATGGCAGCTGAGTACGGACGGAGGCAGTAATTTCAATAACATGGGTGGTGAAACAGGCGTGACATTGGATCTTTCATGTATCACCCTTGAAATGAGCGGGTATCAATACCGGGCGGTATTTACCAACATCTGCGGTGTTGATATTTCGGATCCCGCCACACTTACCGTGACACAAAAAGAAGTGGAGGCTGTAATAACAATTATACCAAATCCTCAGCAATACAGCGACCTGGTCGATATCAATATTACAATTGAAGATGGATACACGTGCGGAGAATCGGCGGCTGGAGGAGCAGACCTGTTTATAGGCACACAGTATATGGGAACTGTTGTGTTTGTCATATCAGGATCAGATCTTACGGCAACGCTGGAAGATGTGGCCCTCCTTGAACCGACGCCGTTTGGGACCCCGCCTGTCGGCCAGATGGCGCCGGGCCCTCACCTGGTGACCGCTGTGCTTTCGGATGTAAACAGCAATTTTGATATCACCAATACGGGAACGATTCTCAATATTACCTGCGAAGATGCTGATGTCACTTATACCGGAGGAGAATATTTCTCGGCCAACCCGAACAATGGCGACTTCTCAGCGGCATTATCTGCATTTGTCGTCGATGCTGTTGACCTTTCCAGGGGTGAAATCCGGAATGCAGATGTCACATTCCGGGAAGACGATGAGTTTGGAGCCGTATTGGGCACTCCGGACATACCTGTCGGATTGATTGACGTTTCCAATCTGCAGGAAGGCTTTGCTACGACAGACCTGACCGGCACACTCACTAATGCTGAACAAATTGGTGGTGGAAGAACCTATACCGTCTGGGCGGGGGCAGGGAATTATTATTGCGGGGAAATTGAAACCCCGGTCAATATCACCATTGCGATGCCCGGTGACGAATATGTCACCGGGGGTGGTAACATTATCATGACCAATACATCAGGACAATACCCGGGAATGAATAATGCAGGAAAACGGATGAATTTCGGACTTGTTATGAAATGGAATAAAAGCGGTAAAAACCTCCAGGGCAAAGTGAATGTTATTTATCTTGGCGCTGATGGCAACAACTATCAGATCAAGAGCAATGCCATTAATTCTCTGGTTACACAGACAGTAGTGGAAGGAGACCTGACTTTCAACAAAGCCACTATCAGCACCAAAGCGAATCTCAGGCTGCTTTTACCGGATGGATCGCTGAGCCTGGGAGGCAACCTGAGCCTGGTCGTTACAGCGTGGGAATGTACCTCAGTTAATACCGGAGAATTCGACAGGATCGGTGTGCAGCTTGCCGGCAACGGCGGTTCAGGCATCTGGTTCTCAAGTAATTGGTTTGGTGGCACTACCATTGCTCAAACTCTGGACGGAGGTAAGATCCAGGTTGGAATGGGCAAGAAGAAATCAGATGGGATCGATATAATTGATAATGAACTGACAATCGAATCTTATGTATCGGTATACCCCAATCCGGCTTCAGGACCTGTGACCTTTGAAATATTGCTGGAAGAAAGTTCCAGGGCAAGCCTTGATGTTTACTCTGCTACTGGAAATAAAGTTGCGAAGGTTTTTGACGGAATGATCGAAAGCGGTGATAAAAGGATAATCCAATACAACGAAGCTCTTCCGGAAGGCGTTTATTTCTACATTCTTAAATCAAATAAAGAGGTCATCACCGGAAAATTTATCCGAACGATCTAGGCATCATAGTTTTATCCAAAAGAGAGGAGCTGTCTGAACAGGGCAGCTCCTTTTTTATCGTCAGATCTGTAATGCTAATGCTGAGCCAGCCGTATCCGCCGCATTCAACATCCAACATCCAACATTAAATTATCTTTGCAGCGTACTTAACAATCCAAAACGTATGAAGAAAGTTCTCGGTCTCGGCAATGCGCTGGTGGACATCATGACAAGCCTGGACCATGACGGGTACCTGCCGGAATTCGGCCTGCCTAAAGGAAGCATGATCCTGGTCGACACCGGTCGTTCGAAAAAGATCTACGACGAAACCATCCACCTGCAGAAAACGGTCCGCTCGGGCGGCTCGGCGGCGAATACCATCCACGGGCTGGCGAACATGGGTGTAGAAACGGGTTTTATCGGGAAGATCGGCAGGGACGAGATGGGAAAGGTGTTCCACGACGATATGGTGGCCGCCGGGATCAATACCCACCTCAGCCAGGATCATAACCCGACCGGCAGGGCCATTGCCCTGATCAGTCCCGACACGGAGCGGACCTTCGCCACTTACCTCGGCGCGGCGGTGGAAATGAGCCACCAGGACCTTGACAGTGAGATCTTTTCGCAATACGATATTTTCCATATCGAAGGATACATCGTCCAGAACCATGCCCTGCTGGAAAGCGCACTGAAACTGGCCCGTGAGCATAAGATGCTGATCTCGCTCGACATGGCCAGCTATAACGTGGTGGCTGCCAACCGTGATTTCCTGGAAGAGATGCTGAAAAAATACGTCGATATCGTCTTTGCCAACGAAGATGAAGCGCGCAGCCTGACGGGGAAAGAGCCGGAGGAGGCGCTGGTGGAGCTGGCGGGGTTGTGCGAGGTGGCTGTAGTGAAGGTGGGGAAGGAGGGGTCTTTGGTCTTAAGTCTTAGGTCTTTGGTCGGAAGTCAGAAATATAACATTGATGTTATACCCGTGAAGAGCGTGGATACTACCGGGGCGGGGGATCTTTATGCGTCGGGGTTTTTGTACGGGATGGTCCGGGGATATTCATTGGAAAAATGTGGCCGGATCGGGTCAATTTTAGCCGGAAAGGTGATAGAAAACATCGGCCCGAAGATCGATGAATCTGGTTGGAAGGTTGTCTATAAAATGATCCAAAATTTATAAATTAAAATCCCCAAATCCCCAAATCCCTTGCCCCTCCCCGTGAAACCCACGTGTTTCATAGTTATCATCACGTCCGGGAGGGGAAATTGGAGATGATTCCCTCCCCGGTTCTACAGACAGGGAACTCCTCCGGAGTTCGGTAAGATACTGAGGATGTCTCAAAAGGTAAGATTTATCTAATATTACTTCGTGTAGCTTCGTGTCTTCTTCGTGTAACTTCGTGTAGAAGAGACCGTTAAAAATTACACGAAGTTCCACGAAGGTTTCACGAAGTTCCACGAAGGACTTTTGAGACATCCTCCCGGGGGGTGAGGTGCGGCGATCCAGGAGAGGCATCGACTTTTTTCTCTTAAGTCTTTTGAAAGTTCTTAAAATTTCCTACTTTTGCAGCCCTTATTCGAAACTAACTACTTAAAAATCATAATTTAAAGAAAATGAAGGTATTTCAAACCAGCGAGATCCGAAACATCGCGTTGATCGGTGGCGCTAAAACGGGCAAAACCACCCTGGCCGAAGATATGGCTTTTGAAGGTGGCGTCATCAACCGCAGGGGATCGATCGAAGACAAGAACACGATATCGGACTACCGTGATATCGAGATCGAACGGCAGAACTCTGTTTACTCTTCCGTCCTTTACTCTATCTATAACAATCACAAGATCAACATAATCGACACCCCGGGTTTCGATGATTTCGTCGGTGAAGTAATCTCAGCACTGAAAGTAGTGGATGCGACCGTTTCCGTGGTGAATGCCCAGAACGGTGTGGAACCGGGAACGGAAACGACCTGGCGGCTCTGCACAAAGGCTAATATGCCGGTGATCTTTGCCATCAACCACCTGGAGCACGACAACTCCAATTTCGACGATACCGTCAACCAGTTGAAACAGTCTTTCAGCGGCGCCGTGACCGTAGTGCAGTACCCGCTGCATACCGGCCATGGGTTCAACTCCATCATCGACCTGCTGAAGATGAAGATGCTCAAATATCCCGACGGCGGCGGCAAGCCGGAAATCCTGGATATTCCTGCCAACGAAAAAGGCAAAGCCGAAGAGCTGCAGGCCAAGCTGATCGAAGATCTGGCCGCCAATGATGAATCGCTCATGGAAGCCTTCTTTGAGAACGGCACCCTGAGCGAAGAAGAGATCTCCAAGGGCCTCCGCCTGGGTCTGCGCAACAGGGGCATGTTCCCGGTGCTTTGCATCAACGCCAAACAGAACATGGGCGTCGGCAGGCTCCTGGAATTCATGATCAACAATGTCTCCGCCCCGAATGAAATGCCGGCAGTGAAAACGGTCTCCGGCAAGGAAATCAAATGCAGCGCCGCTGATCCGGCCATGGCTTTCGTGTTCAAGACGACCATCGAACAGCACCTCGGCGAAGTGTCATTCTTTAAGCTTTATGGCGGTGAGATCGCTGAAGCGGAAGACATGATCAACGGCACCAACGCCACCAAGGAAAGACTTTCCCAGTTATTTGTTTTTGCAGGGAAAAACCGCGAAAAGGTAGACAAGATGGTTGCCGGTGACATCGGTGCCACCATCAAGCTGAAAAACACGCTGACCAACCAGACACTCAACTCCCCGAAATTCTCAGACGAGAAGATCACTCCGATCGAGTATCCCGATTCCAAGTTCAGGGTAGCCGTGAAGGCGGTCAACCAGGCTGACGATGAAAAACTCGGCATGGCATTGAACGAGTTGCACAAGATGGACCAGACCATCATATCCGGTTATAAGAAAGAGCTGCGCCAGCTGATCCTGGAAGGACAGGGCGAGCTGCACCTGAACATCGCCAAGTGGCATCTTGAAAATAACATCAAAATCCAGGTAAATTACTTGCCTCCTCGTATCCCGTACCGCGAAACCATTACAAGGGTGGCCCAGGCGACCTACCAGCACAAGAAACAGTCAGGCGGCGCCGGCCAGTTCGGCGAAGTCCACCTGGTCATTGAACCCCACGAAGAAGGCAAGCCTGATGCCAGCAGCTTCAAGCTGAAACAGACCATGAGGCAGTCATCTGTAACACCGCTGTCTATCTCAAAAGGAGAGTCGGAAATTTCCGTTTCTGTCAGGGGCAAAGAAGAAATCCCGATGGAATGGGGCGGAAAACTTGTCCTCTATAATTGTATCGTCGGCGGTTCAATTGACGCACGGTTCATACCTGCCATTATGAAAGGTATCATGGAGAAGATGGAGCAGGGCCCGCTCACCGGTTCCTATGCCCGCGACATCCGTGTTTACGTTTATGACGGAAAGATGCACCCGGTCGACTCCAATGAAATCTCCTTCAAGCTCGCCGGACGCACCGCGTTCAGCATGGCGTTCAAGGAAGCCAGCCCGAAGATCCTCGAGCCGATCTACGATGTGGAAGTGTTTGTGCCGGCCGACAAGATGGGAGGCGTCATGACCGACCTGCAGGGCCGCCGCGCGATCATCATGGGAATGGACGGCGGAACGATCCGCGCCCGCGTTCCCCTGGCAGAACTCAACCGATACAGCACCGCGCTCAGCTCCCTTACCAGCGGCCGTGCAAGCTACAATATGAAGTTCCTTGAGTACGCCCCGGTCCCGACCGATATCCAGGACAAGCTGCTGAAAGAATACGAAGAAGCCGCGAAGGACGAGGAATAGAAATAGTTCAAAGTGCATAGTTGTACTTGACATGATAACCTGACAGGTCAAATGACGCTGTCAGGTTTTTTGTTGTGAACCTGTCAGCGTCCGCAGGACCTGACAGGTTAAATGATCGTAAACGCTGTGAGGTTAATTTTTTAGGAGGAAAGTTTCTTTCACCCTGACTCCTTTCTCTGTCATCTGCAACGTGCAGCATTCATTGTAAAGATCATGCTCCAGGAAAAGGATGTAGTCATTCTCCAACGCTTCTTTGTAAAACCTGGTCTTGTCGTCCAGGGTGATCAGCGGGCGGGTATCGTAAGCCATGATCCAGGGCATCGGGACATGCGCGGCGGAGGGTAGCAAGTCGGCCATGAAGACCACGGTTCTCCCGTTGTAGTTGATATGCGGGATGGCCTGCCCTTCCGTATGCCCGTGATAGAGCTTAATCGTGATGTTCGGCAGGATCTCGCCTTCTTCTTCGATCAGTTTCAGGTGTCCGCTTTCTTCGATAGGAAGGATGTTTTCTTTGAGGTAGGAAGCGCTCTCCCGGTGGTTCGGCTCAACGGCCCAGTCGTACTGCTGGCGGCTGACCCAGTAGGTTGCATTCGGGAAGGCCAGCTTGTAACCGGTGCGGTCATGGTTCCATTCGACGCTCCCGCCGCAATGGTCGAAATGCAAATGCGTGAGGATCACATCCGTGATATCTTCTTTAGTATATCCGACTTTAGTCAGCGAACTTTCCAGCGTATCATCGCCGTTGAGGTAATAATGACGAAGGAAATTCCAGTCCTGCTTGTCGCCGATCCCGTTGTCGATCAGAATTTTACGGTCGCCATCGACGACCAGCAGGCAACGCATGGCCCAGTTGCAGCGGTTGTTTTCATCGGCGGGATACACTTTCGACCAGAGCACTTTCGGTACCACGCCGAACATGGCGCCCCCGTCGAGTCTCAGGTTGCCGGTCTCGATTGGATATAATTTCATTGCAGTTTTTTAATTCTTAACAACTGAAAAGTTCAATTGTTCTATTGTTCAATTGTTTGTGATTTCTTTGTGAACCTTTGAGTAATCTTTGTGGTTCTTTGTGTAATAACTAAAAAGCTATAACGCAAAGTTTCGCAAAGGATCGCAAAGTTACGCAGAGGATTTTGAAAGTTCGGCTAACGCGTATGCGTAAGCCCCGACGGAAACGGCTTTTGAGGTTCCAAGCCTTGAGATGCCGACCCCGATATATCGTGACGGATCATAAGTTACCGTTTTATCGCTGAAGGGGACCTTTATCTGGATGGATTCATTGACCAGGAATTTTTCGAGCTCTTCTGGATTTTCGAGGTTCAGGGCGGTGATCTCCAGTCGCGGGACGGAGTGGCCGCTAAGGGATTCGAAGGCAGCATTCATCTCGTCGACAAGTGTCTGGAGGAAGACCTTGTACGCGCCGGAGAGACCGCCGCCAATGACGATGATCCCGTCGAGCAGGGTGATGGCATTCGCCAGCGTATCGCCGGCCACGATGGCCATTTCGGCCCAGGCTTTCAGGGCGGCATCGCGGTTGCCGTTGAAGGTTCCGAGCAGGATATCCTGGATTTCCTTGGGATTGGGAGCTGATTCGAACGGGATGCCTGCCTCGCGGGCGTAAACGCGGCGCACGCCACGGATGGCCGTGCTGTCTTCGGCGCTGGTATTGGGATAAAGGCGGTTGCGCATGCGGTTCACCTCGCCGCCCGCGGAATTGTCGCCGATATAAAGCTGGCCGTTGCTCACGATGCCGCCGCCGAAACCGGTGCCGAACGTGACCCCGAAGAGGTTACGATACCTTTTCGGGTTCCCGGCCGCTTCCAGCTTCGCGTTGATCTCGGGCAGGATGCCTCCGATCGCCTCGCCGTAAGCGAACAGGTCGCCATCGTTATTGATGAAGACCGGAATGCCGAATTTCTCTTCCAGCATGGCTTTCAGGGCCACGCCACCCCGGAACGTGGGCAGATTCTCCAGGTCGCCGATAATGCCGTTCGGATAATCCGCCGGACCGGGAAAACAGAAGGAAATGGCGACTGGTTCCTCGTTCAGGTTACTTTTCACTTCCTTAAACCCGGTAATGATCTTGTTGAGCACCTCTTCCAGGTTTTCACCCTTTGCTTTGATCCGGAACGGATCGAACATTTCTTCCCCGCCACGGATGGCGTTAAACACGAAATTAGTCCCCCCGGCATCGAGGGTCATGACGATACGGCTGTCAGCTGTCAGGTTCATAGGCTTGGATTTGGACTTCAAATGTATAAAAAAAAATAGCAGGGAGGCGGGGAGGCGGGGAAGCGGGGAGGCGGGGAGGCGGGGATAATTTTTATTAACAGACCGGGTATTATTTCATTTATTCCGGATAAATAAGAAAAAACATATGGATTTCAGATTTCAGAAATTGGATATTTGGAAGGAATCGGTGACGATTTTTAAAAGCAGTTATCATATCATTAACGAACTGAAGGGAAGTAAAAATTATTCATTTGCTGATCAACTTGCCAGAGCCGCATTGAGTATATCCAGCAATATTGCTGAAGGATCAGGATCTGCAACCAAAAAAGATTTTGCAAATTTTTTAAATATGTCAAGACGATCTCTTTT
Source organism: uncultured Bacteroidales bacterium (assembly GCA_964447005.1). GTDB lineage: Bacteria > Bacteroidota > Bacteroidia > Bacteroidales > JAGOPY01 > JAGOPY01. The sequence continues at coordinate 68,676 of CAYUQP010000012.1, forward strand.
TGAATGTGCAAATATCATTATTATTCTCAGGGAAATTGATCTGGTTGAGAATAAAAAAGCAGATGAAATGCTCGAAAGATATAAAAATCTCAGTGCTAAAATTTATTATTTCAGAAAAAGTCTACTTGATAATATCTAATAACTTCCCCGCTTCCCCGCCTCCCTGCTTCCCCTCCCCTAATGTGCTTCCAGCCAGTTCTCCCCTTCATCCATTTCCACCACCACCGGGACATCCAGCGGCAGGGCGTGTTTCATTTTGTCGTGAATGAGGGGCTTGATCAGTTCCAGTTCGGGCCTGTAAACGTCGAACACGAGTTCGTCGTGCACCTGGAGGATCATTTTGCTGCGGGTGGCAAGCCTGGTGAGCTCTGCATGAATGTTGATCATGGCAATCTTGATCATGTCGGCCGAGGAACCCTGGATCGGGGCGTTGATGGCGTTGCGCTCGGCAAAGCCGCGGACGACGGCATTGTTGGAGTTGATGTCGCGCAGGTGCCTTCTCCGGCCGAGCATGGTCTCAACGTAGCCGTGTTCCCTGGCAAATGCGATGGTTTTATCCATGTAGCTCTTAATGCCGGGGTACTGGTCAAAATACGATGCGATGATATCGGCGGCTTCCCTCCGCGGGATGTTGAGCCTTTCCGCCAGGCCGAAGGCCGACTGCCCGTAGATGATCCCGAAATTCACCGCCTTGGCCTTGCGGCGCATCTCCGGTGTCACCTCGCCGACCTGCAGCCCGTAAACCCGCGCCGCGGTGGCAGCATGGATGTCGATCCCGTGCCTGAACGCTTCAATCATGTTTTTGTCGCCGCTCATGTGGGCAATGATGCGCAGCTCGATCTGGGAATAATCTGCCGAGACCAGGATGAAATCGTTGTTGCGCGGCACAAAGGCTTTCCGGATCTCCTTGCCGCGGTCGGTCCTGATCGGGATATTCTGGAGGTTCGGGTTGTTTGAACTGAGGCGGCCGGTAGCGGCAACAGCCTGGTTGTAGGAAGTGTGGATGCGCTTGTCGCGCGGGCTGATCAGTGTCGGAAGCACATCGACGTACGTCGATTTCAGCTTGGTCAGCGAGCGGTAATCCAGTATAAGCTGGATGATGGGGTGGCGGAAGAGCATCTTGGTCAGCACGTCCTCGCTGGTAGAATATTGCTTTGTCGCAGTCCTTGCAGGTTTATCCGTGATCTTCAGCTTTTCATAGAGGATCTCACCGAGCTGCTTGGGTGAAGCGATATTGAACAACTGCCCCGCCAGGTCGTAGATTTGCTCTTCGACTTCTTTCACTTCATTACCAAGCTGAGCCGAGTAATCGATCAGCGCATTGGTGTCCAGCATGACTCCTTCTGCTTCCATATCAGCCAAAACCGGTACGAGCGGGATCTCGATCTCATCGAAAAGCTTGCGCAGTCCGGATTCGTTCAGCATCGGCTCGAACTTTTCGTAAAGACGGTAGGTGATGTCCGCATCTTCGCAGGCATAATCCGAAAGGATATCCGGCATCACGTTACGCATGCTGAGCTGGTCTTTGCCCTTTTTGCCGATAAGCTGGTCGATATGGATGGTTTTATAATTAAGATAGGTCTCGGCAAGGTAATCCATGTTGTGACGCATGTCAGGCTCGATAAGGTAATGGGCCAGCATGGTGTCGAACAGTTTTCCTTTGACGGTAACTTCATACCATTTCAGGATGGCCAGGTCGAATTTGATGTTCTGCCCAATTTTCAATACTTTATCCTCTTCGAGGAAGGGTTTGAATTCTCTTACAATATCAAGACATTCCTGGTAATTGTCCGGCAGATGGACAAAGAACGCTTGTCCCGGCTTGAAACAGAATGACATTCCGACCAGTTCCGAGTTATTCGGATCAATGCCGGTGGTTTCCGTATCGAAGCAGAATCTATCCGCTTTCTTAAGCCGTTCGATAAGCGCTTTTCTTTTTTCCTGATTATCAACCAATTGATAATCAACATTTGCTCTGTCGAAAGATTGCAGTCCCTCAGCAGGAATCCCTTTCTCACTCTCTGGCAAATCGCTGAACAAATCCCCCTGTCCCTGCTTCTCCCCATCTCCCAGTCTCCCAGTCTCCCTGTCTCCTTGTCTCCATTGCTCCTGCACCGACAGGTCAGTGAACACCCGCTGCGCGAACGTCCTGAACTCCAGCTCGCCGAACAGCTCTTTAAGCGCTTCTTTGTCAGGCTTTTCCATGATCAGCCGGTCTTCCTCAAATTCAAGGGGCACATCGAGCATGATCGTAGCCAGCTTTTTGGAGAACAGTCCCTGCTCGCCAAAGTTTTCTACATTTTCTTTGATCTTTCCCTGAAGTTTCCCGGTGTTGGCCAGCAGGTTCTCGATGCTGCCATATTGCTGTACCAGCTCGATCGCCCTTTTTTCACCGATCCCGGGTATGCCGGGGATGTTATCAGAGGCATCGCCCCAGAGCCCCAGGATGTCGATCAGTTGTTCCGGCCTTTCGATCTGGTAACGTGCACAAACTTCTTTTACGCCAAGGATCTCGGCCTGGTTTCCCATTCGTGCAGGACGGTATATAAAGGTGCGGTCGTTCACCAGTTGTCCGAAGTCCTTGTCGGAAGTAACCATGAAAGTAGTGTACCCTTTCTGTCCTGCCTTTTGCGCCAGGGTGCCGATGATATCGTCGGCTTCGTAGCCGGGCAGCTCAAGGATCGGGATCCGGAAACCTTCAAGCAGTCGCCGGATGTAAGGCAGCGCTGCGGCGATATCTTCCGGCATTCTCTCCCGCTGCGCTTTGTATTCCGCGAATTCGGCTTCGCGAAGGGTAGGGGCGAAGGAGTCGAAGGCCACACCAATGTGGCTTGGCTTTTCGTTCTTCAGAATATCATAAAGCGAATTGGCAAAGCCCAGCACCGCCGATGTATTCAATCCCGTCGAAGTGATCCTTGGATTTTTATTCATAGCGAAATAGGCCCTGTAGATCAGGGCCATCGCGTCGAGTAGAAAAAGTCGGCGATCCATTAGAATTTTAAATTTTAAATTTTGAATTCGGGTATAGTTTTATTCAAAGATACCACGGATTCTGCCAGGTGAGTTAAATTATTAAGGTTTTTCAGCATTATACATCATGCCGACCTCCTGTTCGGTGAGGGCAGTGTGGAATATCCTGACGTCGTCGAGCTTTCCTTCAAAGTGATTGGCTTCCGTGAAATCGTAACCTCCCCAGGTTTCACCGTCCCAGAGCGTCCCGGCCCTCGACTGGAGGAATCCGAAGGCCAGTTCATCCACTACGGTCGGGGTGTTTCCACCGTAAGTCAGCCCTTTAACGGTACGTTTTATATCCCCTTCGGTCCACAGGTCGAAATCAAAAGCCTTCATCTTTTCTCCATTGATATACATGATACCCTCACGGGTTTCACTGTTGTATACGCAAACCACACTGGCCCATTTGTCTTTCAGCAGCGCGGGCACGCCTCCCGAACCTCTCAGGTCCCTGCAGTAGGTCCAGCCCTGCCAGCCGCCATTGGCGCCGGTTACGCCATCGCCGGGAAACCAGAGGTCTTCCGACCCTGATGTGCCGTTCTCAAATTCATATTGCGCAGCCATTTTACACCAGGTATAATCGCCGGAAATTTCGAAAGCGAAACCGAAAAACGCGCCCAGGCCCATCACATAATGCCCGCGACTGCCATGATTGGCCGATTCGGCGCTGACCCAGAACGAAAGGGTGAAATCGGTCGTGTTTACCAGGTAATCGGTATTTGCGTACTCGAGGATCGATGTGGTACCGTTAAAACTTGCTGCTTTACCTGCTGCTGCCTTGTAGGAATCGGTGTAATCGATGGCCACCAGCCCTGACGGCATGGCGCCCAGTACCTGTTCCTTCGGGTCGTCATTGAAATTCCAGTAAGCAACCATACCGGCCGGGACAAAGGTGCCAATGGTGGTGAAGGTCTTTTCAACCGCCTCCAGGTCCTGTCCGTCAATTGCTTTGATCCCCGCGAGAAAATTCAGCTTGTACTTAGTGCCATATCCCATGAGATCATTGGGAGTGATGGTGATCGTCTTCCCGGCGGTCGTCAACGTCAGTGCAGCATCTGATCCATCATAATCTCTTACCAGTTTGATCACGGCGGCACTGACCGTGGCGGCATCGATATCTACTGAAAACGTGGCTGTGATCGCATCTCCTGCCGGCACATTGACTGCCGGTGTATCGGTGTTCAGGTCAACGTTTCCCGCCACCAGGGAAACAATCTCAAAAGCATCATCTCCGTCTTTGTTGCAGCCTGAAACACCGATGAGCATGGTTACCGCAATCAATGCGGAAGTAAAAGTTAACGTTGCTTTTCTCATAATTGATTGATGTGTTAAAAAGATTAACTGATTTGCGCTGCAAAGAAAATAAAATATATGGTTCAGGCTGTTTTGACCTCCGGCTTTTTGAGGTTTATAGGCTGTCTAAAAAGTCTGAAGCCCTCCCGGGTAATCATTCAGAAGATTCGGACTCCAACGGGTAAATCCGTTGGTTAAAAGGTTGTTACAAATTATTAACCGACGGATTTACCCGTCGGAGTTTCGAAAAAAAGGTATTTACGAACTTTTGAGACAACCCCATGATTTTTTTACAAAAAGAATTGATCTGTCAATAACAAATGTTTTTATTTTTATAATAGAATTTGATAAACTATTAATTCAATTCCAAATAACTAATAATTAATAAATTATGAACGAAAATCTACTTCTTAAGCAGGCAGTTGGCTGGTTAAGAACCATGCTGTTGTTTCTTCTTATCATTACCGGCACCACCGTGTTCGGTCAGGAGAGAAGCATCAGCGGCACGGTTACCGACCGGTCAACAAACGAATCATTGCCCGGCGCCTCGGTAATGATCCAGGGAACAACCATCGGCTCGATCACCGATATTGACGGGAAGTTCAGTTTTAAGATCCCGCCAGGCGATAATGTGCTGGTAATTAGCTACATTGGTTTTGAGACCGTAGAAATACCGGTTGGAAACCAGAGTGTTTTTAACATTCAACTGGTACCGTCGAAAACTTCATTACAGGAGGTGGTGGTTGTAGGTTACGGCAGTGCCAAGGTGAAAGACCTTACATCCTCCATCACTACTGTCCGGAATGAAGATATTATCCGTACACCGGCTTCCCAGCCGATGCAGGCATTACAGGGAAAAGTTGCAGGGATGCAGGTGGTCACCAACGGTAGTCCGGGTGACCAGCCCATCATTCGCATCAGGGGTATCGGTTCGTTCCCCGGAAGGGAAAATGAGGCCCCGCTCTATGTCGTCGACGGTATGTTCTTCGATAATATCGACTTCCTGAATCCCACCGACATTGCTTCGATCTCCGTCATGAAAGATGCTTCCGCCGCGGCCATTTACGGTGTGAGGGCAGCCAACGGCGTGGTGCTGATCGAAACCAAATCCGGCGCTTACAACCAGAAACCCGAAATAACTTACAACGGCTACTATGGTTTGCAGCTTGCCCAGAATGTGGTGAAAATGGCCAATTCACAGCAGTTTACCATCATGGCCATCGAATCGGGCTCGGATCCGGATGAGTCCTTCATTCTCAATGCGATGCAGCGTTACGGCCGCAGCCGGGTCGACCCCAATATCCCGGAACCCAACACTGACTGGTACAGCGAAATCCTGCGCCCGGCGCCCATTACCAACCACAGCCTTGATTTCACCGGCGGTAACGATATGGCAAGGTATGCCATTGGCGCCAACTATTTCCTCCAGGATGGCATCATGGATATGGAAAACAAGTACGAACGTCTCAATATCAGGACCAAGCTCGATATAAAGGCCACTAACTGGCTTACCGTCGGAGGCAACCTGATCTTCAGCAATGCCGATAAGTACAACGATCCGGCCAGTGCCTGGAATGACGCTTATTTTGCCGTTCCGATCATGCCGGTTTACGATACCAGTAATAAGTTGGCCGACCCGGTGAATTATTCCAATGCACAGGACCTGGGCTACCGTGCCGGGCAGAATCCTTTCCCGGCCATGGATTTCAACGTCGACTGGATGAAGATCAAAAAGCTGCTTTCCAATGTTTATGTGGAATTCAGCTTTATTCCCAAAGTGCTGACCTTCAAATCCACCTATAATTACAGCTATACCAATACCGACCAGCGCGTCATCAATCTTCCCTGGTATATCGGGAATAATTTCCAGAACCCGGATGCGACGATTACCCGGACCATGTCCAATTATAACAATCACATCTGGGACAATGTGCTGACGTTCACCAAAAGCTTCGCCGACCATAACCTGACGGTGATGGGTGGTACATCATTCAAGGATGAAGACGGATTGTGGCTGACCGCACAGGGCAAAGATTTCCCGACGGGAATGGAGCAGTCCTGGTATATTTCGCAGTCCGCGATAAAACCCTCTGAAGCAGTCTCTGACGGAGGTTTTGCGCAGTATGGCATGTCTTATTTCGGAAGAGTTTCTTATAATTTTAAGGAAAGATATTTGTTCTATGCAACGGTCAGGGCCGACGGAAGCAACAAGTACCAGCAGACCTGGGGAACTTTCCCGACGTTCGGCCTGGGCTGGGTGGTCACTGAGGAGAAATTTGCGAAAGACAATAAAATATTCCCTTACTTTAAGTTAAGGGCAAGCTGGGGACAGTTGGGCAACGATAAAATCGCGGCCAGCGATGGAACCTATACAACCAGTGTGGTGACCACCACTTTTGGTGACGTGGTCTATTCCGGAACGGTTGTTTCAAGCAGCTATTCCGAACTGAAGTGGGAATTGACTGAAGAAACCAACATCGGTTTCACCGCCCGCTTTGTGCAGAACAAGCTCTCCGCTGAATTTGACTGGTATAACCGCGATACCAAGAATGCAGCCATCCCGGTTTCGATCCCGTCGGTGGGAGGCAGCGTCCTCAGACCGGTCGGAACGATCCGTAATTCAGGGCTCGAGCTCGCCCTTAACTGGACCAACAAGGCTGTCAATGACAAACTCACCTACAGCGTCGGCTTCAATTTCTCCACGCTCAAGAACCAGGCCACTGACCTTTACGGGCAGGATTATATCGATGGTGGTACGGCCGAGTTCCGGCAGCGTACTTATGTCGGCGAACCGCTGATGGCTTTCTACGGCCGCGAAATCGCCGGCGTGTACCAGAACCAGGCTGAGATCGAAGCCGATCCGGTAGCCGTTGAGAATGGCCTCGAACCCGGTGATTTCAAGTACGTTGACCAGAATAATGACGGTATCATTAACGATGACGACCGTGTGATCCTTGGTTCGTATTTCCCGAATTTCATCTACGGCGGTGATATCAGCGTCAACTTCATGAACTTCGACCTTTCCGTGAGTGTTTACGGACAGGAAGGCAACAAGGTGCTGAACCGCAAACGCGGCGAACTCATCTGGACTGCCGACGGCAACCTCGACGCCGACCTGGCCACCAACCGCTGGCATGGAGAGGGAACCTCCGACAAGTACCCGTCATCAAAAGGCCTGCGTAAAGGCTGGAACCAGAAGATGAGCGATTATTTCGTCGAAGACGGTTCATTCTTCCGTATCCAGAATATATCAATAGGCTATACACTGAAAAGTGAAAACTGGATTTCCGGCAATTTCCCGAAAACCAGGATTTACTTTACCGCTGAACGTCCTCTCAGCCTGTTCAAATACAACGGCTTCACCCCGGAAGTTGCCAGCGGGTGGGATACACAAACCTATCCTGTTGCAGCGATCTATACGTTTGGCCTGAATCTTACTTTCTAACTTTAATAATCATTATCTATGAAACCATATAAATTTCTCGTATCAGTCATGGTGGTGCTCACGGTCCTGTTCAGTAACACGGGCTGCCAGAAGTACCTTGATATGTCACCCGAAAATGCAAGCATAACGGAAGAGACCGATTATACGCTCAGCAGCAATATGATCAAGCCCCTGATCGGGGCTTACGAGAGGATGAACCTCGTGGATGCTGGCTGGGAGAACTTCCCGCTGATCTCGGTCCGCGGCGATGATGTAAATGCCGGTGGAGAAGGCGACCAGCAGCCTTTCTGGGATACCGACAAGTACATATATGACAAGGATTACTGGATGTACAACTCTCTCTGGCAGAACTATTACCAGAGTATGTTCATCGCCGGGTCGGCCATGGAGCAGGTGGAACTTTACAAGCCTTACGCCAATGCAGCGCTGGCTGACCAATACATCGCGGAAGCAAAAGTGCTGAAAGCCTGGTGGCTGTTCCAGGTAAGCCGCGTCTGGGGCGCACTGCCTGTACCGCCCAGTTCCGATCCTTCGGAGCTTTTCACCGTTCCGCTGTCATCCAAGGATGAAGTCATGCAGATGATCTCAACATGGATGGACGAAGCCATTCCAAACCTGCCTGCTGTCAGGCCAAATGAACGGACCGACATCCCCGGAGGGGTTACCCGGTACACTGCCCTGGCAGTTAAAGCACTTGCCAACCTTGAACTGAAACAATACCAGGTGGTGGCCGATGCAACCGGTGAAATTATCGGTTCGGGAAAATTTGAGCTTGAAGAAGACTATTATGAACTTTTTAAGATCAAAGGCAAGCTGAATAATGAGAACCTGCTGGAGATGCAATATTCCGACCTGGGCCAGCCGACTGGCGACAATTACTATTACCTGTATGCTTTCTTCGGCCCGCAGGGATGGACACCTGCCGTTTCGGGTGCCGGCGACGGATGGGGATTCTGGGAGCCCAGCATGAAATATATCAAGTTCATGCTCGACAGGGGAGAATCCGTGCGCCTCGAAACCAGCGTAATCTTCACCAACAGGGGTATCGCGGCGATCAAAGAAGACCCCAACTACTCCAACCTGCCGTCGTGGATCTCCAATACGACCCGTTCCGGTGATGTCTTCAATGACTATGCCCGTGCTATGTTCGCCAGCGGAAAGCACTACCTGCCTTCGAACCAGCTAACCACCGGCAGGACCAGCTACGGGACGAATAAGAACTTCACCTGCATCCGCTACGCCGAAGTCCTGCTCATGTATGCCGAGGCCCTCGCACAGGGTGCTTCCGGCAGCGCAGGTTCGGCCGCCGATGCAGTGAACCTGGTCAGGGAAAGAGTGGACTTGAGCCCGCTGGCAAGCGTCAACCTTGACCAGGTCATGGACGAAAAATACGCCGAACTGGCCATGGAATGGGGAACACGCTTCTACGACATGGTGCGCCTTGGAAGGTATGATGAAATGAATTACGACGGAAGGACCAATTTCAATGAGTCGAAGATCTTCCTGCCCTACCCGCAGAACCAGGTTGACCAGATACCGGTCCTGGATACTAAATAGTAATGTTTGAACATTTTAAATAGCATAATTATGAAACTAATAAAATATATCCTGATCTTTTCGGTGTTCTCCCTGTTTACAGTCTCCTGCGAAAAGGGGCTTGACCCGATCAACCCGGTTGCTCCGCAAGCCGACGGATCGGCTCCACGTGTGGAAATCACCTACCCGGTTGAAGGGAAACCCTTTGTATCGCCGGATGATCCGGCAACCATCACCTTCAAATTGCTGGCCACCGATGATGTTGAACTTAAATCGGTCGTGCTTGAACTGAACGGAACGGTCATCGCCAACATCACCAGTTTCCTCGATTACAGGCGACTTGACCTTAAGTATAATTACAGCGGCATGACCGATGGGGATTATACCCTGAAGGTCACGGTCACTGATATGGTTAATAACAGTGTATCCGGAGAAGTTGATTTTTTCAAGGTAACTGCCCCTGTTTACGAACCGATGGACGGAGAAGTGCTTTACTTCCCGCTGGATGGATTCTATCTTGATCTCATCTCCGGGACGGAACTGGCTGTGAACGGTGCACCCACCTTTACAGAAGGCAAGATCAACGATTGTTATGCAGGCGCTACCGATGCCTACATGACTTATCCGTCCTCCAGCTTCACTTCTTCCAGCAAGTTCAGCGTATGTTTCTGGTACAAGATCAATGCCGTGCCACCACGGGGAGGTATCCTGGCGATCAGCCCTGTTGGCGACAGCCGTAATTACGGGTTAAGGCTGTTCCGGGAGAATAGTGGTGACCTGCAGAATATCGGCCTGAATTTCGGAGACGGAACAACGGAAGTATGGATGAATCCGTTCATCCAGGTGCCTGCTGACCAGGACTGGATGCACATCGCCATTACGATCTCCAACGAAAAAGCAACCATTTATGTTAATGGCGAACTTGCACCGACAAACTCGGAGGTTGAAACAACAGGTATCGACTGGACCGGTTGCGACGGACTGACCATTGGCTCCGGCATGCCTAACTTCGTATACTGGCTGCACTTCTCCGACCTGAGCCTTTATGACGAGTTCCACTTCTTCAAAAGGGATCTGAGCGCAGCTGAAGTTCTCAGTATTTACGAAGCAGGAAAATAATGGTCCTGTTTTTCTGAACCTCACCCCCTATGAGGGTGTGACATGAGTCTTTAACGAATGGAAAAATCTCTTTGTGTAACTTTGCGGTATCTTTGCGAATCTTTGTGTAACAGCCCTTTAGCTATTACGCAAAGCTACGCAAAGTAGACACAAAGTTACGCAAAGAGACTTCTGTTACACCCTCTTATAAATTATCAGTCATCAATCAATATTTTCGAGAATGAAAATCCAGGCGAGCTTTCATAGAATCTTCAAATCTTCATTATTATTGTTATTCCTTTTATCCATTTTCTTTATTTCTTGTAAAGACGAACCGGAACTTGAACCGGAACGCCTGGAAATCCAGTCATGCTATATCGGTGATAAACAGTTGCAGCTTGCCGCTGAAATAGCTGATGTGCCGCTGAATGATGATATTTCAATTACTTTTTCGGCTGCAGTTGATACCATGAGCGCTAAGCAAAGCATTGATCTGAAAGATGTTAACAATAGTTCATTCGGTATCTCTTTCTCCTTTTCCGCTGATAAAAAGACGGTTATATTAAAACATTCGCAGAGCTTTGCTAAAAACACGCAATATATCCTGACCATCGGCAAAAACCTGAAAGGCAGTTTGGGAGAATCATTTTCAGGGGCTGAATACCGTTTCAAAACCGGTGACGGCAAGTTTAAGCTGAACAGTATAACCATTGACGGCAGGGATTTTACCGCACCGGGAGATTTTCACAATATCAGCCGGCAGGACCTGGAATTCGACCTGGAGTTTTCAGAACCAGTCGATACCGTGCAGATCAGCTCAAAGTTCACCCTGTCCAATGAGCCGGTCTTTAATATAAGCTACCAGGATGATTTTAAGAAACTAAAGCTGCTGTCCAGGAACGATCTTGCGGGGTATACAAAATACACCTTTATCGCTTCATTGAACCTGAGGTCGTTGTACGGTAACTCTTTCGAAGGATTCAGCAACAATTTTTTCACGGAAGTGGATTCCACGCCCAAATTTCCGCTGATATCTGATGAGGATCTGCTCACCCTGATCCAGCGGCAAACTTTCAAATTCTTCTATGATTACGCCCAGCCGGCCAGCGGGATGACCCGTGAGCGCCTGGGCTCCGGCGACCTGGTGACTTCCGGCGGTTCAGGATTCGGCGTCATGGCGCTGATCGTGGGCATCGAAAGGGGATTTATTACCCGTGAACAGGGAATTGAGCGGCTGGAAAAAATCGTCGGTTTCCTGGAAACCTGCGACCGGTTCCACGGTGCCTGGTCGCACTGGATCAACGGGAATACCGGGGCGGTGATCCCGTTCAGCACCAAAGACAACGGGGGCGACCTGGTGGAAACAGCCTACATGGCGCAGGGCCTGTTGACCATGCGACAGTATCTTGTCCCGGACGACACGACGGGCAATGACCTGATCAACCGCATCACGGCCCTCTACAACGGGATCGAATGGAGCTGGTACACCCGCGGAGGGCAGAACGTGCTCTACTGGCACTGGTCCCCGAATTACAACTGGGACATGAACATGAAGATCCAGGGGTATAACGAAACCCTGATCACGTATATCTTGGCTGCCGGTTCACCAACCTATACCATACCGGCTTCCGCCTACACCTCGGGATATGCCCGCAACGGGGGAATTATCAACGGCAAGATCTTTTATGGCTATACTCTGCCTGTCGGATATGACTATGGCGGCCCGTTGTTTTTTGCACACTATTCATTCCTTGGCCTGGACCCGCGAAACCTTTCGGATAATTATGCCAATTACTGGACCCAGAATGTCAACCATTCACTGATCAACTGGGCTTACTGCGACAATAATCCAAAAGGTTACCCGAATTACAGCGATCATTGCTGGGGCCTGACGGCCTGCGACATCCCGGGCGGGTACTCGGCCTGCGAACCGACCAATGACAAAGGGGTCATCGCGCCCACGGCGGCCGTGTCATCGCTGCCTTACACCCCGGAGCAATCCATGAATGCCATCCGCTTTTTCTACTATACCCTCGGCGATCACCTCTGGGGCGATTATGGTTTCTATGATTCGTTCGATGTGAGCTCGGGCTGGTGGGCCGGCTCATTCCTGGCCATCGACCAGGGGCCGCAGATCATCATGATCGAAAACCATCGCACCGGCTTGCTCTGGGACCTCTTCATGAGTGCCCCCGAAGTCCGGGCTGCACTCGATAAACTGGGATTCACATACTAGTGTTGATAAAATCCCGGAAACCCTATGTAGTTTATACTTACTTTTATAGCCTTCAGCCCCCTCCCATAATCCCTCCCCCAAATGGGGGAGGGAAATAGGGTGGGGGCCGTTAAAAACTATTTTCAATGCCCAGAAAAAAAAGCAAAGTCGCAAAAATATTCGTGCTCGACACCTCGGTCATCCTGTATAACCACAGTGCCATGTACAGTTTTGAAGATAATGATATCGCCATCCCGATCACGGTGCTGGAAGAACTCGATAATTTCAAGAAAGGCAATGATACCAAGAATTTCGAGGCCCGGGAGTTTATCCGGATCATGGATAAACTTTCGGCAAGCCATTCCCTGACCAACTGGATCGATATTGACCGGCAGGGAGCGGGATGTTTCAAAGTCATCATGAACGAGAACGAGAGCCACATCGATGCCCGGGCCATCTTCGACGGGAACAAGCCAGACCATCGGATCCTGAACGCCGCCATGGTCATCCAGGAGGAACACCCCCAGCGGCCTGTCATTTTGGTAACCAAGGACATAAACCTGCGGCTGAAGGCCAAATCACTCGATATCCAGGCGGAAGACTTTGAAACCGGCAAAATCCAGGACGTTGAGTCGCTCTATCCGGGAAAATCAACCGTTGAGGGAGTTGATAAGGGTGTCATTGACAAATTATACGCCGAAGGCCTGATCGATCCCTCCGATGCGGGCATTATTGATCCGATCCCGAACCATTATTTTGTGCTGAAGAACGGGAACTCCTCGGCGCTGGCTTTTTTCAACCCGGCGTTAGGAAAGATTGAACGGGTGGAGAAATCTTCCGCTTACAAGATCAACCCGCGCAATGCCGAACAGGTGTTTGCCCTGCATGCAATCCGGAACCCGAGGGTCAAACTGGTCACGCTGCAGGGAGTGGCCGGCACCGGTAAGACCTTACTTGCCCTGGCCGGCGCACTGGATCAGAAAAAGAATTACAAACAGATCTACCTGGCCCGCCCGATCGTCCCGCTGAGCAATAAAGACATCGGATACCTGCCCGGAGATATCAAGGATAAGCTGAGCCCTTACATGGAACCGCTGTACGATAACCTGAAATTCATCCAGAACCAATACAGCGAAAGCGATAAAGAGTTTAAGAAGATCACCGACGCACTGGCGAGCGAGAAGCTGGTGATCACACCGCTGGCTTATATCCGTGGCCGCAGCATTTCCAACGTGTTCTTCATCGTCGATGAAGCCCAGAACCTCACGCCCCATGAAGTGAAAACGATCATCACCCGCGCCGGGGAAAATACCAAGATCATTTTCACCGGCGATATCTACCAGATCGATACGCCGTACCTGGACTCACAGAGCAACGGGCTTTCCTACCTCATCGACAAGATCAAGAACCACCCGATCTACGCCCATGTCAGGCTGGAAAAAGGCGAACGGAGCGAACTTGCAAACCTGGCAAATGACCTGCTGTAATCCGTACCCCGGAAGGTTGTACTATTAGTTCATTGCTATTTGATTGGTTTGTTTTGGATCAGAACACCAACGACTAAAGCCGTTGGTTCCGAGTTGGTTGCAAAATATCAAGAGGATGTCTTAAAAGTCTATAACTTCCATTTATTTCGAAACTCCGACGGGTAAATCCGTCGGTTTATAATTTGTAACGATCTTGGAACCAACGGATTTACCCGTTGGAGTTCAAATCTACAGAATGGTTATCATTCATGATCTCCGACTTAAGAGACATCCTCAGTCCCGAGAAGAGTAAGATTAATTAAATTTGCTGCACTTTTAGGAAGTTTTGTGAACTTTAATTTTTAAAACCTTTGAGAAATTTAAAATATAACCGGCTGAAAGTTTTGCTGTTTTGTACCATTGCTTTCTTACTCAGTTGCAATGGGCCAGCGCCGAAGGAAAAACCTTCATCAACATCTGAAACGGAAACGGTGAAGCTCTTCATCCCGCCTTTTAATGCTGACTCAGCCCTGCATTTCGTCAAAGCGCAAACTGAATTCGGCCCGCGTGTCCCGGGATCAAAAGCCCATGCCGAATGTGCAGCCTGGCTTAAAGAGAAACTCCTGCAAACCACACCGGATGTCATCATACAGGACTTCAAGGCCAGGGTATACGACGGTAAAGTGTATAACGGGAAGAACATCATCGCGGTCTACAACCCGGAAGCTAAAGCGCGCATCATGCTTTGCGCCCACTGGGATTCCCGTCCTTATGCCGATCATGACCCGGATCCGGCAAAAAGGAACGAACCGGTCATGGGGGCCAACGACGGGGCCAGTGGAGTGGGTGTACTGCTGGAAGTAGCCAGGATTTTGAAAGAGAACAAGCCCAATGCCGGCGTCGATATTATTTTCTTTGACCTGGAGGACTATGGCCCGCCGCAGGATAAGCAGGATGAGGCTGCCAACGAGCACTGGGGGCTGGGTTCACAGCATTGGTCAAAAAATCCTCACACGCCTGGCTACAGGGCCCGGTTTGTCGTGTTACTCGATATGGTCGGGGCCAGGGACGCTAAATTCCGGAAAGAAGGCTTCTCAATGTATTTTGCCCCCGACAAGGTTAAAAAGGTATGGGACATTGCCCATAGCCTCGGCTACCAGGATTATTTCCTCAATGAAACCGGGGGCTATATCAATGATGACCATTATTTTATCAACGAACTGGCCAAAATCCCGGCCATCGACATCATCCATCTGGACCCGGCTTCTTCCAACGGTAGTTTTTTCGAATACTGGCACACTACCGGCGATACGTTCGATAAGATCGATAAAGAAACGTTACGGGTAGTGGGAGAGGTGGTGACGAAGGTCGTTTTCGTGGAGCGTTAATCTGACTGAACCCACCCCCCGGCCTCCTCACTTAGGCAAGGGAGGGGGAACGGGGGTGGGTTTAAAAATATACTATGAAAAAGACAATTTCCCTTATCACATTATTATTCATAAATTACTTCCTCCCGGCATTCTCACAGCCGCTCTTCCCTCCGAACGCCCCGGTCTTCGACAGCTCGGTGGTGGCCCGGGTCGATATCACGATAAATCCCGATACCCTGGAATGGATCTATGAAAATGTCGAGAGTGAGATAGAGTTCCATGCCACATTTAAATTCGATAACGGGACCATTGATGAGACGATGGACAATATCGGCTTCAGGTTGAGGGGAAACACTTCCCGCTATTCGCAAAAAAAGTCGTTCAAGGTTTCTTTCAACACGTTTGAATCCGGCAGAAAGTTCTATGGCCTTGAAAAGATGAACCTTAACGGCGAACACAACGATCCGTCGATCATCCGCTCCCGAATATGCTGGAATTGGCTGAGGGAGGCAGGTGTCCCGGCTCCCCGTTCCACCCATGCTGAAGTGTACATTAACGGCAATTATTATGGACTGTACATCATCGTAGAGCATATTGATGAGGAATTTGCCGGTAGCCGGTTTGGCAATAAAGACGGAAACCTTTACAAGTGCCTCTACCCCGCCGACCTCAAATACCTGGGTACAGATCCTGACCTTTACAAGTTGATGAGCGGCGACCGGCGCGTTTACGAACTCACGCAGAATGAAGAAATTGATGATTATTCCGACATGGCTCATTTTATCAATGTCCTGAACAATACCCCGCTCAATGAACTGGAATGTGAACTCATTAAGGTATTTAACCTGAACGATTACCTCAAGGTCATGGCCGTGGATGTGATCACGGGTAACTGGGACGGGTATATTTACAATAAGAACAACTTCTATTTATACTATAATACGGAAACGGACCGGTTCGAGTACATACCCTATGACCTGGACAACACGCTGGGTATTGACTGGCTGGGTCCTGACTGGGGTACGCGGAATATTTACGATTGGGAACAACACGGGAGTGAAGTCAGGCCGCTGTATACCAGGTTGCTGGATGTTCCTTCGATCAAGGCCAGGTATTCATTTTATATGAAACAATTACTGGATCTTTTATCCGATGAAGATTCACTGTTTGCTTCAATTGATAATATCCGCAGTATGATTGGCGGATCTGTTGTCGGCGATCCTTATTACCCGCTTGATTACGGTTATAACTACGGGACTTTCCTGAGCTCCTACAACCAGGCGCTTGGCGGTCATGTTGACTATGGCCTGAAGCCATATATCCAGACCCGTGTGGCTTCGGCTTTGCAACAGCTTGTCCTGACCGACATCCAGCCGGCCATCAATTATATCTCGTCGTCAAAGGCAATTCCTGACCAGGAATACTGGGTGCGGGCATTTGTCGAGGATGAAGATCCGTCGCCAGCGGTTGAACTGGTTTACCAGGTTAACTTCGGAGCTGTCCAGTATGCCCAGATGTTCGATGACGGGCAGCACGAGGATCTTACAGCCGGAGACGGTTTTTATGGGTGCGTCCCTGGCCCGTTCCAGAACGGCCAGACCCTCTCCTGGCAGGTACAGGCAACAGATAACCTTAACCATGCCTCCCTGCTTCCCTGCCTCCCTGCAGTGGTTCATTTCAACGTATCGGACGGCCCGCTTCTCTTCATCAACGAACTGATGGCCGACAATGAAACCGTCCTCGCGGATGAGCATGGTGAGTTTGACGACTGGTTTGAAATTTACAACGGGGACGATGAGGCCGTATGGCTGGGCGATAAATATGCAACCGACAACCTGGCCAATCCCGACAAATGGCAATTCCCTGACATTACCCTGCAGCCGGGAGCTTTCCTGCTGTTCTGGGCCGACGACCAGGCAGGACAAGGACCGCTGCACGCCGGTTTTAAGCTCAGTGACGACGGCGAAGAGCTGGGGATCTTCAATAATTCTGCTTCGGGTTTTGCACTTCTTGACAGTGTTTCCTGGGAAAAACAGGACAATGATATTTCATACGGAAGACAAAGCGATGGGCAGATGCCCTGGGTTTTATTCACCGAACCGACCCCGGGAGCCAGCAACGAAGCAAATGGCTTGTGGGAAAATGCCGGCAATTCCGGCAAGATCCATTTCTACCCCAATCCTGTCAGCGGAGGAACGGTTTATTTCCGCGATCCTTTTACAGGCGGGTTGTATGATAGTTACGGAAGAAAAGTGTGGGAAGGAACCGATGCTATGCAGGGTAATGTCAGTGATTTAACGCCAGGGATCTATATTCTGGTCGGGAGAGATGGCGCAAGAGAAAAGTTCGTGCTTCGGTGATTTTTCGTTTTTCATTTTGCATTTTGGATTTTATTTTTCAGTTTTCGTTATAAATTGTGAGTCTCCTCCGAAAAGGCCCTATTTGCCACTAAATCACAAAAGCACAAAAATTCACTATAAGTAATATCGTTAATAATCAGTTTTTGCGGGATTTTGTGCTTTTGTATTTTTGTGGCAATTTTTTCTGACTTGTGATACCTCGTAAAATTATTAACCTGGGAATAGGGTCGCCCCTGACGGGGCTTTAATGTTCTTGCTGGGCATTTTCTACAGACAGAGGGCTCCTACGGAGCCGGATTGCTTGCCAATCATATTGCATCGCTCCGGAGGAGCGCCCCGTCTGTAGAATCAGTGGTTGCCGCAAATTTCAAGCTCCGGAGGAGCACCCCGTTTGTTGAACCTTCACCGCACTATTTGTCAAGAGTCAAGAGTTGCTAAACATCTTTTTGTGGGATTTTGTGCTTTTGTGATTTAGTGGCAAATAGGGCCTTTTTGAAGGAGACTCAAAAATGAAAAACGACGAAAAAAAGGCGCTTCGTTTGAAAGAAGCGCCTTTTAGCTAATTGATCGATTCCATTATATGATTAAACCAGTCTTCTGAAGCGGATGACAGCGAAAACAAGGATCAGGCCGATGCCGATGAACAGCGCCCAGTTGGTTACAGGTACTTCGGGATCAACACCCCCGAAACTTTCTCCCTTTATAAAGACCCAGGAATCCAGGACATCATCTCCGGCATCTGCTACACCCAGCTTAATGGTATTGGTCGCATTGGGAGTAACACTTGCACTGGCGGTAAGAACTGTTGTGAAGCCATCCATTTCAGTGCAGTATGTTGCCGATGTATTATTAACAAAATAAGAGGTGTTCAGGAGATGGTTCACATTGTTTATGGAAACCGGTGTGGTGGTGCTCGGGATCAAGGCGATATTGTTTCCGTTGAGGAAGAAACCGAAGACGTCGTTATAAACTGAATTAACATATTCAAGGTACTCTTCCGAGCCGAACACATACTGTAAATACAAGGTCGTGAAATCAGGCACGAAATCAAATTGCAGCGTTGTGGCATCATTGGTGGAGTATCCCGGGATCAATGTATTCAACTGGGCATCGCCTGGCAGGTTAAGTACAGCGGTCGTGTTAACCGCAGTATTCGGTCCGATTGCGTAAGTAATATAACCTGAAGAAAGCACGATGCCTTCTTCGATACCGATGCCGGCGGCCATTCCACCGGTAAACAACCCGGCTGAAGCAACAGAAGCTCCGGACAAACCTGCAAATACGACGTTTGAATGCACAACACCTTCTCCGAGGATTGATTCGATCAGATCATCGGCGGTGACCACCGTTCCGTCCATGTTGGTCATGACAAATCCGACACAGCCGGGGTCATGGCTGATTGCTTTGGGAACGCCGACACGTTCCTGGGCCATAGCAAAAGCTATGGTCAGGCTGAGTAAAACTGACAATACTTTTTTCATAATGAAAGGATTTGAAGGTTAATAAATTAAACAGAAAAACTTTGACTTGGTTAAACTGATAACGAGGGGAAAGTTTTATTCAAAGGTAAGCTTTGAGAACAGAGAAGTCAAGTAAACCATGTACGAAATAAGTCTTTTTGTACTTGGGTTCATATAAATAAAAAAAGAAGGCGCCACGTTTCCGAAGGCGCCTTCTGGCTAATTGTAAGATTCTATTATATGTTTAAACCAGTCTCCTGAAGCGGATAATAGCAAATACAAGGATCAGGCCGATTCCAATGAACAGCGCCCAGTTGGATACCGGAATCTCAGGGTCAACACCGCTGAAACCTTCGGCTTTGATGAACACCCATGAGTCTAGAGCTGAGTCTCCACCATCAGCGATAGCAAGCTTAATATGATTTGTATTTCCGGCAGTTACATTTCCTTGAGCAACCATAACTGTTGTAAATCCGTCCATTTCATTACAGAATGGGCCCGGGAACGATTCATTATTTTTATAATATGCCGGGTTATCACCAGGATTGATGGTGTTGATGGAAACAGGGTCACTCGTACCGGGTACCAATGCGATATTGCTACCGTTAAGGAAGAATGCAAAAACATCATTATAAGAATCAATCCACTCAGTATATTCCTCCGATCCAAATACGAACTGAATGTAAAGATCGTCAAAATTAGGAACGAAATCGAAAGCCAGAACAGTAGCATCGAAAGTGGACTGTGAGGCATAAGCAGTGAGGTCGGCATCGCCAGGAAGCCCGTTACCTGCTGAAATACCATCGGCGGAATTCGGTCCGGTTGCGTTGGTGATCAACCCGCAGGAAAGAACGATCCCTTCTTCAATGCCAAGACCGGCATCAGTTCCCCCGGTGAACAAACCGGCAGATGCCAAAGGATTGCCTGTACGTCCTGCAAATACAACATTTGAGTATGACTGAATGTCGGCGCCAAGGATGGATTCCACCAGGTCACTTGGGGTAGTCACTACATTATCCACTGGTGTAAACAGCAGGCTCGGGCAGGCGGCCGGATCGTGGGTTATCGGTTTCATGTTTTCCGTTCTTTGCTGTGCAACGGCGAAAACTACTGCTAAGCTGAGTAAGATTGTCAAAACTTTTTTCATAAGAATTTAAATTTAGGGTTAGTGAATTCGATTGTTAAACTGTTAAATTGTTAAATTGTTAAATTGTTAAACTGTTCGATTGTTAATAGGAGCAAAAATAAAATAACTGGTAATGCAATGCAAAAAATAGATGTACGAATAAAGTTCATTCGGACAACAAGACAAAAAGGAGGCGGTTTCAAGATTCTGAGCAGCCTCCTTTTCTAATTAATTAAAGATTCTATTACATATTTTTTAAACCAGTTTCCTGAAGCGGACCACCGCAAAAGTGACGATCAGGAAAATACCGATGTAAAGCGCCCAATCTGAAACAGGAACTTCTTCCGGAATAACTACATCTTCCTGGCATGCATCGAAAGCATAGAATTTTCCATCAAGGTAGCTTACCCCATCAGCACCTCCGCCGGCGCCGTCAAAATCAGTGCCTTCATGATCAAAACGTCCGACAAGTGCATATTTCACTCCATCTCCCTTGTTTACACCGACAGTTGCAGGTGTGCCGCCAAAACCAGAGGAACCTCCGGAAGCGTCACCGGTTGTCCATTGCATTTCACCGTAACTGAATGCAACATTGTTCGTTGTTCCTATCAGCGGATCATTTCCATTGGTAAAGATCAGCTGAAAGGTGTTTCTTTTATCTGCACCGCAACCGTAATATCCTACGTTTTCCCAGATTACGATAACACGGGTCGGCTCTATTTTATAATAAATATCTCCGATCTCCACGCCACAGGTAGCATCCCAGGTGACAACATCGGCCCAGAAAGGAGCCAGCATACCGAATCCGTTGACCGGAAAACCGGTGGATGTAAAAGAACTGAATCCACCTTCAAAAGAAACATTACCATTTGTGTTAATGTAAAATGAAGTGTAATCCGTTCCATAAAAACAAAATGTAAATGGAAGAGTGTAAGGACCAGTGAAGCAATCATCGCAACCGTCGAGAGGCCCAATGAATGAGCCGTCCCTTGGAACAAAAAGTTCAAGATCCCTTGCTCCGGTTTCTTCAGGTAAGATTGCTTTAGCCGGCGATGGAGCCGGCACTTGTGCGGGCTGCTCGATAAGCCCCTGCTCTTTCAAGTCCTGGTATTCCGGCGAGCCCGGATTGACCTGGCTGAATGCGTAATTCCCTGCCATTACTATCATGGTAACAACAAGGCTTAAGAAGAAGATTTTTTTCATCATTGTATAATTAAATTAAAATTAATATTTAATGGGTTTAAAGTTAATTCGATTTTTAAAAGAAGGTCATGATTATATGTACGAATGGGCATCATTCGTACAACTTGGTTTTATCCGTACATATAAATAGTCGAAAATGAATTAGAAGACCAGAGTAAAGACGGTTCCTTCTTCCGGCTTCGAACGCACAAGTATGCTTCCTTTATGCAGATGCATGATCTGGCGTGACAGACTCAGCCCGATCCCGTTGCCGTGTTTTTTGGAAGTGAAAAAGGGCATAAAGATCTTGTCCATGATGTCGGGCATAATTCCTACTCCATTATCATGGAAATCAATAATGATACGGTTTGAGCTGTTAATGGTCGCCACGATGGATATTCTTGGATTATCAACCTCTTTCACGGCATCGATCGCGTTGAGCATCAGGTTGATGACCACCTGGTCGATGAGGTCCGGATCCGCGGTGATCATCAGGTCGGGAGGGAACACACGCCCGCTGCATTCAATGCCCAGCCCGTCGATCTTTTGCTTCAGCAATAAGCTGCAGCGGTCAAAAAGCTCCTGGACCCTGAAATAACGAAAATTAGGCTTGGGTATCCGGGTCAGGTCGCGGTAAATCTCCACGAAATTTAAGAGTCCTCTGCTACGGTTCTGGATCGTGTTCATCGCTGCATCAAAATTCTCAATATCTTCATTATCAAGCTGGTTCAACGACTTCTTCCCGTCCTCCAGTCTTACCATCATATCCCGCACCGTCGAGGCCAGCGAGGTGATCGGTGTGATCGAGTTCATGATCTCGTGCGTTAAAACACGGATCATTTTCTGCCATGATTCGATCTCTTTTTCATCCAGCTCGGCGCTGATGTTCTGCATGGAAACCAGCGTGTAATCTTCATTCTGCAACCTGAAGCCGGTGGCCGCGATGGAAAGCTGTAACAATTCATCGCCGGTAAAAACTTTGTACAGGATATTTTCACCCGGTTTGATCGCTAACAGCGTGGCGGGGAGATCTTCTTTTATTTTAGCCAGGTCGGAAACAAATCTTATATTTCTGATCTTAAGCATCTTGCTTAATCCCTGGTTGAAAACTTCAACATGACCATCGGTCTTAAAAACCAAAACACCGATAGGAATATGCTGGATCACCGTCTGCAAATAATTGTAATGCTCTTCCTTTTCGGTGCGGTATTTTCTGAAAGCCTCTATGACCTCGTTAAATTGCCTGGAAAGATCCTCGAATGTCTTACCAAGGCCCGGGTCCGAAAAAGAACTTGAGAAGTCGGCGTAGCGGATGCTTTCGAAGAACCGTGTGAGTTTCCGGTTGGTCCTTTCCACGTATCTTATCAACAGGATTATTTCAAGTATTACCAGGAGGCCGACCAGGAGAGCGGAAAACCGGTAACGGGGCAATTCAAGCAGCACGAAAAACATTAGTATGGTGAGCGCCAGCAGGATGACCCTCACGATAATTACAATCCGGAATCGCTTAAAGACCATATTTCTCGATTCTGCGGTATAAGGATGCACGGGTCAGGCCCAGTTCCTTGGCGGCTTTGCTTATATTTCCGCCGTGTTTGTCAATGACTTTGCGAACCAGCATCCGTTCGGCTTCTTCCAGGTTCAGGTTATCCAGGTCGAGACTGTCGCTTTTATCATCTGAAGGTGAATTCAGGAAGAAATCATGGGGCTGGAGGATGTTCGAGTCGCTCATGATCACTGCCCGCTCCACGGCATGCTGCAATTCCCTGATATTTCCGGGCCAGTCATGTTTTTTCAGCCTTGCCAGCGTATCCTCACTGACCCTTTTCTGCCCGATCTTGTACTTTTTGCAATAAATTTCCAGGAAATGGTCTACGAGCAGTGGTATGTCCTCAATTCTTTCCTTCAGTGAAGGTACATTCACTTCGACGGTATTGATCCGGTAGAGCAGATCCTGGCGGAACTTTCCTTCCCTGACCATCTGGTACAACGGCATGTTGGTAGCACAAATCAGCCTTACATCGATCGGGATCTCTTTGTTGGTCCCCAACCTGACGACATTCCGGTTCTGTATGACACTCAGCAGTTTGGACTGCAGAGAAAGCGACAGGTTCCCGATTTCATCCAGAAAGATCGTCCCTTTGTTAGCCGCTTCGAAACGTCCGGGACGGTCTTCCCTGGCATCAGTAAATGCACCTTTCTTAAAGCCGAACAATTCACTTTCAAAGAGGGTTTCACTGATCGCACCCAGGTCGACACTGATAAAGACCTCGTCTTTCCGTTTCGAGTCACGGTGAATCGCCCTGGCAACCAGTTCTTTGCCTGTGCCGTTCTCACCCAGTATCAGTACGTTGGCATCTGTGGTCGCCACCCTTTGCGCGGAATTCAGCACTTTTTGCATAGCCGGAGAATTCCCGATGATGGTGACGTAGGGCTGGTTCTGGTCGGCCATGAGCACTTTCTGCTTGGTGCGCAGGTCCTGAAGCTCCATCTTCGACTGGCGAAGCTGCAGTGACGTTTTTACCGTGGCCAGCAGTTTCCGGTTTTCCCAGGGCTTGAGCAGGAAGTTGGTTGCGCCTTCCTTGATGCCCTGCACGGCCAGTTCTATGTCGCCATAGCCTGTGATCAGGATCACCACGATGGCCGGATCGATCTCAAGGATCTTGTTCAGCCAGTGAAATCCCTCCTTTCCGCTGGTCGCGTCCGGTGCGAAATTCATGTCGAGCAGCACCATATCGTAGTTCTCGCTGTTGATGAGGTTCGGCAGGTTCTGGGGATTTTCTTCCGTGTGGACCACTTCGACATGCTGTTTAAGAAAAAGGCGCGCAGCAAGAAGCACATCCTTATCGTCGTCAACGATCAGGATCCGTGCCGGTATTTTTTCCTGGATATCATTCATGGGCAGGTCAATAATCTTAATTATTTAAGTCATGTAAAAGTATAAAATAATGTTCGCCTGTGTACAAAAAAGTGAACGATTTTGAACACTACTATGCAAATTACATGTTTTAGTCTATTGTTAATCAATATAATATTGCAAATGGCACGGATTTAGTTTTGGTTAAATACCCAAAAACCAGTTTTCATGGATCGTATAATTGAAAAGAAAAAGTGGACTCCTAGAAAGATACTGCAACTGACTGCCCTTGCGGTTTTTGTTTTATTTCTCGCTTACCTCTTATTATTGAGAGACCGTTCAAGCCGGATCAATGTGGATATGAACCAGGTGACCACCGCTAAAGTCGTGCTGGATAATTTCAGGGAATTCATCCCGGTCGACGGAGTGGTCCAGCCGAAGACCACTATTTATATCGATGCGGTTTTAGGAGGCACGGTTGAGACTAAATATGTTGAGGACGGCGCCTTTGTTAAAAAGGACGACCTGATCCTGAGGCTGAGCAATGCCAATATGCAGTTGAGTTACATGGACCAGGAAACAAGGATGTACGACGCGATCAACAACCTGCAGAATTCGCGGATCGCACTGGAACAGAATAAATATCTCCGGCAGAAGGAGATCACCAACCTGCTTTACCAGATCGACCAGGTCAGGACCGAGTTTGAAAGGGCCCAGAAGCTTTACGATGACGGCGTTTATACGCTTAAAGAGTACCAGGACGCGAAGCGGGATTTTGAATTCTCCAGCAAGCAGTTGCTGATCAGCCTTGAACTGCAGCGTCTCGACTCCATCTCTGCCGAGGAGCAGAAGCGCCAGATCGCGGCCTCGGTTGAGCGCATGAGGGCCAACCTGTCGCAGCTTCAGAGCAACATGGAGAAACTGACGGTGAAAGCCCCTGCCGATGGGGTACTGACCTCCTTTAACGTGGAGATCGGCGAGACAAAATCCGCCGGGGAGCGCCTGGGGCAGATCGATATCGTGGATGGTTATAAAATGCGCGCCAATATCGATGAACGGTATGTGTCGAGAGTGGTACCGGGGCAGGAAGCCGAGCTTGATTTTAACGGAAAGACGTATACGCTTTATGTGAGTAAAATATACACCGGCGTGACCGGAGGGGCATTCCAGGTGGATATGTTTTTCAGCGGTGAGGTCCCCGACAATATTAAACGGGGGCAGACGATACAGATGAGGCTTCAGTTCAGCACCCCCACCGAAGCGCTGATCCTGAAACGCGGGGGCTTTTTCCAGCAAACCGGGGGCAACTGGGTCTATGTGGTGGATCCCTCCGGGAATGTTGCAGTCAAACGAAATATCAAACTGGGCAGGCAGAATACAAAGTTCTATGAAGTGCTGGAAGGACTGGAAGAGGGTGAGGAGGTGATTGTGTCTTCGTATGAGAATTTCGGGGGAAAGGATAAGGTGGTGCTTCGCTGAGCCATCAGTCGCGTATACCTCACCCCCTGTCCCCCTCTCCCCCTCTCCAATATGGAGAGGGGGAAAAGGGGGCAGGGGGTTAAGGGGGTGAGGTTTAGGGAACAGGAAAGGTAAAGGACCCATAACATAAAAAAATAAACCGTTTATGCGTGAAATAGTGATCGTTGTACCGGATTTTGAACCCGAACAAAATGTGGAGATCGAGGTGACCATAAATGGCCGCAAAAGAGTCATCCACTACCGGGTCGAGCTTGTGAATTTTGAGGCTGAAGGCGTTCCGCCGAATGATAAAGTGACGGTGCTGAAGCATAAAATAGCAGAGCATGAGAAGGACTGGGAACTGGTTGAAATTGGTGCCCCGGCCGGGGAGAATGTACCGCTGATGTTCCGGAGGAGGGGTCTTTAGTCTTTGGTCTTAGGTCTTTGGTCTTTAGTCCTAAGACCCAAGTCCTTAGACCCAAGACCCAAGACCCAAGACCCAAGACCTAAGACCCAAGACCTAGATCCCGTTAATATGATAAATAGCTTCTTCAAAATACTGTTCCGCAGCTTTGTAAAACGAAAGGTTTACACAATAATAAACCTGCTGGGCCTTGCGATCGGGATCACCAGTTTTATCCTGATCATACTTTATGTATATGATGAGTTAAGCTACGACGTGCATTACAAGAATTCCGACCGGATCGTTCGGGTTTGCATGGATTATGATTTCGGCGGAGTGGGCGAGAACTCTGCCAGCATGCCTTTCCCGGTCGCATTCACCCTGAAGTCGGAGTATCCCGATATGGTCGAAGAAGTCGTGCGCGTTTTCAATTTCCAGAGCGACCGCAGCCTGATCGAATATGAGGGGCAGAAATTCAATGAAGGCCGGTTTTATTTTGCTGATTCGACATTCTTTAAAATTTTCGAACAACCGTTCGTCAGCGGCGATCCATCAACCGCGCTGAGTGAACCGAATTCGGTGGTGATCACTGAATCTACCGCCAGGAAGTATTTCAGGAGTGAAGATCCAATGGGTAAACTCTTTAAATTTGAAGCTTCTCTTCCGTTGAAAGTCACCGGCGTTATCCGGGACCTGCCTGTGCAAACGCACTTCGCGTTTGATTTCATCGCTTCATTAAGTACCATGAAGCAGGTTTTCAGGGGAAGTTTGCCCAAGACCTGGGTATGGAACCCCTGCTGGACCTATGTTTTGCTTGCCCCAGGTGTCAATCCTGCACAACTGGAAGGCAATTTCCCTTCTTTCATCAAAAACTTTTATTATGATGCCGAACGGGAAAGCATCCTGATGTACCTTCAAAATCTTAAAGATATTCATCTTCATTCGAGGCTGGATTATGAGATCAAACCCAACAGTAATTATACTTACATTATTGTCTTGTCTGTCATTGCCGTGTTCCTGCTGCTCATTGCCTCCATCAACTACATGAACCTGGCCACGGCCACTGCAGGCGCAAGGGCCAGGGAAATAGGGATCAGGAAAGTCACCGGGGCAGACCGGCTGAAACTGGTCGTTCAGTTCATGGGTGAGTCGCTGGTCCTGACCCTGATCTCGTTCATCATCGCACTGCTTTTAATTGAAATAATCCTTCCCGGATTTAATAATTACACCGGAAAGCAAATGCAGTTCGATTACCTTATTCATCCGGTCAGTCTTTTGTATCTTGCCGGTTTATGGCTGGTCCTTGGCCTCTTATCCGGTGCTTATCCGGCATTGTTCTTATCTTCATTCAAACCGATCACCATCCTGCGCGGAAGCCCGGTCAATGCTTCACGCAGCGGCCTGGCCAGGAAAATCCTGGTCGTTTTCCAGTTTACCATATCGATCGGGCTCATTATCAGTACCGTCATGATCTTCAGGCAGGTGAATTTTCTGAGAAAAGCTGATCTTGGCTTTAATCCGGATAACGTGATCATAGTGCGGATCAACCAGACTAAACTGGCCAGGGATTTTGAAACATTCCGGAATGAGCTGGTCAAAAATCCTGAAATCCTTAATGTTACGGCGCTGGATGATATTATCGGCGCTTCTCACAATACTCATGAGTTCTGGTTTGAAGGGATGAAAGAAAAGGAGTGGCGTTTCTTTCCTGCATTAGTGGTCAGGTATGATTTTGCTGAGACATTCGGGATAGAAATCGTCGCCGGAAGGGATTATAACCGTGAAAATAAAACCGATCCGGAAAAAGCGCTGCTGGTCAACGAATCGCTGGTAAAGCATATGGGATGGAAATCGAACGAAGAAGCCCTTGGCAAGAAATTCCGTTCCCTGAGCGGCGATGAAAATATCGTCGGGGTTTTCCGCGATTTCCAGGCCACTTCGTTCCGCGAAAAGTCCGGTCCGTTCATCCTTAATATGAAAGAAAAAGATTGGGAGATCAATTTCTTCCTTAAGTATGCTGCAATACGGACGACAGGGCAGAATAACCGGGAAGTAATCCGTTTCCTGGAATCCAAATGGACTGAATTTGAGAAAGATAAGCCGTTTGATTATTTTATGCTTAATGAAGAATTAAACAAACTTTATTCGGATGAAAAGAACCTGGGCAACCTGGCCATGGCATTTACCTTATTAATTATGTTCGTAGCCGCGATGGGATTGTTCGGCCTGGCTTCCTTCATGGCTGAAAAACGGACCAAGGAGATCGGGATCAGGAAGGTGATGGGCGCATCGGTCCTGAACATCCTGCTGCTGCTCCAGAAAGAATTCACCTGGCTGATCCTGATTTCCATGCTGATCGCCTGGCCGGTGAGTTACTTCCTTATCGACTCCCTGTTCCTGCAGCAATTTGCAATCCAGGTGCCGTTCAATATCTGGATATTTATCCTGTCAGGGCTTTTTGCATTGGTGATCTCGTTGCTGATCATCAGCTACAGGGCAGTGAAAGCCTCCATGATCAACCCGGTAGAAACATTGAAATATGAGTAACTGAATCCTATATATAAACGTCTAAGACATAAAACCTAATAAAATGATTAAAACCGTCAATTTAACCAAAGTATTCCGCACCGATGAGGTGGAGACCACGGCATTGAACAATGTCAGTTTCAATATCAACCAGGGAGAATTCGCTGCCATCATGGGCCCGTCGGGCTGCGGCAAATCCACCCTGCTGAACATCCTGGGGCTGCTTGATAATCCGTCGGACGGCGAGTACCATTTCAACGGCTGGGAGGTTTCGAAATTCACGGAACGCCAGCGTGCCCGTCTCCGCAAGGAAAACATCGGGTTTGTGTTCCAGAACTTCAACCTGATCGATGAGCTGAACGTGTTTGAAAATGTTGAGCTTCCCTTGATTTACCTGGGGATGTCGGCAACAGAAAGAAAGAACAAGGTGAATGAGGCCCTGGAGCAGATGCAGATCACGCACCGCCGGAAGCATTTCCCGCTGCAGCTTTCGGGCGGGCAGCAGCAGCGCGTAGCCGTGGCACGCGCCGTGGTGGCCAATCCCAAGCTGATCCTGGCTGATGAGCCGACCGGAAACCTCGACTCGGCCAATGGCGAGGAAGTGATGAACCTCCTGGAAAGGCTGAACCAGCAGGGCACCACGCTCATCATCGTCACCCACTCCCAGCGCGACGCCGAATACGCGCACCGCATCATCCGCCTGTTCGACGGGCAGATCGTCACGGAAAACATCAGAGCATAGCCTCAAACCTCACCCCCTGGCCCCCTCTCCAATATGGAGAGGGGGAATAGGGGGCAGGGGGTAAAGGGGGTGAGGTTGAACGAAACGAAACAAGTCAGGAGAATTAATACAACAGAGCAATCTTTTATGTTCAAAAATTTCATAGTTTCCGCTTTCCGCAACCTGCTGAGAAACAAGTTCTACACGTTTCTCAACATCCTGGGGCTTTCGATCGGCCTGGCGGCATTCATTTTCATCCTCCTGTATGTCAGGGATGAGATCACGTATGACCGGTATAACGAGAAACATGAACGGATCTACCGGATCGAATCGGATTTTACGATCTCCAACCGGCATGACCTGTTCGCTATCGTTCCTGTTCCCATGGGACCGGCGTTCAAGCTTGAGTTTCCTGAGGTAGAGGCATTCGTGAGGCTGAATGATGTGGGCAATGCCTTGTTCAGATATGGTGAAAAGGAATATTATGAAGAGGGGTTTTATTTTGCCGACTCGAACATTGCACAGGTTTTTACCCTCAATTTTATTTCAGGCAATCCTGATAAAGCGTTGACAGAGCCCTTTACCATGGTACTCAGCGAAACGATAGCAAAAAAGTATTTCGGGGATAAAGACCCAATGGGCGAAGTTATCCAGACCGGGTCCGGCAGGTCCTACAAAGTCACGGGTATCATTGAAGATCTCCCGACCAACTCACACCTTCGTTACGAAGCGCTGTTATCGGTTACCTCCCTGGAGGAAATTGTCGGCAGGGAAAACTTTAACAGTATGGAACCGCTGGCGTTCTGGAATATTGGTGTCTATACCTATGTTCTCCTAAACGAAAACGCTGACATACAAAGCATTGTCGACCGGTTCCCGGCTTTTTACGATAAGTATATGAAACCCATCGGCGACCAGATCAACGGGAGTTTCATGATGCGCTATACTCCACTGGCGAAGACTCATTTCGCTACCGGTTTTGGCGCTGAACTGCCCACCGGGAACATGGCGTACATTTATATTTTCACTGCTGTGGCTTTCTTTATTCTCCTTCTCGCCACCATCAACTATATGAACATGGCCACGGCACGCTCGGCCAACAGGGCCAGGGAAGTCGGCATGAGAAAGGTGGTAGGCGCATACAGGAAACAGATCATCACCCAGTTCCTGTCCGAGTCGCTGTTCATGGTAGTGATTGCGCTGGTGATTGCGCTGTGCATCGTATTCATCCTGCTGCCCGATTTTAACCAGTTGTCGGGTAAATCACTTGAATTCTCAGTGTTCACCCAACCGGTCATCATCGGGTTGATTTTATTGATCACCCTTCTTGTCGGGATCATCTCGGGAAGCTATCCGTCGTTTTACCTGTCTTCGTTCATGCCAATGACGGTTTTAAGGGGAACTGTGTCCAAAGCGGGCAAAAAAAGCGGGTTATTAAGGAAAATTCTTGTGGTGTTACAATTTTTCATAGCAATCGTCATGATCATCGGCACGGTGGTGGTTTCAAGCCAGTTAAGGTACCTGCGCAATACCGACCTGGGCTTTGATAAGGAGAACATTGTTGTCATGGCCATGCAGGATTCAACATTCCAGAGCAAAGCGGAGGCATTTAAAAATGAGCTGATGCAAAATTCCGCTATCGTAAGCGCAACCAATTGCACGGGCGTTCCGGGGGAGATCAACTGGATACAGGTGCTGCGGGTTGAACGGGAAGATCAAATGGCGGAGATGGCGATGATCCTGGCCCAGGTGGATCATGAATATATAAAGACGATGGGGATGGAGATCATCAAAGGAAGGGATTTTGACAAAAACATGAGAACAGACGACACAGCAGCGGTGATCATCAACGAAACCGGGGCGAAAACGCTGGGATGGGAAGATGATCCGATTGGCAAGAAGATCCAGTACGGATTTGACCTGGAGGGCAACCCCGGCAGGACCCTGAAAGTGATCGGAGTGGTGAAAGATTTTCATTTCCGGTCGCTCCATAATAAAATCGAGCCGATCATCTTCTTTATCAGGCCTGAACCCCGCTGGCTGCTGGCTGTCAGGCTTAAAGATGGCCAGCAAAAGGAGGCGCTTTCCATTATCGAGGAAAAATGGAATTCCTTCGGGGCCGGAAGGCCTTTTGATTATGATTTTGTGGATAAAATGCTTGAAGAACAATACGCAGGAGAGCAGAAGATCGGGATCATCTTCAATATTGCGACAGTCATAACGATTTTTATAGCATTATTAGGATTATTGGGGCTTTCCTCATTCGTCGCCGAGCAAAAAACCAAAGAGATCGGGATACGAAAGATCCTGGGTGCCTCGGTACCCAATATCCTGAACCTGCTGTACCGTGAGTTTATCCTGCTGATCCTCATCGCTTTTGTGATAGCTGTGCCGGTTGCCTGGTGGCGGCTCGACATCTGGCTGAACGACAGCTTTATCTATCACACCAGCCTGAACTGGACCTATTTCCTGTTCGCAGGGCTGATTGCCTTCGTAGTCGGAATGGCCACGATCAGCTTCTATATTGTCAGGGCAGCGACCAGCAACCCGGTTGACGCTGTCAAATGGGAATGAGCTTAGAGCTAAGAGCTTGTGGCTTGCGGCTTGTGGCTTGCAGCTTGTGGCTTGCAGCTTGTGGCTTGTAGCTTGCGGCTTGCGGCTGTCACTAAAAGACGATCCTCAAGGCTGGTTTGTTGAACCCTTGGTGATGGTGTTCATCAGTTGAAGGTTATCCGAACCGTCGGGAAGGCGTCCGTATGACTGGGTCGTTTCCATAGCCGGGAATACGACATCGTCGATCACATCTCCATTGGCATTTTCAAGCCATACTTCCTCTCCGTTGCTGGAAAGCCCGAATCCGCTCGCGTCCTCGTCATCCGTGACGATCACATAAAATCCGCCTGCCGGAACGATCGTGCCGGCCGGGAATTCTTTTTTGGGTTTAGTGCCCCCTTGGCCGCCAGCGTCATAGATCAGGTAGCCGGTCAGGTCCAGATCGGTGGTCCCTGAATTATAAATCTCGATCCAGTCCGGGTCATCCGTGGTTCCCCTGGAGTAGATCTCGTTCATCCAGATATAGTTGGGCCCCGCGTTGGAGTTTGGCCCTCCTTTGGTGATGGAAGCGAGCAACTGCAGGTTTTCCGAACCGTCAGGCAGACGTCCGTATGACTGAGTCGTTTCCATTGAGGGGAAAACGATGTCGTCGATCACCTCGCCATTGGCATTTTCAAGCCAGACTTCTTCTCCGCCGCTGGAAAGCCCGAACCCGCTCTCGTCCTCGTCATCCGTGACGATCACGTAAAAACCGTGAGCCGGAATGATCGTACCGGCCGGGAATTCCTTCTTCGGCTTTGTTCCTCCTTGTCCGCCGCTGTCATAGATAAGATACCCGGTCAGGTCCACCTCGGTGTTGCCGGTATTGTAGATTTCGATCCAGTCCGGATCTTCCGCGGTGCCCCTGGAGTAGATCTCGTTCATCCAGATTACATTGTCGCCCGGGTTTAATGAGGAAAAGGTAATGCTGTCGATATTGCTCAGTGGCACTGTGACGATCGTTCCGTCAGTTTTGTGGATATTCAGGTCCTGGGCTGAGAGGTTTACGGCACAAAGCACTGCAATAAACAAGGTAAATATGATCTTTTTCATGGTTTGATTTTTTTACTTTTTAACAATAATCTTTTCACTGATCATCTGGTCTTTTTGCCGGATACGGCAGACATAGGTGCCTGAAGGCACGCCCGTAATGTTCCAGATGTACTTGTATTCACCTTCCTGGTGCATGCCAAGACTTTTACTCAGCAGCCGGTAACCTGCAAGGTTGAAAATTTCCAGTACGACATTTCCCCCGGAACGTAAAGTGTAATCCAGGTTTACCGTCTCCCGTGCAGGATTCGGGTACGCTTTTAATTTGATCAGTTGGTTGATCACGTTGGTGTACTGCTCCACATTGGTGGTAAGGTCAAATGTGAGCTTTTGGATGTCTTCCAGGGCTATTTCAATGACTGTGCCGTCGCTCAGGTTGACGCGCAGGCTCTGTTGCGCGGATGTGCTGTGAACGACGAACAGGCAGAGGAAAATCATCATGCCCGATTTAATTAGTAATTTTTTCATGTGACATTTGTTTTATTTGATTTATAAAATTGTTTTTCAATCACTTAAATTAAAATAGTCCCTGAGCATATCTTCCAGCATTTCAATGTAAGCAAGCAGCTCATTTTTCGTCAGTTTATCCTCTTCGACTTTTTCTTTCAGTTGATGAATCTTGGACATTAAATAAATCACTATTTGTTCTTTGTGATCCATTCAATCATATATATTGATTTACAATTAGTTATGTGATTTCCGATACAATTATAGAATTCCTTTAAAGTTAAAACTATTCTTAATACAAAAGTATTCCTTAAAGTCCGTAACACTATATTTGAAAAAAAACCGGCTTAGATCATTTTGATAGTTGAAAATCCATAGTTTTACAGAAAAAAATAAGCTATGAAAAACAAAATTTTCTTTTTTGCATTCCTAGCAGTTGCCACCTTTGGATTCTGGACCTGCGGGGACAAGGACGACAAGGATGGATGCTCGGTAGCCTGGGCCTCTGAGCTGAATAATGAGGTCAATGCCATGATCAATGCAGCACAGGTTTACGCGATGGATCCAACGGTTGCCAACTGCAATGCTTACAAAGCGGCTGCACAGGATTACCTGGACGCGCTGGAGCCTTACGGTGACTGCCCCGCTCTTACGGGACAGAGCCGCACCGACTGGCAGAATGCTTTCGACCAGGCGCAGCAGGACCTGAACGAGGTGGATTGCTCAGGAAATTAATTTTTTCAGGAACCAGGAGCAATCAGCTCCAGGGGAAAGCTATAAAGTCGGAAGACTTTATATTTTCGAATAACCGACGACTCAAAGCGTCGGTTTTTTAATTAAAAAAGATGCCGCCCCCGCAACAACTCTAAATCGACCATCGAAAATCGGCAATCGAAAATCTTTTTCTCCCGAAGGGAGTAAAGACAGTAGCCAGTGGCGTAAGCCACTGGAAAACAATGCGCCCAAAATAATTCAGAGTCCCATCAGGACGACACAAAAATATTTTTTTAACAAAAAGCCTGATTTTTTTCTGTCGTGCCGCTGGCACTCTCATTGGAATCTGGCGTAAAACAAAAAACCACTCACAATTTCGTTTGTAAGTGGTTGATTTTCTGGTCTCAATAGAACCTAGTACACGATCAATTTCCGGGTTACAAAATTCTGATTAAATTCCACACGGTTCTGTTGTTTTGAGGAGATCCTTTCCTGTAATGTGCGGAGAAGAATCTTCATCGCCATCTTCACAATGACGAAATAACTATAAAAATTAAAGCATCAATTCAGTCCTTGAGGCAGCGAAGTGAAAAGCCGTAGGTTTTGGACGCTAAGCCTCCCCGGTACATATCATAGCGACCGTTACCCATGCCACGGCTCCAGACGAACGAATCAACGGACTCCGTGGAGGACCACCAGTTTCCGACTTCACCGAGACTTAAGAAGCTGCCACCGGGATTGCGATTGCCCCCTGGAAGAGCTGTAAAACCGTACCAATCGGTTCCATTACCTCCACTATTCCAGCCGTTGGTGGCTTTAAGGTTATGGCCCGCGTCATAACCCCGAAAATCGTCATAATCCCATATCGGATCGCCCACGCCATATTCACTGTCGACAGTACCTTCCAGGATTTTCCATTCCGCATCGCTTGGGACGTGCCATCCCGGAGGGCAGATGCCTTGCACCCCGCTGGGAACGCCATTGCTGCCGGATTCCCCGTTCATGACCGTTTCCCAGTCATATAACCGGCCATAGGTATCACCGTTTGATTCATTGTTATCATAACACCAGCTGTTTCCTGTGGCATAGTTCAGGTTCTCCTTCATCCAGCACTGGGAGCCGATCAGTACCGTGTTATAAGTCTGGCCTTCGTAAGTGATGGTTGGCACCCCTGGGCAGGGTTCTCCGGTACTGCTACCTGAAGTTACCGTTATATAATTATTAAGTGCCACTGTATCACTGCCAAACTCATTACTTACCAGCAGCTCCACCGTGTAAGTGCCCGCTATATTAAAGGTGTGTGAAGGATTTTGCTGGGTGCTCGTGCCCCCGTCCCCAAAATTCCATGCCCAGTTTGTCGGGCTGTTGACTGACTGATCGGTAAAGTTAACGGTCAGCGGTGCGGTACCATTGGTAGGATTGCCGCTAAATGCTGCTTCCGGAATTAAATTTAATGCCTCTGTGACCGTGACATTGCGCGTAACGCCAGTCTGTCTAAAAACCTTCAATATTAACCAAAATCTGTGAATAAGTC
>CAYUQP010000013.1:0-76928 GCA_964447005.1 uncultured Bacteroidales bacterium
CCTTTCACCGCGGGGGCGCGGAGGCGCAGGGAGGAACACCCAACCGCGTCACGGCATTTCAGCGGTTAACCGGCCCCTTTCACCGCGGGGGCGGAGAGGCGCAGGGAGGAACACCCAACTACGTCACGGCGTCTCAGCGGTTAACCGGCCCCTTTCATCGCGGGGACGCGGAGGCGCAGGGGAGGAACACCCAACCGCGTCACGGCGTCTCTGTGGTTAACGGGCCCCTTTCACCGCGGGGGCGCGGAGTCGCAGGGAGGAACACCTAACCGCGTCACGGCGTCTCAGCGGTTAACGGGCCCCTTTCACCGCGGGGGCGGAGAGGCGCAGGGAGGAACACCCAACTACGTCACGGCGTCTCAGCGGTTAACCGGCCCCTTTCATCGCGGGGACGGAGAGGCGCAGGGAGGAACACCCGACATAATATCTGTGATGATCTTCGAAGAAATCTGGTAAAATTTACAAGAAACCACCTACCTTTGCACCCCATTGTTAATTTTATCCCCGTGAATATCAGAATCGTCAATAAAAGATCGTCCGACTGTTCAACTGTCCAACTGTCCAACTACCCAACTGTCCAACTGTACATTCTCCTTATTCTTACCGTCTTACAGTTTTACAGTCTTACCCTTTCCGCCCAGGAAACAACGCCCGGCATTTTCCCGAAAAGCCGTGAGATTTATTACGAGGCTTCCAAGCAGAAGATACTGGGGAATTACGATAAAGCGCTTGAACTTTACAAGTCCGGCCTGGAGCTCAACCCCAAGGATGCCGCCGCTATGTTCGAGATCGCCAGTATTTACACCGATCAGGGCAAGATCACTGATGCCCTGCCATATGCCGAAAATGCCGTGGCCACTGATCCGGTCAGCAAATGGTATAAGATCCTGCTGGTGAGGCTTTATCAGGCCCAGGCCAATTATACCGAAGCCGGTAAGATCATCGACAAGCTTATCCTTGCTGAACCTGAAAACATTGAATATTACGAGGACCAGGCACTGAATTCGATTTACCAGGGAGATTACAAGAGCGCCATAAAAGCGTATGATCAGCTCGAACAGAAGATCGGCATCAATGAAGATATTTCGGTGCAGAAGCAAAAGATCTACGTCATGATGGGCAAGCCGGAGAAAGCCATCGAGGAGATCCAGAAGCTGAGCGACGCATTCCCGGATGAAACAAGATACCTGGAAATGCTGGCTGAAGCTTACATGGCCGGGGGAATGTACGACAAAGCATTAGAACTGTATAACCGGATCCTGGCCATCGATCCGGGGAATCCTTACATCAACATCTCGCTGTCGGATTATTACAGGAAACAGGGCGACCGGGTCAAATCACTGGAATATCTCAAAGCCGGCTTTTCTAACCCCGGCCTGGATATCGACACCAAAGTCAGCATCCTGCTGGCGTATTATTCAGTGACCGAATTTTACACCTCTTACCGTGAAGAAGCCTTTGAACTGGCCACCATTTTAGTGAACACGCATCCCAATGACCCGAAAGCGCATTCCATTTATGCCGATTTCCTGATGCAGGACAAGCGTTATGAAGAAGCACGCGATTCATTCAGAAAGGTGCTGAGCATCGATAGCACAAAATACCTGATCTGGGAACAGTTGTTATTTGCGGAAGCAGAACTTCACGATAACGTGGCCATGGCAAGTGAAAGCAAGCGGGCCCTGGCACTTTTCCCTGATCAGCCCATGCTTTACCTGTTTGCCGGGGCTGCTTCATTCCAGCTTAAAGATTATGAAGTGGCGGCGAAATATTTCAAGAACGGGGCTAATTTCGTGGTCTTCAATGATAAGATGCTGGCCCAATTCTATTCTTACCTGGGCGATACGTATTTCCAGCTCAACGATCATGAGCAGTCGGATGCAGCTTATGAAAAGGTCCTGAAGATCGAACCGCAGAATGTCCTGGTGCTGAATAATTACGCCTATTACCTATCGCTGAGGGGCGAGAACCTCGAAAAAGCGGAACAGATGGCGAAGAAAGCGGTGGAGATCGAGCCCGACAACAGTTCTTATCTTGATACATACGGTTGGGTGCTTTTTAAACTGGGACGTTTCGAGGAGGCGAAAACATGGATTGCCAGGGCAATTGAGAAAGGTGAATCAAGCCCTGTGGTCCTGGAGCATTATGGCGACGTACTCTGGAAACTGAATGACAGGAAAGAAGCGGTGAAATACTGGGAGCAAGCCGCAGAAGCAGGAGAAGGATCTGAATTTTTAGAAAAGAAAGTCCGGGAAAAAACATATTATGAATAAAATTATCAGCAGCCTGCTTGTATTTCTTGCAGTGATATTAATGGTTTCATCCTGCAAAACGCCAAGAACGGTCATCAAAGCGCCATTAAAGGAAGAAGGACCGGAGTTCCTTTACCCCAAGCTTAAAGAAAACGAGTTGAAATTCGACTGGCTCTCATTGAAGTTTGACGCCAGTTATACCGAGAAACGCAAAAGCACAGATTTCAGAGGACAGATCAGGATCAGGAAAGACAGCCTGATCTGGATCACGATCACACCGGCCATGGGCATTGAAATGATCCGGATGGTGATAACGAACGACTCTGTAAAATATATCAACCGGTTTGAGAAGAGCTACTTTATCGGGGATTATAAACTTGTCAGCGATTTCACGAAAATCAATATTGATTTTGATATCCTGCAGGCGATCCTGCTGGGAAATGATTTCCAGTTCTATGAGAACAATACGTTCAGAGCATCGGTCGACTATCCTGAATACAGGCTGACGACAACAGGAAGGCAAAAGATCAAGAAGAGCGCTGAGCTGGAAGGAGTCGATCCGGTCATCCTGATCCAGAATATCTGGCTTAACCCGGAATCATTTAAAATTACAAGGGTCGATCTTAAAGAATTCAGGATCGACAACAGGAAACTTGAGGCCAGGTATGAAGACTTTGAATCCATCGAAAACCAGCAATATCCTTCAACGATCAAATTCGACATCATGGCGGAGGAAATTTTGAAGGTGAAGATAAATTACAATAAGGTTACGCTGGATGATCCGATGACTTTTCCTTTCTCTATCCCGGAGAATTATGACAGGATAAAGTGACAGAGGTTGTCTTAAAAGTCGGGATTC
Organism: uncultured Bacteroidales bacterium; assembly: GCA_964447005.1. Taxonomy (GTDB): domain Bacteria; phylum Bacteroidota; class Bacteroidia; order Bacteroidales; family JAGOPY01; genus JAGOPY01. The sequence goes on from CAYUQP010000013.1 coordinate 3,112, forward strand.
TTTCTTAATAACCATTCTGTAGATTCGAACTCCAACGACTAAAGCCGTTGGTTCCGAATTAGTTGCATATTATCAACCGACGGCTTTAGTCGTCGGCGATGCGAAAAATGACTATGCTCTTACTTTTAAGACAACCTCCAGGCTTTAAGATCAGGTATAAAATTTCAAAAACACGAAAATTCACAAAAACCAGTACCAATTGAATTTTTTAGTGGAATTTTGTGTTTAAGTGTATCAATGATTTTTTTTATTAATAATGATGAATAGAATTTTAATCCCGCTGATTATTTTCTTTCTGGCTGTACCACAAGTTTTTTCGCAGAAGGACCGGGCGAAACTTGAGCAGGACAAAAAGAAGATCGAGGAGGAGATCCAATACACCAACCAATTGCTGGATCAAACACGGAAAAACCGTGAGAACTCGTTGAATGAAGTGGTGATCCTGAATAAGAAGATCTCTCAGCGGGAGCAGTTGATCAGCACGATCAATAAAGAGGTAAAGTCAGTGGAATACCAGATGATGCTGGCACAGGACAGTGTCATGCTGCTGGTAAAGGATCTGCAGGCGCTGAAAGATGAATACGCGAAGATGATCTATTATTCTTATAAAAATAAAAACCTGTACGATCGGCTGGTCTTTATCTTTTCATCGGAAGATTTCAACCAGGCTTACCAGCGTCTGAAATACTTTGAGTTTTATAATGAATACAGGAAAAAGCAGGCCCTGCTGATCCAGCTCAAGCAAAAGAGACTGGAGATCAAGATGGAAGACCTGGCTGCCATCCGTAATGAGAAGAATGCGCTGATCAGCAGCGAGGAACGTCAGAAGCAGCAACTGGCGCTGGAGCGGGAGGAGAAGAATAAAACGGTGAAATCTCTTTCTAAGAAAGAAAAGGAACTGCAAAAAACGCTGAAGGAAAAGGAGGCTGCCGCGAAGAAGCTTCAGCAGGCCATCCAGGAGATCATTGCCGAGGAGATCAGGCTGGCGAATGAGCGGGCCAGTAAGACCGGCGGCGTATCGTTGAAAACAGGGGAGTTCGCCCTGACCCCGGAAGAAAAGATCATCTCCGATAATTTCCTCAGCAACCGGGGTAAGCTGCCCTGGCCGGTTGAGAAGGGGATCATTTCCAGCACCTTCGGGGAACATCCGCATCCCGTGCTGAAAAATGTTAAAACCCGGAACAATGGCATTGACCTGATGACTGATTCCGGTGCGGAAGCCCGGGCTATCTTCAGCGGGGTCGTGACCAGGGTCATGAACGTGCCAAACAATAACAATGTGATCATCATCCGCCACGGCGAATTTCTTACTGTGTATTCAAACCTTGACCAGGTGTATGTGAAGATAGGGGAAAAAGTATCGACCAAGCAAAAGATCGGCACGGTTTACACCAGCAAGAGCGATTCAAAGACAGAACTTCATTTCGAGGTGTGGCAGTCGAAGACGTTGCTGAACCCTGAAGAATGGCTGGCAAGGTAATTATCTATTTTAAGTTTTAAATGTTGAATTTTAAATTCGGGTTATTCATTATTTAATTTTAATGAACCGTCGGGTTGCGAGCAGTTGATTGTTTTCCCTTAAACCTAAGATATAAATTCCTTCAGAAAGTTCTTCTATATTCAGCTTGAACTCGTTCTCCGGATCTTTTATTTTTATTTCATTCAATTTCATCCCGGATAAGTTTAGAACCTCAAGCGTATATACATTACCCGAATTTAAAATTGAGAATTTAAAATTTAAAATATCCCTTGCGGGATTCGGCCACACCTCCATGCCTCCATGCCCCCATGCCTCCATGCCTCCCTGCTCCCCGACGCCCACATTCGGATCGACAATCAGGTGAACCGGCACCTGGAAGAGACCTTCTGTTCCATAATTAAAGGAGATATAAGCAAAAAGAGTATCGGCAGGTGACCCGTTTGAATTGAGACGGACCATGACATCTGCGGAAGCATAACCCGCGAGCGTTCCTGAGAGCTGACCGTTGAGGGTGAGCCAGCCGGGATTCTCAGGATACGTAATGTTGTAATTGAGCGTGCCGGAAGAATTGTTGGTGAATCCCAGGTTTACACTGTCCTGGTGATTTGGCGGCATGACTTTTAAGATGCTCATCGGGGCGAATGCAATATCCGGGTTCATCATCAGCCGAACGGAATTGTATATATTGAGCCTGCCGCCGGACACAGTGATGCCGTTGAGGGAAGGCAGCGGATCGACTCCGTTGAGGATGTACTGTTTGATCACGAGGGCCATCCCGGCCGGATCATTGTGGTAGGCTGTCATGAAACTTGCATCGGCTACCGAGAACATCTGTGCAACTGCACCGGTTACATGCGGTGCCGACATGGAAGTGCCGGTTTTAGTTCCATAGGCGCTATTCATTTTAGTGGAATAGACCTGTGTACCCGGGGCTCCAAGGTCGATAGAGACTGCGCCATATCCGGCAAAGCTGCTTTTTATATCATTCCGGTCAGTGTTCGTAACGGTGATCAAAAACTCGCTGGGGAAAGACGTCGGTGCATCACCGACAACGTCCACGTTAACGTTGGCATTAGGCGGAGCAGCCGCATTCAGCACACCGATCATGCCCAGTGAGTCATATATCGCTGCCCAAATGGGGAAATCTTCCGGAAAGGCATTGTCAGTTCCGAATGAAGCATTGGTAGAGACAACAAATGCTCCTTCATCACCATCCGTTTCATTGTACATCGAACGCATTTCATGAATATATGAATATCCTGCCACCACGATCGACTCGACAACATAGTTCCCATAAACGATCGGCATGACCTTAGCGTTCATGCTGACCCCTGTAACCCCGATTGCATTATTTCCCTGTGCAGCAGCAATCCCGGTGACATGCGTACCATGGTCTTTTTCAACGATCTGGCCTGAGTTCTGCCAGGGGTTCCACCCGTGAAAGTCGTCGATATACCCGTTCTGGTCATCATCTATGCCATTGTTAGGGATTTCTTTATAATTTTTCCAGAACCTGAGGTCCGGATGTTCAAGGTCAAACCCGTCATCCACGATGGCTACGACGATGGAATCTCCAGTCGCGGTGACTCCCGAAGTACCTAAACCCCACGCTTCCGGGCCGTCAATATCTGCATCGACCGTGCCGGAATTCTGGCCGGTATTATGCATATTCCATTGCTGGATAAAATCGATATCGTTCGGGTAAAGGTCCCTTTGCTCCAGGTAATGGTTAAACTGGGCAAGTTCTACAAAGGGATGGGATTTGATGTTCTCCAGTATCCGTTCATCATCGATGGAAGAGGGGTTATAAGCAAGGAGAAAAATATCGAGGCGGTTGGATAACCTGTCAACCAGGGCTACATCATTATCCTGAAAATCCGAAACGACCTTGTTGACCATATATTCCTGGCTGTAAGGCATATCGGAATATAGCTTGACCATGATCTCACCTTCGACGAAGGGCTTGTCACCATTACCAGCAGGATTATACGCTTTCAGGAATGGCACAATAATTATGATGAGGAGCAGGAGCAGGGTCTTTTTCATAATTTTCCGGATTAGGGGTGCAAAGGTAACAAAATTTCAGGCGGAATGTTCATTTGCATGGGGGCAGGGAGGCATGGGGGCAGGGAGGCATGGAGATTATTCTGCAACTTTCATGAATTTCACCGATCCTGAGAAGCCTTCTGCTGAATTCAACCGAAGGATATACATTCCGGGTGCAAGCGAAGAGATGTCCAGGATTACCGGGAAGGAGGAGATGTTTTCAAGCCCGGTTATTTTTGTTCCGAGCAAATTGTTGATTTCCAACCTGACCGCCGACTGATCTGCCCCCACCCCGGCCCTCCCCCATGCGGGGGAGGGAGTAATTGTCAACTGCGAACCTGCCGGGTTCGGGAACACGGAAAAAACAGATGTTTCATTTTCTGCAAAACCGGAGGGAGTTAACTGGAGCACGGCGTCATCGGAGAAGATGGTGCCGCATGTGTTTTCTGCCCGGCACTTATAACTGCCTTGTTGTTCCTTTTTAAAATCATGGATAAAAATAATCTGCTCGGTTTCACCTTCAATCGGTGCATCATTCAGGAACCACTGGCATTTTGTGGCATTATCCGGTGAATAAAAATAAAATATCATTTCGTATTCTTCTCCTTCGCTCAGAACCGCGCCAACCGGCTGAATCTGGGGTATGGGAGGAGAGCCTTTGTCGTAAAGGTATATTTTCCGGCTTCTTAAAAACTGCCCCTCATTATTGAAAAACAAACACTGATAGTACCCTTCATTTTCAGGTTGGGGATTGGTGAGTAAATACTGGTGGCTGTCAGTTCCCGGTATTTTCTCGTCATTAAAAGTCCATTCACAATTGTCATATATATTCTCCTGAACCGGCAAAGCTTCAATTTGGAAATCTAAGGTTTCACAGAAACCCGTATCAATGGACTGGTAAAGGAAATTGTTTTCATAGGCCCCCATATCAAGCCGCCCCCCGATAAACCTGGGATTGCCTGCCAGGTCAGTGTCAGGCAGGCCAAAACCGGTGGTATCGACAGGCCCTGCATCGATACATGGCGATTCCGGCATCAGCGAATAGTCGACATTGATGAGGTACCAGGGATAGTAAGGAAGGCCGTAAAACATCGGGTCCAGGTTTATGTTACCGGCGCCTCCGCCCGTCCATCCGCCTTTGATATCACAGTATGAGAGCGTTGTATTATTTATATTGTCGGTCATCAGCTCATACGATTCGTTCCCGTAAATGATATTTCCCAGGAGACGGTGCAATATGGGCTGGCTGCAATAGATCCCGCCGCGATAATTACCCGAGATGGTGTTCAGAATGATGTCCGCTTTGTTATTATTGAGATAAATGGCGCCTCCCTTATTATTTCCTGCCAGGTTGTTGTAAAAAACATTCTGAATAATTGCAGGAATGGCATCAGCCTCCATATTGTCAAGACAGATTCCCCCTCCGGAACCATCCGCCCAATTTTCGAAAAACATATTGCTGCTTATTTTTGGAGAACCTGAGATGCAGTAAATGCCGCTCCCGCCTCCGTAGAAAGTCATATTCCAGTTAATGGAGTTTGAAATAATTTCCGGTGATGCCCTATCAATAAATATTCCTCCTCCATTGCCATTGATGACATGGTTCCCGGCTATCTCACAATTTCTGACCAGGACATCTGAACCAATATTCAGATACAGTCCGCCTCCGGCCGTTTCTGCCTCACAGCTCAGGATCATTGAATTCTGAACCTGAAGTCTTGATCCGCCTGTGGCAAAGATACCACCAGCTACGCCGGCATTACAGTTTTCTATCGTGCATCCGGAAATTTCAGACGGACCCGAACTTGCGGTATAAATTCCGCCACCGGTATCACCGCTGCAATCTTTTATGATACAATCGATTAACGAATAATGACTTCCGCTAAGGTACATTCCTGCTCCATAATCAGCCATGCAATTCGTGATCGTGCAGTTCATGACGACCGAATCCTCGCCGGCATCAAGATAGATTCCCCCGCCGTAATCAGCCCCACAATGGTCAATGATGCAGTTGGTGATGCATTTTTTTCTGCTACCGGCATAGTAAACAGCCCCGCCGCTTAAACCATTGCCACAGGAATAAAACCTGCAGTCAGTGATACTGAATCCGGATCCGGCACAATAGATTCCTCCTCCGTTGTCATCGGCGTCACATTCAATAAAAGTTGAATGACTGACTTCCACTTTTTTATTTCCGGTTATGTTCAGCCCGCCGCCATTATCGGTATCGGGCCAGATGTCCCTGTTCGTGTTAGCAATCCGGCAATATTTCAGGACCACAGAATCGGCCGGATCATCACCAATGACAAATATACCGGCCCATCTGTTTTCACCAGTGAACCGGATGCTGTCATAGACAGTTCCGATGGCTGTCAAGGTGCCATCAATGTTGAAATGATACCCACCCTGGAAATTGACGACCGTGCCGGGGCAAAATGACAGGCTTCTGCCCGCGTTGACGGAAACATGACCCCGAACCCAGACGGTATCGTAGCAAAACGAAGTGTCGTTATTTACAAAATCTGGAAGGAAACATACACCTTTTCCATGCAATGGCATGGTAATAGTTGGATAATTGGTTGCGTTGCTGGTGATTTCAAGGCTCTGGCTGAGATTTCCGTAAAAATATGGATGGAAAGCCACGAATATTGTCGTATCGTGCCCTGCAGGAATAACCAAACCGGTGATTTCCTGGACAAATTCACCGCTGGCCTCTGTTTTGACCGGAAAATGATAAGGTGCGCTGATATCTACTGTCACATCCATATTCCCTGTTGCTACCAGATTGAATTCCAGGATGGATTCCCCGTTGATATTCGTCATCGGGAAGATCAGCTTGTCTTCATTACAGCTAAGCCAGAAAAGCGGTTCGGGTTCAGTCACCGGGTTGATCTTTTGATGCAGGATGATTCCGCCATAGCCTACCACATAAGCTTCGAGATTTTCAGTCAAAGCAACATCCCTTAGGGGATGGTCTGCCTGGTAATCCAAAGACCAGAAATAACCTTCCGTCGTGGTCTTCATGATTTTGTGATTCAAAAGGTAATATCCCTGGATCGTATTGGCAAAAAAGAATTTATCGACATTATATTCCGGAAGTGAATGACCCAATTGAATTTGTTCACCGCTTTCGGTTATTTTATTCAACTCTGCAAGCTGGCCATAGCCATAGGGCGAAAAATACTCATAAACCGCGAAACCATCCGATCCATTAAAGAAAGTGACATCATTCAGGATTCCATTATCACCGGCGCTGATTTCCTGCCAGGTCAGTCCCCCGTCAGTGGTCCTGAAAAAGGAGCTTCTACCTTCTTCACAACAGGGCCAGTAACCGCACCAGAAACCTATTTCCATTGCTCCCAGGTACCCGGTGTCAGGGGTAACAATTTCCATTTCAGCGTAATAAGTGTAATGGGTCTTTAAAAAGTCATATGCTTCCCAGGAAGTGCCCCCGTCGAGGGTCCGGTAATATTTATAACGAGGCGCATCCCCGGCGTTTGGATAAGGGCATTGTTCCAGCCAGAGCGCTTTAGCAAATCCCACCTGAGAGGAGAAGAATTTCAACTCATTCGCCGAAAGCTGAGAGTTGATAATGGACCAGTTCTGCCCTCCATCTATAGTTTTATAAATATGGTCAAAACCTGAAGCGAAGATGGTATCCTCATTAATGGCATAAACTGAAATGATGTACTCCGAGGTATCAATGATGGAGAGATGCCAGTTTTCACCGCGGTCATTTGTTTTAAGAAATGTCCCGTTATAACCGACGGCAAAACCTGTTGAATCATTGATGAAATGGATATCGTAGAGGTCATTTGATGTATTGGAATTTTGCTGGATCCATTGGGCTATGACCGGGATTTGGAGTAATATTAACGCGGCGAAGAGGAATGATCTTGTTTTCATGTGGAGTTGAATTTAGATCATAATAATACAACTAGTTATTATTGGCTGTTGGTCACTGGCTGGTGAGATGTTGATCTGGCGTCTTTTATTAAGACAAAAGAAAAGTGATAATGGTTGCTTTCTCAGATTTATTTATTGAAATTCTCTGTGCTTCCTCCGGGAAACTCTGTGTAATCTGTGGTGAAAGAAGGCCTCCCAATTCACCACAGATTACACAGAGTTACACAGAGGAGACACAGAGATTAATTCGCGAGTTTCATGAATTTCACCGATCCTGAGAAGCCTTCTGCTGAATTCATCCGAAGGATATACATCCCGGGTGCAAGCGGGGAAATATCCAATATTACCGGGAAGGAGGAGATGTTTTCAAGCCCGGTTATTTTTCGTCCGAATAAATCCATAATCTCCAATCTGACTGCCAACCGCCGACCGCCGACCGCCGACTGATCTGCCCCCACCCCGGCCCTCCCCCATGCGGGTGAGGGAGTAATTTCCAGGTGGGCAGTGGCCGGATTCGGGAACACGGTCAACTCACTGATTCTTTCTTCTTTTTCCTCTACCCCAATGGTACCATTGGTAATGGTGAATGGGGCAGGGGTTATGATTTCATCCACTGATTGCCCGGCATAAATGCCATAGCGAATGTAACAATTGGCTGAGCTTTCGTTTGGGACGATCCACTGGTACGATCCGTTATCGGGGACATTACCCGCTATGAGGGTCCAGGGGCCTTGCGGACCGGTTGTCGAATACTCCAGTTGAATAAAAGAATCCTGGTTGCCGGGGACGGCGCTGATCCATTCGATATTCCTGACAGATCCCGGCCTGAGTAATTCATTACCGCGGGGGAAAACCGGCTGGATATCCAATTCCAGCGGTATTGAGCTTTCTTTGAAAAAATGGAGGAAATTCTGGTAGGTAAACCAGCTCAGCTTGGTTTCTTCAAGCAGCACCACATCGGGTTTCCCGTTATGGTCCGCATCGCCGCCAACCCTGAAGGCCTTGCAACTGCCCGGATCACCGACGGTAAATGAAGCGTCGGCAGTCCAGTTGCCCTGTCCGTCGCCCAGGAAAACCCGGAACAAACCGTCGCCGAATGCGGCAAGATCCACAAAACCATCCATGTTCATGTCTTCCATCTGGGTCATTTCAAAACCACCCGAGGCAGGCAGATTTCCTGAGAAGTCAGCCCATTCGCCGATATCTTCCATAAAAACATACACATGCAGTCCGCCGTTATAATTTGTGAACGCTACGTCCATTCCACCGTCATTATCGGCATCTCCCAGCGAAGGCCCGCTGCGGCCGACATTCTCCAGCGAGGGCAGGTTCAGGTCATTGATTGTGAAATTGCCCGATCCGTCCCCGAAATAGGCTGTTCCTGTTTCATGGTCCACAATGAAATCCATATTGCCGTCATTGTTGATATCCCCGAACTGGTAGATCATCGAGGAATTGCCCGAATTGAACCCGAAGCCCTGGGTCCATGTTCCGTCGAGGTTGTTCAGGTAAACATGGATCCCGGCACAGCATCCAAAGGAGATTGAGCCGATATCCAGGTCGCCGTCGTTATCTATATCGGCGAAATCAGTGCCGAACATGCCCCAGTCCTCGCCATTGGCGGCCAGCCCGTCGTCCCAGGGCGTCCAGTTCGTTCCGGTGCCATCGCCCAGCGCCACTTCGATAAGCTGATCCCCAAAGTCGGTGGAGGAATAGTTGTGGTGCATGCCGTAGCCGACATCCATGAAGCCGTCGTTGTTGACGTCGCCGGCCGCGATGCCTCCATAGCCAAGGTCCCCGCCCATCTGGCAGCTCCAGTGGCCCTGCCCGTCGCCGAAAAACACCATCAATCCCTGTTCGCCGGATTGTATCCCGGGGTTGCCATGGTCACCGATGGAAATGATGTCGATGTTGCCGTCACCGTTCATATCGGCAAACTCCAGCTCCGAACGGCCTCCTTCCCATTCCGGGTTGGCCAGCCCGGTGGAGGATTCAGTATAAGTAAGAAGTGGTTGCCTGACTTGCATGATATCCTGGGAGAACAAGTTAGAACAGATGAACAATGCGATTGAAAGGCTAAGGATTGTAACTGCGGATTTCATGGTTTTTTTTTGTTAAAAATAGGAAGAATAGTTTAATCCGCGAGTTTCAGGAATTTCACTGATCCTGAGAAGCCTTTTGCTGATTTCATCCGAAGGATATACATTCCGGGCGTCAGTGAGGAAATATCGAGTATTAGGGGGTAGGATGAAATATTCTCAAGTTCGGTCATTTTTCGTCCGTACATTTCAAAGATTTCCAACCTTGCCGCCGAGTGATCTGCCCCCACCCCGGCCCTCCCCCATCCGGGGGAGGGAGTAATTTCTATGCGGGCAGTGGCCGGATTCGGGAACAGAACAAGCCCTCCATGCCCCCATGCCTTCCCGCCTCCCTGCTCTTCAACTTCCACCGGATCCACGGGAATCCCGAAAAATTCCAGGTATGCTTTCATCAGGTTCAGGGTTTCCCCGGGGGAGATATCGGCCAGCGTGCCGTATTCGAAAAGGGACCCGATGGTTCTGTATGTGCCCGCATCATGGGCTATGACGCAGGGCTTAAGCAGGTTGTTATCCTGAAGTACTGTGAATGCAGGCTCAACCGGCTCGATATAGTAAAAATTGAACGGCACCGCCCCGGCATTCAGGATCTTCATACCCTGGGTAAAGGTTCCGTCAATGCCGGTCAGTGTATTAAAAACGGTAGCGTTGCCGGCCCACTGGATGTTGAATTTTGGGTGCACATCCGTGACCGGATCATCTTTCCAGGTCTTCCTGCCCTCCAGGTAAAGATTCCCTCCTCCCTGCAAGAACTGGTCAAGCTTGTGACCTTCCCAGGCGGTCAGCACATGGTTGGTGCTCGGATAGCCGAGGCAAACAAAGATAGAATGGAAGTTAAAGATTGATTGTGAAACCTGGAAATCAATGCTATAGATCACCTGTAACTCATTAAGCGATTCGATGATCCCCGGCGAGGAATGATGGAACGGGTCCAGGTCAAGGACCAGCACCGGCGACTTGCCCACACGCAGGTCCAGCGTATCGCTGGTCTGCAGGCCTTGCAACGACAAAGTCGAAACCACGATTTGTACCGGTGTGCCATCCGGAATGCCCTCGTCGGCGCGCAGCGTAAAGGTCCGGGTGACCGATTTCCCTTGCTCAATTGTTCCGAATCCCTGCATCGGGCTTCCAATCACCTGCAATCCGGGATCGAGCGGTATGAGAATGGCCGCTACCCCGTCGATTGGCGCTCCTCCGCTATTCTGCAAGGTGAGCGGCATGGGTGCTGTTTCGCCCGGATCGAGGATGCCGTCCCCGGTATCAATAAAATAATCCCTCACCTTTATAACTGGTGCCATCGCTCTGAACCACAGATCGTTAATCCATGTATTGCCTTCCGATATGAGCGTTGCAGAGATCAGCATGTCACGTTGGTCGGGCACTGCTGCCGAAACGATAAAACTGAAAGCTTCCGGAACGTTTATCGTTGCGCCCGGAAGAATGGCTCCCGGGGAGCAGGTGGCATTTATGAGCTGGACGAATGGATCACTGCAGTTTAAACTGACCGAGACGCCCTGGAGCGTTTCCGGGCTGCCGTTCCTGATCTCCAGGTCCAGCACCACGGTATCCCCGAATTCGACCCGGTCCGTGCCCGCTCCGTTAATGATGAAATGCAGGTAAGGCCCTGAAGTGAACTGCAGTGTTTTTGCGGCAGTCAGCCCGTGATCATTCTGCACCCTGAAAGTCAGATCATAAATGCGGTTTTCATTGACCGGCAAAACATTCAGCATGCCGGTCGGGGAAACTGCGATGTCCTCCGGCAAGTCCTGGTAATAGAAAATAAATTTTGTGCCTGACGGTATGTAGTCTGATCCTGAAACCGGCGACATGATGAAGTCTTTCCTGTTTCCGCCTGAAATGCCGCTGAGCCAGTTCACAATTCCCGGTCCCGGGGCACCGTAGATGATCTCGATATTACCGTTACTATGCAATCGGGCGGCAAAATTAACTTCCGTATTGCCGGGCAGGGATTCCAGGGAAATCTTCCAGCGGAAAGTGGCGCTTGTTTCCGAAAGCTCCACCCAGCCGCCATCGTTGTCGGCGGCAACGATCACCGCCGGGTCGAACTCAAACGGGGCGATCAGGCGGTAACAACGGAAAAATAATTCGGGTTCCTGCAGGTATGGCCAGGGAATCGCCTCGGCATCGAACTGGATATGCCCGTTCACATGCATCCAGAGCGTATCGTAGGTTTCACCGAAAAACGGGAAGCTGAAACCAAGCGGAACAGCGACGATCGTATCGGCCGGCAAGGGGTAAAGGACCTGTTGCTGGTTTGCCTGCGGAAAGATTTCCGAGGACTGTTCCATCCGGTAACCGGGCAACAATTCCCAGGAATAAGGCTCCTGTCCGCCTCCTGCCTGTAGCTGAACACTGTAAGGTTCACCGCCGGAATAAGGTGGAAGAGTTTCTGTTATTATTTCAACATTTTCATAATCAGGAATATGGATCAGTGAGACCAGGGTCCTGGAATTGTTTTCAATTGCCAGGGGCGTTTCACCGGAACTGATCTCCTGCTGACCAGATGTATAGTCCATCAGGGAAAATGAAGTGATCTGGCCATTTCCATCTTCGAAGGGGTCGTTCTCATCGACCATGAAGAAGAATTTTGCCGGCTCCCCGGGCGTCAGATGTCTCAGAAGTGGAGTTATATCCAGGCCGAATTCCAGCGATTTCAGGGCTTCCGTCGTATCGTTGCCCTGCAGGTAATACTCATCGCCCTGGTAGTTGATGATAGGAAAATCCATGAGCCAGGCCGGAACCACATCGGAAGTGTCGGATGATGCCCCTGCAAGGATGCGGATCTTCACCCTTTTGTCGTGTTTAAGCGTGATCTTATATGTCATCAGCGGTTGGTAATCTGGATCGATATCAAGGATATGGACCTCATGGTTCCAGATGCCCCCGTTGTCAAAGGTCTCGGCGAGGCATTTATACATCAGGTAGCAGTAGCCGCTGTCGAGCCAATCCTCACCATAGCTGTTCACAAATTTGAAAGCGCCAATCTCCCAGTCGCGCGGATCCATGATGCTGTCCTCGTTTATGTCAATGTGATTGGTGTACTGCCCGTCGTTGTTGTAATCCCACCGGATGGAATCGTTGTATCCCACGATGGTCATGGCATGGACCGCCCAGGGGTAAAACCAGGTCATCACGTATTTACCTCCTTCGGGCGTATCAGCATCCAGGATTTCAGGGTTCCAGGGCGAGCAGGCGTAGAAACTGGCCATCCCGCCGTGGTTGCCTTCGCCCATGTGATCGTGCAGCCAGTGCTTCAGGGCCAGTATTCCTTCTTCGGTGCCGGTTTTGATCTTTTGTATCCCCTTGATCCTGTTCAACATGCCGTTGTAATAAACATCATAACCGTTGATCCAGCGGCGTCCGTCATCATAAACACCGCCATAATCGGCCACATTCATGCAGCCGCAAAGCCTCAGGACTTCTATTGTATGGAAGTAGCTCACGCCTAACCACCCGTTGCCGCCGTTCTGGAAATTATAGGTAAAATGAGTCGGGTACTGGTTTTCCGGTAGCATAGCCGGCAGGTTTCGCTCACAGGCCAGTTCATAAGCAAGATTATAAGACACCAGGGCTGCCTGGCCGCAACTGGCATTCGCCTGGTTTATTACCGGCCGCATGTATGGCAGGGCTGAATTATCCACCAGCGGCGGAAGCTGATCGCTCCTGAGACCCGCCGGAAGGATCTTTTCCGGGATATTTCCAAGATAAAGCGAGTCCCATTTGTTCAGCGCCGGCCCTTCAGGGTATTTTTCCTTAAATGCCTGGTAAGCGGCCGGTAAATCCTGGGAAAAGCCCCTGATCATCAGAATGAGACAAAAAGAAATAGTGAGTAACTTTTTCATGCGGGTTCATTTTTGCCACGCTTTTATGCTTTAATGGCAGAATTAAAATAAAAATATTCACTACTGTCCGACTAATTTAATAAAATACTGTGAAATGCCTTTATTTGTTAAACCTCTACGAGGTATTGGATTCGCTGGGGTAACATTTCGCAACAATACTTAAATCGCCTACAGCGAATTCCGCCTAGCGGATAAAGTCCTGTTGAACAAGCGTTTTATGTTACGCTTTAATTCCACGTAGTGGATCAACAAATTTTTGTCGATTACCAGTGAAAAATATTGAATAATCATCAATCTGTCAACATTAAAACAGTAATCGGCCATTCTGACCAAGCAAACAGCACCCATCAACCAACCAATGACCCCCAATGACAATAAATGACCCCCAATGACAATCAATGACCCCCAATGACAATGAATGGCCAACATTTTTTTGCACTGAAATTATTTTTACCTTGCGCCGCATTTCAAACTAAAAAACCTACCTATGAAAAACAAATTGTTCTTAGTTCTGGTGCTATGCCTGTGCACTTCAGCGATGATGGCCGGCGGGTACCAGGTAAGGTTACAGGGGCAGAAGCAGACCGGCATCGGGCTTATCGGTACCCCTTTTGCCTATGATGCCAGTTCCATCTTCTACAACCCCGGTACCCTTGCTTTTTATGAAGGAAAGATGAGTGTCCTGGCCGGGGCGAGCTTCATTTTCAGCAACCATGTCTTTCAAATGGAAGGCACGGACTACCAGGCCAGAACGGAAAATCCGACCGGTACCCCCTTTTTCGGTTACTTTTCATATAAGATCAAGGAAAAGCTTGCGGTCGGAGTAGGTGTTTATACTCCTTTCGGCAGCACGGCTAAATGGGAAGAAGACTGGGCCGGTCAATACCTGATCCGTGACATTAAGCTGAGCGCGGTTTTCATTCAACCCACCGTGGCCTATAATTTCAATGATAAATTCGGCATCGGCGCCGGGTTCGTAGTGGCCATCGGGAACGTTGAGATCAACAAAGCACTGCCTTACAGTGGCGATTCCAGGGCTAACCTGCAGGGCAGCACCACGAATTATGGCTTTAACGCGGGCATTTTCTACAAACCTGTCGAAAAGCTGAGTATCGGGGTGAATTACCGTTCGCAGATCGCGATGGAGCTGGATGGCGGAGATGCAACCTTCACGGTCCCGATTGCTCTTTCCGGATCAGTACCGGCGGAGAACAAATTCGACGCTTCACTGCCACTTCCGGGCAATCTTGATTTCGGACTTTCTTATGATTTCAGCGACAAATTCACACTGGCCGCCGAGGTCAACTGGATCATGTGGAGCAGCTATGAATCGCTTGACTTTACCTTTGAGCAGAGCGGCGAACTGCTGGACAACGAAAATCCGAGGAATTATAAGGACACCTGGATCCCTAGGATCGGTGCGCAATATAAACTCAACGAAGTGTTCACGTTCCGTGCCGGTGCCTATTACGATTCTTCACCGGCCGATCCGGAATATTTCACTCCTGAAACTGTGACCCTGAACACGGTCGCTTTCACGCTGGGCGCCACCATCACACCGGTGGAAGGGCTCGACATCGACCTTTCGTACCTGGAACTGCATGGCCTGGAAGCCGATAAGTCCTATGCGCCTGCCAACTTCTCGGGGACTTACAAGACCATGACGTTCATTCCCGGCATTGGCCTCAGCTATCGTTTCTAACCATTAACACAGAGAAAGATGAAAAAGATATATATACTTTGTATCGTTCCGCTCCTGGTACTTGCAGGTTGCAAGCCGAATGTCGATGAATTCGAGCCCGCGGCCGGGAATGCCGATTTATCAAGATATGTCGCCGTTGGTGACAACTGGACTGCCGGCATGGCCGATGGGGCACTTTATAAATCAGGACAGGAAAATTCTTTTCCTAACATACTTGCAGGCCAGTTCAGCAAGGCGGGCGGCGGAGAGTTCAGGCAGCCTTTGATGGTGGATGATTACGGCTTCGGATTTCCGGGCGGTGTGCTGATCCCCAAACCCAAGCTGGAAATGGGGTTTCACCCGGATTGCAAAGGGGTAACAAACCTTGTTCCGGCTTTCGCCAATGTGGAAGTCAACCAGGCTAATTTTGCCTCTGTGGCAGCCGACGGGCCCTTCAACAATATTTCCACTCCCGGTTTGAAGAGTTTTTACATGGCCGTAGCCGGCATGGCTCAGCTCAATCCTTACTATGCTCGTTTCGCTTCCGGTCCTGCCAACCGGATCATCGATGAGATCCCGCTGGCCAACGGCACGTTCTTTACCCTCTGGCTTGGAAACTACGATGTGCTTTCCTACGCGATCAGCGGCGGTGTTGATCCGCTGACTACCATTGAAGTATTCACTGCTTCGATGCAGGCCACACTCGCCACGCTGACGGCTAGTGGCGCTAAAGGCGTGATCGCGAACATCCCTGATGTGCTCGACGCCCCCTATTTCCATACCATTCCTTATAGTGCGCTTCCGCTGGATGAAACTTCTGCCGCAATGCTTAATGCCGGGTATGCCCAGCTGAATATGCTGATCAAGAGCATGGGATCGACCGATACGCTAAAATTTGCCCCCGGTCAGAACCCGCTGGTGATCCAGGATGCGTCTCTCCCCTGGGGAATACGCCAGGCAAAATCAAGTGACCTGGTATTGCTATCCCTGCCGCAGGATTCGTTGAAATGCGGGGGCTGGGGAAGTCAGAAACCTATTCCGGCTAGCTATGTTCTGGATGCTGCTGAAATAGATAATATTAGCACTGCGATAACCAATTACAACGCAGTGATCAGCGGCATGGCCACCGGGGATGTAGTGCTTGCTGATATGCGCAGTGTTATGAAATCAATTTATAGCGATGGAACTGTTTTTGGAAATGTCAATATCACTTTCAAATTTGTTACAGGTAACTTCTTTTCGACCGATGGTTTGAACCCGACCCCGATGGGAAGCGCTGTGATCGCTTATTATTTCATTGAGAGAATAAACGAAGCGTTTGGGGCGAATATCCCCCAGGTGATCGTCAGCAACTACCCGGCCGTGACTTTACCTTAAATTATCCGTGTTAATCCGTCGCATCCGTGTTATCCGTGTGCTATCCCGGAGAATGGCACACGGATGACACAGATAAGACGGATATTCACGGATTTTTATTTGGAAATAACAAACTTCTCTGCCCCCAAAACTTTCTTTTCGCTGCGGAGAGTAATCCAGAAAATACCGGTAGGAAGACTTTCTATATTTATTTTAAAAGATTTATTATCAATTATTCCACTCAAACATTCCTCCCCAACCGAATTATAAATTATAAACCGAATATCCCCGGATTGCCAATCCTTCCCATAATCAATCAACCTCACATTTACAAAGCTCCAGGCCGGATTCGGAAATATCAGAATGTTTCCATTCACCCGGTCTCCCAGTCTCCATGTCTCCCATTCTCCCGGTCCCCATATCTCCCCGTCTCCTTGTCTCCCCCTCTCCTCAATTCCCACCATCAGCGTGTCCCCGTAAACCCCGTTATGCCGGGTATTGTACTGCAAAATAGTCAGAATATCAAGCTCCCGGTTATGAGTGACTCCCGAATTCCAAAGGTAGAGGCTGGTAATGCTTTCTCCCGGGTCCACTCCGCCGCCGGAAATATCCAGGATGCCGTCATCATTGACGTCCAGCACCATCGGGTTGACAAAAAACGTGCTGCCGAAGGTTTCCAGGGCCCAGCCTTCCACCCGGGTGCCGTCGTGGTTAAATGCCGGGTAGTTTCCTATCGAGCTGGTTGCCGTATTATCGTCGGCCAGCAATTCGACCATCCCATCACCATCCAGATCGACAAGCAGGATCTGGCTGTTAATGCCGTTGACTTCCGTGATGGGAAAACCGGGATGCATTTCGCCTGTAACTGCAGTCCAGGCATAAATCTGATTTACAGGGGTGCCTGAAAGGGTCTGGTCTCCTACCACAATATCCAGCAGGCCGTCGTCATTAATGTCACCGACTGAAGGGGGTCCGTAGATCCAGAATGCCGTCAGAAAAGGCCAGTCGAACCATGAAGTGCCGTTATTCTTGACGATATGAACAGCGCCGCTACCGTTTTCGATGGAATGGTCGCCGCAGATGATCTCCCGGTTCCCGTCCCCGTCGATATCTGCCAGCACAGGGGTGGAGTAGGAGAAGACCCTGCCCTGCCCGGGGTAGTAAGGAAAACCTTGACGTAATGCGCCTTCGGTGGAGAAGACATGAAGACCGTTGTACGATTGGACCACGATCTCCGGGATATCATCGCCATCAATATCCCCGACGGCAGCATCGGAGCCGGGCACATAGTCCATCCTGACGGGCCAGCCGGGGTAAAGGATGCCGTTTCCCCTGAAAACGTAAACCAGTCCGTCGGGCCAGTCCCTCACGGTAATGATGATCTCCAGGGCGCCGTCGCTGTTGAGGTCGGCCAGCACAGGCGTTTTCACGCCGCCGCCTTCGGTGGGCACCGGAAAGCCCTGCACATTCGTCCCATCGGTTTCGAAAGCATAGACCGACCCGAAGGCAAATGATCCGACCTGGTGGGTCGTCACCACGATTTCACCAATCCCGTCACCGTCGATGTCTCCGAAGGAAGCGGCGCCGTCGGTGTCGTAATCGAGTATCTGAGGCCATCCCGGCACCGGCGTACCGTCAATGTTCAATGCAAGCAGCGACGATGATACAGGGTACGCCAGCTCCAGTTCAGGATCGTCGTCCATCTGGCAATAAACCCCGCCGCGCTCATTGGCTCCACCGTAAGCAACGGGATACCCTGGAAAAACTTCAGCTCCTTCGCGGTTATTTCCTTGTTTTATCAAATCATATAAACTCTCATGAACAAGCACCTTGCCTTCGACGTCGGGAAGAAAACGCACAACAGTACCAATATCAGTATCAATTTCAATATCAGTAACATCGACCACCCGCACCTGACCGTGAGACAGGGAGACCAGGAGACAAAAGAGAAGAATGAGCGATGATATGGAGATGGTTCTGAGCATATTGTAGTTATATAACAAAGATAAATTAAAAATGTTGAATGGAGGCATGGAGGCATGGGGGCATGGGGGCATGGGAGGAGGGGAGGCAAAAATGTAACCAATATTGTTTTTTCCCGTCAAATCATGAAAACGCGGCCATGAATGTACGAGTGTTTCAGGTCTTTACTATTTTGTTTTATTTCATTATCAGTAAATCTGTTGCACAGTCTGACGCAAAGATTATCCTGATAAAACCAACAGGAGAACAAATCAATGGATTTCCGGCAATGAATTACGTTCCGGATAGTGCAGCTATTTGCCGCTTTGTTGATTCAGCAGTGAATGAAACCTTTGTCGGTGAAGCGGTAAGACTGTATTTGCTCGCTCAACAATACCTGGTCAACCTCGGTGAAATGGAAGCAGTTCAGCCTGCGTGGCTTGCCGTTACCAAAAACCAGGGCGGGTTCGCAAAACAAGGGTTTTACCTGCTGGAAAACGAGGGCATCGTCGCGGATAAAACAGCGGCTCATTATATTGATCTTACTGAAGGAAGCATTACCGCGCCTTTTGAACGCCTGTCTTCGCTGACCCAGCTTTACCCGCACGAGCTGATGCATGTCGTTTTTAAAATGCTGAGTCATTCTGGTTCGGTTGAAATGACTTCTTATAATGTGAATATGCATTATTTCAGCGTGATCACCGATTTTAATACTGCTTTCAATGAAGGCTTCGCCGAGCATATGGAAAATGTGGCTGTTTTATTTGAACCGTCCGAAGACCTGAAATTAGCTAAATACCAGTCAATTGAAAATATCAAACCGAAACTCCGCCAAAGGATTGCGGGATTTAAACGGGATTATTCCTGGCCGCTCCGGCTGGAATATTACGAGGCTTCCATGTTGCTCTGGTACCAGCAGTTTGAGGACTATAAGCGATATGACCATGCCGTGAACGGTAAGGGTGCGTTGGTCAATGCTTACCCTGAAATGAAGAATCCCCGGGACATGATCACAATCCGCAATTCAGGAATCGGGCAGGTTGCAGGTCATCATAAAAACCTGGTGCAGAGGATGGCTTCCGAAGGATTTGTCTCGACATTCTTTACCAAGCTTGCCATGAGTGAATTGCCTGCTTTTTACAGGGAGGAATCGTTCTACAGGGCTTTCCGGGCAGATACCACCCGGAAGTTTGTCCCGGAGAAAACCTTCAGCCCGTTTGAGAACCAGTTCCTTAAGTATTTTTATGTGCTTCATCATTATGTGGATTATGCCCATTCCGACAGGGCCCAGCTCATGGATTTCATCGATGGCTACATTGCGGAATTCCCTGATGAAGCGCCAGTGCTCTTAAATATCTACAAAGACCTTGCAGGAGAAGAATACACCAACACGCTTCCCCCGCCGCTCTGGATGATGGTGAAAGACCATGACCACCCGGTGCTGGTCATGGATCCGTATGGTGCTGTTACGGTGCCTGTTTACACCTTTGATCTGAATGCTGCAGGCATACCGGACCTGATGACCATTACCGGGATCGATTGGGTTACTGCCGCGAAAGTTTTGGATTACAGGGATCAACAGGGGCTGTTCAGATCTTTTAAAGAGATCAGGGATATCAACGGCCTCGATAAATCGTTAAGGGATTTGTTGCTTGAGCACAGGCTGGATGCAGAATATTTTAACAGCCTCCCGGAGGAGTCGATCAGCATAACGGCATTAATTATCAAACCTCTTGTACATCTGTTCATTAAAGCGATGTTAATTTTTATCCCAATAGGTATTCTAAACATTCTGGTGTTTTATAAACATAAGAAGACGGGACAATTAATCCTGAAAATAGTCAAAACGCTGGCTTTATGGCTGCTTCTTCTTGTTGCCGGCCTGGCAAATGTTATCCTGAGCGGCAGCCCGGCATTGGTGATGGCCGGAATTGCTATAGTTTACCTGTTAATAGTAGCTGTCATTTATAGGAAGAAAAAAGAATCACTGACCGGAAACCTGGCCATCGCGCTGTTGATGAACGGATTGGTGATTTATTCGCTGCTGTAGTTGCCCCACCTCACTCCGTATCCCCACGAAAGTGGGGACCCGCTCCCTTCTCCGTACTGCCCCACCTCACCCCGTATCCCCACGAAAGTGGGGACCCGCCCCCTTCTCCGTACTGCCCCACCTCACCCCCCGGCCCCCTCTCCTGGAGGAGAGGGGGAGGAGTATTTGAAAAAAAGTTGTGTTTGGACCGGGTATTTTTTTGTTTTTTCCGGATAAACAAATAAAAACTATGGCATATCTGGGAAAAACAAATGAACACTGGCTTTATTACGGGGCGTTTCCTGAAACATTCAGGTTATCAAAAAAGTTGAGAAGATCTATGACCCCTGCTGAAAAGGAATTATGGAAAATATTGAGGAACAGATCGCTTGGAGGGTATAAATTTCGCAGGCAGCACCCTGTCAGGGAATTTGTCGTCGATTTCTTCTGTTTCGAAAAAGAACTGGCGATTGAATTGGATGGAGACATTCACCTTGAGGATGAAGTCAAAGAAAGGGATAGTAACCGGACTGCGGAGCTTGAGAGACTAGGAATTAAGGTCATCAGGTTCACAAATGATGAAGTCTTAAATAACCTTGACGAAGTAAAAACAAAAATTATCAATACCTTAATCTCCCCCTCTCCTCCAGGAGAGGGGGCCAGGGGGTGAGGTTGTCAACACGGAGAGGGGGCCAGTCATCACTTCCGTGAGGATTCGGGGTGAGGTGGAGGCCTCCAGGAGAGGGGGCCGGTCCCCACGCAAGTGGGGATTCGGGTGATATAAAAAAAAAGCGCGGAGCCCCGGTATTACCAGTTCCTCCGCGCCCCTGCGTCTCCGTGGTGAAGAGCGAAACGCTATTCCTTTACAATTTTCTTTACAATAGAAACTCCATCACCCTTTACCTTCAGGAAATACACCCCGTTAACTAGGTGCTCCAGGTTCAGGGTCTGCTGCATCAGTCCGCTGGCAGGGCTTTCGTTTTCATAAACCACCTTTCCCAGGAGGTTGAAAACCTTCATGCTGACCTGTCCCGTGCTGCCGGTGTTCAATGTCACCTGGTAGTTGCCATTGCCGGGGTTCGGGTACACCGTCAGGCCGGTAGAAGCGGATTCTCCCATACCTACCGTGTTGTCAACCGTCACCTCGTAAGCCTCGGAAATTTCTCCGTCGCCGCATTCGTTGATGGCCGCAACCGTAATATAAGCTGTGCCAAGGTATTCGGGGTTCCAGGTTACCGTCGAATGCAGGTTAGTGCCTTCGATGACACCAGCCTCGGCCGGTGCAAGGTACCACGTATAATCGAAGATGTCCTCGATCCCTTCGGTCATGTATTCTGAGGTGGTTGTCGTAAGCAGGTCGACATAATCCGGGCCTTCGATCGATTGGGGAGCCTCAGGCACGGCCAGGAAGTTCAGCAGCATCCCGTCGGTTACCGCATCGCCTTCGTTGTTGGTGAGGGTAAGCGAAAGGGTCACGCTGCCGTTGATATCGTCTTCATCACCGGGCGTGTAAACCGGCTGTATGATGGCGTTGTCATCGAATGTTCCATTGCCGGAGGTTGTCCACAAGATGGAATTGTAATCGGTCCCTTGTGATTCCTTGATCTGGAACGTCTCACCGGTGCAGGTCTCGCCATCGGGGCCGGCCCAGATGGTCAGGGCCATCTGCGACGGCAACTGGATATTGTCGAGCCATGCGCGGTCCGAACCGCCGCTGCCGGAAGAGTTCTTAACATAAACCCATCGGAAGGTCTTGTTCCCCGGGGTTACCGCGAAAGCTTCCCTTCTCCAGCCTTCATTGGTGCCGGACCATTCGCCCATCACCTGGCTGCCGATGTAAAATTTGAGCTTGTCACCTGCTTCGGAGGAGACCTTGCGGATGAAGATGATGCTGTCGGCCGACATCACCTCGTAACTGATCTTCAGCTCGGAGGTCTGGTTATCGGAGATGTTGCCCGACATTCCGCTGAACATACCCTGGTATGGGAACTGGTTGGAGGCCACCCAGGGCTGGTTCCCTGAAAATTCCCAGGAATATTTTGTGAAGTTGCCGGTCTCAAAGTCTTCTACCATGGGACGGACTTTTTGGCCGAAAGTCTTATCAGCGTAATAAATCCCCATGGTCAGCTCGTTCACGAAATCAATGGTGATCCCCTCCGGGGTATCTTCGTCGATGATCACATCATAAGTTTTGTTGAACAGTCCAAGGAAACCGATTGACTCGAAATTCTGGTCAGGGTTGAGCACTTCTGCGAATCCCGACTGTCCTTCCATGTGTACATCCACGTCATAGGCTGTCGCATGTCCGCTGTTGGAGTAGTTGATGGTCATAGCCACCTGCTCGCCGGGATCAAGGATGCCGTTACCGTTGCCGTGCTCCTGGTCATTGATCGTCAGCGCGTTGATATTCAGGTTCGGTGCATTGACTTTAAGGACGAACTGGCTGTTCCAGGAGTTTTCCCCATCGGTGGTAACGATGTTGAAAAGTACCTGGTGCTGGTCCGGTGTGTTTTCGGCCGCGTAGAAGGAGAAACCTTCCTCGATGGTTACTGAGCCCCCTGAAGGGATACTGCCATAAAATTCGGTGTCGTCATAAAGATCGATGAAGGGGTCCATGGTGCTGATGGTCACGGTCACATCTTCGCTATTGCTCAGACCAACATTGCGGATGGCCAGGTTCAGTGCCACGCTTTCGTTGTAATCCACCAGGCCGTTGCCGTTGCCGCCGTCTCCGTCGCTAACGGAATGCGTGGCGTAGAGGCAGTAAGCGCCTTCGGCCGGGATGACCTGGATTTCTTCAATATGCCTGAAATAGTTCGTTTTGGTAACAGTCAGCGTTACGAGGGTTCCGGCAGTCAACGGGGTGATCTCAATTACCTCGGGACTTCCCGTTCCGGTACCCAGGCCGATAATGTCGTCGCCGACGGTCAGGCAGATCGTGGCTCCTTCATCGGCAGTGATGGTGAACTCATTCAGGCCGGCCAGGATGATGCCGTCGTGCAGGATCGAGAGGTTTTGCGGCACCTCGGAATAAAGGGTCTGGAACGCATCACCGAAATGATGGAAGAGGTTATAGGTCACTTCTTTGTTCTGCGGATTGGAGGGCCAGCCGGATTGCTGGAGGAAGTATTTGCCGGCCGCATTGCCGAAGGCAGGCAACAAGCCTCTTTCAGAAGGCGTGGTACCGTAATCGGGCATGAAATCGGGCCACATATTGTCATACAATCCCCATACATAAGTATCGTTCACAAAAGAATAGCTTACTTCCGAAGCGCAGGTAACACCAAGTGCTCCGCTGTTCACGCCATTGTACCTGTAGCGGTGGAACTTTTCCGAGAAGCACTCGCTCGACCAGTTATATTTCCCGGTAAGGCAATTGATGGAAAAGATGAAGGTCAGGTCGGTATTGGTCAGGCCGTTGATGTTGCCATTGCCGTACTGCGGTTCGCCCCATCCCTGTTCTTCGCCGTGGTCGCGGTGCTGCAGCATAAATGAGCCTGCATTGATGGCATTGTTGACATCGGTCGCATCGCCGCCCGACCAGCCGCCCAGTTCCTGGGGCGTGGCCGGGATGTACCCGAGGCCGCCCGGCCCGAATTCGTCGAGTACTATCTGTGTGTTGGAAGCAGTCGACCATGGGTCAGAGCCTGGGTTTCCGGCATAGATTTCGTTAATCCTCACTGGATTTTTCCCGTGGACATTTTTGAAGTAACCTCCAACAACTTCCGAGCAAATCTGGAACCAGCGTTCGGTCTGCCAGCCGAGGGCTGTGATAGGGTGATTATAGAAAGCGGCGCTGGTCGGTGGATTGGTTTCGTAATTGATGAACTTGGTGACAAAGGTTTCGAGTTCGGTGTCGTTATTGGCAACCATACGTGCCATTACGATCTCGGGCATGTCATCGTTATCCACATCGCCGTAAATGTTATCGCTGACGCAGTAGCTGTCCCAGATCGGGGAAGTGATGTTGATATCCGAATTGGTCCCATAATCGCCAATCAGCAGGATCGCGGCAGGGACCGGGTCCCATTCCGCATAAATATTGTTAATGTAATTTTCAATGACGCCGGCACTGTTGGCACCAATGTCTGCCAGGGTGCGGATCTCGGTTGTGATGCCCTGCTGGAGGCGGAAAAGCCTGATCTGGTTGGCACGTTCAAGATAATCAGCACTATTGGCGGTGATGATCAGGTAATCGCATCCGTCGTTAGCGCGGTTGGCAATGGCCCGTTTGCCGTAGTCAACGGCAGGCAGTGAATTTTTGTTGAACAGTACGTCTTCCAGGATCGGGTCCCAGAAGCGGCTGCGCAGGCGTGTCTCGCCAAATTCGCCGGTCCCGCCGATGAAGTCGATCCTGACTTCCAGGTCGCGGTATACAATGAGTTCCTTGGTGACGGGGTTATACTGGAAGGGAGTGATGCCGAGCATGATCACATCCACCCCGCGGATCTGTGAGACTTCCGACATGACGACCGGTTGGGCGGGGTAGAAGGCGTTGGTGCTGTAAATGTCGCTCCGGGTGGGATATTCCAGCGGACCGGTTTCAGTGTCCAGCGGGATACGGGGCGCCGGGGCGATTTCGAGGTTCTTGTATTTTTCCGTGCGTTGAGAAACGATCTTAAGCACCGGGGTGGCTCCTTCCGGGATGGCGATGTATTTACCGCCGCCGGGCAGGTTGGGTGCGCCGGTTTCGCCGGGCAGAAAGTTGCCGGGCAGTTCAATGTTTGTCATCCCTTTACCGTTGATTTCGGTGGCGACCATGTTGAATGATTCAACCGAGTAAGCGATGGAAACACCGCCGCGGATTTCCTGTTTCAGGGAGAAGCCGGCTTTGTTGATCGGATCGGAATAAGTGATCTTTTGAGCGTGGACGAGATGGATAAAGAACAGCCCGCTGAAAAGGGCCACCAGGATTGCCCTGGAGAACGTCGAAGATTTTTTCATCGAGAACAGGTTTTTGTTAGAACAGATACATTAGTAAATCGGGTGCAAAATTAACAATAAAAATCCTAACCAGGAGAGGTAAGAGGGTTATTTGTCAGGATTTTAAATAGCAAACCAAAATCCCTCGGCCATCGAAAATCGACCATTGAAAATCGACAATCTTTCCCGTCTACCTCTGCACCACGATCTTCCTGCTTATCAGCGAACCCTGCCCTTCCAGATGCAGGTAATAAATGCCAACGGAATTGCCTGAGAGATCAATCATTTTATTCAATACCCCGTGCACTTTGATATCATCCTCTTTATATATGATTTCACCGGCAGTATTGACAATTCTGATTGACAGCACATCTTCCATATCCCTTACAGATAGCTGGAAAGATCCGGAACTTGGATTGGGAATGATTGACACCCCGGTGCCTGAACCCGGATCTTCTATGCCGAACGTATTCGCTACCGTCACTGCCAGCGGCTCAGACAGGTCGCTTTCCCCGCAGTCGTTCATCGCTTTGATCTTGAGGGTTGCGGTGCCCGTAAAAGCAGCAGCCCAGTCGATCGTGCAATCCAGCCCGGACTCACTAACGGCCATCGTGCCTGCCTCAACAGGTTCGATTGTCCATTCATACGACAACGCATCGGCCGAGCCCGTGGTGCTGAATACCGTTTGCGAGCCGGCATACAGATCGATGTACTCTGGGCCGGTGGCTTTGGCGGGCGTTGAGGGCAGGGGCAACACGGTAACAAGTACGGGGGAGAACCCTGTAGTAGTACATCCCGAGCCATCCGTCACCGAAACAACGGTCACTTCTACGTCAGCGGTGGGATTGAACGGTATTCCCTCCATGTTCGGCTTGTTGGAGTACAACGGCAATTCGTTCCCGCCAATGCTCACCATGAGCGACCAGGGCATGGTTCCGGACAGGTTGATCGTGGCCCAGGTGGTGTCGCCGGCACATATCTCGTTTGTAGTGAAGCTCAAAACGGCGTTGGGAGCCTGGGCGCGGTGGATCAGCAGGCTGGTTGAAACCGGCCCCAGCCCGTTATGGTTCATCCCGCAGACACGCAACGTGGCGTCGCCGATATAACCCGAAGTCCAGTTGACCGTGACGGCCGTGTCCCAACCCTCTATATCACCTGCCAACGGAGGATTTAATTCCCAGATATAATATAGCGCACCGATAACTGGTGCAGTAGTGTAAATACACGAAGTAGTACCCGAACAAACCAGCGTATCGCCCACCGGTGTGACGGGGATCTCCGAAATGGGGTCCATCCCGAAAAAGTCGAGATACCGCTGCATCAGGTTCTTCTTCGTAGAACTCTGCATATCAGTTAAACCGCCAAATTCAAACGAAGAGCCGATGGTCTTGTAGGTGCCAGCATCATAAGCGACAGCTACATCGTACGCCGGATTTGTATTGCTGAGAATGCTCACGGCTGGCGCTACCGGTGCAATGTGGTCAATGTAGTTGTTGTCCCCGTTGAAATAGAATGACAATCCTTCCGTGAAAGTCCCGTTCACCCCCGCAATAGTGCCCAGGTCATCCGAACCGTCGCTTATTCCGTTGATGTTGAACATGGGCTGCAGGCCCGTCGGGTCGTAAAGCTGGTCGTAGTACCAGGTGTCAGCCCCTTCCATGTAAAGATTACCGCCGTTTTCAAGGAACTGCATCAGTGGTTCGGCCTCGGCGTCGGAAAGCACAAAGTTATCGCTGTAGGTTCCCAGGCTCAGGAAGATCGTCTGGTACTGGCTCAGATCATCCGGCAGCGTTGTGGTGTATTCCGCGAAAACCCGCCAGTCGTCGATGGCATCATGAATTTTACTTGCAGAATTATGGTTGGGATCAAAGTCCAGGATCAGGATTGGGAAAAGCCCGACAAAGGTACTGAACTCCTGGCTGGCGGTTATGCCCAGGTTTCCCGTGAAATTAACCGTAAAATCAGCCTGGTGGCCGGGAGGAGTGACCAGTGCCGCGCTGACCTGGAATGATTGCTGGATGATCTCGTTTTCGGGAATATTCCCAAACATGACGGAATCCGAAATGACTTCGATAAAAGGATCGGAACAGGCCAGGATACCATAGACATTATAAGCGGCAGATGTGCCTTTGTTGCGGACCGACAACGTGAGTTCTGCGGTTTCGCCCGGATCGAGACGGCCGTTGTTGTTGCCGTCCGGGTCGGAGATCGTGTACTCTTCGTATTCCAGCACCGGGGCATGGGCTTTTATGCTGAATGTGCTGTTCCAGACTGTATCATTGTCTCCGGCCTGCATGTTGATCATGATCACATGCCCGTTGGGTATATCACCCGAAGCTGTGACTGAAAAGGCCCCGGCTACCTGAAGCGTTTCACCGGCCGAAATATTGCCCGCTTCCACCGAATCATCGCCGATGGTCACAAACGGATCGTTACTTGAAATGCTTACCATGACGTTTTCAGCGGTTTCTGTTCCCAGGTTCTTGAAATTCATGTCCAGGGCAACGGTTTCGCCGTAATCGAGCTTGCCGTCGCTGTTCCCGGCAGCGTCGTCCACGATGTAGGAATCGGTGATCACAAACGGGCCGTCCGGCGGGATGACCTGCGCATAACCTTCATAGCGGAAGTGATTTTGTTTGGTGGCCACCACCTTGATGAAGACCGGCGGAAGTTGCGCGACGATCGGGATGTCCATGTATTCACCGGTCCCTGTGGCCACGCCGATCAGTTCCCCGTCGACCGACAGGGCCACCAGCGCCCCTTCGTCGGCCAGGATGTGAAAGACATTGTTCCCGGCCATCTGGGCTTGTTCATGCTGGATACTGAGTTGCTGCGGGACTTCCGTGTAAATGGTGGTGAACGCGTCGCTGTGAGCATGGAACAGGTTGAATGTAATGGGTTTCAACGAAGGATAGGCGGGCCAGTTGGAATAGTTCAGGAAATATTTTCCGGCGGCACATCCAAAAGCGGGCAGTACACCTCTAGATTCGGGAGTTGAACCGAAATCAGGCAGAAAATCGGGGAAAATATTATCGTACATGCCCCATACAAACACGTCGTTGACAAAAGAATACGAAACTTCGGTCGGGGCAATGACCCCCAGGGCTCCGCTGGCATGGTTCCCCGTTTTGTGGCGGTGGAATTTCTCCGCGAAACATTCCTGTGAACCATTGAATTTGCCAGTCTGGCAGTTGATCGACATCACGAAAGTCAGGTCGGTATTGGCCAATCCCGGGATATCTGCGGTCGAGTAATCCGGCTCTCCCCAGCCCAGGTCATAGCCGTGATCGCGGTGCTGCAAAAGGAAAGCGCCGCTGTTGACCGCGGTGTTGATGTCGGCTGCGTTGCCTCCGCTCCAGTTCCCCAGGTCACCGGGCGCTTCAGGCAGATAGCCCAGCCCGTCAGGCCCGAAGACATCGAGAATCATCTGGGTATTCGAAGCCGTCGACCAGGGATCTACCGTTGGGTTGCCATCGTAAATCTCATTGATCCGTACCGGGTCTTTGCCCTGAACATTCCGGAAATAACCCCCGACTGCCTCGGAACAGATCTGGAACCAGCGTTCGGTCTGCCATCCCAGGGCGGTGATCGGGTGATCGTAGAAATATTCACTCGTCGGAGGATTTCTTTCATAATCCAGGAACTTGTTCACCATCAGCGACAGTTCTGCTTCATCCCTCGCAGTGATGCGGGAAAAGATCACATCCGGCAGCATATCGTCGTTCACATCCGAGAAAGGATTGTCGGAGATGTAGGGATTATATCCGTCGGGGTGGTCGTTGAGGATATTGGAGACCAGGGCGCTCTGGCTGTTGCTCCCGTAGTCGCCCAGCATCAGGCAGGCCGCCGGCGGGATGTCCCAGTTCGCGTATGCATCGTTGATGAAATTCTCGATAACCGTGGCATTATTGCCGCCAACCTCAGAGATCGGGAAGACCTCTGTCAGGATGCCCTGCTCATTGCGGAACCTTTTGATCGTATCCGCCCAGGCCTGGAACTCCGGCCCGTCCGGACAAATAATAACATACTCGGCGCCCGTTGCGTCAACCCCCTCCCTGACCCTCCCCCATTCGGGGGAGGGAATTGCTGCTATCTGTTCATAGTTCATGAACAGATCCGCGAGCAGCGGTTCCCACCAGCGGCTCTGCAACCGGGGATCACCAAACTGGCTGTTGCCGCCATCGAATTCGATTTCGACCTCGATTTCTCTTAGCACGACCAGTTCTTTCGTCACCGGGTTGTACTGGAACGGCGTGATACCAAGGATCACGGCATCCACGCCCCTGATTTGCGTTATTTCCGAAAGCTTCACGGGTTCTGCCGGGTAAAAGGTATTGGTAGTATATACTTTATCATTTTTTTCATAAACCAGCGACCCTTTTTCCCTGTCGGTCGGGATCTTCGGCGCAGGGGCCACGGAAACGTTTTCAATGATTTCTTTTCTCAGTGATTTTATATGAAGCACCGGCCTGGCGCCTTGCGGAACAGCGATATAACGTCCGCTGCCGGGCAGGTCGGGCATGCCTTCTTCACCGGGAAGGAAATGATCATTCAGCAGGACGGCTTTCAGGGTCTCGTTTTTAACAGCCACATCCTGAAGCGTGAATTTGCTCACCCCAAAATTGATTTCTAATCCTGCACCCCTGGCTGATACCAGGTTGTACCCATCTTTGAGCTGATTGTCGTTGAACGTGATCACCTGGGCATGAAGGCCGGAGAAACCGGTTATTGCGATGAATAGTATTAACAATGCTCTGTTCATGATGAATCGGTTTAAAAGAGTAAATCTTATGACATATGAAGAAAACTGTATTTGTGAATAAATACAAAATTAAATCAAAAAAACATGAAATCGTTTCCTGAATTTAAAATGGCTTATTGTTATTTGCTGATGTGAACCAGTCGTTGGTTTATGATCCCGCTGCCTGAAACAATCCGGGCCTGGATGATGCCTTCGGGCCAGGTAGAAGTGCTAACGGAAACGTCATTTTTGCCTGATTGTGCTTCGAAGCTCATTTCAGTGAGTTTTTGTCCTGAAACCAGGTAAAATATGATCCTGACCGGTTGGGCTTTTTCTATTGTGAACGACAGGTTCGCTTTTTCATCGAAAGGATTCGGGCTGATGCTGAGCTGGCTGATGTTGCCTGCCAGTTCATCCACGCCGACCGAAATATTCAGGGTATACTGGTGTGGCAGGCAATTGTAGCCCGATACATAAAGATCGGCAGTGGTGGCATCGGCAAAGCCACCCGGTACCTGGATCACCGCCTGGCCGTTTTCGTCGGTCGGGCAGCAGCCCAGCATGGTCCCTTCCGAGAAGATCACGCAATTATAATTTTCCATCGGTTCGCCGTTGTTGGTAACGGTGACCGTGATGGAAGTCTCGCCCGGTTCGATCGTTGCCGGGTATTCGGTGACGATGTCGTACGGTTCGTCGATCCAGGCGCCCAGCATCGGGTCGCCCAGGATGTTGCAACAATAGAAGCACCAGCGCAGGGCGCCTTCTTCCCACTGCCCGGGAGCGTTCACCCAGGGCGCGGTAGCAATCCGAGAGATCATATGGGCTGCTCCGACGCGGTTTTCCTTGTCATGATACAGCGCATCGACAAACTCGCGGTGCAGGTGGGCTGAGGGACCTTCGGTCTGTCCTTCGTTGAACCAGCCGTAGCGGGAGTTGAACGCGCCGGCCACAGCGAAATTGTCGATCAGTACCATAGCCTCGCCGATGCAGTCGTTCTCGTCGAAAGCGCCGCAGAGGCAACCGTGCGTGTATATGATGGGGTAATTGTGAGTGACCCCGTCAACCTGGTTGAAATTGCCGTTATTGATATCGGTGATCCCCAGGCGCATCACATAGGTCTGGCTGGCATGTCCCGAGTGATGGATGAACGTGCTCCCCTGGTTGATCTGATTGATCAGGTCGTATCCTTCCCACGGGGATTCCGAGTCATACATTTTTGTAAATTCCAGGTCTTCATACATACCGTCCGTTATGTAGCCGTTATCGTCACGATAACCGATCAGCAATTCGAGGTAATCTTCGCCATAAGTATCGGGACCGCTCCAGAGGTGTTCTCCGGCCATAAGGACGTTGCGCAATTCTCCTTCCACGGGGTCGTCCTGGTACAATGTGGTTTTGTGAAGGATCCGCTGGAGCTGGTTCGCATTGCTGAATGGCAGGCGGGCCACGGCCACGTCGGGCAGCAGATCATCTTCGCCGATCTCGGCCCAGAGGTTGTCACCGTCGGTGTTCCAGTTCCCGTCGAGGCCGGAATAGTAAAGGTCGGAGGGGATGTTGCTGTCTTCGTAAAGCGAGCTCGATTGCACCTGGCAATAGAATCCGCGGTAGGGGATATGCTCTGCATCGCCGCCCAGGACGACCGATTCAACACCATTGTCCTGGTACTGGGAAATGATATAATTCCTGATCTTTTGCTGCATATCCTGGCCGGGAACCGTAATATTGATGCTTTCGGTCGTGACCACATTGCTTTTATATCCCCTGAGCAGGTAAAGATCGATCAATGGCTGGAAACTACCGGCAAACTGGTTCGGCGTGATGATCAGCACCTGGTATTCCCCTTCCCGGTTCGATTTTTCAGGATACGAGGCCATCATCGAAACATTCTGCACCAGCACTTTGATCCTTTTATTGATATTGACATTGGTATTGATATTGTTCAATGCATCCCCGGCCCTGTTGGTTGCTCTCGTTTCAACAGTAACTGTGACCTGGCGGTAGAAAGAAACCTGCCCGGTGGCCGGAACATACCTCACCGGTGTGAACGAAGCCAGCAGGATGGAGTGGCCGTTCAGGAAATGGGTGGAGTATTCTCCCCAGGCCTGTGCCGGGTAAACTTCCGTGGAAGAATAAACCGCCAAATCCTGGTGGAAAATGCCATCACTTCCAACAGAGTAAGGTTGTGAAGGCTGTTGAGGGTATAATAAAAAACTACCATCGATTATTTCCAAATTTTCAAATTTCCAAATTACCGACATTGCCTCTTCACCCGGCGGGAGCATCAATTTTACCGCCTGGTAAGGCAGGGCCGGCTCCCCGGTCTTACCCGTCAAGTACAACCCATCGAACATGATCACATTATAAATCCCCACATCCTTCGCCGCAGGCGATGAAATATTGTAGGAAAAATTGAGGGTGCCGGCGTAAATCAATGTGGTGAAAAAAACCAGGAGGAGAGAAGCGGAGAGTTTTTTCATGGAAATTAGAAATTGGAAATTAGAAAATCACAGGCAATATTAATGAATATTTGGATACTCATTCAAATTATATGGAAGTAAAATGATCAGCAATTAATTCCGCTTGCTTGAGCACAGTATCAATCGCTTTCTGCTGCTTATCCGGAGGATAACCGTATTTTTTTAATGTTCGCTTCACAACCACCATTAATTTTGCCCTGGCACTTTCACGAATAGTCCAGTCGATCGTTGCATTTGATTTGACTTTATCGGCTATTTCCCTGGCTATCTCTTTTAGTGTTTCATCACCAAGAACCTGCACAGCACTGTCATTTACCTCAAGGGCATTGTAGAAAGCGACTTCATCGCTGGTTAAGCCAAGCTTTATCCCTTCCAGATCGGATTCCTTGATTTGGCGGGCTATATTAATTAACTCTTGAATGATTTCAGCAGTTGATAACAAATTATTCTGATACTTTTTAATGGCAGATTCCAGTAAATCCAGCAGTTTTTTGCTTTTCACCAGATTGGTTCGTGATCTGATTTTTAATTCATTATTCAGGATCTTCTTTAACAATTCAATCGCAAGGTTTTTATGTTTCATCCCCTGAACTTCCAGAAGGAATTCTTCTGAAAGTATTTCAAGACCTGAGATTTCTGGTTTTTCTAACCCGGCTGCGTCAAAAATATCGACAACCTGCTCGCTGCTTAAAGCCTCATCAATGATTTGTTTGATAGCAGTTTCGATTTCAAAACCATCTTTTCCTCTTATTGTGGATGCTTCAAATTTTGACAATCTTGCCTTAACTGCCTGAAAGAACGCGATTTCCTGGAGGTATTTTTTTACTTCTTCTTTGGTGATGCAGAGTGCTAGCGCCTGAGAGAGTAAATGGACTTCCCGGATAAACCGTTCTTTGCCTTTTTCAATGCCAAGCAGATGTTCTTCAGCTTGAAGAATGATCGATAATTTTCCCCTGGGATCTTCATCGAAAAACCGGCGGTAATTGAATTTGAGGCTATTCTGATAATAGGCTTCCGGCTCTTCAGCCAAAATGTCTTTTTTGGTCAGGCTTTCCTCACTAAACATTTGCCTGACCACTTCAAGCTTTTCAATAAACAGGTCAAGCGCTCTTTCGATATTTTCCGCAGGCTCGCCTCTTCCACCGGCATCACCGTAGAATGACAATGCTTTTTTCAAGTCCGAGGCAATGCCCAGGTAATCCACGATCAATCCACCTGGTTTATCTTTAAACACACGGTTAACCCGGGCTATGGCCTGCATCAGGTTATGTCCCCGCATGAGTTTGTCGATGTACATCGTGTTCAGGCATGGGGCATCAAACCCGGTGAGCCACATGTCGCGCACGATAACGACCTTCAGTTCATCATCCGGATCTTTCATCCGGTCGGAAAGATTGCGGCGTTGTTCTTTCGTGGTGTGATGTTTGTAAATCTCGGGGCCATCGGAGCTATTGGTTGTCATGACAACTTTTACCACACCCTTCTTCAAATCCTCATCATGCCATTCCGGGCGCAGCGCGATAATTTCTGCATAGAGATTTGCCGCAATTCTTCGGCTCATCGTGACGATCATCGCTTTCCCGTTAAAAACCCGCTGACGCTGTTCAAAATGAGTAACGATATCCCGGGCGAGGTTTTTGAGACGTTCCGGGTTACCAACGATCGCTTCCAAGCGGGCGTATTTGGCAGATGGGTTTGATTTTCCTTCGGTCTCTTCCTGGTATTCAAGTTCTTTATCGAATTCACTGATTATTCTTCTTCCTTCTTCATCCAGGTTTACTTTGGCAAGTCGACTTTCGTAATAGATTTTAACCGTTGCTTTATCTGCAACCGCCTGTGAAATATCATAAATATCGATGTATTGCCCGAAAACCTTAGGTGTATTGACATCCGTTCCTTCGATAGGTGTTCCGGTAAACCCGATATAGGTGGCATAGGGCAGCGCATCGCGCATGTATTTTGCAAAACCATAGGCAATACGTTTTCCAATTACTTCCCGGGTTTCTTTATCCCGCTGATCAATCAGTCTGGCTTCAAATCCATATTGGGTGCGATGGGCTTCATCGGCGATGACGACAATATTTTTCCGGTCCGAAAGCTGGTCATAGACATGTTTTTCATCTTCCGGCATGAATTTCTGGATGGTGGTAAAGACGATGCCTCCGCTAGCCACTTTTAGCAGTTGTTTCAGATGTTCCCGGCTTGCGGCCTGCACCGGTTCCTGGCGAAGGAGTTGAACAGAAGCCGTGAACGTGTTGAATAACTGGTCGTCAAGGTCATTGCGGTCGGTGATCACAACGATAGTTGGATTTTGCATTTCGGGAGAAGTGATCAGCTTTCCCGCATAGAAAACCATTGACAGGCTTTTTCCGCTACCCTGCGTATGCCAGACCACTCCACCTTTCTTGCTACCGTTAATGCCCGATGCCTGGATCGTAGAGGCTACAGCTTTATTGACCGCATAGAACTGATGATAAGCAGCCAGTTTCTTAATGGTTTGAATATAGATTTGCCCTGTTTTTTCGTCTTCCCGCTTATTTTTCTCAAAAACGGTAAAATTGCGGATGAGATTCAGCAGGGTAGCCGTATTCAGCATTCCACTGATCAGTGTTTCAAGCTGTGGTTTAAAGCGGGAGGCATCCTGAAGTCCGTCGGTGGATTTCCAGGCCATGAACCGGTTGAAATCGGCTGAGAGGCTGCCTGCTTTACATTCCAAACCATCGGTGATCACACAGATTGCATTATAGATAAAGAAACCCGGAACAGTGCTTTTATAAGTCTGGATTTGCTGATAGGCACTATGGATGCTGGCATTTTCATCGCCTGCATTTTTAAGTTCCATGATGACCAACGGAATCCCGTTGATGAATAAAACGATATCCGCTCTTTTGTTTTGATTCTTTTCAACAACGGTAAACTGGTTAACAGCCAGATAAGTGTTGTTTTCAGGATGTTCGAAATCGATCAGCGCTACTTCATGACTGCGCTCAAATCCATCCTGTGTGTAAGGGATTTTCACCTTCTCAACTAAAAATCGATGAAATTCCTCATTGCTATCAATCAATTCAGGATGATGAATCCGGGATATTTGTTGAATAGCCGCTTCCCTTGCATTTTCCGGGAACCAGGGATTCAGGATTTCCAGCGCTTTCCGGAGACGACTTGTTAAAATGATTTGTTCATACGATTCCCGCTCTTCCGCTTCGGCTCCCGGCGCTATCGCAATTCCTGGAACATATTCCCATCCCTGCGATTGCAGCATTTCAATCGTGGATAGTTCGATGATATTTTCGGTGAGGGGTTTCAACAACCAGCCAGGTTCACGGGTTTAAAAAACAGGTTTCCAAAGGTATAAGGAATTCTTTTCTGATGTTGCAAGCGGCCGATGATTATTGCCGGATGGGTGTTAAATTTTTCCGCGAAAATGATGATTTCTTTATCAGTTATCGGACAGTTTTGCAGGATTTCATCTTCCTGTTCTTTGGATAAAGTCCATTTCACAGCAAAGTTATCGGCTTCTATTTCTTTTTCCTTGCTTTTGTCTGAATATTCAATGTTTTCAAGGAAGATTTCCTTCTTCCCGTGTAATAGAATATGGCCCGCTTCGTGGAAGAAGGTGAACCAGAAAATATCGTTACGTTTATACCGGCCAGTTAGCTGGATTAAGGGAGAATCGTTTATCCAGCGGGTGGAACCATTGATAGGGGCTTTTTTTATGCAGGGAGTATAAACCACTTTTACACCTGCGGCCAGGCAATATTGTTGCAATAACTGAAAGAAGTTATCCGGGTGCCTGGCCATGATGTCTTTGATCAAGGGCAGTGTTTCTTTAAACTTTTTATCATCAAAAGCGTCGGTCGTCAATTCGCCGGCCTGCAATTCTCCCTGTCTGAGCCAGGCTGAAATGGCATATGGTTCCTGCGTATGGGCCAGGGAAATCCGGAAAGCCACTTTTAAGTTCTGCTTAAAATAATATTTTTCCCAGGCATTGTGATCACTAAAACCAAAGAAACCGAGCAATTCCGA
Source organism: uncultured Bacteroidales bacterium (assembly GCA_964447005.1). Lineage (GTDB taxonomy): Bacteria > Bacteroidota > Bacteroidia > Bacteroidales > JAGOPY01 > JAGOPY01. Next base: position 39,698 of record CAYUQP010000013.1, read on the forward strand.
TGCTTTAGCATCAAGAGTATTTTGAGCGGAAACCCAGCGTTGTTTAACCATATCCGAATAAGGAAATTTCGAGGCCCATGAAGTTGATTCGGCCAGCAGTTCTTTTCGTTCTTCCCGGGCCAGGAATTCATCATAGTTTCGCTGCATGTTGAGCCAGAAATGGGCCGGTACTTTCAGCACCTGTTCAAATTGCACAGCCATTTCAGGGGTAATACTGCTTTTATTTTTCAGGATGGCGATGATGGTTTTCTCCGGTTTGCCGGTGCGGACGGCAAATTCTTTCGGGCCCATCCCCAGTTCCTGTAGTTTTTCTGCCAGCGTATCGCCCGGGTGAAAAACGATTTGTGGGTTGTATTGATTCTTTTTGGCAGCCATGGCGTTTTCGTGTTTGCGGTTTCTTACTATCCGTGGTAATCGATAATTTCGAGTATTTCCACACCTTTGATCTGAAGCCAGATGTATTTGCCATCTTTATTCGCCGGTATTGGTTTTTCATGAGGTTCAAACACCAGGCGGTAAGGTTGGTCAAGGTCGCAAGCCCATTGACCTTTTCTGTCGTTTTTCAGTTCATGATAGTGTCCCGGCAAATTTCGTACATCTTCCAGTGTCAGGGCATTTTTAAGGTCTCCCAGGCGCCTGTTGTAAAGTTTTGCCCTGATCGTTCCCATTTCCTCCCGGCACTTCTTGTAGTTATTTGCCAGTTTTTCCAGCTTTCTGTCAGCAAAGGTTATTTCCACCGCAAAGATAAATATTTTTTGATTTACAGTAAATGTAAGTTGAAATATTTTATTTCACCCTCACCTCCCCACTCATCAGCTTCGGCAACATAGTGTCCCGAAAATGGGTTAGCGTATTAATTTGCTTTTTATTCTGTAGAACCTTATGAATCAAAGGTGTTGCATCATCTGAATACTTCATTAGTATATAATCAGGTGGAATTTGAATTGATATTTCACCCATTTCAATAGGGCTTAGATTAGCCTGTGCAGTCCCTTTGGCCAATTCTTCCAAAATCTGTTTTGTTGAACTTTGCCTAAACAACATATAAGTAAATGCCCAATCACGGTCAATTTTTGGGTTCAATTTTGCTACTCGTTGATTAAGCAATAGATTTTGTTCTTCAACCAGACAACATCTTCCAACATTACCAGTTAACGAAAGTAGAATATCACTCTCTTTTAACAAACAGTAATTAGGCATTCTCCTTGGAATATCAAGTAGCATATCAGCTTTACTTAAATCCATATAACCGTCTTGAACATTTTTAATGGTAATCAGTTTATAATTACCTTCTGAGACGAAGTCACCACTCTTGAAGGCAAATCCTGACTGGATTTCAATAAATGAGTATATCGGTCGCACTTCCCAACTCTCCTCCGCCTCCTCCACAAACCACTGCCTGAAGAGCGTTTCAGCCATCTGCTCCAGGGTCTTGTTCTGGCGGTGCAAAAGGTCTATCTTGTCATGTAAAGATTTTAATGTTTCAGCTATTCCTTTTTGTTCCTCAATAGGAGGAATAACAATTGATAATGAGGAGAGCATTTCATTATTCAGACTTGCACGGGTAGTTATTGAAGATATACCTGATACAGCAGTTCTGAAATTTCGATTTCTGAAATAAAACCCTGCATATTCAGGCACGATATCAACCTTTCCGTTAGGTCTTAACCTCTTGGTAAAACCGTTAAATGTCGCTTTTGGATAATCTTTTAAAGCGACACAACTCATACCTAATTCTTCATCTGTTTCACTTGTTCTGGTTAGAAAAACATCACCTTTATGAATTGAACAGCTATTTTGTTCCTTCTGTGTTGAATTGACAAGCTCCTTCAGATTTTCAGGTACAAAATAATTGTGAAAAATATCTTTGTACGATAAGAACCCGTAACCGAAACCAAATTCACTACTCGGCTTCGAAAGTCCAGAACCAAAATCATAAACCTCATTCAATTTATATTCCTTCCACTCTCCCATCCTAAAACTTCCTTAATTCAAAATAAACCTGGTGAAGATGTTCGAAATCGCCGTCGGTGGTTAATAATGCAGCATTTAGCGCATGTGCGGTAGCTGCTATCCAGAGATCGTTTTTACCCATATTGTGGGAAGAATCATTCAAAAAAAGAATACCGGTATCCAATACGGCGATTTGCATTGCTATTTATTATTATTTAACAATTCCATAAGCTCTTCCAGGCTCTCTTCGCCAGGCCATTTGCCCGCAATTTCATCCAGCGGATTTCGTTTTTTACCTTCTCTCAATTGCAAAGCTATTTGCTGCTGAACTGTCATTTTATGAGGTTTCCTGGAAAACATCTTTGCTGCTTTATCAGCATTACCGAAACTTTCCATTTTCACATAGGAAAGATGTCCGCCGGGTTTAAAATAAGCCATCCCCTGGATGGCAATTTCCTGTCCGAAATACTCCTTTAATTCACGGAACAAATCTTTAGCCACCTCAACGACGATTTTCTTGTTATCTGCTGTTGTAAGGATCACCTGCTCTCTTGAAAACTTCATTTCATCAACAATGCCCGTTACAACTGTCTTTTGTGGAGTAGGTATTTTTTTATATAGGTTCTCAATCTTATCGATTTCTTTCCGGGAGAATTCAATCTCAGGGATTGAACTTCGGTTTGTCATCAGGATCTTTTCAGTATCTGTATTGAAGAACTTTCTAAACTTCAGCAGTTCATCAATCAACGGCTCATCAATCAGATTTTTATCTTCATCATCTTTCAGTGCGGCAGAAAAAGACAGGATCACCAACGACATCGGTGAAAATAAACTTAAGGACTGTTTTTCATTAAACAAATCAAGTTGAACAGGAATATTCTTAAAATTTTCTGTATCGAGGGTCAGAATGGTTTCCCCATCGCTTCCCTGGGTTTGTGTCAGAAATATCTTCAGATACTTCACAAGATTTGAGGGTAATGAAACTTTGCTGTAACCGAACATTTGAATCAATAGCGATTTTTGGGCAATGCTTTTAACATGCTTTGCCAGAAATTCCATTCGGTCAAGTTCTATACGTCCCTTACCTTCGTAATTGTTGATTATTTTGATGTCGTAATTCATACTGTCGAAGACTCATTGATTTTAATATTCTCCAAATTTCGTTTAATTCTCTCATTTAAGGCTACTTCCTCCTCCATCTGCTGTTCCAGTTCCGCTTTCAATGTCGCAAACCGTTCCGCGAAATTGAAATCATCTTCTTCCTCTGCTAGCCCCACATAGCGGCCCGGAGTCAGGGCATAGTTCAGGGTTTTAACTTCCTGTAAAGAGGAGCTTTTGCAAAAGCCCTGGATATCATGGTATTCGCCTTCTTCCGTCCGCCAGTTATGGTAGGTACGGCCAATGTGTTGGATATCTTCATCGCTTAATTCGCGGGTGCGGCGGTTAATCAGATGTCCCATGTTCCGGGCATCGATAAACAGCATTTCGCCTTTGCGCTGCTGCTTGTTCTTCTTCAAAAACCAGAGACAGGCGGGAATCTGGGTATTCAAAAACAACTTGGTCGGAAGGTTCACGATACAATCCACCATGTCGGCATCCACCAGCGCCCTGCGTATTACATCCTCACCGCTGCTGTTGCTGGTCAAAGAGCCCTTGGACAGCACAAACCCGGCCATGCCATTGGGCGCTAAATGAAACAGGAAGTGCTGGATCCAGGCGTAGTTGGCATTGCCGGCAGGAGGAATGCCAAAAGCCCAGCGGGCATCGGTCCGGAGCTGGTCGCCGCTCCAGTCGCTGTCGTTAAACGGCGGATTGGCCAGCACATAATCGGCTTTCAGGTCTTTGTGGGCATCGTTCAAAAAACTGCCCTGGTTGTTCCACCTCACATTGCTGCTGTCAATGCCCCTGATCGCCAGGTTCATCTTGCAAAGGCGCCAGGTGGTCTGGTTGCTCTCCTGTCCGTAAATCGAGATATGATCCACCGGGTTTAAGGAAAGCTTCCTGCTGTTATTCTTTTTATAATGATCCTGGTGGGCATGAATAAACTTCTCACTCTGCACAAACATGCCACCGCTGCCGCAACAGGGATCGAATACACGCCCTTCATACGGTTCCATCATCTCCACAAGCAGCCGCACGACACTGGTCGGGGTGTAGAACTGTCCTCCTTTCTTGCCTTCCGCTAGTGCAAATTCACCCAGGAAATACTCATAAACCCTTCCCAGGATATCTTTGCTCTGCGCCTCTTTGGTTCCCAGCGTTGCCGTTCCGATCAGGTCAATCAATCCGCCCAGGCTACCTTTATCCAGCTTTTCCTGGGCATAAACCTTCGGCAAAACGCCTTTCAGCGAGGGATTATCTTTCTCAATGGCTTCCATCGCTTCATCCACATCTTTCCCGATCGTGGTCAGCTTCGCCCGCCCCTGGATCCGGTTCCAACGCGATGAAGGCGGCACATAAAAAACCTTCTCGGCAATGTATTCGTTCCGGTCTTCCGGATCAGCGCCTTCAAACTCTCCTTTTCCTTTCTTCAGCTTAGCATAAAGTTCCTCGAAAGCATCTGAGATATATTTAAGGAAGATCAGCCCCATGACCACATGCTTGTATTCAGCCGCATCCATATTCTTCCGCAGCTTATCGGCTGATTTCCAAAGCTTCTTCTCAAGGGATTCTTCCTTTTCTTTTTTCGTGTGAATTGCCATGAAAGTGAAAATATCTTGGTGAAATGATAATCTGCTAATTTACGAGATATTCAATTAAGAAAAGCTGGAAGGTTTAAAAATACGTGAATGACTTGGAAATAAATGCCGGTTGACTCGACAATTAGGAATATCTATCAGTTAATTAGTGAGCTCTTAATATTGAGATGTTTTCTTATGAGTATGACGCAGAATAATATTTGTGTCAAGAAGAATCATCTGCCATCAGGGCCGTATAGATTTTCCCGGCTTAATTGTTGATCCGGGATAACAGTATTAGAAATAACTGTGCCGAAAGTTGCCATGAGCTTATTTAACTTTAGCTGCAGATTCATTTCCTTTTCCTTCTGATCCTCGACAAGAATGATTATTTCGATCGATTCTTTGTCTTTAACAGGAAGATTTCTAATCGATAGATTTCCTTTTTTATCAATTCTGCTTTTGATTTTAATAGCTGTCATGATTTCTTGCATCTTTTGCATATTTACAATTATTATGATTTAAATCTCATCTGGCAATTACCAGAAAACTTACCAAACGGTATGTTACCAAACAGTAAGTTTTTAGCCGTGATGGTTGAATCCCGGGTTATGGATTTCCATATTGCATAAATGCCTGATAATGCGAATCTCGTTAATGTAATTCGGGATTGAACCAAAGTGCGCCATGAATAAAGCAAATTCATTGAGGGAGTTGTTGTTTCTTTCCGATGTTAAAAACCTAGTTCCCGCTCATATCTCTCCTCCGTCCTCATATCACCCCATATCACATGCCTTATTTCTTCCGATTTCACAAAGCCATTTTTTATATAAACATTTGCCGCAGCCTCCAGTTCGCCGGTCGTCCACAGGAAGATCCGTTTGTACTTTTTCTGCCAGCAAAAATCAATGGCTTTGCGCATCAGTTCTTTTCCAATACCTTTGTTCCTGAACGAAGGCGTGACGAGATACCACCTGAGCTGGGCTTCTTCATCCGATGCTTTGACGATGGCAATGGAGCCGACGATCAAATTATCCATTTCCGCCAGCCAGAGGCGTTCTTTTTTAGGATTGTAATTCAGCACGAAATCGGCAATACCCTTGGCGACATAGGCTTCGAAGGTTTTATCGAAGCCATATTCCTGCTCGTAAATGATTCCGTGAAGACGGATCAATTCCCCGATATCGCCGGGTAGGATATTATAGCGCAGTTTCATCTCCCGTTTTTGTAAAGATAATCTATTTCGGAGAGAAATTTATTATGGCTTTGATTCGTGCAAATTCGTCGAATTCGTCCGCCAGCTGGCGGATTCGTGTTCTATTATGGAACACGAACGACCTTTAGATTTGAAGCAGAAACGGATGCTATTGTTTCAGGACTTTAACCGCAACTTTGTCGCCTGATGATGTGGTAATGATCAGATAGTAGATCCCTTCCGGCTGCCCGCCCAGGTCTATTTGAGCAGATTTTCCCCGGTGAACTTCAGTGCCGGCGGAGTTATAAACCTGGATCTCTGAAATATTTTCACCGCTTACCCGGATAATTCCATTGGTCGGATTTGGAAAGACCTGGTATAGCCCGGCGAGTTCCGGATCATTCACTGCCGTAGCCACCGGTTCCCAACCAATTGATATGGAGGAGAAACTCGGCACATTGGCCGGGGCCTGGTTTTCAGGATTCGGTCCTTTGGTGAAAGTGAACGTGGAGAAATTTCCCGTGGAATTCTTGTCGGTCAGTTCCATCCTTAACCGGTAGGTCCCGTCGGCCACGACATTCCCATCGATATCCGTGCCGTTCCAGGTGCAGGTACGGGTATCGTGAGTGTTTTTAGTGGCCCCGGTGATCGCATCGACAGTATTGAACGGAACACCGGCTGCCGTCGTGGAGGCTTCCCAGGTGTTCAGGTGAGTCTTCCTGTTTGCAGCATAAGCCAGCAACGTCTTTACAAAATCTCCCTGGTTGTCTTCGATCCACATGGCTACGATGTTCCTCGGGGCGTAATTACCACCGGCTTCGCTTGTGGTTGCCGTGACGGTCAAGGTACCGGTGGTCTGGGAAAAGCCCAGGGAGGTTCCAATAACGATTAACAATGTGATAAGAACTACCTTTTTCATTTCAATATTTTTATTAAAGAATTTATATGTAAGAGAAGCCTTAAACTCAGTAATGATAGCACAAATGTAAAAAAATACATGTGATTGCAAACTGAAGATGAAAATTAAAAGGATGCCTCAAAAGTCTGAATCCTTTTATCGTGGTCATTCTGAAGATTTGAGCTCCAACGGCTTTAGTCGTCGGCGATGCGAAAAAAAGAAGCTGCTCAATGTTATATGAAAATCAGCCTGTAACCTCCGCGGGAGCATTTATACATGATGCCATCGCTTTCCGGATATGATATTCAATGACCAGTTCCTTCATAACATCCGCAACATGCTGCAGTTCGGTCGCTTTATAGCCGTTGGTACCGGAAAAGGCAAATCCTTCTGCCATATTGCCCCGTGCCGCATTGAAAAGGGCCTGGGCGATACAGTACGGCGCTTTCCGGAAATTGCACGAACTCAGGCAATGCCAGGCACATTTGAAAGGTTTGGTCTTTCCCTGGCGGATCTGCTCTATAAAATCGTTGTAAATCGCACGGCCCGGCAATCCCACCGGGCTGTCGATGATGGTAATGTCTTCTTTCCTGCTGGAAATATAGCTCTGTTTGAATTCATCGGAAGCGTCACATTCATGGGTGGTTACAAAGCGGGTGCCCATTTTCACCCCTTTTGCCCCGGCCTGCATGATGTCATACATATCATAGCCGGTATAAATGCCACCAGCAGCAATAACCGGGACCTCTTTTCCAAATCGCTCCTCAAATGGTTGGATCATAGCGATGGTCTCCCTGATCAGTTGATGGAGCGGCACCGGTGCTTTTTCCAGTTCATCCCTTCTAAATCCCAGGTGGCCTCCGGCCAGCGGGCCTTCCACAACTACCGCATCGGGAATGCTGTGGTGCTTGTTGGCCCAGTATTGAAAGATCAGTCTCGCGGCCTTGGCGGATGATACTTTCACCGCCAGTTTCGTGTGGCTGGCATCGATGCCCGATCCGGCGATCAGGGCGGGGATATTCAAGGGGAGACCTGCTCCCATGATGATGATATCAATCTTTTCTTCCAGGGCAACTTTTATCAGCGCTTCGTGATCAGTCAGCGCCATCATTATATTTACCCCAAGATAACCATTGGTGAGTTCCCTGGCCAGCCTGATCTGTTTTCGTAAAGCCCGTTTATTGGCTTCGGGGAAATTCTTCATGTAATCGGGCTCTTTCATTCCGATAGCCGCGGCTGAAATGGCCCCGATCCCGCCTTCACTGGCAACTGCCGAGGCCAGTCCCGACAATGAAACGGCTACGCCCATGCCTCCTTGAATGATCGGGAGCTTCACATTCATGTCTCCTATTCGTAATCCTTGCATTATTTGCTGAAATATTTTACGAAATTATTGCATTGCCGGGCGGCCTGCCGGCAAAAGGGATAAACCGCTATTGAATAGGGTTGAATAATCAGTTTAGGGGTGAAATCATCCGGTTCAGGGATGAACGAACATCGGCTTCCGAGACTTATTAAATCAATTCCTGGAGCTTACCGGCAAAACTTTTTGAAACCGGGATCGGAAAATCAATTTTATCAAAATAGAGTTTATAACCTTGCAGATTCCCTTCGAAACGATCTATATGATTGATATTCACGATATAAGAACGATGGCATTTAATGATGAATTTGTGTTCTTTTATAAGGTCCTCGGCGTAGGCCATACTGCACCGGATCATTTGGTTCCTGATCAGATTGCCTTCTTTCCAGAAGACATCGATGTAATTGTTTGCTGAGCGGATGAAAAGCAGCACGTTTGCTTTGATCGCCAGGCTGTCTTTTTGGTAATCGGAATTGAAAAAAATAACCTTTTCCTCCAGTAGTTTATGGTCATGAAGTTTTTTATTGATGTCGTCGGCCAATCTTGCGCGCGATCGCAGCATCCTGTTCTGATTGATGATAATTAGCGCTGAAAGGGGTATGATCGCGGTCAGCAGGAGTTTAATGACCAGGTTGAAATCAAACTTTAGAATGGAAAGAAATTTACTGTAAAAGAAATATCCGGTAAGTATGGTGAACAAAATCCACAGGTTCCAGAATATTTCTTTTTTGACATTCCAGTTGGAAGACGTGAATGTTTTTGGGAACAGGCTGGGAATGAGCAGTAGATGTAAGCTTAGCGCTAAAAATGTGATCACTCCGAAGCCGATGATCAGGTAGTATTTATCGAGTTTGGGTAGCAGGCTGAACCCGAAGGGCTGAAGGAGAAATAGAAAAAGCGGAACACCAATGCTGATAAAAAAAATAATTTTGGAATTATGCTTTAAATCCTCGTTGAACGGATAGGGTTTATTGAAAGGATTCTGCATGTTAAGGGATGAGGTTCATGGTGTAAAAGTAGTATAAAATGTAAAGGGATGGGAAAGAGCAACCTTAACAAAACAAAAAAACCGACGGCTTTAGTCGTCGGTTGCTCAACCTCACCCCCTATCCCCCGGTTCCCCGCTTGCGCGGGGACCTGGGAGAGGGGGAATAGGGGGCAGGGGGTAAAGGGGGTGAGGCTATCGGAACCAACGGCTTTAGTCGTTGGAGTTCGAACCTAAAGAAAAGATTTAAGAAGGAACCACGAATTATGAAACTTTACATCGGAAGGATGACCGCGTCAATAGCGTGGATCACACCGTTGGAACCCTGAACGTCCGTTGCTATCACATTCGCATTGCCGTTAAGTTGTACGCCCATTTGTGAAGCAACAATGCTGATGTCGCTTCCCTCTTTGAGGGTTGGAACATTTCCGGAAGACACCTGCGATGCAGTAACATTGCCTGACACCACATGGTAGAGCAGGATCGGGGTAAGCTGATCCGCGGTCAGGTCAGCAATTCCGGATACTCCGAGGGTATTGAACAACGCGTTGAACGCGTCATTTGTCGGGGCGAACACCGTGAATGGACCGGCAGCGCTCAACGCATCAACCAGTCCGGCCTTTACGACCGCTTGCACCAGGATACTGAAGTTTGGGTTATTAATGGCATGGTTGACTGCGGTAGCCGGGATGATGACTTTGTCGATCACATGGATCACACCGTTGGTGGCCATGACATCCGCGGTGGTTACGTTGCTTCCGTCTACTTTGACGCCGGAGGTCTTCTCTATATAAACTTTCACGGCATTCTGTCCCGGTGCGGTGGTGTTCAGGGTCATCGCGTAACCGGTGGAAATATCGGAGGATTTGACACTGCCGCTGACAACATGGTTCAGCAGGATCGGGGTCAGGGCTTCAGCGCTGAGTGCATCGATACCCGACACGCCCAACTGGCTGAAAAGGGTGTTGAACGCGTCATTGGTCGGGGCAAACACGGTGAACGGACCGGGGCCCTGAAGTGCGGAAACCAGGTCGGCTTTCTGGAGTGCGCTCACCAGGATCGAGAACTGCGGGTCGGAAACAGCGGTTTCAACAATATTCTTCGATTCAACCATAGGCTCATCTTCATCTTTATTACAGGAGGCCAAAACGCCTACCATCGCGATAGCAATAAGAAAGTACTGAATTTTTTGATTTAAAGTTTTCATAATGATCATGTATTAAGGATTAGTAATTTGTTAAACATGATCTATAAACTGATGAGAATTTATTTTGTTCAATAATATAAAAAATAAATTAAACAATAATCTAGAAATAGCCTTCGTGAACCTTTGTGCCTTCTTTGCGTATCTTTGTGTAACAGCTTGGATTTAGCTATTACGCAAAGTTACACAAAGTAGCACGAAGTTTCACAAAGATATTTTAAGAATTAAGCTTTAATGATAAACAATAAAGGCCTTATCGTTGAATGATGAAGCTTTGCCGGTTAAGCATCTTTCCCTGGTCATCAAGGATGACGATATAGTAGGTACCTCCCGGTAAGGTGCTAATATTAAAGTTCTTACGGTAATTCCCGGCCGGTACCTTTTCTTTCACGTCCATCACCTGGCTGCCACCTGCAGCCGATACCTGGAACCGGAGTTCCTGCTCTTTCAAAGAAAGAAGCTCTAGAACGAAATTCCCGTCATTCGGATTTGGGAACAATTTAATTCCGCTGACCGCAAATTTCTCTGAAATATCCTGCGAGGAATAGACATTCACAGGGAAGGCCTGTGAAGGGATTCCCACGCCGCATTCATTGATGCCGCTGACAGTGATGGTAGCGGTTCCGGTAAATGCAGCGGTCCACTCGATCGAAATATCCTGCTGGTTCCCGGGATATTGCGAAATGGTTCCGGCGCCTGCCGGTTCAAGCTGCCAGAGATAGACATTCGCGTTTAAGCTCTCAGAACATGTGAATAAGGAGACCGGTTCCTGGAAATTATCCACTGACGACGGCCCGGAAATCGTTTCAGGTGCTGATGGCAGCGGGTCCATGGTCAGCATCACCGTATCCCGGTTGGTGCAAAGATTGGCATCCGTCACTTCAACCCAGTAATCACCGGGGGCCGAGACTTCTATGGTAGAATTGGTGGATCCGTTACTCCATAAATAGCCTTCAAAATTAAAACCGGCATCAAGGGTGACTGAAGTCCCTTCGCAGAAGTTCCGGTCATCGCCGAGATCGATGTTTGGGGCAGGCGAGTGGGTGAGCAGTATAGTGTCGCGGTTGCTGCAACCGTTTTCATCGGTCACTTCCACCCAGTATTCGCCGGGTTCGGTCACATTGATATAATAACTGGTTTCACCATTGTTCCATAAATAGGAAACAAAACCGGTCCCGGCGGACAGCATGGCCGAAGAGCCTTCGCAGAGCAGATCATCCGGGCCCAGGTCTATATTTGGAAGGTAATATCTGTACAAAACAATGGTATCCCGGTCGGAACATCCGAAGTTGTTGGTCACTTCAACCCAGTACCCACCTTCTTCATTAACAGTTATGGTTTGCGTGGTTTCACCTGTTGCCCAGAAATAGTGAGTATAGCCGGGCCCTGCGTCAAGTGTCACTGTTTCCCCGCCGCAGAAGTAGATGTCTTCACCAAGATCTGCCTGTGGCGTTTCAAGCACTGTTATCGTGATATCATCCTGGATGATGATGCTCCCGTCGTTTACTTCTACGAAATATGTCGTGGTGAATTCCGGAGAAACAATCACAACAGGCTGGTCGGAAGTGAATCCGGGCGGATCGGAAGTCCAGGAATAGGTATAGGAACCTGAACCTCCGATTACCTGTGCATTCAGGTTTGCAATGTTGCCCAGGCAGATACTGTCTTTTTCAGTATAGATGTTTACCGAAGCATTGTTGACATGCATGGTCACAGGCACCACGAGGTCGCCATCCGGGTCGTTGCTGACAATGGTGTAATTTGCCTGGTATGTTCCAAGGTCAAGCCCTTCAGCGTTGAAATTAAAGGTGATATCCTGCCCTGATCCGGGTGCAATCGTGCCTTCGGTAGGATCGGCAGTGACCCAGCCCAGCACGTTGACCGAGTAATCTTCCACTTCGCCGTTGGGTGCTGAACCGCAGGGGCTGAGTGTTCCACCCCTCCTGATCCTGATCCTCAGCCTGGCGTCGCCGTTCTTTGCATTTTCCGGAACGGTGATCGTCGCCGTATAAGGCCCGGTCCCCGGTGAGCCGCTGACGGTTATGGTACCATCGTTGCTCAGGCTTTCATCCTGGTTCCAGTCCACCCAAATACCGCACACATCTTCAGGATACATGTTGGTGGTGTTATATACAGTAATTTCAAACGATTCGCCCCTGGTCACCGTGAAGCTCTGGTCGGAGAAATCTTCGTAACCGTTGCATTGCGAGAAGTTGCCGACCGTTCCGAAGGTCACCCCGGCGATGCCTTCACCGCAGCCGCCCAGGCCGGTGCAGTAGGCCAGAATATTGTCCTGCTGGCCGGAAGGAAAGCTGAATGCGGAGCTATACTGCAGCGGCAGTTGCCCCGCGTTAGTCAGGGTCATCGTGGCTGATGTTGTCTGATCAGGAAGTACGAACACTTCAATGGCTGCCGGGTCGGTTACTGCCTGGGCATTGCCCCACTGAACATAGGTGATCGCGGGTGCCGATTCCCCTTCGATGGTGTAATACGCGGTGACCCGGTAATTATAGGTCCCGTAATCAGGAAGCATGTCTGTAAATGTCGGCAGTGACGATTCGCCAACTTTCAGCAGGCCCCGGTAAATGTTGTAATGGTCAAAGGTTGGCCCGGCCGAGTGGGTCCATGACAGGTTAACCTGGCCGGTTTCTTGAGTGAGTTGTGCGACCAGTGCTGTCGGTGCAACCATGGTGCTGGTCTGGTAAGGAGAGGTGTAGGTCAGGGCGGTGCCGGTACGGTTGTCGGTCCAGACCGGGTAAACCTTGCCTCCCCTGGCCGTGATGCCCAGGTAGTCGCCGAAGTACTGGCTTGCCAGGCCGGGAATAGGAGAGGGCGAGAAAGCCACATCACTCACCTTGAAGTCTTCCCAGGTGTCCCCTCCGTCAAATGAGTTGGCGCAGAATACTTCCACCTGGCCGCCGGTAACATTACGGTCATCATAGAATACCATGCTGAGCGCTCCGTTTACGGGATCGCAGGTGATCCACCCGAAATAATGTATTTTACCCATCCCGGAAGGATCCTGGTTGACCCTGATCGGCTCTGACCAGGTGTCGCCGTTATCTTCCGACCGGATCATGTAAACGTCGATATCGCTGCCGCTGTTGGTGCCGGGAACCCCCTTATTCGTCCAGGTGATGTAAATATTGCCGCGGTTGGAACCGGTGCTGATGTCGCAGGCCATAACTGGGAACGCGTTGACCCGGTGGTTTTTCCCGGTGCCGGAGCTTCGGATCCCTTTGATATTATTGATTGCCCGGAACGCTTCCCAGGTTGCGCCCCCGTCGTAGGAACGGGCAAAGCCGATGGCGTCCTCATCCGATGGCCAGTCGTCGTAAATGCAGAAAGCAGCATACACTTCGCCGTCAGGGCCGGTCTGAATATTCACGCCCTGGCAAAGGTAACCGGCATTGGCGCCCTGGCTTATTTTAACCGGTGCTGACCAGGTGACCCCGTCGTCAGTCGAACGGCTCAGCTCGATTTCGGAGTCGTTCGGGCCGCCGAAAGGTGTCCAGGCTACGTAAAGGTTGCCCTCGTAAGGGCTTGTGGAACTGTTGTCAATCCACATGTGGTTCTTATCCAGTGTATTGCCACCGCCGTTGGCTACCGTGGCATTGGACCATGTGCCGCCTTCGTTGTCGGAGTAAGCGATACCCTGGCCCAGGCCATTGCTGATGAAATTGATGTAGTATCTTCCGTTTTTACCGATCGCAGTGGTCGGGTCACCCTGGTTGGACCCGCCGGCGCCCTGCATGGAACCACCCCAGGTTTCCCCGGCGTCGAAAGAATACAGGTAATCGGCGCCGTACAACGTGATGCCGCCGCTGGGCTGGTTGGTTGAATTATTGGAGTTCAGGGCATTATCCGGATTATTGGGATTGACGAACACGGAATTTTCACTCTGTGATGTGCTGCCGGTGATCAGCACCACATCGGGCGAGTCTTCGGTGAGAACGGATATCGCGCGGATATCGCTACCGGTAAAAACTGCCGGAGGTGCGCTTCGCATGGGATTCGGTGCGGTCAGGCCCTGTTCGGCGGCCCATCTCCAGTATCCCTGGTTGTCGATGGCATTGTTCAGCCGGGGCTTTTCATCCGCTTTTTGAGCAATAAGTAAAGAAGCTGTAAAAAGAGACAGTAATAGATTAAGAAGAAGAGAATAAGTTTTCATTTTATTAAAAATTTGATATGAATACAAAGATAATCAATGTTGGATGGTTTTTGGGTGCAGATGTCCAGGCTGTTTATAAAAAATAACCGACGACTAAAGCCGTCGGTTTCTTAACCTCACCCCCTTTACCCCCTGCCCCCTATTCCCCCTCTCCAAATTGGAGAGGGGGTTAGGGGGTGAGGTTGTAACTTGGGAGAGAGGGGGTAAAGGGGGTGAGGCTGTTAACTAACCTCTCTTACTTCACAATAATCCTTCCGTAATAAGTAACCTGGTTCGAAGAGAGTTTCACCGTGTAAACTCCTTCTGACAGCGGACTCAGGTCGAGAGTGGTCACATCGCCTGCCGGGATGGTCAGTCCGGACCTGCTCATGACTACGGCACCATTGGCGTCAGTGATGGTTACATCGCCGGTGAAGGTTTTCTGCACCGGGAGTTTCACAGTTACTTGTCCTTCGGTTGGATTGGGATAAATGACCAGTTGCTTCCCGGCGGTGTTTTCACCCAGGCCGGCTGACGTATAGATCGTTGTGGTGAAAGCATCGGAAACCTCGCTGGTATCGCACTGGTTCATCGCCGCAACCGTGATCGTGACCGAACCGGTATATCCTGTTGACCAGGTAACCTCGGCAGTGTTGCCGGTGGAAGACTTTGTTCCGGCTTCAGCGGGGGTCACAATCCATTCATAACCTGCTGCGTCAGTGACCAGGTCACAGGCATAAGTTGAAATGGTGCTCATGTAATTATCCACTGTGGCCGGGCCGGTTGTGATGACCGGTTTGACCGGCAGTTGCAGCACATTCAGGGAATAAGCATCGTTTGCGGTACAGCCGAACTCGTTGGCTACCTCTACGGAGTATTCCCCGGCTTCAGACACTTCAATGGTTTGCGTGGTATCGCCGGTGCTCCAGAGATAGGTAGCCAGGCCTGCTCCTGCATCCAGTGTAACCATTTCTCCGGCACATATTGTGGCATCGGCGCCCAGGTCGACGGTTGGTAACGGGTTCACCGTGATGGTCACCTGGTCGTTGACCGTATAGGTTCCGTCAAAAACCTCGCAGAAATAAGTGGTTGTCACATCCGGGGTAACCGTGATATTCGGCTCAGTGGAACTGAATCCAACCGGGTCGGAGGTCCAGGTATAAGTAAAGCTGCCTGAACCGCCGGTCATGGCTGAACTAATATCCACGGTTTCGCCGAGGCAGATATTTTCATCACTTGCGGTGAGGGTGACGGCCACTTCGGCAACGGTCATGGTGATCGGTACCATCACTTCCGGGTCATCCGGGTCATTGCTGTAAACGGTCAGTTCGGCATTATAGGTTCCCAGGGCCATATCTTCGGCACTCAGGATAACGGCGATGTCCAATGTTTCTCCGGCCTGCACTGTGCCTTCAACAGGTGTGGCAACCAGCCAGCTCAGCACGTTGACGGTATAATCTTCAACTTCGCCGTAGGTTGTTGATCCGCAAGGAGTAGGCGTCTGGTAGTAAGTGATACGGGTGCGCAGACGGGTTTCGCCGGGAACAGCACCTACCGGGGGAGTGATGGTTACTAAATATGGTCCGACTCCCGGAGAACCGGTGACCATACAGGCCTCATTGTCTTCAAACTCTTCGTTCTGATTCCAGTCGACCCAGGCACCGCACTGGTCATCCGGATAGGAAGTGTTACCATTGGTTACCACCATCTGGTAAGACATTCCGACCGACATAGTAGTGGACAATGCTGTATAATCACCATATTCAGTACATTGGCTCAGGTTGTCGATTTCATTCAACTGGACCCTGCTGATGTATTCGTCGCAACCACCGGAAGCATAGCAGTAAGCCTTGGGATCATTATCAGTACTGGGGATGAACATGCTGATATTATAGTTCATTTCAAGCTGACCGATGTTGCTGATGGTAACCATACGGGTTACCGAGCTGTCAGGCAATAGAAGCTCATTGATTGCCATCGGGTAGACGCTGATCTGTGCATCGCCCCACTGAACGCTGGCCGAGGTTGCGCTGGATTCGTTGCCATCACTATATCGTGCGGTTACCTGGTATTGGTAAATGCCATAATCGGGCAATTGATCACTGTATACGGTATCAGTGGCCATTCCAATGGAATCGTCGGCGCGATAAATGATGAAGTGGCTGAAAAGCGGGGCTTCATTGAATCTCCACTGCAGGTCGGATATGCCGGTCTCAAAAGTGACTGAAGCAGTTAGGTCCAGCGGTTTGCTGAGGGGGTTGGTTTCGTAAGGGGAACAGTAGCTCATAACAGTACCGGTGCGGTTATCGGCCCAGGCCGGGAACACCCAGCCGCCGCGTGCGTTGATGCCCAGGTAGTCGCCCATGTAGCCGTCAGCCAGTCCGGGGATAGGGCTGGGGGTGAATGCCACGTCACTGACCTTGAAATCTTCCCAGGTCTCTCCGCCATCATTTGAATTGGCGCAATAAACTTCTGCCTGGCCTCCGCCTACGTTTCGGTCGTCATAGAAGATCACGCTGAGGATACCGTTTTCCGGGTCACAGGTAATCCATGGGAACCAGTGCTTGCGGCCCAGTCCGCTTGGATCCTGGTTCACGCGGACCGGAGTTGACCATGTAACACCCTGGTCTTCCGAACGGGCCATATAAACATCGGCATCACTGCCGGTATTAACTCCGGGGACACCAATGTTGGCCCAGACTATATATATGTTGCCGTCATATTCTCCGCCGCTGATGTCGACCGCCATGCTGGGGAAGGAGTTTTTACGCATGTCTTTGTTGATGCTTGAATTCCTGATCCCGCGGGTGTTGTTAATGACACGGGTTGCGGGTTCAAAAGTGGCACCACCGTCGAAGGAACGCGCCATTCCGATCGCTGTTTCATCGGTCGGCCAGCCATCATAAATGGAGAAGATGACGTAAACTTCGCCGTTGGGGCCGGTGTTGATATTCACCCCCTGGCAGTGGCTTCCTGCATTCACCGCACCGCTGACGTTCACCTGCGATGACCAGGTGACGCCACCGTCAGTGGAACGTGAAAAGCCGATATCATTGTTTGCAGGGCCGCCGAAGTCAGTCCATGCATTGTATAAATATCCTTCATAAGGGCTGGTCGGGCTGTTGTCGACCCACATGTGATTTTTGTCGAGCAGTCCGCCGCCGCTTGAGTTGGCAACATTGTAAACCGTGTAGGATTGGCCCTGGTTGGTGGATTTTGACACCTGCTGGCCACCGCTGTTGCTGATCGCGCCGATGTAGTAATTACCGTCCAGGTCGATCAGGGCGACCGGATCTCCTGAGTTGGAGCCACCTGCACCCTGCACGGAACCGTCCCAGGTCAGTCCCGCATCAAACGATTCGATGCTGTTGGCACCATAAAGGGAGCCCACCGGGTTTTGTGTCGAGTTGTTCGAATTGATCACGTTCTCGGTGTTATTCGGGTTCACGAACATCGAGTTCTCGCTCTGGGTAGAACTGCTTCCTGCTACCGGGACATCGGGTGAGTCTTCGGTCAGGACACTGAAGGCCCTGATCTCGCTACCGGTGTAACTGGCCGGTTTGACAGGCTTTACCCCGTTAAGTTTGGCAAGACCTAATGCTGCCATTTTTTTCCAGTACCTATTGTTGTCAACCCGGGAGTTGAACTGGTTTGCTTTCTCGCGGTCTTGTTGACGCTGCGCTTCAGTCTGACTGAAAACATAACCGCTGCTCATGATCAGGGCGGCAATAGTGAGAAGGAAGAATTTTTTCATGCTTATTGGTATAAAGTGAATTGATTTAGTGGATTTTCCGTTGCGGTTGCAAAATTACTATTTATTTTTTTATGATGAATCTACCTTGTTGGATTTCAGTTCCTGTAATTATCTTATAAAGATAAATTCCTTCAGAAATATTGTTCTTAAAAGCAAAATGCCATGTAATTTCCTGGTCTCCTTTTAGAAGGCTGCCTTCAAACGAGCGGGCTATGACGCGTCCGGTCAGGTCTGCAATTTCAAGCTTTACAGGGCCTGATTCCTTCATGCTGAAACTGAACCGGACAAAATCAGATGCAGGATTCGGAAAAACCTTTACAGGGATCCCGGTACGGATTGGCTGGAATTCACCGGTTTCCGTCATGATGTCGCCGAAAAATCCCAGGATCCGGCTCAGCAATTCCCTGCGGGTCGAAGGATGCTGGCCATCCACCAGTCCGCCGAACTCCATGCTGGAGCCGATCGTCTTGTAATCACCGGCGTCATAGGCCACCATCAGCGCCCGGTCATCGGGAAGGGACCTGAAAAGCTCGTAAGCTGGCGGCGTGGCATGCAGGAAATAATTGTTGTACGGCTGGGTCATATCATAATCGAAAAGCATTCCTTCGGTAAAGGTTCCCGGAATGCCGCTGATACTGTCATATTCAAACCAGTTCATCGCTTCGGTGGTGATGTTGAACATGGGATGCAGGCTGGTCTGATCGTCTGTGTACCAGGTGAGCCGGCCTTCCATGTAGAGCTTTCCGCCGTCTTCAAGATAGTCCTTCAAAATAAGCGCCTCGGCTTCAGTTAGTTCATGGCTTGAATAATAAATACCCAGACAAACGAAAACGGATTTGTAGTTCTTCAGGTTAGCCGGCAAGGAAGTGGCATATTCGGTGATCAGGTCCATCTCGCCGAAGGATTGAACGATGGCCGGGGCTGAATGATTATTGGGATCAAGGTCCAATACCAGTGCGCTGAATTGTCCTATGATACTGTTAAAACTGCCCTGTCCCTGGCGGTTGTGCATCGCGTTGATCTCTACGTCAAAAGATGCGTTGTATCCTCCCGGGGTTGATTCATCGGCCGATACATAAAATGAAAGCATCCCTGTTTCATCCGGGACCAGGTCACCGCCTTCCTGCGGCCCGGAGAGGATCGTGATGTAATCATCAGCGCTTGTCAGGCTGGTGACTGCGTCGAAGGTTGCCGATGACCCGGCATTTTTGATTTCCAGCTCTATTTTCACGGTCTCGCCCGGATCGATCCGGCCGTTATTGTTTTCTTCCGAATCATCGATCGTGAAGCCGGTGAATTCTAGTTCCGGTGCATGGGATGTGATGTAAAATTCTGAATACCAGGTTGAATCCCCGTCATCGGATTTTACGGTGAAAAACACGTTATGTCCGTCCGGGATGGTGTCGGCTACGGCCAGTTCAAAGGCATCAGCCAGGGTGAGGTCCTGGTTTCCCGGGATGCTGCCGGCATATTCCGTCGAATCGGGGATCAGCACGTAAGGATCGGCGGAGGTAAGCGTCACGGTAATATTTGCCGCATCCACGCTGCCGATGTTCTGCAAGGTAAGGCTAAGTGAAATATTTTCAGCATAGTCCATCAATCCGTCACCGTTTTCCGCCTGGTCGTTCAGCAGGTGGTCCTCATATATCACATACGGGGCGTTGGGCGAAATGACCATCAACGAGGCTTCATATCGGAAACAATTCGTTTTGGTGACCACCAGGTCAACCAGTGTGCCGGGAAGCTGGGGCAGTATTTCGATATTTTGCTGTTCGCCGGTCGCATCTGCGACACCGATAATTTCCCCTCCGACCGATAAAGCGATGAGCGAGCCGGAATCGGCCTGCACCGTGAAGACGGCTGAGCCGCCCATGAGCACATCATTATGGATGACCAGCAATTCCTGGGGCACTTCGGAATACAGCGAAGAAAACGCATCGCCGAAATGATGGAACAGGTGGTAGGTCACTTCTTTATTCCCGGTATTATATGGCCAGCCGGATTGCTGCAGGAAAAATTTCCCGGCTGCGTTGCTGAAGGCCGGCAGATGCCCGCGGGAGGCGGGATTTGTGCCGTAGGAAGGCATGAAGTTAGGCCACATATTGTCAAATGCGCCCCACACATAAGTATCGTTGACAAATGAATAAGAGACTTCCGATGCAGCAATGATTCCAAACGCCCGTTTAGGTTGGCGGTAGAAGCCTTCCGCAAAGCATTCGCCGCTCCAGTTGAACTTCCCGGTGAGGCAATTGACTGAATACACGAAGGTGAGGTCCTCGTTGTTGAGGCCGCCGAGGCTGCTGTTGCTGTATGCCGGTTCGCCCCAGCCCTGTTCATAGCCGTGATCACGGTGAAGCAGCAGGAATGAGCCATTGTTGATCGCGCTGTTGATCTGGTTGCTGGTGCCGCCGCTCCATCCGCCGAGTGCGGAAGGCGATGCCGGGATGTAATCCAGACCGTTCGGCCCGAAGTAGTTCATGATGGTGTTTGTGTTGGGCGCGGTGGACCAGGGATCGACACTTGGGTTGCCGTCGTATATCGCGTTAACACGGACGGGATCTTTTCCCAGTTCATTCCTGAAAAAGCCCCCGACCACTTCAATGCATACCTGGAACCAGCGCTCAGTTTGCCATCCCAAAGCTGTGACGGGATGAATGTAATAATCCGGGCTGGTGGGAGGGTTGGTTTCGTAGCTGATGAATTTGCCGATCATAGTTTCCAGGTGGGTGGCATTCTGCGCCGGGATCCTCGACATCACGATATCGGGAAGGTCATTGTTGTTGACGTCGCCGAAGATATTGTCGGAAGCACAGTAACTGTCCCAGATAGGGGATACCACCGTGTTACCGCTGGTGCCGTAGTCTCCAAGAATAAGTATGGCTGCCGGCGGAATGTCCCACGTGTTGTAGGCGTTGTTGATGTACGTCCTGATATTGTTGACCGTATTTCCTCCCATTTCATAAGTGGTGACAATTCCGGTGCTGATCCCCTGCTTGCTTCTGAACATCCGGATCGTGTCGGCCCAGGCGAGGAATGTGGGATCGTCGGGGCAGATAATCAGGTATTCGGCCCCCACCCCGGCCCTCCCCCATACGGGGGAGGGAGCAGGTAGTTGCACGTAATTTAATAGCATATCTGCCAGCAGCGGGTCCCACCAGCGGTTGCGGAGGCGGTTGTCGCCAAACTGGCCGTTGCCGCCTTCAAAGACTACCTCGATCTCAACGTCTTTCAGGACGATCAGTTCTTTTGTTACAGGATTATACTGGAAAGGGGTGATCCCGAGCATCACGACATCGACGCCACGGATTTGTGTCTGTCCGGAAATATTAATCGGATTGGCCGGATAAAAAGCATTTGTATTATAGACCGACTGGTTTTTTGCATAGAACAAAGGCCCGTTCTCCGTAGTTTTCGGAATCCTTGGCGCCGGCGCCAGTTCGATGTTCTGCAGGGTCTCGGTTTGCAAGCCCGTGATCCGCAATCTGGCCGTGGAACCCTGGGGAATTGCAAGCAAATGACCGGTTCCCGGTAGGTCGGGCATGCCTTCGTCATTGGGCAGGAAATGACCGGGCAAATCGATCTTTTTCAATGATTCACGGTTAACGGCCATATCCGTCAGATCAAATTCCCGGATTGAAAAAGCCATCGAAATCTTTTGCGGGTTGGATTGCAGGACCTCAAAGCCTTTTTCAGTGTAATTGCCTGTAAATGTAAAATGCTGGGAATGAGCTAAAGTAAATGACAGTAACACCAGTACTGGCAGCAGTAACAGTTTTCTCATGAGGAATTTATTTGTGAAGCATTGATTAAGTGCGGTAAAAATAGTAAAAAGAATTTATTAGACGTTATGAAATTATGAGGTGGCCAGGTGGTCAGGTGGGATGCGACAAACCTGCCTGCGGGTATCTACTTCTATCGAACATCGAACATCGAACATCGACCATCGACAATGGGAAAGATCGTGAAGTACTGAAAGGACTGTAAGACTGTAAGACTGTAAGACGATAGGAGTTTATGAACCTGGAACTCTGGAACTCTGGAACCTGGAACTAGTAACTACCTCTTGTACTCTTTCACCTCCACCTCCCCGTGAACCACCCGCAGCCCGTTCGATGCCAGCGCTTCCATTTCGTTTTCACCGGGATAGATAAAGAAAGGACCGATCCATTCGGCGTATTCACGCAGTTTTCCGACAAACCATTTGTCATAGGCAATCCCGCCGGTAATAAGGACGCCGTCGACCTTTCCTTTGAGGGCGACCGACATGGAGCCGGTAAATTTTGCAACCTGGTAAGCCATCGCTTCGTAGATCAGCGTGGCCTGCTCATCGCCTTTTTTCACCCGCTGTTCCACTTCGTAGGCGTTGTTGGTGCCCAGGTGGGCGCATAAGCCGCCATTGCCGATGAGCATTTTGGTGAATTCTTTTTCAGTGTATTTGCCGCTGTAAGCAATTCTGACGGCGTCGATCACCGATACGCCGCCGGCACGCTCCGGGGAGAACGGCCCTTCTCCGCCGATGGCATGGTTGACATCGATAACGCGGCCTTTTTCGTGCGCGCCGATACTGATGCCGCCGCCAAGGTGCACCACGATCAGGTTCAGCTCTTCGTATTTTTTCCCGACAGCCGTGGCATGCCGACGGGCCGTGGCTTTCTGGTTCAGCGCGTGGAAAACGGAGCGGCGGGGCAGGATCGGATGCCCGCCGACATGGGCGATTTCCGTCATTTCATCGGTGACCACCGGATCGCAGATGAAAGCCTCCGCGTTGGGAAAATCCTTCGCAAGATCTTCTGCAATGAAAGCACCCAGGTTGCTGGCGTGTTCTCCGACGGGGCTTTGGACCAGGTCGTGCTTCATCTGGTCATTGATCCGGTAAACGCCGGATTCAATGGGATATACCAGTCCCCCGCGACCCATGATGACCCTGACCTTGTCAGGCTCAATTTTCGCCAGTTTGAGCCGTTCCAGGATCACTTTCTTCCTGAATTCGAACTGGTCCGTGATCTTATCGAACGGGGCCAGATCTTCCGCACTGTGCTTGATATTTTCTTCGAAGATGCACTCCTTGTTGTGGTATACCGCTATTTTAGTAGAGGTTGAACCCGGGTTGATTGCGATGATGTAAACGTTGTCCACCGTGAAATTTTAAATTTTATATTATTAGTTTTAAATTATTTTGATACTCATTCCCCCTCTCCGATTTGGAGAGGGGGTTAGGGGGTGAGGCAGGAGGGTCAGGCAATTGCCGCTGCCAGCACAATACTGTCCAGTTTCGATTCTTCCGAGTCGGAGCGAGAGGTGAGTACGATCGGGGCGCGGGCACCCAGCACGACGGCCGCCACTTTCGCCTTCGCGAAGAACACGAATGCCTTGTAAAGCACGTTGCCGGCTTCGATGTCGGGAAGCAGCAGCAGGTCGGCCTCACCGGCCACCACGCTCTTGATCCCTTTGTGCTTGGCGCTCTCGGCGCTGATGGCGTTGTCGAACGCCAGCGGCCCGTCGATGATGCAGTTCTTGATCTGGCCGCGCTCAGCCATCTTCGAAAGCAGCGCCGCGTCGATCGTGGCGGGCATGCTTTCGTTCACCAGCTCCACAGCGCCCAGCACGGCGACTTTCGGTTCGCTGACGCCCAGCACCCGTAAAAATTCCACGGAATTGTTCAGGATACCGATCTTGGTGTTCAGGTCCGGCGCGATGTTCATGGCCACGTCGGTCAGCGAGATCAGCTTATGGTGGTAAGCCTGGACCTCAAAGATGGCGATGTGCGACAGCACTTCATTCTTCCGCAATCCCCATTCTTTGTTCAGGACACCTTTCAGCAGCGTTGCCGTGCCGACATTTCCTTTCATCAGGATATCAGCTTCGCCGTAGTGCACTAGCTTCACCGCCTTGGCCACCGCTTCCGAATCACTGACTTCGTTGATGATCTCAAACTGGTTGAGATCGATCTTTTTGTTCTTCTCGGCGATCCTTTTGATCTCGGCCGCATTGCCTACCAGGATCGCATCGATATATTTCTTTTTTGCCGCTGCATTGACCGCTTCGAGGGAATGTTCGTCATGAGCAACCGCCAGCACCAGCCGTTTCGTCTGCTGTTTGCTTTTAACCAGATCGTGAAGATCAGATAATTTCTTGAGCATTTTCTTGTATTAGATTGAAAATTAATAAATTCAGTGGAATTGTTAAAAAAATAACAGCGCAAAAGTACAAAAATAGTTGGAATTACAGCAAATAGTCAATAGTCATTGGTCAATGGTCATTAGTCATTAGCAAATTATCAGTGACCAGTGACCAGTGACCAGTGACTAATGACCAGTGACTAATGACCAGTATAATACCCAATCATCCCGGCAATCGCCCGCTGGCAAACCGGGCAGAAGTTGTTGAATTTGATCACGTTCATGGAACAATCAAGGTAAGGGCGGTAGACTCCCTGTTTCATGTATCCCGCTCCTTCGAAAACCCCGACTTTACCTTTCCAATCATCATTAACCGGGGTGGGGATGGATGTGCCTTCAGGAAGCATGTCTTTCCATTTGGCATCAAAATCGGCCAGGGTGGTGATATTGGGTTCCCAGGGCTCGAATTCCGAAGAATAAATATCTTCATCATTGGATCCGGAACCTTCATATTCATCTCCGAGACCGGCAAAGGAATGCCCGAATTCATGGGTGAAGACAAAGCCTGAAGCGATGTGATCGACGGTTGAAATCGCGTAATAGTTATAGATCCCGCCTCCCCCGTACTGCGGGTGGTTCACCAGGATGATGATCGCATCATAAGGAACGGCTGAAGCCACGTCGCGGACTTTCTTGAAGTCGGACGTCATGAGGTACCGGTCAGCGCCGAATGTACTGAAGCTGGAACCCAGCAGGGTGCTTTTGGAGATGGAATCCACCGGGATGTCCGTCCCTGATTCCTCCGAGGGTGCTATCACCGCGTAGATATTCATATCTTTGAGAAACCGCCCGTAGGGATCTGTTTCGAGTAAATAACCGGTGAACCGCGTGCAGTCGTCGAGAAATTTCTGCATCTCAGCTTCTGTGTAACCTTCGGGAAGGATCACCAGGTCGATCTTTTTTGCCGGATTTCCTGACTGCAAGATGGTTTCAAAGGGATAGGCGTTCTCCGGCTTAATTTTCATTTCATCTTTTTTAGGATTGATAAACCCTTCGTAATGGTTCACCCATTCCATGTTCTTGCCCCGACTGTAAAATTCAACTTTCACGGTTTTTTTCGGAAGCGGCATCAGGAAACTTTCGGAAAAATTGCCGCACTGTGATTTTGCTTCTTCCGTGGCCTGGTACTCAACAAACATAGTTGAGAATTGCCTCGTATAAATAAGCTTTCCGGACGTTGAATCATAAACCATCACTTTACAGGAGCCATAATCGAACGGATCGACCAGATTCTTCTTATTGCCTGACCATTTTCCTTCCAGGATCAATTCATCGTTCATAAAATATTCAGCTTCCACACTGCCGGAATGATAGTAATCATAGCGCAGGGTCTGGTTTTTGAAATATTTTCCAAACTGGGCAGTAGCTGAAGATATGATCAGAAAAAGAAAAATGATAATAAATAGCCTCATGATTCAAGTTTTTCCTAAGGGTTGACATTCAAATTTCACGCAAAGAACGCAAAGTTAAAGCAAAGAACGCAAAGGCTGTTTGAAAAATACACCCTTTGCGTTTTTCGCGCATTCTTTGCGTCCTTCGCGTGGAAATTAACTAAAGGTTCAGAACTTCCCGAACTTCATCGTCATCGAAGCATTGAAGCCGTTCATCATATCCTCCGGAACGTAATCCATGTGCAGGTTGCTGGTCAGCCGGTAGGAGGCGCCCAGTGCGATCCGGAAGAACTTCACCACGTTCACCTCGAACTCTACGCCCGGTTCGAACACGAAGTAGGAATCCCAGTCGAACGGTTCGTAATACGGATCGTATTCCCAGTTATAATCATGCCACGAATTCTTGTTCAGGGTCAGGCCGCCGCCGCCGATCAGGATGGGAAATGAAATGTGGACAGGGGAGAACGGTGCAATGATCGGTTCGATAAAGAAGCCGCCGTAACCGCCCATCAGGTAGTAACCTTCCTGGAACCCGGCCTGGTCGGGCCAGTAACCTTCGATGTAACTTTCATTCACAAAGCCTTTGCCTGCCAGCCCGAGCGTTACATGGTGGTCGATCAGCCATCCGCCCCTGCCGCCCAGCGTCCAGACCGCATTTCCGTCAATTTCTGTATAACCCACCGTGAAGGCGCCATATCCGCCATGATCGATCTTCCGGTCACTGTTCCCGAAAATCGTCCTGATCTCATCACCACTCCGTTCCTGGCTGAAAGACGCCATACTCAAACTTAGGATCATCAATACTGCTAAAAAAATTCTTGTTTTCATATTTAATTACTGTTTATAATTCAAAATTTAAAATTCAACATCAACATTAAAAATTGTACCGCACGTGAAACCCGAAATCCCAGAAATTGACCCTCATCAGGAAAGGGCCGAAGAATTCAAAGAACGGCTTGAAATCGACCGCGAGGCTGATGGGTGCTGATACAAAGGAATATTCCATGCCGAGCATCCCGTCGATGCCGAATGCTGCACCGTAACGCCAGTCGTAATAATCATCATAATAATTGTGATACGGATCAAAATACTGGTCGTACTCGTTCCAGCGAACATACCCGATATGAGCGCCCCCTCCGAAGTAAAGGAACATATTGTCGACCCGGTTCAGGTAAAGCGGTTTCCTGGCTTCAAACAAACCATAAAGCTGGATGCCTCCGTTCCGGAACCCGAGGATGCCTTCCATGGCGAAATTGTCTTCAGTGATTACTCTGCCTGTGAAGCCGGTGGTGTTTCCGAACCTGAAACCGGCCTGTTTTATATTGTCTTGCGAAAAGGCCTGGCTGGTCATCAAAGCCAGCATGATCAGAAATAATGTTTTGGTTGCGAATTTCATTGCAATAAAGAAATTTTGGTTATCAGGGATGAATTACTGTGCCGGAGCCGGTGACATTGATCTGCAGGGCAGGGTTACCCAAATAGTACACATTGCCGCTGCCGGAGATAGTGACCCAGAGCTGATCTTCAACCGCCAGGTACATGTTTCCGGAACCGGAGATCCCTGCATGGCATTCCTGCAGCATGAATTCATACGCATTGATGGAACCTGATCCGGAAATTCCGAAATCGCCTTCATCTGCATAGCCCGAGGCATTGATACTTCCGGAGCCGCTGATATCAGCTTCTAATTTGTTGCAATTAAGATCAAGTTCGATATCACCCGAGCCTGAAAGCTTACAATCCACGAAATCACCCGTGCCGCCAAAAAACATGTAGCCGGAACCGGAAAGGTCTATATCGATATCATCGGTAACAATGCTGTTTGCTTCGATCTTTCCTGAACCACTCAGCCTGATCTCCCTTAACTCCCCAGTATGCACGTAAACGTTTATCGGAAAATTCGGGTCCAGGTTGTCTTTCGTGTCGATAACCAGCCTGGAGCCCTGGATACGCGTTCTGATCAACGGGATCAGGTTAGATTCAGCCTCGATCTCAACTTCACTGAAACCATCCTGGATAATGTAAACATCAAATTCACCCTCATTATGAACTTCCTTAAATTCCGGGAGTTGCCTGATTTCAGTGTCAACATCGTAATTTCCTTCAACATGGTGCCATTTATAACATCCGGTGAGCATTAGCGTCATCGTCATTATAAATCCCATGGTAAAAATTCTTGTTTTCATATTTTTAAGATTCTTGATTTAAATTTAAAGACAACGAAGTTTAAAAAGGGTTACATTTTTTTAAAATAATCTTTTACAGGAGATAAACTTTTCCTGATTTAATGCTGATGACCACGGGCACTTTTGGCCGGTTTGCCTGCCCCGCCGTGATCGTGGAACGGAAGGTTTTATCCATCCCGGCTACGGGCTCTTCATTCTTTGTGAGAATCGTCGCCGAAGCCATGACCTGGGATTTATCATCCCTGGTGATCTCGAATTCAAAAAGGTGATCTTTATCAAGGTAGATATTCAGGTCGGAATACTGGGAGTTGAAGTCCATGCGCATGAATTTCTCTGATATGGCAAGCACTTTAACGTCCCCGTAGTTTGTTTTCAGGTTGATCTTCGAAAGGACTTTATCAAAGTTAAGATAGGAAAAGAAGGCTTCACCGGCCACTTCTCCCACGGATTTGACATAGAAACGGTCGCGCTTTGAATTCAGTTGCAATTTTTCGCAAGCGGTCAGGTAAATTTTAGAAGAACGGCTCTCGAAGCTCAGCTCGCCGGCTTCCTCCAGGTTGAATTCGGCATAGCCAAGGGAGATGCTGGCATTGATGACCCGGTTGACGGATACGTTTCCGAACTCAATATTCAGCCTGGTCGGACCGTCAAAGGCATGAGCCTTCATGTCGCCATTCGAAAGAGTAATATCAACCTTTCCGGTGTGATCGGTGGTGTAAATGTTACCGAATTTATTATCGATCCTGACATCATTGGCTGCCGGGAAGTAAACGGTGTAATCGATCTGCGTCCTGGTTCCGCTGCTGAAAATGGTGCCGGCGACGTCGGCCATTTCGCTCCAGATATTATCCTGCCCTTCAAAAACGGTCTGCGCAATCACGTAATACGCGGTGTTTTTGAAATCGAAATCGATATAATCGAAGATCTTATCAACCTTCGACTGCTTGTTGGAGGTGACGGTCAGGTCGATCTCGAATACCACCGAATCCTTTTGCCAGGGGATAAGGTGGATATCGCCATACTTGTTGACGACCTGTATCTCGGTATTTGAGTTGACGCGGTAGGCTTCCCTCACCGAGCGGCTGTTCTGGTAGGTCTGCGCCAGCATCGGTTGGGCCAGTGCCAGGCAGGCGGAAACCAGCAGGATCTTATAATTCGAGAGTGCCTTCATGTTCTTTTTCATTTTGAGATTCATTGGATTGTTTAAGCACCACCAGCATTTCTTCAAGTATGTCGAGCTTCAGGCGGTAGTTCTGTATCATCGCTTCGATGACTTCTTCGTTGGCAGCATTATCTTTGAGGTCTTCCTTAAGATCATTGTAAACCTGGTCAAGATCAACCAGTTCCATATCGACTTCCCTGCGCAGGTCCGGATTTGAGCCTGCAAGCTGGTACAACTCATCTTTCTTAAGGTTGATCCGGGCAGAGTAATAAGCCTCTGCTTCGATCAGCTCCCTGACCATCGGAGAAGCTTCTTCGCCGGACTTCCCCATCAGCATTCGGTCGTGCTGATTCCTGGAAGCCATAAAATCATGGAAGAAATAGGATGCCACGAAGATCGCAGCCACCGCTGCCGCTTTCCAGGCGATACCCTTCCAGTTGATCCTGATCACGGGGGCTTTGCGTGTATCGACCCGCTCCCATACCGAAGGATCCGGTTCCAGGTCATCGAACGCTTCGCGATGATCCAGGATATATTTTTCTAATTTGTCAGGACTCATAGGTCTGAGCTTTTAAGATTTCTTTAATCCGTTGTTTTGCGCGCATGTACTGGGTCTTTGAGTTGGATTCGCTGATGTTCAGTATTTCCGATATTTCCTGGTGGTCATAGCCCTCCAGCAGATAAAGGGAGAAGATCATGCGGCTGCCTTTGGGCAATCCGTCCATGGCCTTTTTGATCCGTTCGGGGGAAAGGCCGGTTTCCTGTTCGGCCGCCAGGTCCTCTTCATCCTCAAAAGGCGACATGTCATCAAAGAACTCCAGTTGCGCTTTTTTTCTTTTTATCTCATTAATGCATTTATTGATGACGATCATCTTCAGCCATGCGCCGAAAGTGGATTCGAAGCGGAAGCTGTCGAGCCGCCTGAATGCTTCGGAAAATGACTCCTGAAGCATGTCCTCGGCGTCAGAGC
This sequence comes from uncultured Bacteroidales bacterium, assembly GCA_964447005.1. Taxonomy (GTDB): domain Bacteria; phylum Bacteroidota; class Bacteroidia; order Bacteroidales; family JAGOPY01; genus JAGOPY01. The sequence goes on from CAYUQP010000013.1 coordinate 69,766, forward strand.
GGTCGTTCATCATCCTGAAGCAGATATTGAACATAGCCTTTGAGTACAACTTATAAAGCTGGTACTGGGCCTGCCTGTTGCCTTTTTTGCTGCGTTCAATGATATCCTTGTTGATATCTGCCTGCTCCACTTCCGGTTTTATGTTTAAGAGATTCAATTAAAAAGACAAAAATTTTTTTCCAGGGTTGCAATTTTTTAAAAGTAAAAAATTTTTATTTTTGGCTGTTCAAGATTTGCATTATTTAATGATTTACAGGCAATTCATATCGAAAAAGCTTTTCTTCCTCAATCTTAAGAACCGGGACGAGTTTCACTGTTCCTGAGTTCCAGGTTCCGGGTTCCGGGTTCCAGGTTCCAGAGTTCCAGGGTTCCTAATTCAAAATTTAAAATTTAAAATTCAAAATTTATTTATGAAGTTGCCTTTTGCAGAATCATACAAAATAAAAATGGTCGAGTCCCTATACCGGAGCACGAAAGCGGAGAGGGAACAGTGGATCAGGGAAGCGAAGTACAACCTTTTCAACCTTCACAGCGGGCATGTTTTTATCGACCTGCTGACCGACTCCGGCACCGGGGCCATGAGCGACCAGCAATGGTCGGCCATGATGGTGGGGGATGAGAGCTACGCCGGCGCTTCCTCGTATTTCAACATGAAAGAAGCCATCCTGACCGTGCTCGGTTTTGATTATTTTTTGCCGACGCACCAGGGAAGAGCTGCTGAAAATGTCCTGTTTTCAGTCTTAATTAAAGAAGGAAATATTATTCCCGGTAATGCCCATTTCGATACCACGAAAGGGCACATCGAATTCCGGCATGCCACCGCGGTCGACTGCACCATCAGGGAAGCTTACGATACATCGGTTTATCATCCGTTCAAAGGAAATATCGATCTTGAAAAGCTGGAGGAGGTGCTGAAAGCTTACCCGGTAGAAAAGATCCCGATGATCATCGTGACGGTGACCTGTAACACACCGGGCGGTCAGCCGGTCTCGATGGAAAACCTGAAAGCCGTGTCAGAACTGGCTAAAAAATATGGTACACTGGTGGTTCTCGACGGCGCCCGTTTTGCCGAGAATGCCTATTTCATCAAAACACGCGAAAAGGGCTTCGAGCATATCTCGATCCGCGATATCGTCAAGGAAATGATGGGCTATGCCGACGCCATGACCATGAGCAGCAAAAAAGATGCTATCGTCAACATGGGCGGGTTCATCGCGTTCAGGCATGAGGATCTGTTCAAGAAAGCCAGTGTTTTTAACATACTTTTTGAAGGATATATCACTTACGGAGGGATGTCGGGCAGGGATATGAATGCGCTGGCCCAGGGGCTTTATGAAGGCACCGAATTCAATTACCTGGAAACCCGGATCGAACAGGTGGCTTACCTGGGCAAGCAACTGATGGACTATGGCATCCCGGTGCAGCAGCCTTTTGGCGGCCATGCCATCTTTGTGGATGCCAGGAAGTTTTTGCCGAAGGTGCCGAAGGAGCAGTTCCAGGCACAGACCCTGGCTGTGGAACTGTATCTCGAAGGCGGCGTCAGGGCGGTTGAGATCGGTACCTTGCTTGCCGACCGCGACCCGGTGACCCGTGAAAACAGGTATCCGAAATTAGAGCTGATGCGCCTTACCATCCCGCGTCGCGCTTACACCAATAACCACATGGATTATGTAGCCGCCTGCCTGAAAAATATCTGGGACCGCCGGGATGAGATTACCAACGGGCTTCGGATCGTCAGGGAGGCGCCGATATTACGGCATTTCACGGTGGAGTTGGAGAAATTTTAAATTTTAAATTTTTAAATTCTAAATTAATACCCGAATTTAAAATTTAGAATTTAAAATTTAAAATTAATAATCAGTAGTTTTCCGCCTGTAACTCGAAATAGGCCTGCGGATGGGCACATGCCGGGCAATTTTGCGGCGGTTTTTTGCCTTCGTGCAGGTAACCGCAAACGCGGCATTTCCAGACCACTTTGCCCTCGCGTTCAAAGACTTTGCCTGATTCAAGGTTGGAATAAAGCTTGTTGTAACGCTCCTCATGCGCTTTTTCAATTTTCGCGATGATCTTGAAAGCCGTTGCAACCTGCTTGAAGCCTTCTTCTTCAGCGATCCGGGCAAATTCCGGGTAAAGATGCGTCCACTCCTCGTTTTCCCCCTCGGCGGAAGCTTTCAGGTTTTCAAGGGTATTGCCGATCACGCCGGCAGGGTAGGAGGCAGTAATCTCCACCATGCCGCCTTCAAGGAATTTAAAGAATTGCTTGGCATGCGAACGTTCATTCTCGGCTGTTTCTTCGAAAATGGCTGCAATCTGCTCCAGGCCTTCCTTTTTCGCCTGTTTCGCATAAAAATCATAGCGGTTGCGTGCCTGCGATTCACCGGCAAATGCTTTCAGGAGGTTTTTTTCAGTCTGAGTTCCTTTTATCGATTTCATAGAGATATGATTTGGTTTGTGGGATAAAGATAATGTTTAATTTTGAAGACAGAAGACAGAAGACAGAAGACAGAAGCAAAGAAAATAATTCTGACTTCTGACTTCTGACTTCTAAAAAAAACATGACATCAACACAAAAAGAAAGACGATACCGGCGGATTTATGACCAGCTTCAGGATTTGCTGAAAGACAATCCGAACGCGATAGCTCACATGGCGACGATCGTGGCGGTGCTGCACCACAAGATGGATTATTTCTTCTGGACTGGCTTTTACCTGCTCGATAACGGCGAACTGATCGTAGGCCCATACCAGGGCAGCCTGGCCTGCATTAAACTGAAAAAGGACACCGGCGTTTGCTGGGCCGGCATCAACCGCGGCGAAACCCTGGTCGTCCCTAATGTTCACGAATTCCCGGGCCATATCGCGTGCGACTCCCGGTCCAATTCCGAGATCGTGGTACCGCTGAAAGACAGCACCGGTGCAATCATCGGTGTGCTGGACATCGACAGCAGGGAATTCGGTTCGTTCGACGAGGTGGATGCAAGGTGGCTTGAAAAAATCAATTTAGAATTTAGAATCTAGAATCTTGAATTTAGAATTTAGAATTTAGAATTTAAAATTTATGGTCCTCCTCCCGATAATACTCATCACATTCCTCGTTAGTCTCGTTCCTTTTTCCGTGGCGCTGAACACCAGTGTGTACCGCTGTGTTGTTGTTAAAGAAGCCTTGAAGATCGCGGTGGTTTTTGCATTGTTCCAGGTGGCAATGCTTGCCCTGGGATGGGTGATCGGGTTCGGGATCAAAGGCTTGCTTCAAAGCATGGCATTTCCAGTTGCCGCGATGGTCGTCTTTTTCATCGGGGCAAGGATCTTTCTTGACTCCCGGCGTTTTGGAAGGGAGCAGCGCACCATGGCTGTGGAAGACAACAGGATACTCCTGGGATTTGCTTTTGTCACCAGCATCAACACCGCGCTGCTTGGCATGGGCCTCGGAATTGTATATAAAGAAATACTCATGCTCTGCGGGTTTCTTTTCGCGATGGTTTTCCTGGTGACAGTTATCGGGATCCGGCTCGGGAAGCGCGGCATGATCAGCCTGGGAAGATCGGCAGAATTGCTGGGCGGCACCGGCCTGATCATGGTGAGTATCGTGATGGTGTTGCAGTATCTTAAAATCTTTTAGTTTTGCGGGATGCTAGCCACAAGCTGCAAGCCACAAGCTGCAAGCCACAAGCTGCAAGCCACAAGCTGCAAGCCGCAAGCTGCAAGCCGCAAGCTGCAAGCCGCAAGCTACAAGCTCTTAGCTGCATTATTCAATCAATGACCATCAATGACTATAAATGACCACAAATGACAATAATAAGAATAAGTAAGGAATTCAACTTCGACATGGCCCACGCTTTACTCGGGTACGACGGGCTTTGCAAGAACATACACGGCCATTCATATACCCTCGTGGTCACAATAAAAGGAACACCCATCCCGGACCAGGATTCCCCGAAAACCGGCATGCTCATCGATTTCAAAGACCTGAAGAACATCATCCGGGAAAGCATTGTCAGCAAATTCGACCACTCCCTGGTGCTGAACGCGGATACCCCGAAAGACCTGATGGACATGCTGACCAGTAATTATGACAAGATCGTGGTAACACCCTACCAGCCCACCACAGAAAACATGATTGCCGATATTGCAGATCAGATCACAAAGCTTCTCCCTTCCCGATTAAAATTGCACAGCCTCCGGCTCAGGGAAACGCCGAGCTCTTATGCGGAGTGGTTTGCGGAGGATCAGTAGTTGGAGGCATGGAGGCATGGAGGCATGGAGGTGTGGAGGCGTTGGGGCATGGGGGCATGGAGGTGTGGATGCATGGAACTGGGGAACTTTGAAAAACAGGAGCTATTGCCCGTAGGGCATCCATTATTGTAGAAACGAGATGATCCAATCCGTTCCGAAAACCCCGGAGGGGTTTAATTCATAATGAGATTATTTGTTGATCACGATTTTTCTTGAGGTGAGATCAGCATCTGAATTAAAAATCCGCAAAACATAAATTCCATTCGGGATTCCGGAAAGATCGATATCGATATCGTAAGTTCCAGGAGGTAATGTACTGGAAATGAGCTCCCTGCCAAGCTGGTCGTATAGTTTTATATTATTCTGCTGACCTGTCAATTTTCCGGGAAGATCGATATGTAAATTAGCAGTTGCGGGATTCGGATAGATCGTTACCTGTTCTGCAACCTGCTCTTGAATCCCAACCGGCAAACATAATGAACTGTCCAGCTCGATATCGATATCCAAAACAGCGGTACTTGTCGAAGAAACAATGATTCCGTGCGACGTCCTTCCGCGTGATGAAACTTCGAAAACAGCGTTTGCGACAATAGTATTGGTACTAAAACTGTTACACGGGCAATACCCGTCTGAGTCTGTTTTAACAAGATAAGAACACAAATAGTCTAAGGTTTCCGATTGGCCGAAAATCACAAAGCCCTCATCTTCAGTTACCAAAACTCCCTGTGTCCATTCTTGCGAACCATGTAATCCATATGCTTTTGTCCAGACAGTATCGCCATATTGATCGGTTCTTATCAGGTAATAATCCCGGCAGGGACCAATCGGAGGGCAATCGCCTCCTGACCCGAAACTCTCTGTTTGCCCGGAAAGAATAAATCCGTGGTCGGGGAGTTCCCATAGCTGTGATCCTTCATCTACATCATATCCTCCATATGTTTTGCCCCAGATCAAATTGCCATCAATATCGGTTTTAATCAGCGCAACATCAACGAGCCGGGCAGGCGCTATGCTTCCGGAGGTACCCAGAATAGCGTAGCCTCCGTCAGAAGTTTGTATGACATCATGGCCCGATTCATGATAACTTCCACCGTAAGTTTTTGTCCAGATTGTATCCCCGGATTCGTTTAGCTTTACCAGGTAAATATCCGCATTGTTGCTGGTTTTGAATGTGTATCCGATCACCAACAGGTTGCCGTCATTGTCCTGCTTTATCCTGTAAACGGTCTCAGAATGCTCTTCACCAATTGTTTTAGCCCAGATAAAGTTACCCTCTTTATCAATCTTTATAAGGTAGATATCATTCGCGCCCATCCCGTAAGTTGTGGTGGTCCCGGCGATAATGTAGTTGCTGTCCCTGGTCTGGCAAATTGAATATCCCCATTCATCTTTGTCATCTGTTCCACCATATAATTTGTTCCAGATCAGGTTTCCCGTCGCGTCTACTTTAATCGAAATGATCTTATGGTTTCCATTATTGATAAAATAAACTGTACCCGTCGCAATATAGCCACCATCAAAGGTTCTGGCAACTGAAACAAGCCAGGTATTTACTTTGTAGTTTTTAGCCCAATCCACATTTCCGGAAGAAGAGATTTTTGCCAGGGTACGGTCCGAGAATATGAATCCGCTGTCCCATGCGGGTGTTACGCCTTTACATGAATTGAAATTCGAACCCCAGAGTAATTTTTGATAAGGCTCCTGTGAATTGGAATTAGAATAGAACAAACAAAAGATCAATGATAAGATCTGCAGCTTCAGAATCCTGGCTTCCATATGAATGATTTAAATGGCGTAGCGTTAAATCATCGTGGAATTTTGATCGGTTTTTGGTTCAGTGTTGAGGTATAAAATTATAAAACGACAGAATTACCTGATTATTATAAGTTTCCTTGAAAAAGATCCGGTCGCACCGGAAAATCTGATAAAATACAAACCGGGAGCGTAATCAGCCACGGATATTTTTAGAGATTTTGATTCGTTTTTCTTATGATTGTATTGGACCAGAAGAGTGCCAAGGTTATCCAGGATAGCAATCTGATATGAAGTTTCAGTTTGAATTGTGATATGATCATTTGCGGGATTTGGATAAACCATGATCCCGGATTCATCCTGACTTTCACTGGTGCCGACAACTATCTCCCACCACGCATCAAACAGCGTCTGCAACGAATCGATCGGTTCCATGCCCTCCGGGACTTCGGGCACGTTCAGGTCACAATAAAAACTGCCGGTCGTATCCCCGGGGCGGGCAACCCGGATAAAAGCTGATAAGGACGAAGTTCCGTTATTGGTGCAACGGGTATCCGCACCGACCACATTGGCGCCCTGTAAAGCCGCCATCATTTTTTGAGCAAGAGTGCCTTCCGTGTTCAGGAAACGCGATTCGATGCTGTCGAGGATCATCTGGCCAAGCAGTATATTTCCCTGGATGCAGTAGTTCGGCCCCTCAATGTGGTTCTTGTAGTTCAGGCAGTTGGTGCCGGTGTATCCGGCAGACCTGGCATGGCCGGCCGAGTCGAAATCTACGATCCCGTATTGCCTTACTGACGGGTTGTTTCCGGCATCATGAGTAGCCAGCCACTGGATGATCTCCGCCGGGCTCATCCCTTCCATCATCCGGTTGCGGGCATTCTGCTGGTTGGTTGAATTCCAGTATGATTGCGTGTGGATCGCGCCACGGCCGGGGATCACATCGCTGATGATGATCGCTCCGCCTTCGATCTGGCTGTCGTCAATGCACGATGCCCCGGCGCTGCCGATTTCCCCGGTGAGTGTGTCTACAGCGACAATGGAAAACGTGTCCTGGGACCTGCCAGCCAGAGACAAGAGAAGGAGTAGGAGGAAAATGGATCTTTTCATATGCATGTTGTTGGGCTACAAGCTACAAGCTACAAGCTACAAGCTACAAGCTACAAGCTACAAGCTACA
>CAYUQP010000013.1:77028-99070 GCA_964447005.1 uncultured Bacteroidales bacterium
CAAGCTACAAGCTACAAGCTACAAGCTACAAGCTACAAGCTACAAGCTACAAGCTACAAGCTTTGTTCAAAGGTCAAAGGTAAGATCTTTTCAGTTAGTAAAATCTTTAGCTTGCGGCTTGCGGCTTGAAGCCTGAGGCCTGAAGCTTGCGGCTTGCGGCTTGCAGCTTGCGGCAAAAAAGGCTGCCCTCTCAGACAGCCTTGCCATATAATTTAGTTATGATAATTCTGATCGCGCAGGACCAGTATTTCTTTACCGGTAAACCATCAGTTTGCGGCTCATCATGTCCCCGTGTTCCGTCATGATCCTGACCAGGTAGATGCCTTCGGGAATGGCGGAGGATTCAAGAATAATGTTGTGCGTGCCTTTCTCAAGATCCAGTGCCTCTTCAAGTACTACCTGTCCGGTCAGGCTGATGGTGCTGATCACTAAACTGGCTTCTGCTTTCAGGGTGATATCGATCCGTGCATTTTCAGCTACGGGGTTCGGGTAGATCTCGCTGGCACTTTCGAGAGAAACGAGTTGATCCGGGATTCCGAATACCACGTTGGCTTCGTTGCCGCTGACCTGCACCTCCACGCTAGCAGCGGGTTGCTGTTCGCTCAGCGTGACTTCTGCCTGGGTGGTGTGAATACCCATCAGTTCCGCATGGATGACATAGGTGCCCATGGGCAGGTTGCTGAAGGCGAATTCACCCTGCTCGTTCGACCGGGTATACATCATGGGGGTCTTCTGGGAATCCATCAGCACTACCTCCACATTATCTAAAAGCCCCCTGGTGCCAAGATTCGAAACGATTCCGGTGATCGAACCATTACCGCCATCCACCGTGCTGCCGGCGATCATAAAGACATCAGCCGTCCAGTTGTTAAGCGGCAATATCGGAAATGCCTGCTCCCAGGTCAGGGCATTGAGATGATAGGTGGGGAGGTACTGGCCATAGTAGGCCGATCCTTCCGTAAGTTCAGCCTGCACGAAATAGAGCCGGCTGTTGTACATCGGTACCGCGCTGAAGTTATAGAATCCGCCTGAATCAATGGTCATGGATTGAATCTCCGTCACGCCCTGCCAGGTGGTATCCATCGTCATCAGGTGAACAATGGCCTGGTCAGCTACCATATTATTGGAGAGATAGATGTTTCCATATATATTAAACGACTGCTGTGCCAGTAAAATATACTCGCAATACGTGGCTGTGCAGGTGGAGCCGTCCGGTAATACAGTGGTCGCGGTCAGGCAGACATTATACCCGCCGGCCGGATTTGGCTGAAAATAATGCGTGACCATCTGGCCTGTTCCGAAAGTACCATCTCCGAAATCCCAGGAATAAACAGCGGATGAATCGGGATAGATCCCCCCGTTATTATAATAGATATAACCATAGAAATTAAAGGTAGAGCTGTCGGTCTGCTCGTAAGTGTACATCGCATTGCAGCCTCCCGTGTTGGCCGAATCCAGCCAGATCTGGGTGAAAGTCTGGTAAGTGCAACCCATGGCATCGATGGTTTGCAGGGTAACCGTATACATTCCTTCTGACGGAAAAGTGTGTGATACGAATTGTCCTGTTCCGGTCACCCCATCGCCAAATTCCCAGGTGTATTGAGTTTCATAAGGGCTTACCGTATATCCTTCAAAATCAACGGTTAATCCGTACATGTTCATAGGTAGGATGAAGCTCTCACAACCGCCCGTGTTGTTCTCCAGCCAGACTTCCTGGTAGGAAGTGTGGAAACAAGAATCATAGGTTACCGGATCGAAAACTACCGTAGTAAGGCCGACCAGGTATATCCCAATTCCCTGGGGATTATAAGTATGCGTTACTGTTTGTCCGTTGCCGTAGGTGCCGTCCCCGAAATCCCAGTAATAATAATCCGCAATCTGCCCATTCATCAGGAACCCTTCAAAAGTGAGTGTGTAGAGATCATTATTTGAGTTGTAATAGTAAAAGTAATTTTCACAACCGGGCACATTTCCTCCGACGTAGACATAGTCGCAGAAAGTGCTGCTGCATTCCGCCCCGCTTATGGTCAGACAAACATAATACGTTCCGGGGCCGGGAAAAGTATGAACGGGATTGAATTCAGATGAATAAGTACTGTCGCCGAACGACCATAGTACCTGTTCATACTCTCCGTAAGAAGTGTTCATGAAAACCATGGTATAGGGATCGGCAGGATTAGCCTGGTAATAATAAAATGATGCCTGGCATTCCAGGGGCGAGTTGTTGCAAAGAAGGAAATCCATGGGGGGCAGGGTGGCGCCGGGCATGATCGCTGCGGTGTTGACCTGGTAATAGCCCAGGCAACTGTCGTACGTCATGGTCATCACCATTGCAAACCCATTAAACCCGGGCATTTCAATAATATCTTCATAATAGCCCGATTCATCGGTATATACCGTATTCTGGTAAGTAAAGCCGAAGTTCGTGCTGTCGACCGAAATGATAACCGGCTGGTCAGGGACCGGGAGATAAAGGTTTCCACTAACTGACGATACAGTACCATTGACCGTGATGGTGTAATTCTGTGCAAATGCTGAAACACTGATCATCAGGCTGGTCATCAGGATGAGAATGAAATTCTTCATGGCGTTTAGATTTTTGTGATTTTTTATTTTCCAAATGCTAAGACACACCACATCGAAAAGGTTGCCTTCGCAACAAAAAATAAAACCTAGTATTTAATTATTTTCCTGGAATACAACACGTTGCCTTCAACGTCCGAAATAGTCAACAAATATAGGCAATTTTTAAGCGATGAGGTAGAGATATGGATAATATTCTGTAAACCAGTGCATGAGAAGTCTTTTTCGATCACATTTCTGCCAAATACATCACAAAACCTGATCTTTAAAGTAACTCCGGGCAACTGATCAACCTGAACAGTCAGGGTTTCATTGAATGGATTCGGATAGATGCTGATTCCATATGGATCAGGTGGATCTTCAATGCTTGTGAATAGAAAATAAATGATATTGGACGAATCAGAAATGCAACCTTGTTCACCAGTCACTATGACAAAATAGTCACTTTCAACCTGAGGATAATAAACCTGTCCTGTGGCGCCGGCTACCGGCCCTGAGAAATCATGCCATTGATTTCCATCAGCGGAAGAGGATATCAGCGAATCCCCCTGCTGCATAATGACCGGGGTTGCAGGCAAGGGATAGGCATCGACCCGGACATCGGAGGTTATCGTGTTACTGCCATCGTTCACCTCAACCGAAAAGACCGTGATATCGCCGACCTCGGCCACCGGGAACTGTATGGCCGGATCATCCAGCAATTCAGCCGGCTCCCACTGGTAATTATACATTCCTGAACCGCCCACGGCATAAGCGCCAAGCTGCGATGTCACTGCACCGCAAAACTCATGGGGGACCGCGTTGGCCAATGCTTTCAAGGTGCCGTCCAGGTTGCAGGAAGGGAACAGGATATCGTCGATCCAGGCGCCATCCGCACCGGCGCTATTCATGTTATCCTTAACGTAACTCCATTTGAACGTATGGTAACCGGGTAAAACCTGGAAACTTGCCAACTCCCAGCCCGACTCGCCGGACCATTCACCCATCAGGTTGTTGTCGATATAAAATTTAAGGTGGTCTGAACCCGATTCGGAAGAAATTTTGCGGTAGAATGAAATATCATCGTAACCGATAACGTCCATGGTGATTTGCAGCCATGTGCTCTGCCCGTCGTCGATATTGCCGGATTTGGCGGAACAGTTTCCGGCATAAGGATCCAGGAAGCTTATCGCCCAGGGCTTGTTCCCGCCCGTCGACCAGTCGAATTTATTGAAACCCACCGTTTCCCAGTCTTCAAGGATGGCTCCCGCGGTGAAATTCAGCGGGTAGCTTTGCTGGAACATTCCTTCATTCGAAGTGATATTTACTATCGTCATGAGGATTTCTTCCTTGGGGCAGAAAAAGCTGCAGTTCATATTGAAAACCAGATGTGCGACGTCGCCGTATTCAAGATTTTCAATTTCCTGTGCGGGGTTGCTGACGCTGATGTGCTGCGGATCGATGTTAAGATAAGCCTGTCCGTTTTCCATCATCATGTTTCCGGCATTGCGGATGGTCACTACCAGATTGAACACTTCACCCGGATCGATCCGGTGGTTTTGATTGCCCTGTATGTCATCGATATGACAATCTACCAGCAGGTAGATTACCTGGGGTTGCAGCGGCACTTCCACCGCGTCCAGATCGAACCCGGCGTTATCTCCCGACACGGGCCCGTCGCCATCATCGATAATGCGAATGTAGCGGGCGGTGGTCAGTCCGGATGCAGCCAGGTCGAAAGAGGCGGTACCGGTGCCGTTTCCCGCAAGGTGCCATGGCCCGTCCAAGCTGGTTGCCACATAGCAGGCATAGCCTTCCGGGTCGCTATCGCCTTCATATACGGTAATTTCATTGCCGGGACCGTCAGGGATATCGCTCTGCATATCCAGGATGATCCAGCCGGATCTCCCCAGCGAATAGTTCTGAAAGTCGGGCTCTCCCAACGCGGCACAGGTTCTGGCTTCATCATAGAAATTGGCCGTAGGGATCCGGCAGGCCGGCACACGGTAAGCAAAGTGACTGTATTCCGGCACCAGGGAAAAATCAAGTGTAGTTTGCTGATTCTCAGTGACCGTCACGGTCTGGGTCATGGTCTGGTAACCATTGGCAACAGCTTTCACAGAGTAATTCCCCGGAAGCAGGTACTTGTGGTAATCGCCGATCACCGGATCATTATAACATGGATAAAAATCATCGACAAAAATCGTGGCTGCCACCGGGAAACCGGTTTCCGCATCGGTAACCGTACCGCCGATACCATAGCCTGCATGTTCGATCATGGCGATCATGGCCGGTTCGTTGATATCGTAGTAATACTGGATCTGGGACGCAGGCGGTTGTTTGTTGGTTGAAAGTTCCATGGTCCAGGCCACCGAACCCATCACGCCGTAATTCGCATCCTTTGAACTGCCGCTGATCGCGTACATTCCGGTATATCCCTGCTCGTAGGGCAGATAACTATATCCTGAGGAGGAAACGTAGACTCCGGCGAGATGATGGATATGGGGCTTGTCGGGACAGGAATCCGGGCGGTAGCTCCAGGGGTAGGCCAGGAAAACAACACCACTGTGATAGGTGGTATGTATGACGAACTGGTTTGAGAAGGAACAGTTCCGCAAGGCCCTGGTTTCGGGCTGGGAATAATAATCCGGGCTGGAACCGGTGCCGTTCCACATATAGCCCCAGTCGCGGTTCAGGTCAACTCCCTGGCTGTTCTGCCTGACCATGTTCACCCTCCCATCGGGATTGACCATGATATAAAGCCATATTTCCCGTGTGTTTATAAGGTTGGTGATCTCAGGATCTGAATTGTAACTGTCGCATAGGAATTCAGCAAAACGGACCAGGTTTTCAGGGCCGCCGACCTCATCGCCATGGATTCCACCGTCGAACATGATCTCCGGCTCAGGCTCATCGGTGTTCACGTTGTCTGAAATCTTCAGGGCACAAAGCTGGCGTCCCTCCACGGAAAGGCCATAACTGTATTTCTTGCAAATAGAAGGATAAAGCGTGCTCAGGGAATCGATAACGTCTATGATCTCATCATAAGAATGATACTGGTCTCGTTGTGACCAGAAGTTTTTAGCAAATTCACGCAGGTCATTTTTCAGGATTTCACAGCGGAATCCGGCAGAAGTGATCATCGCCAGTTCATCGGGAGTGACATAGAACAGGGCATATCCTGACTTCAGATAAATATCCCCGTTCAAGTTAAGTTGATTAAGATGGTCCGCCTGCTCCTTATTATTGAAAAATACCTTAATCTCCTTAATCTCCTTAATCTCCAAGTCTCCTTGTCTCCCTTCTCCCTGTCTCCCTTCTCCCTGTCTCCATTCTCCTTGACTGTGCAGGAACACTGGAATACAGAAGATCGCAAGGAGTAATATCAGGAGGTTTTTATACATCAGGATTCATGGTAATTAAGAATCGGTAAAAATAGATATATTTTTTTTCTTAACCACAACCTCACCCCCCCCTTACTCCCTGCCCCCCAGCCTCCCTGCCTTAATAGCACACGGATGACACGAATGCGACGGATTTACACGGATTTACTGATCCCGACTGCCGGCCGCAGTGATAATTGTTTAAAGGAAACGGTGCTGAATCCGTAGGATTCGCATATTGGTAGCAGGTGATGTGCGGGTTTAATATACGACCCCGTACGGGGTCGAATGTTTTTTGGGGATCGTTGGTTTTGACCAATGTGTGATGCCGATGGCATCGGTGGGAGAATAATGAATTTAATGCTTGATGTTTATTGTTTAATGAGTAATGCGTAGAGTTTTTATGTGTTATCTATGTGTTTCCTATTGTGTTCTATGTGGTAAAGAGAAAAGCCTGCTTCGGGTTCCCTGCCTCAATAGCACACGGATGACACGGATGCGACGGATTTACACGGATTTACTGTCCAATTGTCCAATTGTCCAACTGTCCAACTTCCGCCTCCCTACCTCACGAACTTCGCCGTCACCGGCAAATAATTCCCTTCCGGCTGTAGGATAATAATATAAAGCCCATTGGCCAGCGATCCCGTCGGGACAATGATCTCGTTCAGGCCTTTTTCAAACCGGCCGCGCGTGCTGAAATGCAGCTTGCCGTTTATATCGACGACCTTGATGCATATCGGCGCGGAGATGGCGGTGTACAGGCTCAGGTGAAGCTTCTCCCTGGCAGGATTCGGGTAAACACGGGTCACTTTAATGTCTCCGGCGAATTCTTCCGGGATATAACTGGTATTGCCCCCGAAGATCGTCAGGTTGATCCCTTCCACCAGCGGAACACTTTCGGAAAGCGTTACATTTACTGTGCTGGCGGCCTTGCCCGTGGCGTCGGCGCTGATAAAGTAGGAATCGAACGGTATCCCGGTGAATTCAAAGTACCCCGCGTTGTTCGGATGGGTGAACTGCAGAGGAACATGGTCCTTGTCGGCCAGGATCACGTTGGTCTGGGCCATCGGCGGCATACTGTACAACTGGTCCTGCTCGAAATTCACGAAGCCCCTGATGATCCCCTGCCCGAAGGCCAGGTCCTGCACCGGCTTGAGGTGGACTTCTTCCTCAAAAAGACTGGCGTTGGAAATGTTAAACAGTTCCGACTTGGTCCAGGAAACGGCATCCCCGAAATAGGTCGTGAAATATTCGGTGTAATTCGGTGACCCTTCCGTCAGCGAAATCTTCACCATGTATTTGCCCGGGAACAAATACCCGAACCAGTAATAGCCGAATTCCTGGAAATAATGGCTTTCAACAAAAACGATCTGGTTGTCCACAATGCGGTAAAGCGAAGCCACGCCGGTATCCCCGGTGATGACGGGGTTGTTCAGCGGATAATCCCCGGCATAAACCAGCCCGCCCAGGCTGAAATATTCCAGCGTGGTGATGTCAACGCAAACCTGGTCCGTGCAGGTGGGATTGAAGACCTGGTCGGCCACGGTAAGGCATACCTTGTAATTACCTGGCTCATCGTACTGATGCGAAGGATTTTGCTCCCCGCTGGTCTTGCCATCGCCGAAATCCCAGTGCCATGCATTGATCATTCCGGTCGACTGGTCCTTGAAATAGTACTTGTAAGGCGAGGTGCTCAGCGAATCAGGCACAAAGGCGAAATCCGCCTTACAGTCCGATGCGATGGCATGGCCGCTGTGACCGGATAAAACGGGCTGGCCGGAAACGGATGCGTATTGCTGTGCCTGCAGGCCAATGGCCAGCAAGTTCAGCAGTAAAACAAAAGCGTAAATCTTCATCTTTTTCATAACCGCGATGCTTTAAAAATGATACCGGAGGCCGGCTTTAACACCTAACACGTATGGGTTCGATGGTTCATAGCCCGCCTGCTGTTTGTAAACGGGGCTTATATACTGCTCAAATACCGGCTCCAGGTGCAGGCTGAATTTTTCCGTGAATAAATATCCAAAGTCAACACCCGCTGTGAACCTCCAGTTGGTGTTCATCCGGGTCGGGATTTCCCGTTGGATGTCCACCAGTTCTGCCTGGGGTATCCAGAAATCAACCTGCGGCTCCGATTTGGAAACCAGGAATGAGAATTTGATTCCTGCCGATACGGTGAGGCTCACCCTGTTTTTCTGGAAAAAACGGTAACCGAACGATAGGGGAACGTCGATGTAGGAGTAGTAATTGGTCTTGTCTTCCACGGCATAATGCGGAACGGAATCGTAGATCGGCTCCTGGACGACGATATAGGTGATGTTGCCGGGATTTCTCGGGTCAGGGATGAAAGAGACCACCCGGAGGTAATACCCGACGCTGTCCTGGCTGATATAGTTGACTTTGTAAGAGGCGACGTCTTCGGCCCGGCTGAAGCCCAGCCCGCTCATCACGCTGAACGATGACATCTTGTAATGCACTACCGCTTCGCCGCCGAGGATCTTGTTGTACGGATTTGGATCGTAGAAGATGACGGAAGGATTGAAGTTAAGGCCGGCTGAGAATTCACCGGTCTTGAAGTAATCATTTTCATAGCGGGAACTGAAGGCTGTTTTGGGCAGTTTGCCCAAATCGGATGAGATTTCTTCTTTTTCTCCTGCAACCGGGGGCAGGCTGGCCGATAAAGAGCGCATGCGGTAGATCCAGTGAGCGGCGGAGTAAGCAATATCAACAGGCTGATCCGGTTCGCCGGCTTGCAGATAATCTGATTTGTAGGCTTTGAGCAGGGATTGAATAGCGGGATCTTCTGCGGGGTCCAGGATCGAAGCGAGCAATTGTGAACCGGGATCCGCAGCAGGCTGATCGGGGGAGGCCAGGTAAACCGTCGGCTTTATCGTCAATGTCCTGTCGCCGTGACCGGATCTGGCCGGGTCCGTGCCGGGAGTGAGTTCCTGGTTTGCATACTCTATCAGGTAACCGCTCCGGGTATTACCTTGCTGCAGGTTTGGCTTGCGCTCGTCCCGGTCGTTGGCCGGGATCAGCACCCATGGCATTAATCCGGCCACCATCAGCAATAAGATGGATGTGATCAGCCCCGAAGGCCTTAATTTTGACGGTGGGAAAAACCGCCTTTCGATCCTGAGCCACAGGCCCAGTGAAGGCTCTACCCGGTACCCGGTCATCGCCTCCCTGAAAAGATCGTCTATTTTGTTCCTGTTATTCATACCGCTTTCACCCTGTTTGTTTGATGCTGCAATAATGCTTCGATTTTCTTTCTGAGCGCTTTCCTTGCCTTCAGGAGTTGCGTCTTGGACGTGTTCTCCGTTATCCCTAGCAGGGAAGCTATTTCTTTATGATTGAAATTTTCAATTGCGTAAAGGTTGAACACCATCCGGTAGCCGTCCGGTAGTTCCTGGATCATCTCCATGAGCTTGTGATGGGGGATGTTCATTTCATCCGGCAGATCATCATCCTGGCCGGGATTTTCGACTAGATCAGTCGTCCGGGCCATTTCGCTTGCCTCTTCGTGGAAGGAGCGTTTCATGTTCGACTGGTAGTTGTCGATGGCCGAGTGGATCATGATCCGCTTGATCCAGCCTTCAAAGGAACCTTCGTGGCGGAACTTATGGATCTGGCTGAAGACTTTGATGAACCCGTCCTGCATCACATCCTCGGCGTCGATGCGGTTCTTGCAGTAGCGCATGCAAACGCCCAGCATGACCGGGGCATACGTCTTGAACAGCTCGCTGTAAGCCTTGCGCTTGCCGTCCATGCATCCCCTTATGATCTGCTCATCGGATATCATCCAAATTTTACCTTATCTGAATACAAGACTGCATCCTGTCTAAAAGGTTGCCCGGAAAATGAAAGAAAAATTGACGAAGATGACAAAATGGTGCCGGCTAATTTGTTTTCAGGATCTTACCTGAAACGGCCACTTTATCCTCAGGGATCAGGATGACCTGGTATATTCCGGCAGGCAGTTCCCTCAGCGGCAGCACGAGTTCCTGTTCACCCCGGGGCAGGCTGACATCACGGGAGATGACGGTTCTGCCATTAATATCGGTGATTTGTACACTGAAGCCGGAGGCTTTTTTCACCTGAAAAGCCAAGCGGACCTGGTCAGTGACCGGGTTTGGATACAATATCATCGCCTGGTCCATGTAAGATGAAATATTTTCATTCACGGAGAAGATGATCCCATTTGGTAAGATGACCATTAAAATATTGTCATCCACCGGTTTATCCGCTGAAATGGTCACATACATGGGTTGAGTGGTGATCCCTGTAACATCCGGGAAGAGCTGGTAGGTGCCAAAGGGGATGTTGCTGAAGTCGAAGATGCCATCATCATTCGATGTGACGCAGGTGTAGAAGTTACCCTGGGCGTCAAGCAGGATGATCTCGATGGCTTCGGCAGGGATCAGGGTCCTGTTCACCATCGAGGTGTCATAGGATATCTGCCCGGTGATCATGCCTTCTCCGCTCTGGACCGCGGTTGACGGACGCAGCCAGATATCGCATTCGAAGTTGCTGGCCTCATTCATCACGATCACTGTGGCGTCGTTCCAGTCGTAGGCATTCCTGAAATAAGTCGGCATGAACTGCCCGTAAAGCGTGGCAGAAGTTTGCAGCCTGGCTTTGGTGATGTATTTGCCTTCCGGTACGGCCTGGAAACAGTAAAAGCCCAGCGTGTCGATCACCGCGGTATCAAGCGGCAGCAGGTTATCGTGCTCATCGAAAATATAGAGATAAGCCAGGCCAAAATCAATGGGGAACAATTGTGCAAAAACGTGTCCGCCCAATGGATGGTCTTCTCTCAGGCCAACCTGTGCCTGCTTTGTAATGGTGCTGGTCTGGTAATCCCCGAATTCCGGCGGCAGCGAGGTGATGGTCAGGGTGACCATATAAACGCCTGCTTTCGTGTATGAATGTTCCGGGTCCTGCACGGTAGAGGTTATGCCGTCCCCGAAGTCCCATGACCACGATTTGATGCTGGTGCCGATGCTAAGGTCTTTGAAGATCACTTTCAGCGGATCTTCTTCCATCGGGTCATCCAGGGTGGTAAAGTTGGCCTGGAGCTCCATGTTGGCCGCCGGGTTGAAGATCGCAAAATCGGCAAACAGCATGTACTCATTTTCCCAGACAAACCGGTAGTAACGGTCCAGGTTTATCTTAATGTTATCAAAATCATATACATGTAGGTTTAGGAGGCCGTCGGAGGTGGTGGTTGCCACGGTATCCCAGTAAAATCCGTTTACATCGGTCCTTGTTACCGCGAAGTAGCTGAAACCGTTGACCAGTGAGTCGGAGGCGATATAAATCTCATGGTCGGCGATGGGGGCGCCGTTATTGGTGCTGGTAAGCTGTCCGCTTAAATAGATATACTTTACCTGGGTATTGACCTGGGCTGATGCGGGCATTGTCATGATACCCACCAGCACAAGCAGCATCGCGCACGTCAGTGCCGCCCGATGCTGTTGCTTTGCTATGAGTAATAATTTTTTCATGACCTGGTGCTAAAATTTGTAATTAATTCCTGCCCTTACCCCGAACGATCTCGTTTTTCCATTGATATCCGGCATGTTATATTCCGGATTCAGTGCGAAACGCAACGTAGGTTCGAGGCTGAAATGAATCCTGTCGGCGAGTTGGTAATCAAAACCGGCCCCCAGCATGAGTTGCCAATTGATAGTAGCCCTTGACGGCACCATGTAATCGACATGGACAATGCGGGCATTTTCTTCGGGAGAACCGGCCCCGGGCAGTTTCTTGTTCAGCATGAACGAAGCCGCCGGGCCCGCGTTGGCGAACAGGGCGAATCTGCCGAACGAATAACGGTAACCGAACAGCACGGGAATCTCAAGGTACGTGTAGTTTGCCCTGGTCTCGCTCACCGCGTACTGGGAGATCGTATCGTAAACATCGACGGTTTCTGTATAGTAAGTCGGGACGACCACGTTGTCCACTGTGTCGAAAGTCACAAGGTAAACGTCTTCGTAGGAGCCGAGGAAGCGGTTGTAATCCACGGTCATATTGCCCCTGTCATGGGTGAAACGGGCATTGATCCCGCTCTGCAGGAAGAAATGGCCAAAGCTCATCCGTGGCATGATCCCGATGTTGTAGCTCATCGTGTTGTCGATGGTTTCATCTGCGCTGATGCATGCTTCCGGGTTGAAATAAACGCCGGCAGACCAGGTAGCGGATAACGAACGGGAATTCTCACGGTAAGACGAAAGTTTCCGGAAATCCCGCATGTTCAGGTTGTATTTCACGGCGTCTTCATACGTCAAGTCACCCGACCTGAGTGCCTGGACGAGTCCCGGTCTGTATTCGCCCGACCTGTTGCCGCTCAGTGTAGTATTTTGCCCGGCTGCACCGGTGTTTTTCTTTTTCTTGTTCTTTTCCCCGGTGATCTGCCCGTTGAACGGTTCCCTGACCTTGACCGGCGTTACGGCGGGTTGTGCAGCGGTGACGGGTTTTATCTCCGGATGAGGCATTGCAGATGGCGTCTGGTAGAACTCTTCCTGGAGCGTATTGTCGGAAATGGAGGTTGATCCGGTGGATCCCAGCGAAGCAGAATGGATTGTGAGTTCTCCGGAACCGGCTATAGGTGCATTTTCGGAATTGCCGTTGTAAAGCTGGTGGAACAGGCCTGCGATGAAGATCAGCAGGGACACGGAAACAATAATGGGCAGCAGGATGCCGGGTGAATGCGGCGGTGGCGGAGTCCGTCCGATCTCAGACCTGATCTTCTCCCATGCCTGGACAGGAGGTTCCGGCTCGAAATTCTCGAATTTCTGCCGGATGATCTGGTCGATATGTTTATAATCTTCTGCCATCTGTTTACTGTTTGCGTTTTTCCAGCCGCTCCTGGAGTGCCGCGCGGGCCCTTGAAAGTTGCGACTTGGAAGTGTTCTCTGAAATATGGAGCATTTCCGCGATTTCCTGGTGATTGTAACCTTCAATCACATAAAGGTTGAAGACCATCCGGTATCCTGCCGGTAATTCCCGGATAATTTCCAGCAGGTCTTCCGCCGATATTTTTTCCAGCATATCTTCTGAAACGGGATGAAAAGATCCGGCTTTATCAATGGAAGTTTCCTTCCATTCATTTTCCTTGCTATGGTAGTAATTGATCGCGGTGTTGACGAACGTTCTTCTGATCCATCCTTCGAGTGATCCTTCCTGCCTGAAGTCTTTAAGGAAGGTAAAAACTTTGATAAAACCTTCCTGGAGAATATCATCCGCTTCGAGCGTATTCCGGGCAAAACGCAGACAAACTCCGTACATGCGGCGTGCAAACCGCTTATACAGAAATTCCTGCGCCCTGGGGTCATTTTCCAGGCACCTTTCGATAAGCTCTTTATCTGTGTACATTCGATAAAACCACTCCAAATGTGAGTGCTAAACAGTATAAAGGGTGAAAAAAACCCTATTTTACCTAGTACAAACATAGTAATTTTTTTATGGAAATGCACATTCCCCCTATTTTTTATTTAAAATCGGAAATGCAACCTGTCAAAGAACTTATGCAAAACACAAAATCAGTCATGAAAATGACTGTCGATGCATGTTTAAGACAAGAAATCACGTGAAAGGGTTGCATGCGAAGGCAAAAAATTGTTTTACGCCTTCTTTCCAAATATTAATAAGATGATAATGAGATAATTGCAGGAAGTTCGTTTATTTCCTGTTCCTCATTTCATGGATACGTATTTTCCCGAGATAGAGGATATGATACATCGCCGGGACCACAACCAGGGTCAGAAAAGTGGAAAAAGTCAACCCAAAGATGATAGTCCAGGAGATCGGCCCCCAGAATGCCACATTATCGCCACCGAAATAAATTTTGGGATCAAAATTTTCGAATAACGATAAAAAGTCGATGTTCAGACCGGAAGCCAGGGGCAACAATCCGAGTAAAGTGGTCACCGCGGTGAGCATGACGGGCCTCAGCCTGGTACGGCCGGCCTGGATGACGCAATCCAGCGCGATGGGCTTCGGCAGGATGGAATCTTCTTCCATTCCCAGTTCCTGCCGCTTTCTCTTCTTTAAAAGATCCGTGTAGTCAATCAAAACGATCGCGTTGTTGACCACGATCCCCGCCAGTGAAACCAGCCCGATACCGGTCATGATGACCACGAAATCCATTTTGAATGTTGACAGGCCGCCGAAAACCCCTATGGTTGAGAACAAAACGCTGACCAGGATAATGAGCGGTTTAACGATCGAGTTGAACTGGCTGACCATGATCAGCAGGATCAGCGCCATTGCGATCAGCATGGCCTGCTCCAGGAAAGCCATCGATTCGGCCTGTTCCTGCTGTTCCCCGGTGAACTTGTAGGAATAGCCGGAAGGCAGTGTTTCAAGGGCCAGCAGCTCTTTGAGGTCATTGTTTATTTCCGTGGCGTTGTAGCCTTTGATCACGTTGGAGCTCAACGTGATGACACGGTCCAGGTCTTTGCGCTTGACTGATTCATAAGTGGTTCCGTAGCTGATATCAGCCACCGCGGAAATGGGAACCTGCTGGATCTTTCCGCTTGCCTGGTCACGGAAGGTGACTTTCAGGTTCATCAGCCGCGCCAGGTTATGCCGGTAATCCTCCTTCAGCCTGAGCTGGATGGGATATTCGTCTTCCCCGACCTTGAAATCGGAAATGTCCTTGCCAAAAAGCGCGGTGCGGATCGTCATCGCGATCTGGCCCGTGGAAAGGCCGTAACGGCGCGCCCGCTCCCTGTCGATGTGAACGATGGCTTCCGGTTTGTCCAGGTTCAGGTCGGCCTTGATGCCTTCGATGCCTTCAATACCCGAATTCTCTATCTTATTTTGAATATCATCCACCAGAAGGATCAGCTTCTCAAAGTCTTCACCCGTGATCTCAATATTGATGGCCTTGCCTACCGGCGGGCCGTTGCTGGGTTTATCCACCGAAACCAGCACACCGGGATATTTTCCAAGCATGTTGTCGGTGAAATCCCTCATGACGTCGAGCGTGCTGATGCCGCCGCGGAATTCAAAATCGACAAAAGTGATGGTCACCATCCCTTTGTGGGGAGTCTCCGAAATATCAAACGCATCGTCCTCGCTCTTAGCCCCGTTGCCAACGGTTGTTAAAACCGATTTGACAATTTCATCGTAGGGCTCGAGTATTTTATACACATCTTCTTCAAAATTTTTCATGAACTGATTGGTGGTCTCGATATCCGTACTGACCGGCAAAGTTGTCATGATGTTGATGTATTGAGGATCAGAGGAAGGGAAAAAGAGGACCTGCGGCTGCCTTACAGCCAGAAGGAACAGCGTGAAAAACAGCAGCCCGACCGTAGTTGCGATGACCCAGTACGGCCTTTTGCCTTTCATCACAATATTCATTGTATTAAGATAAGCATTCTCGAGCCATGGGAGGAATCTGTTCATGAACCAGCGAGCCATACGGTTCAGGAACATAAGATTAGCAATGCCGATCAGGGCGAAAATCAACAGTATGGACCCGGGTGTGTTCATTCCCGCTATATAGAAAATGCCCGATAAAACGATCAGGATGAGCGCCACGATGAGCGATCGTTTGACTTTTGGCTTTGGCAGCTGGTCACCGGCCCTGAGGAAAGTGGAAGTGAGAACAGGGGTTACGGTCAGTGCCACGAAAAGTGAAGCCGACAGCACGATGATCAATGTCAGGGGGAGCAACTTCATGAATTCACCGATCATGCTGTCCCAGAACAGCAGCGGGAAAAAGGCGGCCAGGGTGGTGGCCGTCGAAGAAATGATGGCGATGGCAATTTCACCGGTGGCAAGGCGGCTCGCTTCCATTTTAGTATAGCCTTTGTCGTAATAACGGTAGATGTTCTCCATGACCACGATCGCGTTGTCGACCAGCATGCCGAGCGCCAGGATCAGCGAAAACAGCAGGATCATGTTCAGTTTGTAACCCATCAGGTTCAAAACGAAGAAAGAAATGAACATGGACAGAGGGATGGCAAAACCGACGAACATGGCGTTGCGCCCCCCGAGAAACAGGAACAACACGAACACTACCAGGATCACCCCCATGATCATGCTGTTCTCCAGGTTGGCAAGCTGCTTGCGGATCAGGTCCGACTGGTCGTTGGTCAGCGTGATCTTAAGCCCCTGCGGCAGGTTCCCGTCTTCTTTCGACCGGTCAAGCAATTCGAATATCTGGTCTGTGGCCGAAAGCAGGTTTTCACCTCCTTTTTTGATCACATGCAGCGTCACCACCGGCTGGCGGTTCAGCCGGGAAAAATCAGAAGGTTCTTCATAACCGTCTACCACATCGGCAATATCCTTCAGGTAAACAATGTTGCCTTTTTCGGACTTAACGATAATATTGCCCATTTCGGCAACCTGCTCAAATTCGCCGATGATCCGTATGGAGCGGCGCATATCCCCTTCCTTGAACTGGCCGGCCGCCATCGAGATATTTTCAGCTCCAATGGCATTTTCAATGTCCCCGAAACTGATCTCAAGCGTTTCCATTTTAAACGGATCGACATTGATGCTGAATTCCCTTTCATTCAAACCTTTGATATCGACCCTGCTGATCTCGGTAAATGCTTCGATCTCATCTTCAAGGTATTCGGCATATTTTTTAAGCTCATTGATGCTGTAATCGCCCGACAGGTTGATGTAAATGATTGGAAATTCCGAAAAGTCAATGTCCTGGACCATCGGATCATCCGCCAGGTCGTCAGGCAGCTCGCTTTTGGCTTTATCGACGGCATCCTTGATATCCAGCACCGCCTGCTTGATATCCACATCCGTATTGAACTCCACCACGATGGACGATACATCCTGGGATGAAGTGCTGGAGATCTCCTTTACGCCACTCACCACCTCAATCTCTTTCTCGATGGGCCTTGTGACAAGGTTTTCCATGTCGAGAGGAGGATTGCCCGGGTAAACCGTCTGCACCAATACGGTCGGAATGACAATATCGGGAAACAGTTCCTTGGGCATGGAGTTGTATGAATAGTATCCGAACCCGAACAGGATCAGGATCAGCATGTAAATCGAGTTCTTGTTCTTCAGGGCGAGGTTGGTCAGGCCAAATTCCCTTTTAACTTTCAGCTTGGTTTCCGGTTGATCATTCATGGATAAATTCTTAACAGTACCTCAAACAATTAATTTATCACGATTTAATCGCAGTGCAAATGTAGTACTTGGTTGATAAACAAAAAGGATTGCAAAAGGTTTATTATTATTTCCTCCGAAGCCTGGTGCTAATGGCGATTAAAAGCAGGAATACGGCTGTAAATGCAGACAGGCGGGCGATATAATCCCCATATTTTGAATAAAATGTAATTCGGTCGTTCGCGTTGATTTTCTGGCGGATCACATCTGGTTCCCAGTAATTGGTCACCTGGAATGCATCCCCGCGCTGGTCGATGAAGGCTGAAATGCCGGTATTGGCCGACCTGGCTATGCTGCGCCGGGTTTCGATCGCGCGAAGCCTGGAGAACGAGAAATGCTGCCGGTGGCCGGGCGTATCTCCCCACCAGCCGTCGTTGGTGATCACGAAGATCAGGTTTGCCCCTTTGCGAATATACTGGGTGACATAAGACCCGAAGACGGATTCATAGCAGATCACAGGGGCAATGCACAGGGAATCGCCAGGCCTGAAAAAGACGGTTCTTTCCTTGTCCACACCCAGGCTGCCGACAGTCCCGCCCAGGTCAAAGGCCATGTTCTCAAGGGGTTTCATCAGCCGGGAAAAAGGCATTTTTTCAACGCCGGGCGTCAGTTTGGATTTGTGATGCAACTGTCTCACCCCGGAAGTGTCAATGAAAACGGCCGTATTGAACGCGTCGTAAAAACCCTCGGAGTTCCTGAATCTCCTGGCAGTGGGCGAAAGCTCTTCGCCCGGTTCGAAGCGGTGAAACGTGGAGGCCCCGATGACATAACCGCTTCCGGGATATTCCTTTAGAAACTCCCTAAGTTCCGCCAGGCTTCTCGACTCTTCTATCCGTTCCTCCCATATGTTTTCCTGGATGGCCGATTCGGGGCTGGCGAAAAAGTCGACCGCTGAATCTGCTTTCTGAACCGCCAGGGACAGGTTCCGCTCCAGCAGCTCGGTGGCGAAAAGCGTGTATTGCTCATTATACGGGTCCACATTGGGTTGTACCACGATCACATCGACCGGCAGGGATTTTTCCCGGTAGCCGTTGTAAAGTCGGTAAGACAGGAAGATTGGTAAGATGAAAAGGATAATGAATAATGAATAATGAATAATGAATGGTTTTTTTGATTCCCGGTTTATGTGTTTTTGAATTATTTGATATAAAAGGATGTTGATCAGTAATATCCATAAAGTGCCTCCGAAAATTCCGGTGTATTCGTACCACTGGATCCATTTGTGCCAGCCTGCGAAACCGTTTCCAAGGCTCAGCCAGGGCCAGGTGCCGTCCCAGTGGTGATGGAAATACTCGAAGCTGATCCAGAAAAACACCAGGGAAAACAATGTTTGCCGGGAAGGAGTTGCCCTGCGTGCAAAATGATAGACCTGGAAGGTAAAGGACATAAGCAGCGCGTTGAGCACCCATGCCAGCACGGCCCCGGTGATGGTTGAATTCCAGATCCACCATGTGGTCAGCACGTTCCATGCAAAAAAACCCGGGTATGTGAAAAGAAACACGCTTAACCGGCCAAAGCGGTCACGGTTCTTCAAAATATGATCTTCAATGAAAATGAATGGTATAAAGCCAATGAAAAGAAGCGGTGCGAATCCTCTTTCGGGCCATGCAGCGCTTAACAGCAATCCGCCGGTCAGGGAAAGGAAAATAAGCTGGTATTTCTTGGGAAGGGTCATGAAGTTGTCATTGATGGTCATTGATGGTCATTGGTTGTTTTTAACCGGATTCTTCTGATTTTTCATACAGGAAGTTATTATACGGATATATTTTAATGTGGATCTTTTTGACCTCTTCGTAAAGCATGTTTTTGAATTCTTCCAGGTTGATCTTTTCCGTTGCCGACATGAACACGGTCGGGTAGTGGGACTTGTTCATCCAGGTTTTCCTGAGGTCGTCGGGGCTGAGGTTTTCTTTACCCGGCGGGGTCAGGTCGAAGGGATCTTTGGGAACGAAGCGGTACGCGTCGATCTTGTTGAAGAGCAGAATCGTGGGTTTGTTCCCGGCGCCGATCTCGGCCAGGGTCTGGTTGACTACATTGATCTGATCTTCGAATTCGGGGTGGGAGATATCGGCGACATGCACCAGCAGGTCGGCTTCCCGGACTTCATCCAGGGTGGATTTGAAGGATTCCACCAGGCTGTGCGGCAGTTTCCTGATGAATCCGACCGTGTCGGTCAGCAGGAAAGGCAGATTCTCGATTACCACCTTTCTGACCGTCGTATCGAGGGTGGCAAAAAGCTTGTTTTCCGCGAACACATCCGATTTGCTGATCAGGTTCATGACGGTTGATTTTCCGACGTTGGTATAGCCCACCAGCGCCACCCTGACCAGTTCTGCGCGGCTTTTGCGCTGGGTGGTCTTGATCTTGTCGATCTCCTTAAGTTTCTCTTTCAGCAATGCGATCCGGTCACGGACAATGCGCCGGTCGGTTTCGATTTCCCTTTCTCCGGGTCCGCGCAGCCCGATGCCTCCCTGCTGCCGTTCCAGGTGGGTCCACATCCTGGTCAGGCGGGGCAGAAGGTATTCGTACTGTGCCAGTTCGACCTGGGTCCGTGCATGGGAAGTGCGGGCTCTCCTGGCAAAGATGTCGAGTATCAGGTTGTTGCGGTCAATCACCCGGATGTTAAGCTCTTTTTCGATGTTTCGCACCTGCGATGGGCTCAGTTCATCATCGAAGATGGCAATATCAATCTTGTGTTCTATGACATAAGCTTTGATCTCCGCCAGTTTGCCGGCCCCGACAAAGGTACGCTGGTCGGGCATATCGATGCGCTGGACAAATCGTTTTACGGTAACGCCGCCGGCCGTCTCCACCAGGAAAGCCAGTTCATCCAGGTAATCGCCGATGCGCGCAGCGTCCTGCTTGTTCCTGACCAGGCCGACGAGGATCGTTCTTTCGATGACTTGCTTTATGATGATCCCTTTGGGCATGCTTTGGAGTTTAACCGGGAAAAGGCCCCCGGTTAACGGGAACGGTTGATTTTAGTCAGGAAATACACGGAAATGCATATCAGAAGGAAATAAGGTGCCAGTCCATCGTGCAATCCCATTTTGAAAAGTATGTATAAAAACATGGCTATGCTGGCCAGTAATACCACGGAAAATCCAAAAACATTGAAATTTTCCTTAGACATGACGATAATGACAAAAGCAAGTACAATATAAACCGCGGTAACAAGTATACTTATTGAAATATTGCCACCGGAACTTTCAAGTCCCGGACTTGTGACAAACTGCCAGAAGAAAGGGAATAGGAACACTATTACGCCGAACTTCATTAGGCCATAGGAAAAGCCAATAAGTGTCCTGTCAGAGTCCATATGTAAAGAAATTTAGAATTCCCTGAAGCCGATAATGTGCCTTATATCGGAAATGGTCTTTGCAGCGCTTTCCCTTGCTTTATCGCGCCCAAGCATGGCTACCTTATGCAGGTAAGCTTCGTCGGACGAGAGCTCTTTGATCTTTTCCCTGAAGGGTGCTGTGAAATTTACCATGTCCTCGGCAAGTTGTTTTTTGAGGTCACCATAGCGAATAGAGCGATTATTGTATTGTTCATCGAAATACTTCAACGTGTCCGGGCTTGAGACGACTTCCATGAGCTGGAAGAGGTTACTGATGGGCTCGGGTTTTTCCTGGTTTTGCGCGGTCGGACCGGCATCGGTCATTGCGCGCATGACTTTTTTCCTTATCACGTCCGGCTCATCGGCCAGGAAAATGGCATTGCCTTCCCCTTCCGACTTGCCCATTTTACCACTGCCATCCAGGCCGGGGATTTTCACCAGGTTGTTACCGAAATTAAAAGCAACCGGCTCCGGGAAGTACTCATGGTTATACATCCGGTTGAAACGACGGGCAAACGTGCGGGTCATCTCCAGGTGCTGTTCCTGGTCTTTTCCCACGGGTACTTTCGTAGCCCGGTGGATGATAATGTCCGCTGCCATCAGGGTAGGATAGGTGAGCAGCCCTGCATTGATGTTTTCCGGCTGCTTGCGGATCTTCTCCTTGAACGAGGTGCAACGTTCCAGTTCCCCGACATATGCGTTCATGTTGAGCAGCAGGTAAAGCTCCGCGGTTTCCGGCAGATCACTTTGAATATATAAGGTAGACTTTTCAGGATCAAGACCGCTGGCCAGGTATTCCACCAGCACCTGCTTCACGTTCCCGTGCAGGTCAGTAGGGGTGGGGTGCGTGGTCAGGGAGTGATAATCGGCAATAAAGAAATAGCAGTGATGTTCGTCCTGCATTTTGACAAAGTTCCTGAGCGCGCCGAAATAATTACCCAGGTGAAGGTTTCCGGTAGGCCGGATGCCGCTGACAACTGTTTCCATAATGCAAAGATAAATAAATAAGTCGTCAGTCGTCAGTCGTCAGTCGTCAGTCTTCAGTCTTCAGTCTTCAGTCTTCAGTCTTCAGTCTTCAGTCTTCGGTCTTCAGTCTTCAGTCTTCAGTCTTCAGTCTTCGGTCGAAATTGGAAATTAGAAACCTGGAACTCTGGAACCTGGAACTCTGGAACCCTGGAACTCTGGAACTCTGGAACCCTGGAACTAACATTAGCCGGCAACCACGACGAGGGATTAAAACATGTCATCTCACCACCACAAACTTCCCCGTATATCTCCTTCCTTTTCGATCCACAACCACTGCAATATACATTCCCGGCGCAAAGCCCGAAACATCAAGCGAAATCACCCGGTTAACCAATTTATCTCCCAGTCTCCCGGTCTCCCGGTCTCCTTGTCCCTGCTTCCCCGCCTCCATGCCCCCATGCTTCCATGCTTCCCTACCAAACACATCATAAACAACCAGCTCCACCTCTCCGTTAGCCACAATTTCCGGCAAAGTAAATGTAATACGATCATTGGCCGGATTCGGCCATATTTCCATACTTCCATGCCTCCATGCCCCCATGCTTCCATGCTCTATAATCCTAACCGTCGAATCACACCC
>CAYUQP010000014.1:0-89235 GCA_964447005.1 uncultured Bacteroidales bacterium
CCCCTTTGTTGCAAGCATAACAATATTTTTTTGAATAAAAAAACAAACATATAAGCCCTTTGTGCGCTTTTGTGGTAATAATTCCACAATTCATTAATTTCTGAATTTTATCAGGCAACCTAATGTATTTATCTGATAAGGGATGTCTTAAAAATTTTTTTAAGACAGACCGGGTATAAAAGAAGTAAAAAGCTGATTAATAGGAATGGATTTCTTTTTACCACGAAGGCGCACAAAGGGTTTTCACAAAGGCGCACGAAGGGTTTAATTATAGAGAAAGGAGGATATATGACAAATGAAGAAGTATTCAAAGTAGTTCTGGACTGTTCTTATCGGGTCCACACGGCTTTAGGCCCAGGTTTACTCGAGAGTTCTTATGAAGAATGTTTGTTTTATGAAATAATACAAGCAGGATTATCAGCAGTTAAGCAAAAACCTATGCCACTTGTTTATCATGATGTTAGACTTGATATTGGCTATAGGGTCGATATTTTTGTCGAAAACAAAGTTGTAATTGAAATCAAATCTGTCGATGCTTTTAACGATGTCCACTATGCTCAAATCCTGACTTATTTAAAACTATCAGGATGCAAATTAGGTTTGCTGGTTAATTTCAATGTACGACATTTAAAAGATGGCATTAAACGAATGATATTATAAAGAACCCATCCTTTGTGTGCCTTTGTGAAAACCCTTTGTGCGCCTTTGTGGTTTAAAGATACGGAAGAATAAGCCCGAATCTCTTTTCAGCGATCAGGTCATCAAATAAATAAACACGAAGAGAATACTCTCCCTGCTGGCGTTTGTCCGGTGTAATAGAAATGGACCCACTGATGGCCGAAATCTTGTCAGAAGGCTTTATTTCAGCTTTTTTCGAATAAAATGATTCCCCTTCCGGACCGATCCATTCCATTCTGAAAGGCAGCTCTTCATCAAGGTAAATATCCGTATCAGATAAGCTGACCTGCGCCCTTAAGATTCCTTTTTTCTTTATTTCAAAAACAGTATCAACCCCTTTCATCTCCCCGGTTTCCTTATCGATGTTTTTAAAGAATATGATTTCCCCTTTAATTTCTTCAATATCAACTTCATTTCGGAATTCGAAGAACTTCTCCGCGATCAGCTCCCGGAAAAGATAAACACGCATTAAATATTTACCGGGCTGCCTGATGGTGGGTGAAGAGGAAACAGAACTTTCAAGGGTACAGGCTGAATCCCCTGCCGGCAGAATGACCTTTTTCAGGTATACCGATTGTCCTTCTGGACCGAGCCAGTCGAGGTGGAAAAGCAAATCCCGGTCAATCTTATTTAACCGGTTTTCCAGCGCTACGACGACATAGACATTTTCGTCATCCTTCAGAGGAAAAACCGTGGATATACACCACTGCCTGCCTGTTTTCTGCCCGAAATACCTGCTGAAGGTGATTTTCGCCGAGATATCATTCGAATCCTTTGCCGGATAAACGATTGTCGAATCCGGCATCACTACGGGTTCCGACAATCGTTCCGAACATGACGGTAACATCATCGCCAGGGTTATGGCGATGAAAACCTGGTTTAAATTGAACCCCTTCGGGGTTCGGGGTACATGTGTTGTCATTTCCAATTCAAGTTTAATCCCTTCGGGATTATTGTAGCGCCCTCATTTCTTCCCGTCCTCCCCCTTTCACCATATCACCATATCACCATAACACCTTATCACCTTATCACCTTATCACGTTAAATCATCCTCACCATCCAATTCCTGCTTCTCCTTTTCACCCTGTAAAACCAGATACATAGCGGGATCATTACGATCATCATCGCCACAAATCCGATCAGTGTTTCTGTCACTCCGCCCTGGCGGTAAAACAGGTCCGTTCTTTTTACGAAAACGCCGAGGATCGCGATGTGCACGCCATAGAAAAACAATGGTACGCGGCCCGGGATGGCCAAGACCAGCATCAGTTTCGGAACTATTTTATACAGCGCGATAAAAATAGCAATGCAGAGCAGCGACCAGCTGAAGGTCCAGAGGCTGAGGAAAAGGCTTTGCGGGTATTTCTGATCGAAGAAGAACGAATACGAGCCGATGTCGGAGTAAGGGAAAATATTGCCGTAGCCGCGGCCCACTCTTATCAGCAGTGACAGGAATATCGCTGCAAGGCCAATGCCGGTGCTCCATGCGGCCCGTTGATTGTCGGTTTTCCAGGCTTTCAACCAGCCGTGCGCCATGGCTGAACCAAGAAAAGCCAGTCCGGCCCAGGGAAAAACCGGGTATTTGTTGAACTCGCCAGCGTCAATGAAAGTCTGCATCAGCGCTTCCTGCCATGTAACGGACGCATCATAGGGAATTTTAAGCAACAAGGGGTGAACGGCCAGGATGGCAAGTCCTGTAACAAGCTGCACCAGCCAATGGAACCTGACCAGCAGCGTGAGCAGGATCATGGACAGGCCGATGCAGGCTATGATACCGAGATGACCGGGCTTGAGTTCCGCGAAGCCGCCCCAGGAAGAATTCACCCAGGTTACCTGGAGCAGGATCAGGAAAAGTCCCCGCAGGATCAGTTCTTTTCGGGCAGTCCAATCCGGTGTTCCTCTAGCAGTTCTTTGCTGATACGACCACCAGACCATGGCGCCGGCCATGATGAGGAAGCCCGGGGCGCAAAGGTAAGAAACGTAGCGAAGGGCAAACTGGCCCCAGTTGTCAAAAACCGGATCCAGGGGATCGACCTTGTCCCAGACCGCGTTGAAATAGTAGGAGGAATGGTCCAGCAGCATAAGGATGACCACCAGGCCGCGGAACTGGTCTATAAAATCAAATCGGGGTTTGGTTCCGGGCTGGCTGCTCATTTTATTCCGGTATGGAAATGATCAGCACACCTTCATCTTCATCAGCCAGGTAAATATAATTTTCATCCATGTCCAATCCCAGCGCATACTCTGTTTTCACAGCACCCAGCAGTTTCGGGGTGGTGTGGTCGGAAACGTCGATGATCTGGAGGCCTCCCAACTGCGCGGAAAGATACACGCGGTTGTTATGCAGGATCAGGTCTTTGGCGTAACCGGAACTGTCGTAGCTCCCGGCGATGAACATATTGGTTGTATCGGTGTAATCAATGATCTGCAGGCCCGAGGTGCCGCAGGCCAGGTAAGCCAGTGATTTGCCTTCATCGATCGCGATGGCTTCGGAATCACCCGGCGCATCGCACCAGCCTGTCAGCGGATAATTGCCGAAACCTCCCAGGAAATCGGAGATGTTGTAAATGGAAAGCCCCATTTCCCCGCCTGCCACGAACAGGTAATTGCTGTCGGAAGATGTGGTCAGGCCATATGCGTATCCGATGGTGGGAAACTGGAGCCGGATATCGGGTTCCGTCGGGTAGCTGATATCGGCGATGCCTACGCCCTGCTCACCTATTGCCGTGAAGAGGAAATTTCCCATGACATGGAAATTCCTGGCCGGCTTGATCCCCAGGTTAGTCACCGTAACGACCGGCGTATCAGGGTCCCTGACATCGGCAACATTGATCCCGAAGGTATTGGCCGCAAGGTAGACGGTGCTGTCTTTCATGGCGATCTTGGCCGCGTAGCCTCTCAGCCCCTGGGTGGTCAGCGAGACCAGTGATGGATTCTGCGGATCGGATATATCGCAGATGACCAACCCGCCTTCACCCTGGGCTACGTAAAGCAGGTCCCCGTTTTTCATAAGGTCGTTGGAAAAACCGGAGGTAGGCATTTTGGCGACGATTTTATAACCTGCATCGGACGGTTTCAGCGATTCGGGATCGTTCGGTTTGCCACAGCCTGATAATATTATCAATGCCGCAATAAAGAAAGTGAGTGTTTTATTCATAAATCTGATTTTAAAACTTGACATTATACTTTACCTGCAATCCCACCTGGTTTTGCCTGTAATCTTTTTCTGCCGAAACATATAAATCGTTATATTTCGATTCGGCGCCTGAATCCCTGAAATAATACTTATAAAATGCACCGAGCGCAAAATAATCATTCAGGTTGAAATTATAGTTCAACGCCACCTGGACATTATGATCCACCCGGCTTACATGCTCCGGATCCTCTTCGAGGTAATGTTCCGATAAGTAAACCCGTTTCTGATATCCCAGTTTAAGGTCGAGATCGTGCTCTTTCTTCTTTATTTCCGGCAGTTTCCAGTCTATTCCTGCAAGAAATGCATATTCAACATTGGTGGCATCGGCATCATTGGCCGTCTCCCTGGTCTCGCCAGGCTCGTCATATCCTTTTGCATTCGATATCTCGTAATCATAGCCCAGTTCCAGCCTTAGTTTTTTATTCAGCGGCTGGTAAAGGCTTGCGCCGAAAATATAATTCCTGCAATCGTATTCAGTGTAATGCTTGTTATGATAGTAACGGGCAAAATCAAACGCAAGCCGCAGGCGGGTATTTTTAAGAAATGTATTTTGAATCCAGAAGCCGTAATTTTCTTTTGCAAAAGAAAACGGCACAAAAGTTTCGGGTACATAACCGTAGACTTCGACCCAGTCGTCGTCCCTGAAATGCCGCACATAAAACCGCGGGATATAATTGTAGAAAACCTT
Organism: uncultured Bacteroidales bacterium; assembly: GCA_964447005.1. Lineage (GTDB taxonomy): Bacteria > Bacteroidota > Bacteroidia > Bacteroidales > JAGOPY01 > JAGOPY01. The sequence goes on from CAYUQP010000014.1 coordinate 4,563, forward strand.
GAAACTGGCTTTCTTGGTAAGAAATTGCTGCACACCAATATTGACGAAATACCAGTTTTTAATGTCATTAACAGCATAAGCATTAAAGAAGTAATTTACATTGAACCGGGTTCTCAGCTTTTTAATGATGCGATAAGTAGCGGCAATTTCTCCCGACTGGTTGAAAACGACATCATCGTATGTCTCAATATGGAAGCGGCCCTGGTCCTGCCCGTTCATGAAGCGTTCGAGGTATTTATCCGAATATTTCAGTATGTTATCATCATAGAAAGTCGCAAAACCAACTTCCACCTCGAAGTGTTTTACTTTTTTCTTCTTTTTTTCTTGCGCCTGAAGATAAAAGCCATTCATGAGGATCATTAACAACAACAGGCAGGAGATGCCGGGCCCTCTGCAAAAAAGCGGTTTCAGATCAGGATTTTTCACGTTTTATTTATTGATTTTCAGTTCTTTTTAACAGTAATATCTTTTTGCGGGATCAGGATACGTCCAAGTAAAGTGCTTTTATCTTTATCCAGCGGAACGAGTTCATAAAGATGTTTTCCATCCGGCACATAGATCACCAGTTCGCAGGCCGTCCCGGGGATCAGGTCTTTAATGTCTTTGTAAACAGCCACATCTGATACCTTGCTGTTTAACTGGTAGGTATTGATGACGTTCCCGTTTTCCCGTACCTGGACCCTGTAGTTAATCCTGCCTTTCATAGAATAATGGTTTTCAGTCCGGGTCAGGACCCTTAACTCGGTGGGGCCCAGGATCTCGACTTTAAGCGGTTTCGCCTGGGAGAACCTGTAATAAAGCGTATGGGATTCCCTGGAGATCAGATCGACCGGCTCGGAAGGCTGCATGGGTGAAAAGGCCATCCATTCCTGTTTTTTAAGCTTTGCCGGCGTAAAAACATATCGTGCAGCAACATTAAATGTGATATCTTTCAGTTTGAATTCAATGGTATGGCTGCCCCGCGAAAGCTCGATCTCAAAGGTTTTTAATTCACCGGGAACCCCCAGCGTGCCGTCCTGGTAAGTAGCTTTATCCGACCGTTCGGCAGCTTTGATTGTCATGCTGTTTTGCTTGCCTCCGTCGAGGGTATACAGAACAGTATATTTGACCACATCGGTCTCACCCGGCCGGAACTGCGCCCTGGTGTGTACTTTCAGGACCCCCGGCCCCTGGACGTTGATGACGGAGGCCTCTGTAGTACTCAGTGCATAATAACTCCTGGCCTTGCCGGAAATGACTGTACTGATCTTTTTCTGAAAACCCGCCGGCTTGATTGGCCGTGAATCCGCGGGTTGCGAATAAGAGGCGGTGAATATGAATATGAGCAGGATTGATAAGGTTTGTTTCATTGGCTTTTGGTTGTAGGTTCTTGGTACTTTGCTCATAGTTCCGGGTTCCAGGTTTCAGGTTCCCTGTCAGTGGGCACAACTTCCGTCCCCAGCCTGTGCCTTTTTCGTTCGGCCAGGTAGATAAAAATGATCACGGCGACTAACACCGCCGTAGCGAGGGAAGTTACCAGCAGGTTATATCTTTTTTGTATAAAAATGCCTCCTTCACCCGGGTCGGGCATCGGCACCGGATTGTCAGGCAACCCGTATTTTGCGAGAAGCTGGTCGATATTCAGCAGGTGTATGATGGGAATGCCTTTGCGGCCCATCTGGATGATCACGCCGTGCAAGGGGTAATTGCTCATCGGCAGGTGTTCGGTGAGCCCTGACGGGATCAGTTGCCCGTTGATCGTATTTCCCAGGCTGGCGATTCCCCCGCCGACATTGACATACGCCTTGATTTTACTGTTTCCGCTGTGTTTATCATAAATTTCCATACGGCGGGAGATAGAATTTTCCAGGAATTTTTCATGAATGAATTCAACCTTGTTTCTTTCAATGGCCTGGATGATCAGGTCGCGGCCTTCAGGGCTCAGTCCCCTTCCGATATCGTTCCCGCCGCCGATTGAAGCGGCCACTGATCTGTTACGGAAAATTCCGGCTTCGACCAGGAGGCTTTCCATGTCGAGCCAGGTAAAGTACGGGTCGTTGGCGCCGAAGTTGGAAGCCCCGACCGAAGTGATCACCACGGGTTTCAGGTTCAGGGTCTCGACGGCGGCCATGACTGAGAGGTTCATTCCCGGGAAAGACCCCGAGAAAGCCACTGCAACCCGGTCATTTTCATCCAGTCCGGCATCCTTCAGCAACTGGACGACCACTGCGGCAAAGTTCGGATTGGTAGAAGAAAGCTTCGATTCGATATTCCCCTGGTCGGTGGTGATCATCGAATATTCCTGGCCGATCAGGGCGGTTTCGTTGGGGTCGTTGACTTCGTCGATAAAAACGCTGTTCTGCAGCCGGTGATTTTTCAGGTGGGCTGCGGCCATGCTCGATAAACGGGCGGCTTCCAGCTTTTCTTCATAATATTCCTGTTTCACGTCCATTTTTCCGTTCTCCACGGCGATCAGTGCCATGAGCGACAGCAGGAACAGGAGCCCGAGCACGATGTTGGATGTTGCTTTAAAACCTGCCATATTTTTGTCTCATTTAGGAAGTAAAGCTCCTGCAAAGATCAGGATCAGGGCCAGCCTGACCAGCACCGACGAAATGAACAGCACGCTGATGGTTTTGAAGATGCCCTGTTTGGCGAACCAGTGCGCGATCAGGCCGGGGATGACCCATCCGACAGCCTGCAGCTCGAGCATGCTGGTGCCCAGGTTAATGGTTAGGAACTGGCGGGAGAAATTGGCCAGCAGGCAGCCGATCAGCAGGCTGAGCACCATCTGCCGCCTTCCGTACAGGAACGTGTAATTGCCAAGCACTTTGATGATCATATAGGTGACCAGGCTCACGATGACAATTCCCGCCAGACGGTCGGGATGCGCCAGTTGCAGGGCAATGTATCCGGGCACGATGATCCCGCCGGCAGCCAGTCCGAACACTTCGTACGACAGCAGGCTGAGGATCAGACCCAGGGTAATGGCTAACTCAATCATGTATTTATGCTCCTGTTTTCAAAATATTTCACGGTTTCGGCGCCCATCCCTCCCATGTTGCCAATGGCCACAATGGTGGATATTTTATCTGTCAGCGACAGCAGGGTTTCAAATACTTTATCCGGTGTGGTCCAGCCGATGCCGATCAGTTTTTGCCTGGGAATGCCATAGCGGAGCGCCATGGTTTCAACCACATCCGTCGACTGCCCGATCAGGACCAGGTAGTCGACCTCTTTTTCCATTTTCACGGCGACCATTTCAGCCAGCTGCTGTGCCCGGTAAAGCCTGTCCTGCCTGGTATTGAGAAGAACAATCCGTTTGCCTTCCAGGCCGATCTCATCACTTATCTTTTTCCAGACCAGAAATGTCGAATCAGGGTCATTTGCCGCGAAGGCGTTAAAGAAAACCATTTGCTTCTTAAAAGCCTCCACCCTGAAGACCATCAACACGCCTTCATCGGGAATGGCAGAATGCATCCCTTTCAGCGCCGTATCCCGGTCCACGCCCAGGTGCATGCAGACCGCCAGCGCCAGGGATACGTTTTCCCTGTGCTCGATATACCTGAACCCGTTCATTTCATCCATGGACACAGTTTGCGGATCGATGAAATGCGTAATGGCGTTTTTTTTATCGGCCATTTTTTTCAACCGGCCGGGAATGATATTTTCGGAAGTAAAAAGGTGCTCGTTTTCGGGGATGGTGCGTCCCAGGGTTTCAGCGATCTCTTCCAGGGTGTGGCCCATCACGTCGGTGTGGTCCATCCTGATATTGGTCATGACAGCGACGTTGGAATGGATCATATGCCGCTCGGTGATGGTCTGGTACTGTGGCTGCAGGGCCATGCATTCCATGACCAGTGCTTTCACGTTCCTTGAAGCGGCGAATTTTACAATGGATAACTGCTCGATGATATTGGCACTCGTTTTCCGGTGGATGTACGTTTCGGTGCCGTCTTCGATGATCAGCCGGGGAAACGTTCCGGTCACCTTGGTGATGTTGCTGACCCCTCCAGCCCTCAAGCCAGCGCCGATGAGGCGTGTGACGCTGGACTTGCCCCTGGTGCCGTTGATATGGATTCGAACGGGAATCGACCGGATCCGCTTCTGGTGACGCCAATACTCGACCAGGCCAAATATTGCAGCCAGTATTACCAGGGCAAGCAGGATAAAGAAGCTGTACATTTCGGCAGATATTATCTCATAATGAACAGTTTCCTGGCTTCCTTGTAATCATCGGTCTTCAGTTCATAAAAATACATCCCGGGGCTGACCATTGTTCCGGTTTCGCTTTTGCCATCCCATTCAACCGTATGCGACCCCGCTGTTTTACTGTTGTTTTCGAGGGTGCGGACCAGTGTTCCGTTCACATTGTAGATGTTCAGGGAAACCTGGCAGGGGAGGGGAATGGAATAACTGATCCGGGTAAGGGAGAAGAAAGGATTCGGCCGGTTCTGTTCAAGGCTGTAACCATTCGTTCCCTGTAGCCCGGTTTTATTGCCGGCATCTGTTATGATCGAGGCAAATGGGGGCTCCGTAGTGAATTTAACGGCAAATTCTCCGGTAATCGGGGATGCTGTCGGGTCATATTCATTATTATAAACATAGGTCAACCCGATATTTTGTGAAAGATTTTCGATGCCGATGGTGCAGAATTCCGGGGCCATCACTTTCTTATAATAGAAAACGATCTCTCCGTCGCCGGTGGAAGTTGGATAATAGACCGGATCATAGAACACGGCCTGGATGATCTCCACATTGGGTTCCGAGCCGAAGTCATTCCTGGCAATGCTGTCCCATTCCACTATGAAGCGGTGGTTTGCCATATCATTGTAATAATAAATATTCCCCTCTACGGTTTCGCTGTCATACAGGTCATCCCAGAAGGCCGCAACCATGCAGCTGATATTATCGTTATGCGGCAGGCTGAAGTTAGCGGATGCGGTTTGTGAGCCGCTTCCAAAAGCGATCCAGCCGTCGGTGCTGATCCGGAGCTGGTTGTATTCGATGCCATAATATTTGAACTGGAACGGCAGGGTGACCGTCTCGGTGTAATCGCCCAGTCCGCTAATATTGAGTTGATTTCCGATAAAATCAATTTCTTTCCATGTGTAATCCGGCGCCTGGTCGTAATAGTCGTTGCTGGAATAGGCATAATAGCCATAAGCATCGGGGCCCGTATAATCGGAGGGGATTGGTTTGGAGACCGGAATGGTGAATCCGGAATTGGCCTGGTACGGATAATTTCCGTTGTAGGTGTTCATTTTCAGGGTATAATTCGCCAGGTAATTGACCGGGCATGACGGGTCGACGGTGACCACGTAATAATTGGTTATATTCAATGAAGTGCCGTTGATATTGATCGTCCCGTAAGTGCCCACAAAATCTTCGATCGTGATGTACGGATCATTGCTGAACAGGTTTCCCACCACATCGGGAGCGGCATCATTTCCTTTGTTTTTAACTTCCACGAACAGCATGACGGTTTCGCCCGGATCCATACGATAATTCGGGCTTGCAGAACCGACGTCATTAACCATGAAACTGAATACTTCCAGTTCACACCCGTTAACCCTGGCATTATAAAAGTAATCCCATTCATTTTCGCTGCTGGTCACATGCAACCGGACCGGGATGAGCTGACCTACCGGGCAGTTAGGGAAAACATAGACCTGGTAGGGGGCCCCGGTAGCCATCGCCCCCGGGGCAAGGTTACCGTATGAAATTGGTGTAGTGGTGATGATCTGGATATTATCATTGTCAGTAGATGATAAGGTGGCTATAACATTGTTTGCTGTTTCAGAGCCCCAGTTTTTCAGCGTGAAGGTCATGTTGCAATGTTCGTTGGGATTGATGAGGCCGTCGAGGTTCCCGTCGAGGTCGGCATACAGCGGCTCGCCCTGGGGCTCGACCAGTTCGGCAGGCTGAACGACTAACATATCACCCTGGTAGGGGAAAACGTTTCCGCCGCGTACAGTCACTGTAAGGGTATCGGTGAAGGTTGGGGTGAAATCCAGGTAAACTTTGCCCTGGTTATCGGTATAGCCTGTAGTGAAAATTTCCTCCCCTGAGATACAGACCTGTGCATTGACTACCGGAGTTCCTGATGAGGTGAATTTAACCGTAACTTCGACTTCCTGAGGTCCGACGCTGACCGATTCGGGATGCAGGACATTGACGTTCAAGGGGATGTCTTTCCAGATATGAATGCTGGGATCGCCGAGAACACAATATATCTTATAATGGTATTCTACATAGTATTCATTTCCAAAAACATTATACATGTAAAGCTTGCCCCTGAGCAGCGCTTGTCCGGGTGTTTCCATATCTTCCAGGAACATTCCCGTGTAAATTCCCTTATCGATCTTATTGTTGTAGGTGGTATGGGTATTTGATGTCGGCCCGACAAAGGCCACACCTCCTCTCGGAGCCGTGAGCGAACCGATTTCAACCCATTCTTCACCGAAGCAGTTATTGGCGCCCCAGGTGTCGAACATGGCCACGCCGCAACCGATACTGGTGACGAAGGTGAACCGTTCCCCGTTGCTCAGTCCGGAAACATCGGAGGTGCTGAAATTATAGCATGAAGCCTGCCATCCGCTGGTCCATCCTTCCCCGCGGTAATTCAAAAAGCTTCTGCCTTCATTAATGGCATCCAGCACATCGTCAAGATTGACTGTGCAGTCATAGCCCCAGTTGCCGTCACTCATAAGGGTATCGACGGATGTAAATCCACCGGACAACATCATGTTAGCGGCAAAACGCTTGGTTTCAACCTGTGAATCGTACGCGTTATTGGAGCAAACGGTTCCTTTTTTGAACCATGCGGTGTTCAGGATATTAGGACTTTTTTCATAGAGCATGAACTTATTGATCATCACCTGCATACGATAGTCGCCCTGGTTTGTGAACCGCCCGATCATCATTTCAGGAAAATAATCATTGCCGTCGACTTCGACAAAATAATCCTCATTCGGGAAGGAATAATCAGGGTAGGTCACAATCTTTTTTGGGAAAACGCCGTCGTCACCGACAATCAATATGTAGGTCGGCGGCACCTCCCACTCATGGTATGCGTCTGCAATATAATCCCTGATAACGTCTGGATTATTCGTATTTCCGCCGATCTCAAAAAACTTTGTGACATGCACGTCCGTTCCGCTTTGCCTTTTCCAGTCGGCGTAGACCTGGAAACTGTTGTAAAACTCATCCGGCATAATACAAAGCACCAGGTCATGGCCATCTTCCCGTCCCCCGTAAAGGGAGTTCAGCACTTCCTGGTAATTGAATATTGTGCTGCGGTAAATTTTCCCAAACGAAGGGGCGATGGGTTTTTTGGGGGCAGTCCTGGGATTTTCCGCCTTGCCTGTGCCGTAATTTACCCTGATAGTCATGGAAGAAGCCACTTGCAGTTCTTTTTTCCCGGGGATATATCGAACCGGGAATACGGAGACCCTGGCAATCCTGAAATCACGGAAAACAGCAGGGGGATCCAGTTTTGCCATTTCCATGGGGTAACTATACCCTGAACGGTATGCATCGGTATTTTCAATGTACGGAGGTTCATGGTCGCCTTCATACCAGCTTGTCCGGGCCGGCGCCAGGTTGATATCCCTGAACGTGGTAACCTGGCCTGTTTCCAAGACTTCCACGGTCACGGATGCCTGATCCGGAATGGCCAGGATCTTTGCGATATAAGGCAATTCGGGCATGCCGGGTTCCAGGGTCACCGCTTCCGAGAGCAAATCCAGGACCTGGTATGTTTTACCCCTGTATTCAAGGTCACTGATCTCAAACCCGGACAGCTCGATCCGGATCACGGTGCTGTTCGCATCGTGGCTGAGCAGGGTCACTTCGGGAGGAGTTTTTTCCGTCCTGGAGCTGTTGAGCGGGACCCAACCGGCTTTCAGGATGCATGGCAACATTAGTGCAAAAAGCAGGAAAAGCAATGTTTTATTGATCATATTGCAAAGATTTAATTTAGCGAAGAACTAAATCGATGATTAGTATGTCTTTACAAAGAAATCAGGAATTTTCTTTAAGGATCACACACCGGTTTGTAAGGATATACTTGCTTTCGGGACGTAAAAGTATAAATATCATGGAAATGAAAGTTGATATGAAAAGATTTTTTTTATTCGATTCTTTACATGGATTACTTATCCGCAAGTCAATTATAGCAAACGGATTAACACAGATCATCTTCGTGCGCCTTCGTGAAAATAGTTTGAGCGCCTTCTTGGTAAAAAAATTAGATAAATCATGCGATTTAGCCCACCAGAATAAGTAGCTTATAATCACTTTGTTACAAAATATTATTGATTTTTTATGCAATCAACCGGGTATATTTCCCTATAAATGTAATTAATGAGTGATTGGAAAGCTTTTTTGATTAACCACAAAGGCGCACGAAGGGTTTTCACGAAGGCACACGAAGGATACTATTTAACTAACAGAAAGGAGGATATTTATGACAAATGAAGAAGTTTTTAAAAAGATCCTGGACTGCTCGTTTAAAGTGCATTCTGCCCTTGGTCCCAGGTTGCTGGAGAGCTCGTACGAAGAATGTTTATTTTACGAAATTTCACAAACCGGCATGCTTGCCGAAAAGCAGAAACCATTGCCGTTGATTTATCATGAAGTAAGGCTGGACATTGGATATCGGATTGATCTGTTCGTGGAAAAACAGATCATTGTCGAAATCAAATCGGCTGAAGCTATTAATGATATTCACTTTGCGCAGATACTGACTTATATGAAATTATCAGGCTGCAAATTAGGGTTGCTGAGCAATTTCAACGTCAGGCATCTCAAGGACGGAATAAAAAGAGTGATACTCTGATTCCGTCCTTCATGCGCCTTTGTGAAAACCCTTCGTGCGCCTTTGTGGTTAAAATCTGAACCCCTTCCCTGCGTTCGCTGGCAAAACCCGGGCGTTCACAAGAAAAACCCGGGCGTTCCCCAACTTTTATTATCTTTAGCTTTTGGGTTTTGTATCTTTAGAAGAAATTCCAAATCTAAAATCCCAACACATCGAGGTACATATATTAAAAAGCCTAACTATGAAACCCTTACTTTCTCTTGTAATTTTAATTTGTCTTTCCGGAATATCTTCCGGGCAGCAACTGATCACAGATATAACCGTGCCACTTAACCCTGGTATATACAGGGATTTTTATGAATTCAAGTATAATAAGCCTTCTATCAAGACATGTGATATGATAGTCTCCCCGGAAGACCCAAATTATTCTTTTGGAGCTATTATAAGCAAGAAGGATAAAAAGGCGGTAGGGCGTATTTATGGATACTGCGATGGCAGAAAGGTCTACCTGCCTACACCTGTTTCAATGGGCAGCCCTGACAAATATAGTAAAGTGTCTTATATGGGCCGGTACAGCCTCTATTGGTATGCTACGACACGTTCAGTGCCTATTCATACAGGCAATGGCATGACAGTGCCAATTCCTGTGGGAACAGACGATGAGGCCATTGTTGTGGATATGAACACAGGACAAAAACTGGATTTGTCGAGTAAGTGGGTTGAATTAATAATTAAGGAAGATCCGGTTATTTATAACCGCTATAGGACCGACGAACGCAGCCTTGAGAACAGGGCAGCCTATCTTATTGAATATCTGGCGAGGCATAAAGAAGAAATTCGAGTCAGTAAAGATGACCTGACCTCCGGTGATATAAATGAGATACTGCTTTTCAGGCCAACTGACTCTACTCCTGTTGACTATTGCCACAGGGTCATGGCAGATCTTTCCGGATGCAAGGATATTAAACAGATTGAAATCTCAGAATCAAAATATTCAAATGGCAACTATAAATACATTGGTTTGCAGGCGAAGCATTATTACGGTTTCAGTTCCGACTACGTCTATAAAATAGGAAACTGGCGTTACTACTATCGCGATGGCAAATTAAAAGAAGAGATCAATTTTGATCTTATTGGACATGATCGTTCAGCTTATGAAGACTTGATTATTCATTACTGAGTAGCATATACTGTTTATTGTTCTGGTTGTTTAATATTTTAAAAAGGAATCAATCGACCTTTTTTAATCGCCGACGGTGTAATGGTCAGGATTTCTCTTCTGCTGATTTTAAAAAACTAACTATTCCATAACAAAAGGTTTGTTTTTTATAATCGGATTTACACTACTTTTGCAGCCCGTTTTTGGTTTCGGGCTCAACGGCCGCAAGCTTCAAGCCACAAGCTGCAAGCCACATGCCTTGATTTAAAGATTAAATAGAATAATTATAAGTATTAACTATTCAAGCTTGAAGCTTGCAGCTTGAAGCCTGAAGCAAATTCTCACAAAATTGCCACTCAACAGACTTCGCAACATCGGCATCGCAGCGCACATTGATGCCGGCAAAACCACTGTCACCGAACGAATCTTATTTTTCACCGGCGTCACCCGCAAGATCGGGGAAGTGCACGACGGTGCTGCTACCACTGATTTTATGAAACAGGAGCAGGAACGCGGCATCACAATTGCTTCCGCGGCCATTTCCTGCCAGTGGAAAGATTCCCAGATCAACCTGATCGATACCCCGGGGCACGTTGATTTCACCGTAGAGGTGGAGCGTTCCCTGCGCGTTATCGACGGGATGATCGCCCTGTTCTGCGCGGTGGGCGGCGTGGAGCCTCAGAGCGAAACGGTCTGGAACCAGGCCGACCGCTACCGGGTCCCCCGCATCGCGTTTATCAACAAAATGGACCGCACCGGGGCCGATTTCTTTGACGTGGTCGGCCAGATGAACCATGTGCTCGATGCGAATGCCGTCGCATTCCAGATTCCGATGGGAGCTGAGGATGATTTTCTCGGGATCATCGACATTATTTCCAACCAGGCATATAAATTCACGGATGATAAAGGACGGGAGATCATTCCCATTCCGGCGGAATACATTGAAAAAGTTAAGGAAGCCAGGCACCAGCTTATTGAGAAGCTGGCCGATTTCAATGATGAGATCGCCGAGCTGTTCCTTGAAGACCAGGATGTCGGCAATGCACTGTTAAAAAAAGCAGCCCGCGAAGCCACACTGCGCCTGAACATCACGCCCGTTTTCTGTGGTGCAGCTTACAAAAACAAAGGGGTCCAGTTGCTGCTCGACGCAGTAGTCGACTACCTGCCCTCACCGCTGGATATCGGTGCCGTGGTGGGGACTGATGTCGACAACCCGGAGAAATCGCACGCACGCCATCCTTCGGTTAACGATCCGTTCTCGGCCCTGGCTTTCAAGCTGATCAACGATCCTTATGTCGGCCAGCAGACCTTTGTAAGGGTTTACTCCGGACATTTGAAAAGCGGGATGCAGGTGCTGAATTCCACGAAGGACAAGAACGAGCGCATCGGCCGCATCATGAAGATCCATGCCAAAGACCGCGAAGAGATCAGCGAAGCCGGCCCCGGTGATATCGTGGCGCTGGTAGGATTGAAACTGACCAAGACCGGCGACACCCTCTGCGACCCGGCCCATCCGCTGCACCTGGAATCCATCACGGTACCAGCGACAGTGATCGAAATGAAGATCCTGCCCACCTCAAGAAAGGACCAGAGCAAACTTGGCGAAGCGCTGCATAAGCTTTCCAACGAAGATCCTTCTTTTAATGTAAGGTATGACGAAGAAACCGAAGAAACGATCATCGCTGGCATGGGCGAGCTTCATCTTGAAATTATCATCGACAGGCTGAAGCATGAATTCGGGGTGGAAGTGGATGTCAGCGAGCCTTCGGTAGCATACCGCGAAACGATCACCACGGAGGTCGAGGCTTCACACCGCTACAGCAAGCAGACCGGCGGCAAGGGCCAATTCGCGGAGACGCATTTCCGCATCGAGCCCAATGAAGGCAACGGTTACGAGTTTGTCGACCGGATCAAAGGCGGAGCTATCCCGGTGGAATTTGTTCCATCAGTCAACAAAGGCATTACCAAGACTCTTGAGAAGGGAGTTTTAGCCGGGTTTCCGGTGGTCGACGTGCGCGTGGTGCTGCATGACGGCAAGTTCCACCCGGTCGACTCGTCGGACATGGCTTTCCAGACCTGCGCCTCGATCTGTTTCAAGGAAGGCTTCATGAAAGCGCACCCGATCCTGCTGGAACCGATCATGAAAGTGGAGATCAACACACCGGACGATTATATCGGCGACATTGTCGGCAACCTGAACAAACGCCGTGGTAAGGTTGAATCCATGAGAAGGCACCGCAAAGGATCCCAAAAAGTCGTGGCTTTTGTACCGCTGGTGGAAATGTTCGGTTACGCAACCCAGCTCCGGAACATCTCCAGCGGCCGGGCAAGCTTCTCCATGGATTTCTTCCGCTACATGCCGCTGACCAAATCGGTGCAGGAAGAGGTGCTGAAGAAACTGGCCGAGAAAAATAAATAATTATTAACCTGCCAGGTTAAGGATAAAACCGACCTGTCAGCGTCCGACGCAGGAGGACCTGACAGCGTCAAAAAACAAAGAATATGCAAACAATCCTCGGTTCCTCAGGTATTATAGGCAAAGAAGTTGCAAAAGAACTATATCGCACCTATACAAAAGACATTCGTCTCGTATCCCGCAACCCGCAACCCGTAAACCCTACCGACCAGCTCTTCAAAGCCGATCTCCTCAACCGTGACCAGGTTTTTGAAGCGGTCAAAGGCTCGGAAGTCGTTTACCTGACCGTCGGGATACAATACAGTGCTAAAGTCTGGGCAGAACAATGGCCGGTCATCATGCGTAACGTGGTGGATGCCTGTATCGCTGAAAAAGCGAAGCTCGTATTCTTTGACAATGTATACGCTTATGGCAGGGTAGAAGGGGTAATGACGGAGGAAACGCCATACAATCCCTGCAGCAAAAAAGGCAAGATCAGGCTGAAGGTAATCAATATGATGATGGATGAGGTGAAAAAAGGGAATCTTGAAGCATTGATTGCCAGGGCACCTGATTTCTACGGTCCGGACACTCCGCTGAGCTTCGTTAATGTCACTGTTTTCGACAACCTTGCCAAAGGGAAAAAAGCACAATGGATGGGCAGTGACAACAAAAAGCACTCTTTTATCTTTACTCCCGATGCCGGAAAAGCCACGGCAATGCTTGGCAATGCTCCCTCTGCATTCAAGCAGGTATGGCACCTGCCGACGGATAAAAACACGCTGACCGGCAAGGAATTTATCGGGCTTGCCGCAAAAGCATTTGGAAATAAACCGGATTATATGCTCATCCAGGTCTGGATGCTCAGGATGATCGGACTTTTTAATGAGGTAATCCGGGAAAGTGTGGAAATGATGTACCAGAACGAGGTGGATTATATCTTCGACAGCAGCAAGTTCGAGAAAGCTTTTGGATTGAAGTCAACATCTTATATTTTAGGTATAAAAACTACTGCTTTATCTTATAAATAGTAACGCTTAAAGCAATTTAAGATTCTACTTCTCATTTCTGCTTTTCAACTGCCGACTTTAAAAGTCAATCTCACTTTTCGACATCCTGATTAAATATCATATATTCGTATATATTATCAAAACACATTATAAATTACTGATTTTTATTAACATATCGTATTACCCCCCCCCTGCCTTTCCGATTAATGCATGATTTGAGCCTCTCCTTTTATTCATTCAATTGATCATGCCATGAAAACATTAATCCAAAACCTAAGCACTTTCTTCCTGGTCCTACCAGTTTTTTCGGTTGCATTTAGCCAGGATATTGAATTTGATCTTACCTTTACTGGTGACACAGTACTTTATCCTTTTGAGAACATTGAAACCATCAGTGAATTGACTATGGACGGCGATGTTGAGTTATACAGCGACACCAGCCTGGTTCGACTCATTCTCGAGGATGAGAACGGCTACCAGTACATGATCTTTGAGACCTATCCACTCATCAGTTCCGGTTCGATCGTTTATGCAGATGATTACTGTGATGAAACTTGTGCGCTGAATGAATGCAATCCATATTCACTCATCGTTCAGGTTATAAACGCGGAATTTCTTTTAAAAGACCTGTATTATGAAGTTGAAGCAAAACAAAACGCTGAAGAGTTGCGCTATGAGGCTAAAAGGGCAAAAGATGCCCTGAAAATAGAAATCATGAACGAAAAGGTCCTGTATTGCGGAAAGGATCAGGTGGTCATTGATATGAAAGATTATCCAATTGGATTTTATTTGATTTCTTTGAATTCGAGGAATCAGGTAATTGACAGCAAGAAATTGAGTAAAGGGGGAAATTAATGAAAAGGTTCAGAAAAATGGCCTTCCATTTTGGTAGTTTCCCCATTGGAATGCTGTTTATTTTCAATGTCATTCAGGCACAAAATTGGCCCAGAATTTATGGTGATAATATCCATTCTTTGATAAATGATATTTCCGAATCTTATGATAAAGGCTTCTACATAACAGCATTTACTTATGACAATCAGGGTTTTAATGAATACGGGTGGATTATAAAAACAGACATCAATGGAAATTTACTTTGGGATAAAAAGTATGGGAATGGTACTGATGGAAATTGGTTCTCAGATTCTTTTGTAACATCTGAGAATGGTTTGATAATTTCCGGTATTACAAACAAATACAGCGAGGGTGACTTCGACCCTTTATTCATTAAAACGAATGTTTGTGGAGAAATCGATTGGTGCAAAGTTCTAGCAAGCCCTGGACAGAATTTCGGTAATGGGATAATTCAAATTCATGACAGCTCTTACATTGGTCTTCTTATATACTATGGAGAAGGGGAAACCTATGCTAATATATGCCTTGTAAAGATTGATCAATACGGGGAACCTGTCTGGATTCAGCGTCTGGCTCAGGAAGACACCTTGATCAATAATGAAATGGGTTTATATCTAAATCTGACAATGGATTATAATTATCTGGTTTCAGGATACGCTTATCACCCTGGTTCATACCCTTTTTGGATCCTGACAGACACAAATGGAGTCCAGATTTGGGATTTATTCTGGGATACTGTTTTTGGCGAAGCACATCAGGTTATCGAAAAGGATTCCGGCATTTTTTATTCAACTTCTTACGCCATCGGCGATAATGGTATTCAATCACCGGTGCTTTTTAAATTTGACAAATTTGGCAGCCGTATAGGTGAATATAACCTGATGGGGGATACTATTGTAAGGGGTAGTTGCAACCCACTGGCTAGCCTTGACGATTCGACCTTAATCATCGGTGTGGGATGGAAAAAATGGCCACCTTTTCCCATAGAAGAGGGTTACACTGAAGTATTCATTACTGATACACTGGGAAACCTATTGAACAGAAGGCAATTCTTTGATGATGAATACACCAGCCTTGATAAAATTATTATATCATCGGACCATAAAATTCTTGCAGCAGGAAACTTCTTCCATGACACTAATTGGGATATCTACTTATGGAAAATGAATGCTAATTTGGAAGATGACACGCTTTACGCCCAGCCTATAACATATGACAGTCTCTGTCCGTATGAAATCCAATCGGATACAGTGGACCTTAACTGCGGTGTGTTTGTGAACATTGATGAGTTGCCCACTAAAGAAGAATATGAATCCATGATAAAGATCTCGCCGAATCCGGCAAGGGACTGGGTGGTGCTGACGCTGCCTGATTTACTGGCTGAAGGAACGGTGGAGTTGGTGGTGTATGATGTGTTTGGAAGGGAAGCGTGGAGGCATGGAGGCAGGGAGGCAGGGAAGCGGGGAAGCGGGGTAGTTTTACCGGTTAACCGGATGATTTCGCTTGATGTATCGGGTTTCTCGCCGGGGCTGTATATTGCAGTGGTTGTGGATCGGATGGGAAGGAGATATACGGGGAAGTTTGTGGTGGTGAGGTAAGGAATCTTCTTATTAAACGCAGTCAGATCCTCCTCCGTCGAACGCTGTCCGGTACATTTTTTTATCCTGTCATCGTCCGAAGGACATGACAGCGATAAAAAGAATTAATTTTAAGGCATAAATCCATTCGATTATGCCAATCCCTACCTCAAGGACCCACGAAGCGGGTCACACCGTCATTGACCAGGAAAAATGCACCGGCTGCGGGCTTTGCGTTGAAGTCTGCTCCGATGCGGTCATTGAACTTATCGACGGGAAAGCCGTCGCAACGCATACTAATTCCGTTTTCGGCTGTATCGGCTGCGGTCAGTGCATGGCCGTCTGCCCGGAAGACGCCATCAATGTCACGGGCAGGTGTATTTCACCGGATGATATTTTCCTGTTACCGGATAAATCCAAAAAGGCCTCTTATGATTCCCTGGTGAATCTTTACCAGCACCGCCGCAGTATACGGGATTTCAGGGATAAGCCGGTGGAGCAGGAGCTTATCGATAAGATCCTGGCTGCGGCAGCCACCGCACCGATGGGGCTCCCGCCTTCTGATGTCAGCGTACTGGTCCTGAACGGAAAAGAAAAAGTCTTCCAGTTTTCGAAGGATTATTGCGAGTACCTGGAGAACCTGAAATGGATGGTGGCGCCAATCGGTTTGTTTTTCATGAGGGTTTTTTACGGAAAAGAAAATGGCGACATGTTCCGGGATTTCATTAAACCGCTGATCCATTCTTACACCGGGCAGATGAAAAAGGGCCATAACATTGTGATGTACGATGCGCCGCTGGCCTTCTATTTTTACGGTTCACCCTACACCGATCCGGCCGATCCGATCATCGCCTGCACTTATGCCATGCACGCCGCCGAGGCGCTGGGCCTGGGCACCTGCATGCTCGGCGGGATGCATCCCTTTTTCCAGTCAGGCGGGGCAGCGAAGAAATTCCGCGAAAAGCAAGGCATCCGCTTTAAAAGCAAGGAAGGGCTTTTCCTGATCGTGGGTTATCCGAAAGTTAAGTTTAAGAACGGGATCAGGCGGACGTTTGCGAATGTGGACGGATTGAACTGATTTGATGTAATTTTGCAAAATGGAATCCCTGGAAATAGAAATCAAAGCACTGAAATCCAGTTTACTGGAAATGTGGTTTATGGTCATCAACCAGCTTGATGATGCCCGCATGTCTATGTTCACCAGCGATAGCATCCTTGCCGGTGAAGTGCATGCCAGGGAAAGACTGTTGGATTCTTTTGAGATCAGGCATGACAAGGCCTGCGAGCAGATCATCGCGCAGTTTCACCCGGTTGAGGAAGACCTGCGCCTCATCCTTGCCTCTTTGAAGATCAATTATAACCTGGAGCGGATCGGGGATTATGCAAACTATATAGGAAACACGGTCAGAAGGTCAGAATTCAATTTTGACCCGGGGCTGCTTAAAAAAATCCACCTTGCAGAAATGTTTGAAATTACCCATGTCATGCTTGTCCAGTCCTACGAATCGTTCAATGCAGGAGAATCCAGGCTGGTGAAAAAATTCACTGTACCGGACAAGAAGCTGGATGATTTGAAAAAAGCCTCCTCGCTGATCCTGGGCGAACATATCGGCAGCCATCCCGGCGAAGCCGCCATGGTCCTCGAACTCTTTGCCATCATCAGCAAACTTGAAAGGGTGGGCGATCACTGCCGGAACATCGCCGAAGAGATCATTTTCTACCTGGAAGACCGGGTCGTTAAACATAAAAAGATCAATAAATAATTTATCCGGAAGCAAATGAAGTTCACTAAACCTGCAATTCTTGCCCTGATCATATCGGTCTTCGTCATCGCTTTTATTTCAGTGGTATACAGCATCCTGGTTTTGACGCGACTGATGCCGTTCGACCTGGTTTCAGTGATCATTCTTAATGGGGCAGTTTTCATTTTCACGTATTTTCTTTCAAAATTTTTTCTTGAAAAATTCATTTTTGAAAAGGTCAAGGTCATTTACAAGATCATTCAGTCGCTGAAGCTGACGCGGGATGAAAAGAAGGCCTGGCGCTCGGAGATGAATGACGACATGATCGCCCAGGTCAGCAGGGACGTGATGGAATGGGCAGAAGGCAAGCGGGCGGAGATAGCCCAGCTACAGAAAGTCGAGACTTACCGCAGGGAATTTCTTGCCAATGTGTCCCATGAGATCAAAACCCCGATATCCAATATCCAGGGATACATTACGACCTTGCTTTCGGGCGGGATGGACGATCAGAACGTAAACCGGGATTTTCTACTTAAAACAGAAAAGAATATCGACCGTTTGATCGAGCTGGTCAATGATCTGGATATAATTTCGAACCTGGAGACGGGCGAGGTTCAGATGCACCGGACCCGGTTTGACATCCAGGCGCTGACAAGGGAAGTGTTTGAGTTCCTGGAAGACAATGCCCGGGCGTCCAATATCCGGTTTATCTTCGGCAATGATGAGAATATACCTGTCTGGGTGAATGCCGACCGGGAGCGAATCCGGCAGGTCATCGTCAACCTGCTGGATAATTCCGTCAAGTACGGCAGGGAAGGAGGCCGCACCAAGGTGAGCTTCTACGACATGGATGAGAATTACCTGGTGGAAGTTTCCGATAACGGCATTGGCATTGAGGAACAGCACATTCCGAGGCTTTTTGAACGGTTTTACCGGGTCGATAAGCATCGTTCACGGTCTGAGGGCGGCACAGGGCTCGGGCTGGCCATCGTGAAACACATCATCGAAGCCCACAAACAGACCATTAATGTCAGAAGCTCCCCGAAGATCGGGTCGACGTTCTCGTTCACGCTTCAAAAAGGGTAATTTTTTAAACGCTGACAGGTCCTCCTTCGTCGGACACTATCAGGTTTAAAATAAAAAAGGTCAGTTTTTTCAAACCGACCCACAAACTGAGTAAGCGATTATATATTTAACGCGCGTGAATTATTCAGCGGAATAATTCTGAAGCTGGATTTCAAGTTTTTTCGTGGATTTTTCCAGTTCAATCTCTTCTTCCGTTTCCGTGTAAGAGATCATCGAACATTTGATTTTATAAGTGTCGGGAATAAGGCCATTGAAACTGAACTTACCGTCCAGGTCAGTGTAGGCTTCCAGCTCTGTACCTTCAATCTTTACCAGCACTCCGGCAATGGCTTCCTGGTTGGTCTTGTCGATCACGGTCCCGGTGACGGAAACGGTTTTGGGCGCATTTCCACTGTCATTGCCCGCGAAAATATCCGAAGAATAAGCAGTGAAAGCGAGAGAAACCAGAAGGACGATTATTTTATTCATATAAATTGTTTTTATCATTGTGAGGCAAAAGTATGCCCCCAATGTTAATAGAATATTAAGCCAGGATTAGCTTATTGTAAATTTAATGTTAAGAAAAGAGGGTTGATCCTAATATTCCTTTGTTCCCGTGAGGTTGGAATTTTCGTCGTACATCAGCCAGGTGCCGGTCTTTCTGCCTTTATTGTAGGTCATATCGTAACGCAACGTACCCTTGTCATCCCATACAAACCATTTGCCGTCTTTGAGGTTATTATCGTAATTTGCTTCCGCTATTTTGACCTGCTGCCGGTTCCATTTTTCCCATTTACCGTGCATTAAGCCTTTTTTAAATGACCTGATCTCTTCAAGCTGGCCGTCATCGAAGTAAATCCTGGAGATGCCTTCCAGTTCGCCGTTTTTTATTTCAAATTCAGCATGGATGACAGAATCCGGAAAATAATCCCGGCTGATCCCGGTAAAAAGTTTACCGTTCTGGTCATAATACAATTTGTCGGAACCCTGCAGGGCCTGCCCCGAGGCTATTGTTGCGGTCAGAAAGAGGAATATGCTTAGGGTGATGATTTTGTGCATGTCTTTAATTTTAAACGAATGTATGATTTTTATCCTTAAGAAAATATTGTGCCATAGTCTTCCAGTCCCGGGATGGATCAGAAAATTGAATAGCTGAATCGTATTTGAAATGTTACTCCCGGATCAAGGCGGGTAAAGTACTGATCGGTAGCTTTATACGATTCAAAAATAGATTCCTTCCAGTCGCCCAGGATATTTTCTATCTTCAGGCCCAGTTGCATCTTCTTGTCTTTTCCAAAGCTCTTGTTGCTGTTGAAGTTAAGGCTGTTGAACGGCAGGGAGTAAATATCGGGGCGGTCGACCATTCCGACGAATTGCAGGGTTTTTCCCTGGACATTGTAGTACAGACCTGCTTCGAGGCCGTTCCAGAACCCTTTTTCGCCGCCGTCATAAGAAAGCCCCAGGTTGATGATATAAGGAGCCTGTCCGGCCATATCGCGGTATTCTCTGACCGTTTCCCCGACACGGGCGTTTTCGAGCCTGGATTGGTATTCGACATTGCTCATCTTGATGAGGGATTTGGTATAAGTAAGATTTGAGTTAAATGAAAGATTTCGGAGCGATTCACTGAAAGTGGAGAACCTGAACCTGAACTCGAGCTCGGCACCGAACACCTGACCGTCGCCCACGTTGCGGGGCTGGAAGGCGCCGGCCTGGGTCGCATACTGAACAATTTCAATGGGATTTTTAAAGTTTTTGTAAAAACCGCTCAACGATAACATCTGCCCGTCAGGTTTATATAATTCCCAGCGAATATCAATGTTGTGAATATCCGTTGAAACCAGGTTGCCATTCCAGTATTCGATCCCCAGTTCATCGTCCGCATCACGAAACAGCCCCCCGATGAATGTGCGGCCGCTGATCGGATCATAGATCTCAGCGTACGAAAGTTCTTTGAACGAAGGACGGGCAATGGTCTTAGCATAACCGAAACGAAGGTTTTGTTCGTCGGTCAAAGAATAGATCAGGCTAAGCGCCGGGAAGAAGCCGGTATTATCCAGCACTTTTTCATTATCCAGCACAATGGTACCTTGCTGGTTCTGGCCTGTATAGCGCTGGATGTAGTTTTCCACGCGAACGCCGAGGATGGCTTTCAGCTTATTCAACGGGTTTATTTCTGCCGAGGCAAAGCCGGCCAGATTGTTGACACTGGAGTTGAACTGGTTGGCATTGGTCGGGTAGAAGGGCGCTTCGTACGTCGTGCCGTAGTTAAGGTTCCCGTTGAGTGGCCAGAGATTCTCCGGAAGGAATATTTCATTGGGATCACCGGTAAGCAATACATTCCGGAGATTGATGGCGTAATTCCGGATAATAAAATCACGTTCCTTGTAAGTGTATGCACCACCAAACATCAGGCCGGCATTTCGTTCCCAGAGTTTAAAGCGTTTGGTTGCATTGACCAATCCGGCATAATTGACCTCTTCCAGGTCCCGCCAGATCCTTTCGGGGAAGCCGGTCTCAGTCCCGATAATGTATTTGCCGTTATCCACTTTATAACGGGTGAAACGGATATCGGGATCGTACATCGTTGACAGGGTAGGAGAAAGCTTCCATTCCAGTTCCCAGTTTGATGCGGAAAGTGAATGTTTCCCGCTGATGATCAGGTTCGACATGGAACGCTGGCCGTATTCCAGGTTATGCTGAAAACCTTCAAAATCACTTCCCTGGTCAGAGCCCACGTAATCGAAAACCGCGGCTTCAGATTCTCCGTTTTGCAGGTGCAACAGGTTAATTCGGTATTTCGACGAAAGCGTTTTAATGGCAAACCCGGCCATCCCGCTCCATAAAACGCTGTTCACGCCATAGTCGCCTTTCTGGTATTCGCGCACATCCATTTCATAGATGTTTGAGTCAACCAGTCCATATCGTCCATATTCGGCATTTTTATAGTACTCTGTATTGCTTTTATATGAAACGGCAAGATTGTATCCGAGGGTCACTTTTTTCCCTGCATGTTGATTTCCATAGGAGGCGCCGATGGTATAATCGATAAAGCTGGTCTGCTTTTCTGCAGCCAGGGTAGGATTGAAGCTGCCCAGGATTTCTTTGTACCGGGTCCCGGCCTCGCCGTTTGGATCGAGGTAGGCATCCACAAATTGCGGTATGTTGTCCGTGGCGGGGATTTCGCGTGTGCCGTCATCATAACCAAGCCAGTCGGTTTTACCTCCTTTATAGGTCAAATAATTTTTATTAAAATGAAAATCAGGGTTATAGCCAAGACTGGCCGTGACGTTCCCTTTTTTCTCTTCGGGAAAGTCTTTTATGGCGATATCGATTACCCCGCCGGTAAAATCGGCAGGCAGATCGGCGGAAAAGGATTTGTGAACAATGATGTTATCAATGATGTTCGTCGGAAAGATATCCATCTGGATCGTGTTCCGGTCGGGATCGAGGCCGGGGATATCCATTCCGTTCAGGATGGTCTTTGTATATCGGTCGCCGAGGCCGCGGACATAAACGTACTTTCCGCCGTCCACCGAAACCCCGGTGACCCTTTTCATCGAAGATGCCGCATCGGAGTCCCCGATCTTTTTAAAACCGGTAGCGGAAATACCATCGATCACATTGGCCGACTTCCTTTTGATGGTCATGAGTGCATTTTCCGTATTTCTCACCCCCTGTGCTGCAATCACCACCTCGGTGAGCTCAACGGTTGCTTCTTTAAGCCTTAGGTTATCATGAAGTGATACATCACCTTCTGTTACCTGGACGCCCTGGATGATCATGGTTTCGTATGAAATGAAGGAGACACGGAGGTTATAGGTGCCCCGGGGTGCGCTGAGGTTGAATTTACCATCAAGGTCGGTGAGGGTTCCCAGGGTAGTCCCCTCGAGAAATATCGTTACACCGGGCAGGTACTCCCCGGTGGCATCGTCGTATACGGTTCCGCGGATCGTCCCGTTTTGTGACTTTGCCTGAACTGCCAGCATCAAGATAACTGCTGAGACGAAAATTTTTAATGGTTGCATGTAATTTTGTTTCGGAAATATTCGTATTCAGATTTCAGAAGTTGCCTTAAAAGCCTTATTTAACCACAAAGGCGCACAAAGTACATCACAAAGGCGCACAAAGTAATTGATGGTCAACCAATACCTTCGTGCGACTTTGTGAAATCCTTCGTGTGCCTTTGTGGTTAAATAAAGAACTTCCGGGACATCCTCCAACTGATAAATTTTGAAGTAACTATTGACTAGAAGTTATCAAGTGCGCCTGAGACGGCAGCCCATGACCAGGTCTGGAACTTGGAAATATCAGCTCCGACGGTGTTAGCGCCTTCTGCGACAATCGTCACATATGCATCACTGCCGCCTTTGAAATAATCGGTGACCGCAGCACCTGCCGGCAATGTTGCCTGGAGGTTTGAACAGGTCAGCATGGCGGGATTCAGGTCAAAATCCTGGCCTTCCGCTACACCAAAGAAGTAAATGCCAGTAATGGTACAGCGGGTATTTTCATCCAGGTCGACCAATCCTTCAGCGTCTCCGGCATAAACGGTCCCATTTTTAATTGTATGGCCGGCATTGTCAAGAGAACCTTCCGGGCCATCAAGTTCCATGCACTCATCACCCGGGTTCACCACGATAAAGTTATCCAGTGTCCCTGCCCATGCCTGGTCCGTATCGACGGCATCATCACCGGTATTCCAGACAATTGCGTTTTTAACGCTGACAGTTCCTCCGAACCACTCGATGCCATCGTCCTGGTTAGCGATGATTTCAACATTTTCTATGACGGTACCTGAACCGACCCCACCGAGGGTCAGGCCGTTAATTTCGTTGCCTTCGCCGATGTTGGCGCCACCGTGGCGGATCGAGATGTAGCGGATCACGCCGGAATTATCGTTGGCATCACTGCCGCCATAGAGGCCGTTCTGGTCTGAAGGGGGAATCCCTTCGATCTGCATGGAAGCTGCGTCGGCGGAGATGGGTGCATTGCCGAGGATCAGCAAGCCACCCCAGAGCCCGTTAAGAACCGGGTCCAGGTTCGGGCTTGCGATCATGCCGGGTTCGATCTCATCGGCCACTGAGGTGAAAATGATCGGTGCATCGGCCGTGCCTTCGGCCATGATTTTGGCACCACGGGCGATGAGGAGTGCAGTGGCATTGGCGCCGGTACCGGCCTGGCCTTTAATGATAACACCCGGCTCAATGGTGAGGGTTGCGCCGGATTCCACCGCGATGCGGCTTTCGAGCGTATATACTTTACCGGTTTCCCAGGTTGTGTTTTGTGTGATGTTAGCTGTCACAGGCACGTCTTTAATGACGTTGATCACAGCGGTTGCAGAACCGGTCTGGTCGTCATTGTCAGTGATGGTAAGAACCGCGGAACCTGCGCCGGCGCTATTGCCGGCAGTGAACGTTACAACGACAGTGCCGTTGGTATTTCCTGCAGTACCGTCTGTTTTAACTGCCGCTGTACCGTTCGTTGCCGTAACGTTTGAGGATTTGAATCCTGCTTCAGCGGTGAAATTAAAG
Source organism: uncultured Bacteroidales bacterium (assembly GCA_964447005.1). GTDB lineage: Bacteria > Bacteroidota > Bacteroidia > Bacteroidales > JAGOPY01 > JAGOPY01. The sequence goes on from CAYUQP010000014.1 coordinate 28,700, forward strand.
GTAAGGTCAATAGGAGAACTTAACTCAACCGTTGAATTGGCCGGGGCCGTGACGGCAGGCGCATTGTTGCTGTCGTCTTTGTCGCATGAAGTAAAAATTGCGAGGGATGATGCGAAGATCACAAAATAGATAAGGACTTTTTTCATAGGATTTTTTATTAAATTTTTTGCAAAAGTCCGGTTGGGAGGTTAACCCTGTGTTTTGTCAGTGTTAAATAATTGTTACGGCTTGGGAGGGAATGTTAAGGAATGGTTAAGAAGCGAAAAGACTCAGCGATGAAGCAATGCTGCTTCCGAAAAAATCAAAAACCTGACAGGTATAAAAACGCTGTCAGGTTTCTAAATGAGTTCTATGAGTCAATCAATCTGCAACTAAACAACTCAACCTCAAAACTCAGCACTCAAAACCAAAAACTCACTTGATTACCCCGAGCTCTTTCCCCACCTTGGTAAATGCTGCGATGCATTTATCGAGGTGATGGCGCTCATGGGCAGCGGAAATCTGTACGCGGATACGGGCCAGGCCTTTGGCAACCACCGGGTAGTAGAAACCGATCACGTAAATGCCTTCGGCCAGAAGTTTCTCGGCCATAACTTGCGATAGTTTGGCATCGTAAAGCATCACCGCGCAGATAGCGGATTTGGTCGGTTTGATGTCAAATCCGGCCGCTTTCATTTTTTCGAGGAAATAGTCGGTATTGGCATGCAGCTTATCCTGTAATTCGTTGGTCTCGGCCATCATGTCGAACATGGCGATACCGGCGCCGACGGCTGCGGGAATGAGTGAATTGGAAAACAGGTACGGACGTGAACGCTGCCTGAGCAGTTCGATGATCTCTTTGCGGCCGGTTGTGAAACCGCCAATGCCTCCGCCAAAAGCCTTGCCCAGGGTCCCGGTGATGATATCCACTTCGCCGCGGATATTGAACAATTCGGTGACGCCACGGCCGGTCTTGCCCACTACGCCTGCTGAATGGCATTCGTCGACCATGATCAGGGCATCGTATTTCTTGGCGAGTTCATTGATCTTGTCCATCGGGGCCACGTTGCCGTCCATTGAGAAGACGCCGTCGGTGACGATGATCTTGAACCGGGCAGTTTTTGATGCTTCGATCAGCTTTTCTTCCAGGTCAGCCATATCGGCGTTGTTGTAGCGGAAACGCTGTGCTTTACAAAGACGGACACCGTCGATGATGGAAGCATGGTTGAGTGAATCGGAAATGATGGCATCCTGCTCATTGAACAGGGGTTCAAAAACACCGCCATTGGCATCAAAACAAGCTGCGTATAGAATGGTATCCTCGGTTCCGAAGAATTCAGCGATCTTTTGCTCGAGCACTTTATGCATATCCTGGGTACCGCAAATGAAACGCACCGATGACATCCCAAAACCATGGGAATCAAGAATTTCTTTGGCAGCTTGCACCAGTTTAGGGTGATTCGACAGGCCCAGGTAATTGTTAGCGCAGAAGTTCAGTACTTCCTGGCCACTGCTGACCTTGATCTCAGCTCCCTGGGGAGTGACGATGATACGCTCTTTTTTAAACAGACCGGCTTCCTCGATGCTTTTCAGCTCATCCTTCAGCCAATCCTGCAATTTTCCGTACATAATGGTATATTTTAAAGTTTTAGTGTTAATGAATTAACAAAGTGGTGCAAAGATAAATTTTTTAGAATTCCAGGTTCCAGGTTCCAGGTTTAAAGTTCCAGGAATTTTTCGATTTATTTGGATTCTTTGCGAGACTTTGCGTTTTCTTTGCGGAACTTTGCGTAACAGTTTGAGATTTTTATGATTCTTCTCCGTCTTTCCGGTCATTCCTGCGCGGGTAAGACCAGGCTGGTCAAGGCCCTGCCTCAGTTCGGCATTACCTGCCGTAAGGTGGTCCGGTATACATCACGCGCTCCGCGTCCTGAAGAACAAGAAGGTAAAGATTATTATTTCAGGTCAGCGGAATTCATTGCATCGCTTCCGGAAAAGGATTTTCTTACCGGCCCCGTGAGGAATATTTTTCAGGCTTTTGATCTGAAGCAACTGGAGCAGGATTTAAAAAGCCACCAAAAGCTTCTCATCGAAATTTATCCGGCCTTATGGCCACTGCTTATTGAACGGATTGAGAACCGGATTCAACAAAAGCTGACGACTGTTTCAGTTTTCATTACCGCAGTTGATCCGGCAGAGATTATCCGATTTACAGATGAAGAAGAACGGGTTGGATTTATCTCCTCAGAAGTATACAAGATGCTCTTATTCAGAAACAAAGATAAATTGGAGGACATAAAGATACGTGCCCATGCCGCTGCCGGGGAGATCCTGGAAGCGATGAATCCAATTGGACAAAAGGCATATGATCGGATCATACATTCCGCGCCGGAAGGACCTGAGGGTGAAGATGACTGGACCCGTGAAAGAATGCCAGTCGGGCAGGCAAAAGCAGCAATGGAAGAATTCATCGGGATTTTAAGGCGCTCTGGTTTGTGATCATTCTTTTGTAAGAAATGAATTGAAAAGAGACTACTTGACGCCAAATCTCCTTTTTATTCAAGATTTGGCTGGTTATAAATCATGCAAGCTTATAATTGCACTTCAACTTTTTCTAATTTTGCTCAAAATATTTATAAAGGAGTTATCGAATAACCTGGATTTATTGTTAGCCTCAATTTAATTTGTTATGAAGATTCGTATCCTAATAGCTTTTATTTCAGTTTTATCAGTGAGCCTTATTGTTAGCTGCTCTGGCTCAAAGGAGAAAAAGATCGCCGGCACCTGGAAAGTTGAGGATGTCAGGTTCGAGAGCGAGAAACCGATGGATCCGGCGAGGGTCGAATCTTCGAAGCAGATGGCCAAATCTGTTAGTTACGAGCTAATAAAGGACAAAACAGCGAAGATCCATGCCGGAACGACGGTACTGGAAGGAAACTGGACTTACAAAGAAGCAGAAGCCGGGGTTTATATGGCTTTCAAAGGCTCTTTCGATACCGTGCTTTTAGGCAGGTACGAAAATGGAAAGCTGATCAACGAAGCAACGAGGGCTAATATGAAGATCATTACTATTTTTGCCAGGGAAGACTAGCAGGACCGGACGATCATTGTTCGCTGCTGAACTTCATTGCAAAGAAAATAGCCTCCAGCTGTCGCAGAAAATTCTTCTTATCATCATTGGGATTGTAAACGTAGCCATCAAGGGTGATGACCTTGTTGGCGGCTTCATTTACGAACGTGTAGTTAATAAATGCTCCTCCCATGAAGTCATTTTCCACTTCCCACAGCCCCCTGGTTTCGACGGCATAACCACCGGGAAAATCAGTAATGGTATCGAATACCGGTGGCTTGATCTCACGGGTCACTTTCATGAAAGATAAGGGTGACGGGCCCGGTATATGCTCCAAGGTAAGTGTATTCCGCCACTGGAGGATATGCCTGGGATCAAAAACGACCGTATCCTGGTAATCCATGGAATAGATCATAATGGCCAGTTCGACATCCTGCCTTGCCTTGGTCACCGTATGCCTGATCCACATGAAATCGGGTGCTTCTTTAGCTTTATAAAAACCACCGGGGATTGGAAGAAAGATGCCGAATTTATTCTGTATTTCGCCGGAAAGCTGCATGTTCACCGAAAGCTGGTTGATCGTCAGCGTTCTTTCACGTTCCAGCGCAATAAACAGATTAAGGAAGGACTCTTTTTTTGCAAACAATTCTTTTACAAATGAATCCAGGTCGGGTGCCGTGACCCTGATCACCCGTTGCGGCGCAGCCCACTTGTCCCGGTATGTTTCCGACCGGGCTTCCGTTGCCTGGGGATTGATGTCGGCAATGAAAATTGTGTGATATTTCTCGAAGATGTCCTTAAAATTCTCATCAGCAATATTAAGCAGGTCGAAAATGGGTTCGGGCTGGAAAAGTTCCGGTATCGGAGCGGCAAAAACCGACCGGATGGTATCTCCCAGGGGCCCTTCCCATTGTGATTTATCGTTGGTCACGATCAACAGCTCATTCACCGAACCGATCGATTTTTTCAGCCCCGATTCATTGACGGTGCATGAAAACAGGAAAAAAAAGAGTAAGGGAATCGATGCGATAGCGGCAAAGCGAAAGAAAGAGCAATTTTTCATGACATAAGGATTGATAAGGTGATAGAAGGATTGTCCGTTAACTAGCCGTTCTTATTGATCTTCAGTTTCTGACCCACCTGAAGTTTAGAATTTCTGAGATTGTTCCACTTTTTAATGTCATCCACAGACACCCCTTTATACTGCTGTGCTATATCCCAGAGCGTATCACCTTTTTTAACAGTATAATAGCTGTACTGGCTGCTTCCCGAGCCTGTTTTTGTCTCGGATGAAGATGTTTTTACACTTGCGGTTGAAGCAATGGCCACTTCCTCCGTACTTCCACCCGAATCGGAAACCTTCAGTTTCTGTTTAGGATATATTGTATTGTTTTTCAGGTTGTTCCACTTCCTGATCTCCTCAACCGTACATCCATGTTGTTTGGCTATCATGGCCAGGTTTTCACCGGATTTAACATAGTGGTATTCTGTCGCTGATTTAGTGGCCCCTTCTGACACAGGTTGCTGAGCAGCCTGGGTTGTTTTGGGTGTGGCTGATGCAGTGGTCTTTGAAGAAGAAGTAGAAGAAGCGGATGCATAACTACCTCCCGAAGGAATTACGACAAGTTTCTGCCCCGGGTGGATCATGGTCCCCTTCATGTTATTCCATTGCTGAAGCTGCCTGACAGAAACATTGTATTTTTTAGCGATCAGGCCCAGGCTTTCCCCGGATCTGACCGTATGGTACTGCTTGTCAGTGGCTTTCTTGATTTCAGCCATCAGCTTCTCTTTTTCAACACCGCTTTTACTCTTAAAGTTATAGATGGCCTGTTCATTTGCTGCAAATTTCAGCGCAACGTCTTTAGGGAGCCTCAATGAGTAAGTTTTACCGTTGTAGGCAGGGATGAGGTTCGTTTTGAAGATCGGGTTGAGAAATTTCAGTTCCTCCATGCTGATATTGAGGAATTCAGCGATCTGGTCAAAAGAAAGCGGCTGGGTGATGGTAATTGTATCGATCCCTCCGTAAAGAATACCGGGATCAAGGGGATAAAGATTATGTTCCGGTGCGTAGCTCATCACGTAATTCACCGCGATGAAAGCCGGCACGTATCCCCTGGTTTCCCTGGGCAGGAAGGGCCAGATCGCCCAGTAATCCTTCACGCCGCCGGCCCTTCTCATGGCCTTTTTTACGTTCCCTGCGCCGGAGTTATAGGCTGCCATGACCAGGTTCCAGTCGCCGAACATGGCATAGAGGTCTTTCATATGCCTGCATGCCGCATCAGTGGCCAGGTAAGGGTCGAACCGGTCGTCGACCAGCGAGGTTTGCTTTAGTCCGTATAATTTGCCTGTATAATACATGAACTGCCAAAGCCCTTTGGCCCCTGCCTTTGAGCCTGCGACAGGGTTCAGCGCCGATTCAACAACGGCAAGGTATTTCATTTCAAGGGGTATGTCATATTTATCAAGATATTCCTCGAACAGGGGGAAATAAATTTCTTTCAGGCCTAATATTTTGGAGGTGAGCATTCGTTTCCTTACAGCGTACAATTCGATAAACCCCTTGACTGTTTCATTGTAAGTCAGTTCCATTTGTGTTTCCTGGTTCAGTTGAGCAATACGGTTGCGGTAAACCGAGTCAGGGTAAGTTGGAACGTGGCCAATGGGAAAATTGTAGATATTCAGCAGGGCCGTGTCCGTGTTAAAGTAATAATCCTGGAAGTAAGGAATATCGCTCAGGCTGTCGAGCATACCGATGGTGATGGATTCGTTCAGGATCTTGTCGGCCTGCTCGGCGTCGTTGATCATTTCATTTCCTTTGATCAGAATCGAATCCGGGGTATCCAGGGGGTCCGACTGGTAGATAAGATCAGGGGTGCTGCTGGTATCATTGGCCTGGGTAAAGCCTTCTGTCGCAAATCCTGCAAAGATCATTGGCAAGATCAGGATGACAGCTATCAAATAGTTCTTTTTTAGTGACATGTGTGTTAACAAATAAATGGTTGCCGTTCAGGTTATAAAAATAACCATGGAAAATCCCTGTTAAGGAATAAGGGATGCAGAAATATTAACACGACAAAGTTAAGAAAATTGCGTGGCGGGCAGGAAAAAAACCGACGGCTTTAGTCGTCGGTTTTTTTCAGCACTGGGACCAGACTCCGACGACTAAAGCCGTCGGTTTTTTTCAGCACTGGGACCAGACTCCGACGACTAAAGCCGTCGGTTTTTTTCAGCACTGGGACCAGACTCCGACGACTAAAGCCGTCGGTTACAGATTACTGCACCGGATAAGAAGCTTCCCGTTCAACGGCTTTCTTATCCCAGACGGGGACAACTTCTTTCAGGAAAACTTCTTTTTCTTCGTTTAGCTTTGCCATATCGAGACCAATGTAAGCCTGTGCTTTTTCTTTTGTGGCGATATCGGGATAGGGAATTTCTTCATTATGGCCCAGGGAGGCAAGGATCCTTGCAAGTTTGATCCGGGCTTCCTGTGCGATATCGATACCGGTTCCGATGACACGGCCGATTTCAACAGGGGAGTGAAATGAAGCACCGTGACTGGCTGCTGAATAATCCCAGCGCCACTGGGCATGCCGGATGTCCATGAGTACCGGTTTCATCTGTTCTTCGCCGGCGCCCAGGTCCCAGGCTTTTTTAGCTTCGACATGGGCCCTTACCAGCAGTTCTTCCAGCTTGTCGCGGTTCTGGATGATCTTATCCTGGCGGTCGTATACATTTTTTATCAACGTCTGGGTCTTTTCGCGGTGGCAGACTGCACAGGAAGCCTCGACATTATTCAGCGGGCTTTGCAGGTGATGGTCAGTGAACTTTTGTCCCCCTTCGCTCTTGTAGGGCATGTGGCAATCGGCACAGGAAACGCCGCGCTCCGCGTGGATGCCGGTCATGTAAACTTCCCAGTCGGGATGCTGGGCTTTCAGCATCGGGGCTTTGCTGAGCGAGTGGGTCCAATCGGTGAACATGAACGCATCGTAATATTGCTCGATATCCTCGGCGGAATATCCTATGTCCCAGGGGAATGTCAGGTAATTCTGCCTGCCGTCGCGTTTATCAAAATAATATTCCACATGGCACTGGGCACAGACCAGGGAGCGCATTTCCTGGTGTGAAACCTTCTGCAGGTCAATACCTTTTCTTTCTAAAGCCTCTTTCAAGGCCGGCCGGCTGATCTGCAGGTTCATGGTTTTCGCTTCGTGGCAATCGGCACAGCCAATCGGGTTCACGATTTCGTGACCCTTTGTATCCCAGGTGCCGGCAAAGAAATCGGCCGGGCCGGTGATCTTCATCATCCGGGGGACGTCGGTGCTTTTGCAGGCCCAGCAAGTGTTAGGCTGAGGGCTGGGCTTGCCTTCCGCGGGCCCGCCGGTACGGAGGGTGTTGCGGATATCGTCGATTGCGTAATAGTGCCCGCGGCCCTGGTTGTAATCTTTCGAAAATCCATAACCCGCCCAGAGCACAACCAGCCTGGGATCCACTTCCAGCATGTCGATCATGGCGCCGCCGTTGTATTTGCTGCGGAAAGTGGTGTCGGAAGTCTGCAGGTACGACTGGTATTCCCTTGGAAAATTCTTCCCCCAGATCTCATTACGGGGTTCCGACTGATCGTATTTTATTACCGGCGCATAAGCGAATTGGGCTTCGGTGCGCCTTTCGATCACCGAATTAGCCAGGAGGCCCAGGAAAAAAACAACAACCGCGGTGGCAATGAAGATAGCCCAGCCCAGCCAGGGACGACGACGAATCTTATCGGAGAATGACATAACCCAAAGTGTTTAATGTTAAGTGTTTAGTGTTAAGTGATGGAATTTTATTTATAATTCAAAATTTAAAACTTAAAATTTAAAATTTACTTCATCCAATCGGGAACATTACTCCCCGGGACCGGCACCCGTGCATTCGGGACGCTGGAAATGCTGTTTACCCTTCCGTGCGGGGTTTCCCGGTGGCATTCCCAGCAGTACCTGTCGCTGCGGAAATGGTTCGTCTGATCATTATAGGATGCCAGTTTTGAATCGTTCAATAATTTCTCATGGCAACGGACGCAGTTTTCCTGGACGACCTCAATGCCCGCGTGTTTGATAAAGATCACCTGGGGCTCGGCCCGCAGGGTGAAAATGGTGGCGTGCCGCAAGCCGTCCATTGCTTTGAAATAGTATTTTCTTAACACATTGTCGTGTGGCACGTGACATTCGTTGCAATTCGTCACTTCCCGGTGCGAGCTGTGGCTCCACGTTGCATACTGGGGTGCCATGATGTGGCAATTCATGCAGGTTTCCGGTTCATCGGAAAGATATGACCAGGCCCTGGAGGTCCTGAAAGTAAACACGGCCATCCCGACAAAGATGCCGAGAAGAATGATCACCGGGATTTGCCACTCAGGCGGCGGAAGGAAGTTTTTTACGAGTTTTCCTAACATATAATTTTATCCAGATAATGATTCCACTGATAATTAAAATTGTTCCAAAAATTCCCATTAAAGGTACGATTAATATATAAAGACCACCCATAAGAGGTTTGAAAATTCTCCCGGTATGCACTTCAAGTGCAAAATTCCACCACGACACCGGGCTCTTTTCAATGATCTTCTGCGGCATATCTTTGATTATCTTTTGTTTACCTATAGATATTGCCCCTCTGTTATAATCGAAGTAAACCGAATTTCCACTTTCCAATTTCAAATACCCGCTCACCATCACATCCCCGAAGGGTTTGCTGCCGGCATTGAACTGTTCCGGGGCCTTACCCGTCAAAGCATTGACTGAAATGCCTTTCGAAGGGAACCATTCATAAAGCCCGTTGAAGGTGCCAACAAGATATTGGCCATAACCGGTTTTATGAAATACGTTGATGCCCATGACCGAAAGGGGAGGCTGACCGGGTAGCGGGATCATTTCCCGGTCGAGATTTTCACCGGCAAAGAACAACCCTTCCGTGGTGCCGAGGATATAGCCGCTCATCTCTTCATCCCAGATCACGGCCCTCAGCCGGTCTTCCCAGGGATTCGGCGTATCGAGCACCGACCAGGGGATCTTACCGACCCGTGCGTTCGCGATCGTGATCAGCAGGGGAGGGCGGAGGAACATGCCGGTAATGGTGTTGATCAGCAGGAACAAGGCGATCCAGATACCGGCCTTCTTGTGCCATTTTGCTGAAATCCTTTTGGTTGCGGAAGCGCGTTGAAGTGGTTTTTTACGTCGTTTTAAGTAGCGCAGGGCATAGGGCACAGAGAAGTGCAGTGCCCCGGTGATGGCGAGCAGAATTACGATCAGACCCAGCAGGTCCACGATAAGCTTTCCTGCCATCCCATAGATCTCGCCGCTGTGGATCACCCAGATCGTGCGGAAAAGACCGGCTTTATCGTCATAACCTTCAGGTGGAGGAAGATGCAGGACCTCCGGCCTTAAATCAAAGGGATCATCCCGGGCTTCGATCATTTGCGACCGCGTCAGGATGATCACTTTGCCCTGCTTCTCCTCCAGCCACTGGATCCGCTCATCTTTTAAAGGCACAACGATCTTTTGCCATCGATAATCTTTTTTATCAAGATAAAACAGGCCGAAAAGAGTCCCTGCATACACATTACCATTCCGGGTCACAATCATGGAAGATATCTTCCTGTTATCAATCCCTGGTTTAAATCCGGAATTAAAATCTGTAAATGATGTAAAATTGGTGTCAGTAAGCCAGATACCAATATTGCCGTATAACAGGAGGCTATCTTTTCCAATGGTCACCCCTGATTTTACAGCGGCGTTGTTCCAGTTTTTATAACGGTTTTCCTTAGGCAGGTATTTTCTGCTGATGTCCAGCCCGGAGAAAAGCTGCCGGTGGTTCATGACGATCCCCGAGATGGACCACAGGATGAAAAAGAATCCCATGATCACACCGGGCCAGCGGTGCCACTTCCTGAAGAATTTAAGCCCCCTATTCGTATTACAGTCCTTCGGACTGTTCATGGCTATTTCTTAAAGAAGTAATTAATAAAATGATCTTCAGCTTTCTTTTCTGACCAGTTATCGAAACCCTGGGCAACGACACGTTCGATGAGCGGGGCCGGCATGAACGGGGTGACCAACTCGTAGATATCCCCAGGGTTCAGGTCCCCGACGCCGGTGAGGACTTCCCCGAGGGGATGACCGCCCTGTTCGATGATGGGCCTGGCATCCATGCGTTTCTTGATTTTCTCTTCTTTGAGCCATGAAGGTTTCTGAGCCGGGCCGGCAGCGCTGGCTTCCAGGCCTTCCAGGCTATCCTGCCCAACCTGCTGCCGGAGCGTGTTCACCATCTGGTGTACAGGCACTTGTCCGACCTGCGCCGCTTGCTGCAACGTGGTCACGCGGGCAATCGTACGGCGCAATACAGGATTTTTAAGCTTTTTGAATACCGGCGCTATCTCGATCAGCACATCCTCAAGCTGAGGGTAAGCTTCGAGGAGTTCGTAGACTTTTGTGCGGGGAGTTATCGTTAGTTGTTCCATTGTTCCAAGTTCCAAGTTCCAAGTTCTAGGTTTCTAATTTCTAATTTCTAATTTCTGACTTAAGACCAAAGACTAAAGACCAAAGACTACCTCCCGTAAGCCAATATCCGCTGTTCTCCTTCGAGTGCCCTCTTTTCCGTAAGATCCTGGGATACTTCGAGCGTTCCGAGGTATTCCCCGTTTTCATCACGGAGGGCATAGTATTCAATGAAGATGAATTTGCCTTTCATCTGTATCCAGAAGGGTGCGTGGTCTTGCTTCCCGGTGCGGAAATCTTCCAGGATCTGCTCCACCACATGCACGCTTGAAGGCGGGTGGCAGAGCTTGACATCGCGGTTCAGGATAGCGCGGCTGCGGTGGAAAATACGCTCTTTACCCTGGCTGAAATATTTCACTTTCTCATTTTTATCGACAAAAGTCATATCCACCGGCAGGGTATTGAGAATAGCCTGCAGTTCTGCTTTAGTGAAACTGCCTGACGGGAGCTGGACCAGGTCGCTATCCTTTTCTGCCACATCTTCAGCAGCAATATTTTCTGGTTTCCATTCCACATCCGGATCATAAAGACAGAAGCCGATTTCCAGTGTCTGCTTATACACTTCATACCATTCCAGGTCGGTCAGCTTATCCATCACCATCGGGAGAAGGATCTGGTCTTCCTTCATGGTCATGTCGGCCACACCGTCAGAGGCCGGTTTGAAAACCAGTTGCACAGCTGATCCGGCTTCTTCGGGTGAAATGCCCAGGGGATTATTCAGCACCTCGATGGATGCTTTCAGCAGTTCCCTGATCTCGTTATGTTTTCCCCACATCACCTTCGGAGGCCCTGTGATCCCGTATTTTTCCATGTACGGAAATACGAGGTTTTCCTTGCGGAGGTAATGCTTTTCAACGTCCATCAGGCTGTTGAACAGGGTTTTTATCTGAAGGAAATAAGGGCCGGTTTCGTCTTCTGATTTTAGAGAAGTAACCTGGCTGTATAGTGCCTCCAGTTGCTCCACTACCTTCAGAAGTTCTTTGTTTTCCCGCTTGAACGTATCCACGGGGTGTCCCGGCGGGATGATCTTCATGCCCGACAGGTCGATGGCGCCATCGAGGGCTTCGCTGTGGATGTCGCAGAATTTCAGCACTTCCGCTTCGCTGAGGGTGCCTTCGGAGATCAGTTCCTGCTCCACTTCCACCACTTCCCCGTAAGGGATCTTTGTAAGAAGGGAGACCAGTTGTTTGCGCGCTTCGGCAGGTGCTTCACCCGCGTGGAGCTGCAGGATCATATGCTTGAGCAGCTCTTTGCGCTTTTCGGAGTTGTTGATGAGTTCGGACATCGTTATTCTTTGATCATCGTCAGCAACATCTTGAACCTCTCCACAGCGTTCACCGCGTGCGGGATATTGGCCGGCATGATGATGGCCTGGCCTGCGTTGACTTCATAAGGCACTTTGTTGATCAGGATTTCGGCTTTGCCTTCCAGTACCTGAACCATCGCGTCGAAAGGAGCGGAGTGCTCGCTGAGCTGCTGGCCCTTATCGAAGGCAAACAGGCTCACGTTGCCTTTTTCTTTCTGAATAACTCGTTTGCTGACGATCCCCTCGGCGGAGTAATCGACTTTATCGTTGAAGTTCATAACTTGTGAGTGGGAAAATAGTGTATTGTCCATAATGTTGAATGTTGGATGTTGAATGTTGAATTCGGGAATTAGTTTAATCTGTGTTAACTCTGTGTAAATCTGTGTTCTCTGTGGTTAAAAATTAAATGAAACTTTCCTGGAGCACATCTCCTTTGATACCGATGACGGTCTTTTTGATCGGGACCTTTCGGGATGCCGCCTCTCGGGCCAGGGTAGCGATGTGAACCAGCCCGCTGCAACAGGGCACCTCCATCACCAGCACGTTCAGTTCCCTGATCTGGGCCTGGTCGATCATGGTTTTCAGCTTCTCGACGTAGACCTCCTTGCCCTGGTCGAGCTTGGGGCAGGCGATGGCCAGGCTCCTGCCTTTCAGGTATTGCTGATGAAAATTGCCGACGGAGAAGGCGACACAATCCGCGGCCAGCACCACTTCCGCATCCAGGAAGTACGGCGCCATAGGATTGATGAGATGCATCTGCACCGGCCACTGGCGCAGCTCTGACTTGACCTCAAGGGGTGCAACGGCGACTGCAGGCTCTTCTTTGCCGGCATTTTCGACCTCATCTTGATCGATATCAAACGTGAAACTCCGGGCACCCGGGCAACCTCCATGGGCACAGTCGCCGCTCATGCTTTTTGCGTAAACCTTATCGAGCACGTCTTCGACATTGAATGTGAAGCTCCTGGAGTTTTCCTCCAGGTGCTCTACGGCAATCTCGAAATATCTCATTTCATTATGGTCGAGCAGGTGCTTCAGGTGCGCTACGACGGTATTCTCACCGAATTTAACGATCTCCCTGATCACGGCAGCTTCATCATAGGGCGCTGCTTCACGCAATTCTATCTCGATGGCCCCTTCAGGACATTCACCGATGCAGGCGCCCAGGCCGTCGCACATCAAGTCGCTCACCAGCCGGGCTTTCCCGTCAATTATTTGTAACGCCCCTTCAGGGCAGGAGGGGATGCAGAGGCCACATCCGTTACACTTTTCGTCGTCGATCTTGATAATTTCTCGTTTCATAGAATGGTCATTGATAGTCATTGGTAGTCATTTGTTGTCATTAGTGGTCAAAGTCAGTGCAACCTTTTTATTTCGCATCGCCGACGACTAAAGCCGTCGGTTGATATTTTGTAACTAATTTGGAACCAACGGCTTTAGTCGTTGGAGTTCCGACTACGGTAATGCATCTGGAAGACATCCGACTTTTGAAACACGCTTGACATTCAAAGTTATTTTATTATTTCTCTGTGTTCACTCTGTGCAACTCTGTGCCATCTGTGGTGAATTTGCGATGATTTTAAGGCAAAAGTATATTAGCTGCCCGCACTGGGGTGTAACAAATGTTACAATTAAAAGAAAATCGAAGGTAAAAAACATTAATTTTATCCGCATGTATGAACTACTATCACAAAGCCCTATATTTCATGGTCTTAGCTCTGAGGAGCTGGAGACTTTATTTGCTAAATGCCATTGTTTTACCAAAACTTTCGAAGTCGGTGAACTCGCCGCCTTCAGCGGGGAACCGGTGAATTTCCTGATCATCGTCCTGAAAGGCAGCATGAAAGGGGAGATGGTGGATTTTTCCGGAAAGATCATTAAGATCGATGATATCAGGGCGCCGTATCCACTTGCATCGGCATTTATTTTCGGGAAACAGAATAAATTCCCGGTAAACGTTATGGCCAACGAAAAAACCAGGTTGCTTTACATCCCTAAATTCGACTTTTTGAAGATGTTGCAGAATGATATACGCATCATGCAGAATTTTCTAAATGTCATCTCCGGTCACACCCAGATCCTGGCCAATAAACTGAAATTCTTATCTTTTAAAACGATAAAAGGGAAAATCGCCCAGTATCTCCTCTCCCTTTCAGCTCCTGACAAGGAAATGGTTGAACTTCCCCTGACCCAGAGCGATCTTGCTGAACAATTTGGTGTGGCAAGACCTTCGCTGGCAAGAGCATTGGGCGAAATGGCGGAGGAAGGAATGATTGCGGTAGACAGGAAAGTGGTGAGGATACTGGACAGGAAGAGGCTGCGGGAAGTGGGACAGTAGGCAGTTGGACAGTTGGACAGTTGGACAGTTGGACAAGAGATCGTGCGAGATCTCGTTCAAATGGACTCCCCTATCTCCTTCATTTTCTGGGCGATGAGCTGCATGAGTTTTTCTTTCCGGCCTTTGTCAAGTGCGCCGGTGTGAAGGCTGATGGTGATCTTCTTGCCTGTTGATTTTGTATTCCATGAGCTAATGGCAGGAGCATCCACCGGCCTTTTCACATACAACGCCAACTCTTTGCGGCTCATCTTCGTGAAAATCACTTTCCGGTAAAGCTCCCATTGTTTTTCAGACTTGCCGTTTTCGCCAACCGGCGCGTAGTTCTTGATCAGGCGCAGCAGGCGAAGGTCTTTGATGAGGTTTTTCTGTGCCAGGTCTTCGATGATCCGGCTGTCGAGTTGCAGTGTAGCCAGCAGATCGCCGATATAGGTTTCATCTTTTGCGATGGCTTTCGATAGCTCTCTTTTGTCTTTAAACACCTTTTTATCAAGCAGTTTCTGATAAGTAATGGCCAACTCGACCGGTTTGAGGTTTTTCCGCTGCAGGTTCCCGATCACGTGCATGATCTGGGCTTCGCGCTCAGAGCAGTCTCTGACAATGGCCATGATCTGACCTCTGCCGAGACGGCGCATGGCCTGCACGCGCCGGTGCCCGTCGATGATCTCGTAGCCCTCCTCTTTTTCCCTGACGATAATGGGCTGCATCAATCCTGATTGCTCGATGCTTCTGGCCAGTTGCATGATATCGGAAGCGGTTTCGGGCCTTCCCGTCACGGCTAAAGCTTCATCAAATCTGGCCTGGTATGGCGAATCGATCAGGTCGGTCAGCTTGATCAGGGTGATGAGGTCTTTGCTTTTGGGAGTGGAATCGGTCATGATTGTTTAGGATTAAAGTACAAAGATATAAAGTTTCCAGCATTAGCGGGAAACTATCAGCCACTAACAATCAATGTATTACATAATATTTTTGTACTCACCGGGTATTTTTCCCCAAAATCCGGATTAACCTATTAAGCAAGAATTTTATTCATATGAATGAAATGGTCAATTACCCGGAAATTGTTTCTAATATTTTCTTTATCAGGAACAAAAAGGTGATGCTTGATTTTCACCTTGGTATAATGTATAATGTCGAAACAAGGATTCTGAAACAGCAGGTCAAAAGGAATCTGGAAAGGTTTCCTGAAGATTTTATGTTTCAGCTAACCATCAAAGAGTGGAGGGAGCTTATCACAATTTGTGATAACCTTGGCGCATACAAATATTCTCCATCACCCCCTTTGGCTTTTACCGAACAGGGTGTGGCCATGCTTTCAGGTATATTAAGAAGCCCTTTGGCGATTAAAGTTAATATAGCCATTCTGCGTGCATTTGTCAGGATGCGTGAACTCCTGGAAAACAATAAGGAATTAAAAGATAAGATCGAACAGCTTGAAGCTAAGTATGATGGGAAATTTAAAATAGTGTTTGAAGCCTTAAAATTGCTTATGGAAACAGAAAACGACCCTAGAAATCCGGTTGGATTTAAAATACCCGGTCGGGTTGAAATAATTTGTAAGTAATAGACTTTGAGATATTTGCTTAACCGGCAGTTTCCCACTTGCGTGGGAATGGACGTGGTATCACTGAAAACAGACGGGGCGGCGGTACGTCATTCCCGCGCAAGCGGGAAACCGCAAGCCTCCACTCGCCAAAAGCGTCATTCCCGCGCAAGCTGGGACCCATCGGCCAAGAATATACACGTAACCAATTGCATATTAACTATATACACTCGTTCGGTCATGACCGAACTCAATATATCTTGCACCAGCGGTTATGTTCTTATTAATAATTTAACCTGCACTAATTGCAACATAAATACATCTACCTGTGATTGTGTGCTTCCCCAGAATAATGTAAATTAAAATAGTTTCTACTTTTTCTTTATTTTGAATTAATTAAAGAAATATATTAACTATTTCTGAAATGCGTACGAACCTGGATTAAGTCCATATACAGTATATGCTGCAACTTTAGCAAATTCAGTGTTTTCTCCATTAGGGCCAACAAGATAAGGTCCTGAATTTCCGCCATTAACATCGTCGCCATTCATTAAATTTCCAACTGTTTCTTCTCTTATTACTCCTGGTCCTGCATCTTGTCTAGTTTTTGAGACTCCTGTTTTTATTCTTATTGTTGGTTGTCCATTTACAATAATTGTATATATATTTGTAGGAATTATTCCATAAATTCCTAGTGTGCTTAAACTGCTATTATATGTTATTCTCATTGTTTGATCCCATCCTCTTGCTTGGGCTGCAATCCATCTTTGGTTTGTTGCAGGGTTGTCTACGTTTTCTGTTCTTACAGGAGGTATTAAGTTTATTCCGTAAGGTAAGTGAAATAATGCTAGCGCTGAATCTTGCTGCTCGCACATTTGGTCAAATAATTCTTGGGAGACTAATTGACCTGTGTATTCATCCCTCATCATTCTGAAATTATCTATTGAATCGATTACTGCGGGAGCGTATGTGTATCTTATTGTTTTGCCTGGTGATCTTTCTAGGAAGAATGCGAGGAATGTTTCGCTGTCTGTTCGGATGTATTGTCCTAGGTTTACTGGGTCGGGTACTTGTTTGTATTGCATGAATAGGTTGCAGGTGTCTGGGAGTTCTGATCTTTTTGCGAGTGCTGGTTCTACTGGTTGGAATGGTACTGCTGGGGTTTGGAATAGGTTTGCTTCGTCTAGGGGGTTTGATTGTTTTCTGGCCCACATTAGTGAGGAGTATATTGTTGTGTCTGCGTTTGTTATGTAGATTGTGTCTGATAAATCAGTGGTTGTTGTTCTTTGTGCGTTTATTATTCCGTTTTGTCCGTAGTGGGTTGTTTCTATTCCGTCGCTCCAGAGTATTTTTATTGCTACGTTTTCTGTTGCTGTATCTTTGTGATTTAGTGCGATGGCGTTGAAGCCGTAGGTTATAGGTATCTTCTGGAGGTTCAGGTTTATTGTTTGGTTTGCTTGTAGTGTGAATGTGGTGTCGTGTTCGTAGTATCCTTCTGCGCTTGATTCTATTTTTGCTAGGTCTCCTTCTGTTAGGATTTCGTCTAGGGTTGATTTTAATTGGGGGTTTGCAAACATTTGGTTTATGATTATTTCTATTGGTTTGCCTGTACTTGTTGTTTGTATTCCTTTGTACGTTTTTGTTTTTTCTCCGTCGGTTATTGTGATGAAGTTTATTCCTGGCTGGCCTCCTGAAATGCTGAATTCGTATGCGCCTTTTGTGAGGAATTGGCTTTTTTCGAAGAGAATTCTTCCTTGGACATCAAAGGCGAGTATTTTGTATTCTTTGTCTTTGGTTAGGAGCATATTTATTTTAGTTTCAGAGGTGTATGGATTAGGAAATAGTTTGTCTATTGTTATGTTTTGGTTTTCCTGTATGCCTACCCAGTTGTATGTTAAATCATAAAAGCCGTTTACATCTGTGTATGTGCTGTCTAGTCTTGCATTGTTAATTGGGTTTATTAGGACTTCTTTTGCGCCTTGTATCGGGGCTCCTGTTTCTGTGTCTTTTATTTGTCCGTTTATGTTTATTGTTTGCGCGTTTGAGAATAGGGGTGCGGCTAGCATTACTAGTCCAGCCAATGTTATCCGCACCCGGTTGAAACGCTTACCTCTGCCGTAATAACAAACAGGGTAGTTCGGCCATGACCGAACATCGTGTAAGAAATTCATTATCAATATCATAGCACAAGCAAACCTCATAAGATATCGAAAATAGGATACAAATATAGGGAAATGATGGCAGGAATACAAAGAGCTCTCCTCGAATGAGGGGACACGTCATCCCCTCGAAAGAGGGGAGCTCATAATCAATAACTTACAATTTATTTTCTTCCTTACCGGGTATTTTTTAAAGAAAACCGGATAAATAGATAATACTCACATTATGATGCCTTTGGCATTTTCTCTTTTAAACCGGAAATGGAGGTCGCAATTTGCGACCTCCATTTAAAAAACACTTGACAATTATTACGTCTTGGCTATGAATAACGAGGAATTGATAATCCATGAGGAGATTATTTTAAGAAAAATTTACCAGGTGCGCGAACAGAAAGTAATGTTTGACAGGGACCTGGCAGAATTATACGGGGTTGATAATAAGCGTCTTAAAGAAGCTGTGAGACGAAACATAAGTCGTTTTCCGTCTGATTTTATGTTTGAATTGACCAAGGAGGAACTCGATCTTTGGAGGCGTCAGTTTGGCAACTCCAGTAAAGAAAAGATGGGATTGCGCATTCTACCTTTTGCCTTTACTGAACACGGAGTATTAATGCTTGCAAGTGTGCTTAAAAGTGAAAGGGCCGTACAGGTTAATATCCAGATTGTTCGTGTTTTTACCAGGATGCGCCGGATGCTTGAAACGCACACAGAAATCCTCAGGCAACTTGAACAACTTCAGAAGAAAGACGTTGAGCAGGACAAGCAAATTCTAGTGATCTTCGAGTATCTCCGCCAGTTGGAACAAGCCCGGCAGCAGCAGGAAGAACAGGCAAACCGGAAACGTATCGGGTACAGGCGGGAGGAATGAAAGATTTCCCGAATTTAAAATTCAAAATTTAACATTTAAAATTTGAGAAAGGCTCAATTGCGCGCTGATAAATCCCCTTCGTCCAGGCAATCGCCATCCCGTAATTAGTAATCGGAATCCCCGCCTCAATAGCCTCTTTCAGCCGGCTGTGAACCTGTTTTCTTGTGATCATGCAGCCGCCACACTGAACGATCAGGGCGTATTTGCTGAAATCACTCTCGAAACTGTCCAGTCCGGCTACTACGTCGAACTCCAGCTTCTTGCCGGTAAATTCGCTCAGCCAATTGGGAATCTTATAGCGTCCTATATCGTCGCAGTTGACTTGGTGAGTGCAACTTTCAAGGATTAATACCCTGTCGCCATCCTTCAATTCATCAATCTTCGGAGTGCCTTCCAGGTATTTACCGAACGGCCCTTTATGGCGCGCAAGCAATACACTGAATCCAGTCAGCGGAATATCCTTCGGAATGATCTTGTCGATCCTGCCGAACATCTGGCTGTCGGTCACCGCCAGCTTTGGTTTGATGCCGGTGGTAGTCAGAAAATGCTCCACCTCGGTTTCTTTTAAAACGATGTTAATACAATCATTATCCAGCACATCGCGGATTGCCTGCACCTGGGGCAGGATCATACGTCCCTCGGGTGCTTCGTTGTCGATCGGTGTGATAAGCATCACAATGTCACCGCGTTTCAGCAACCCGCCCAGCAGCGACTGGCTGGTATAAGCGGTTTCGGGCATGTGGCGGATGATCATTTCGATCAGTTGCTCTTTGTTGGAAGGGTTAAGCGTTGAAAAATCAACGACTTCCGAAGCATATTCAAGATGGATCCGGTTTTTTAAATCCATCGAAACCTGGACGATGTCAGATTTGTTATGCACGAAAACAAAAGGAACATCATAATTTCCAAATTGACGAATTAACTCATTTTCAAATTCACCAATTTCATTTCCGGTGATGACGATAATGGCCAGATCGATAGACTTGATCACCTGCAGGGTTTTTCGGATACGGAGCTCTCCGAGGTCGCCGGAATCATCTATTCCTGCGGTATCCACGAGAATTGCCGGCCCGATGCCGAAGATCTCGACGGATTTGCGCACGGGATCGGTCGTAGTGCCCGGCTGCGCGGATACAATGGCGACATCCTGTCCGGCCAGGGCGTTGATCAGGGAGCTTTTCCCGTTGTTGCGCCTGCCGAAGATGCCGATGTGGGGCTTAAGTTCGCGTCCTTTATCTTGTTTCATAGGTCATGTTTTAACCTCACCCCCCGGCCCCCTCTCCTGCAGGAGAGGGGGCCGGGGGGTGAGGTCGTTTAAACAGGGGGTGAGGTTTTACGTTTAAAAAAATGTTTCGAATCGCCCCACTTGCCGTAACCGATCACCTCTCCCAGGCCTTTAAACCTCGTTTCCAGTTCTTTGACGACGATCATCGGATCATCCATCACCAGGGGTTTGCCTTCATACAGGTTGTAATCGCCGGCATAGATCTTTGGCGTCATGTTCGGCATAAAGACATTGGCCCCGGCCAGGATCGCCTTGATCCGGCCGTCGGGATCCAATGCCTGCAAAGCAGTTGATGCAGCAATATTGACATCCTTCAGCATGATCCTTGCCAGCGCGATCATCCTGAGGCTTAATTCAAAACGGTCTGCCGGTTTCATCAGTTTTGTCTTCCATCCGGCCATCGGAGCGTCGGCATGAGGAATGTACGGTCCCATGCCGATCATATCAATGTCAAAGCTCCTGAAAAACAATAAATCATCCGCCAGGTTCTCAAAAGTCTGTCCCGGCAACCCGATCATCACGCCGGTACCGGTCTGGAAACCGGCTTTGCGGAGATTCTCCAGCGCAAGCATGCGGTGTTCAAAACGGTGAAATTCGTTATCAGGATGGATTTTGCGGAACAGCTCTTCGGAGGAGGTTTCAATTCGAAACAAATACCGGTGCGCGCCGGCGTCGAACCATTGCTGGTATGTTTCCAGGCTCTGTTCGCCGCAGCTCAGCGTGATCCCCAGCGTGCCTTCCGAACGTTCCCTGATGGCTTTGATGATCCGGGTGAGCGAATCGATGAAAACTTTATCCGTTCTCTCCCCGGATTGGATGACTACGGAGCCGAAATCCCTTCGCAAGGCAAACATGGCCCTGTCGATTGCGTCTTCTTCTGAAAGGGTGTACCGTGTGACTTTGTCATTGCTCTTCCTGATGCCGCAGTAAAAACAATCTTTCCGGCAGATATTGGAAAGCTCGATCAAACCCCTGAGGTACACCACATTGCCGCAATGCTCCTTTTTTACCTGGTAAGCTTTACGGAAAAGGGCGTGTTTTTCCTTTTCTTCCTTTGTTGATAGCAAATGAACGAGGTCCTCCTTTTCCATAGCCTTTTTCGAAATAATATGGTCGACCTCACTTTTCATAATTAGTTTTTGTTTCTTCTGACGACTAAAGCTCTCGGTTCCTTGACCTCACCCCCTTTACCCCCTGCCCCCTGTCCCCCTCTCCATTTTGGAGAGGGGGACAGGGGGTGAGGTTAAAAACTCAAAAGTACAAATCTCTTTCTCCCGCCCTGATCCGCTCCAACCGTTTCTTCACCTCCGGCAAGAACTTCGGCTCCACTTCCGTTTCCAGGTTTTTATGGATCAGTTCCCAGCCTTTTTCCGCCGTTACACCTGTTGAATAGTCTTCAAGATATTCAGCTAATGTCAGCAAAGCGTTAGGAGTGCAATATCTTTTGATGAAACCGGGCACGGAAAATTCCATGAAATGCTCGCCGGTCCGGCCTTTCCGGTAACATGCAGTGCAAAACGACGGAATGTATCCTTCAGCCAGCAGTTCCTCGATCACTTCCCTCAAAGAACGGTTGTCGTTGATGAGAAATTGCTCCTTGTCGGGATTCTGTTCAAAAACTTCATCTTCGGCATAAGCGCCGATCTCCAGTTTTGTGCCGGCATCGATCTGCGAAACGCCGAACTGCAGTACCTCGCGGCGGATCGCTTCGGGCTCCCTGGCCGTCAGGATCAGTCCCGTGTAAGGAACCGCCAGGCGAAGAATTGCAACCAGCTTCGTGAAATCTTCATCGCTGACCAGCCAGTCGCCTGAGATTTCATACTCGGAGGCAAACTGAAGCCTGGGGAATGAAATGGTGTGCGGCCCGACATTGTAACAGGCTTCGAGGTGGTTGGTGTGGCGGACCAGCGCCAGCACCTCGAATCGCCAGTCATACAAACCAAAAAGAACACCGATGCCGACGTCGTCGAGACCGGCCTCCTGGGCACGGTCAAGCGAGGTCAGCCGATTGTCGTAATCTCTTTTGAAACCACCGGTGTGGTATTTCTTATAAGTTTCCTTGTGATAAGTCTCCTGAAAGATCTGGTAAGTGCCTATACCGGCTTCTTTCACTTTCCGGAAACCTTCGATGTCAAGTGGTGCAGCGTTGATGTTGACCCTTCGTATTTCCCCGTTTCCCTTTTTCACCCGGTACACTGTTCTTACTGTTTCAGCAATGTAATCCGGAGTATAGGAAGGATGTTCGCCGTAGACCAGGATCAGCCTTTTCTGCCCGTTTTCCTCCAGGGCTTCCACATTGCTGATCAGTTCTTCATTCGATAAGGTCTTACGCAGAGCTTTCCTGTTGGAAGCTGCAAATCCGCAATATTTGCAGTTGTTCACGCAATAATTGCCGACATAGAGCGGGGCAAAGAGGACAATACGGTTTCCATACACCTCTTTCTTCAGTTT
Organism: uncultured Bacteroidales bacterium; assembly: GCA_964447005.1. Classification (GTDB taxonomy): domain Bacteria; phylum Bacteroidota; class Bacteroidia; order Bacteroidales; family JAGOPY01; genus JAGOPY01. The sequence continues at coordinate 51,225 of CAYUQP010000014.1, forward strand.
CCTGGCAGCCGCCTTGATCTCTTCAACCAGCATCGGATCGGTCGTATTGACCAGAACAGCCGTGTCCTCAAGCGTCAGCCGGTTCTTTGCCAGGGACTTCTGCAGCACCTCCCTGACTTTTTCCGCAGTTGGAAAAGAACGGGCGAGCAGACCGCTGATTTCATCGGGATCGATGAAGGGCTGCATCCGCTCGTCCGGGAGGTTATATTGTTGAGGTTGGAATTTCATTTATAAAGATTTTATCTGTGTAAATCCGCATAATCCGTGTTATCCGTGTGCCATTTCCGTAAATAGAACACGGATGACACGAATGAGACGGATCATCACGGATTTGTTTTCAACATATTTCTGTCTTGGAAACATTTAATTCATTGAATTTGAAAGAGGTATAACTACCTTAAATACAGTTCCGACATCCGGCTGACTTTTCACAGTGATTGTTCCTTTGTATGTCTCTTCCACCAGTTTTTTCACAATAGAAAGCCCCAGCCCGCTACCGGTGATGAACTTCGTCTTTTCATTCTTTATTCTCACAAACTCCTGGAAGAGGAGCTTTACATCATCTTCCGACATGCCAATCCCCGTGTCTTCCACACTGATGTTCAACGCTGATCCGCTCTGGCGCATGATGACATGGACACTTCCGCTTTCACGGTTGTACTTAACGGCATTCGACACCAGGTTGTTCACGATGATCTCGATCTCGTCGGCATCGGCCTGCATTACGAGGTTTTCCGGGGCGTCGAGATACATTTTAACGTTTTTCTGGATCGCCATCGGCTCCATGGTGTCCATCGCGATCCTGGCCACCTGGTTCAGGTCGACCTTCTTAATTTCCCTTGCCTTCTTGCCCGATTGGAGTCGGGTCAGGTCCATCAGATCCATGATCAGGTTGCGCATGCCTTTGATACGCTCCAGTGAACGGTCGATCATGGCGTCATAATCTGCAAGGTTATCGCCCACCTGCCTTTCTTTCATGATCTTCAGGTAACCTTCCACGGCATTGATGGGTGATTTCAGCTCATGCGACAGCACCGACAGGAACTGAAATCTCACCTGTTTTCCTTCACGGTTCATCTGGCGGGTCATCCGCTTCAGGTAAAGATGCTTGGTAATGCCTTCTATGGATGATTTCAGCTCATCCGGCGTGAACGGCTTCGGCATGAAATTGTAGGCCCCGTTATTCGTGGCTTTGATTGCCAGGTCAAGCGAAGCGTAAGAGGTGATCATCATCACCTGGGCATCGTATTCTTTCTTCTTGATATAATCCAGCACCTCGATGCCGTCCATGCCGGGCAACTTATTGTCCAGCAGGATAATATCCATGGTCTGCGATTCGATGATCTCGATCGCTTTTTCACCGGTTTCCGCTTCGATCACTTCAAAATCGAAGTCTTCATCCATGAACGGGTACCCGACCCTGAAATTTCTCAGGATTCGCTGTATCCCCGATCGGATGCCGGGTTCATCATCAACTACAAGTACCTTTAGTGTTGCCATTTTTCCAGTCTTTAGTCTTTAGTCCTCAGTCTTTAGTCTTTGGTCCTGGCATAAAATGACTAAAGACCAATGACTTAAGACTTACGACTCTTAAATCTTCAGCAGTTTATTGATCTCCCTTTCCAGCTGATCCGGCCGGATGCCTTTTTCGATGAACGTATCGGCCTTGATCCAGGAACGGTCGGCGGAGGTTTCCACGCTGAAATTCAGCCCGGTCTCGGCCGTCACCGCTGATGCGATGATCACCGGCATTTCCGGGTGCTTCTGCTTCATTTTGTAACAAAGGATGAAACCACTGTCTTTGTTTTCCATCATCAGGTCAATGATGGCCAGGTCGAATTTTTGTTTGCCGATCAGTGATTCTCCTTCTTTCTGCGTGTCTGCCGTGACAACGTCGAATCCCAGCTTTTTCACCTGGATCTCCATCTGTGCCAGGTAATCGATATCGTCATCCACGATCAGTACAGTTTTCTTGTTCTCTTTCATTTTTTCTTCTTGTTAATGATATCTTTTATTTCCCGCCTTATTCTCCTCCCCGCTATGGGGAGGAGTTAGGGGTGGGGCTATCTAGGTATTTTTATCGTAAAAGTTGTTCCCGTTTCCCCTTTCCACGGATCGGCATTGGAGGTAACCTGAACCTGTCCGCGGTGCATCTTCACGATGCCGTAGATCAGGGGCAGCCCCAGGCCGGTGCCTTTCCCGACCTCCTTGGTCGTGAAGAAAGGCGTAAATATCTTGTCCATATGTTCTTCACGGATCCCGGTGCCTGTATCGCTGATGGCCAATTCCACCTCGTGATCGGAGCCGGAAAGGGTGATCGTCAGGTTCCCTCCTTTGGGCATGGCCTCCACGGAATTCTTTTCAAGGTTGGTCAGCACCTGCATCATCTGGTCCTTGTCAATCCGGGCAATGGGATCGGTGAGCCGGTTCTCGACCCTGATCTCAACATTTTCAGGATGAATGACCGAATCGATGCTGCGCATGACAAAATCGACCATATTGGTTTCGACGAGGAAAACCTGGTTCTTGCGCGCAAAGTTCAGCAAGCCGCCGACGATCCCGCGGCAGCGTTCGGCCTGCTCCACGATGAGCTGCAGGTCTTTATACACCGGGTTATCCGGTGGTGTTTCGTCTTTCAGGATGTTGGTGTACATGGTAATGACCCCCAGCGGGTTGTTCAGCTCATGGGCTATACCTGCCGAAAGCTGGCCCATGCTGGCCAGTTTCTCCGATTGACGGAGCGCCTGCTGGGTCGATGCAAGCTGTTCATTTGATTTGTTCAGGTCTCTCAGCGAACTGTGTAGTTTTTCAATGGCGTACGGCAAACACATTTCGTTCTCTGCCAGGCCTTTTACGATGGCGATGGCGTGTTCTAAGCAGGTATCATAACCGCAGGCGCCACAATTCAACTGGTCCTTTTCCGAGATCTTCCCCATTTTGAACAGCACTTCCTGCACTTTCTCCCTGGGGGCAAGCAATGGAGTCCGCTCACGTTTGTCGAATTGCTGTGAGAAATCAATGTCTGAGAATTCATCCACATTTTTCTGCCATTCTTCTTCGTCCAGGTTTTTCATTTTATCCTGGACATACTTGCTGATCCTGGCCATCCCGTCAAATTTCTTACAGCCGTAAGTCATCCCGGGGCCCATGATACAGCCCTCGCAGCAAAGCAGTTCGAGGTGCTGCGAATTCATCAGTCCGTTTTCAAATTCTTTGATCGCTTCGCGGAAATTGGATTTTCCATCGGCAACCATGATATTGTCCTCGACCATATCATCATCGCGGTTTGCTGTCTGAAGCAATCCGCGGCTGACAGGGAAAATGGCCCCTTTACCGGAAGCAGGCTCGTCAAATTCTGCCGGTGTCGAATTCTCCCTGGTGATCCCGAATTCCTGGAAAAGCTTTCGTAGTTCCCTGAAAGTGATCGCTTCGTCGATCTCATCCGACTCGGCTTTTTTGGCAATGCAGGGCCCTATGAAAACAACCAGCGGCTCCTCGCCGTATTTCTTGCGGATCACGCGGGTGAGGGCCACCATCGGCGAAACAATGGGGGCCAGCGCCGGGACCAGGTCAGGGTGATAATTCTCAACATAATTGACAATGGCCGGGCAGTCTGAAGAAATGTAGTGTTTGTCCCCGTTGTTTCCCAGCAGTTTGTTGTATTCCCTGGCAACCATATCGGCCCCGAACGACACTTCCATTACCCTTGCAAATCCAAGTTTGCGGATCATCCCGACCAGTATCCTCCAGTCGTCGATTTCTTTGAACTCGGCAGGAAAACTGGGGGCGATGATGGCAAAAACAGGCCTTTCACCGGTAAGCAGGATCTTAACCTGCTCCCTGGCATCGATGAACACTTTGGCATCCTGGCTGCATACCCTGACACAGTTACCGCAGGCAATGCACCGTTCCGGTATGACTTCAGCCTGGCCGTTGATTATCCTGATGGCTTTCACCGGGCATTCCCTTACACAGGTGTAGCAGACACGGCATCGGTCTTTTACCGTGTAAACCAGTTTTGTGTATTTCTTACTGTGGGCCATCTGTTTCCCTTTTTTAGCTTCAAGCTGCAGGCCTCAAGTCTCAAGCTTGTGGCTTGCAGCTTGCAGCTTATAGTAATACCTCATCCCTCTTCTTGTAGTCCGTGTGCAGCAACTCATGGCTGCAGTGCCCCAGGGGCTCGCCGAGGAAATTCTTATAGATCTCGGCGATTTCCGGGTTGCGGTGCGATACTTTTATCGATTCTTTGTCATCGATCGTGTAAAGGCTTTGCATCCTGGCGCGTATGGCTTCCAGCCCGGCGCCGATGCGTTGTCCGCCGCCTGCGATACAGCCGCCCGGACAGGCCATCATTTCGATGAAGTGTATATCTTTTCTTCCATTCCTGATCTCGTCGAGCAGGACTTTCGCGTTGGCCATGCCGCTTACTACTGCGATACCCAGCTCGAGGTCGCCGATCTGAACTATCGTTTCCTTCCTTCCGTTAAGTCCGCGGAGCTCGCTCACTTTGAATTTCACCATCTCTTTTCCGGTGAGTTTGAAGTAAGCTGTTCGCAGCGCGGCTTCCATGACGCCGCCTGATGCGCCGAAAAGCTTGCCGGCAGAGCTCCGGGCTCCCATCGGGGAATCAGCTCCTTCCGGCTCCAGCTGACCAACCTGGATGCCATACATCCGGATCAGGTCTACCAGTTCGCGGGTCGTCAGGACCGCGTCCACATCCGTCAATCCTTTGCGGGTCATTGACGTGCGCTGTGCTTCAAATTTCTTTGCCGTGCAGGGCATGATGGACACCGAGTAGATATCTTCGGGTTTAATACTTTCTTTTTCTGCAAAATAGGTCTTTATCACTGCGCCCAGCATCTGTTGCGGGGACTTGCAGGAAGATAGGTTTGGCAGGAAGTCCGGGGCAAACTCTTCGGCATATTTTATCCACGCGGGGCAGCAACTAGTGAACATCGGCATGGTGCCCCCGTTCACGATCCGGTGGATAAGCTCGGCCGATTCTTCCATGATGGTCAGGTCGGCAGAAAAAGTGGTGTCGAAAACATAATCGAAACCGATCTTTCTGAGCAGGGCATTCAGTAAACCGTTGATGTCCTCTCCGGCCTTCATATTTAATGCTTCGGCCAGTGATACCGAGATGGCCGGAGCATATTGTACAACAACCTTCTTATTAGGATTGTTCAGAGCCTCCAGCACTTCTCCGTAATGGCTTTTCTCGTGCAGGGCGCCGGTCGGGCACACCATGATGCACTGGCCGCAGTTGATGCAGCTCGAGGTGTTCAATCCTCCGTCGTAGGCGGTGCCAATATGGGTCTTTGATCCGCGGCCGATAAAATCAATGGCTGAAACGCCCATCACTTCTTCACAGACCCTGACACAGCGACCGCAGAGAATGCATTTGTCGGGATCACGCACCAGGCTTGCACTGGAACGATCAATGCTGAAGTTGTTCTTCACCCCCTTGATCCTTCTTTCTGTAACATGGTGCTCACGCGAAAGGCTCTGCAACTCGCAGTTTTCATTGCGGACACAGTAAAGGCAGTCATCCGGGTGGTTCGAAAGCAGGAGTTCCACGATGGTCTTCCTTGATTCCACAACCCGTGGTGAATGTGTTTTTACCTTTAATTCGGGAGAAGCGGGAAAGGAGCAGGAGGGAACGAGGCGGCCGTTATTCTCCAGCTCCACTACGCACATACGGCATGATCCGGTCGGGATCATGTCCTTTATGTGGCAAAGGGTCGGAACCCTTATCCCATTCCGGTTAAGCACATCCAGGATGGTTTCCCCATTGTTTGCATCCAGCTTCTTATTATTGACTTCTATCTGAAAATCCATGATATTATGATGATTTGAGTATTATTTGACTGAGATGGCTTCGAAATTGCAAACTTCTTCACAGGTGCCGCACCCGATGCACTTATCTTCCACGATGAAATGAGGGGTCTTTTTCGCACCGATGATCGCTCCCGTCGGGCATTTTTTAGCACAGACCATGCAGCCGGTGCACTTTTCGACATCAATATGAAAAACCCTCAGGTCGGTGCAGGCTCCTGATGGACAAACCCTTTCGTAGATATGGGCTTCGTACTCATCACGGAACCAGCGGAGGGTGCTCAGCACCGGGTTCGGTGCCGACTGTCCCAGCCCGCAAAGTGAAGTTTCTTTAATGATGCTGCCGAGTTTTTCGAGTTGCATGACGCCTTTGAAGCGTTCAAGCGCATCGTATCCATTGCCGTTGGACGGTTTTTTTGTGATGCTTTCCAGGATCTCCAGCATCCTTCGCGTGCCTTCACGGCAGGGGATGCATTTTCCGCAGCTTTCCCTCTGGATGAAATCCATGAAGAACTTGGCCACATCCACCATGCAGGTGTCTTCATCCATCACGACGAGCCCGCCGGAGCCCATCATGGCGCCGACTTTCAGCAGCGATTCGTATTCGATCCGGATATCCAGGTTGGCCTCGGTGATGCAACCACCCGAAGGGCCGCCGATCTGGACCGCTTTGAACTTTTTGCCATTGCGGATACCGCCTCCTATCTTGAAAATTATGTCACGGATGGTGGTCCCCATCGGGATTTCCACCAGGCCGGTCAGGTTGATCTTCCCTGACAGCGCGAACACCTTGGTGCCTTTGCTGGTGGCCGTCCCGATTGAACTGTACCAGCCTGCTCCCTTTGCAAAGATGGTCGGTACGTTGGAAAAGGTTTCCACGTTGTTGATCACGGTCGGTTTTCCGAACAAACCGCTGGTCGAAGGAAAAGGAGGCCGGGGGCGCGGCATTCCCCTCTTTCCTTCAATGCTATGGATCAGGGCGGTTTCTTCCCCGCATACGAATGCACCGGCTCCCATCTTAACCAATAAATCCAATGAGAAACTTGTGCCAGCTATGTTGGAACCCAATAACCCTAAATCATAAGCTTGCGAAATCGCATTTTTGAGACGTTTGACAGCAAGCGGATACTCCGCCCTGATGTAAACGTAAGCTTTGGAGGCACCGATCGCGTAAGCCGCGATCGCCATGCCTTCAATAAGCCGGTGCGGATCACCTTCAATGACCGCCCGATCCATAAACGCTCCGGGGTCTCCCTCGTCGGCATTGCAGATCAGGTATTTCTGATCGGCGCGTTCCTGGTTAGCCAGGGACCATTTTTTGCCGGTTGGGAAACCGCCGCCGCCGCGCCCTCTGAGCCCGCTTTCCTCTGCGTTACGACAAACCTCTTCAGCAGTTTTAGTTTGCAGAGTTTTAACGAGTGTCTGGTAGCCGCCGTGGGCTATATATTCTTCAATGCTTGTGGGATCGATAATACCGCAATTCTGTAAAACAACCCTGGTCTGGGGTGCAAAAAACGGATGGTCATCAATGGATGGAACTCCGCCCCATGGCTTCCCGTCACCACGCATGAATTGTCCCAGCGCCGGTTGCTCAGGTAATTCATTATAAAAAACCTTATCCAGGATATTTTCTACCTTATCGGAAGTGACTTTTTCAAAGGAGATCCTTTTCTTTCCGGGAAGTTGTACATCCAGGATGGGCTCGGAGGAACAGAGGCCGATACATCCAACATCTATAATAGTTGCGTCAATGCCATGATGCGTCAGATATTCCTGAGTTGCCAGTTTAGTTTTGCCGGCCCCCGCTCCGAGTCCACACGTGCCGGTACCTATGAAGATCACCGGCATACTCACATCATCCCTCCTCAGGACCTTCAACTGCTTTTCCCTTATTTCCCCGGGAACTGAGGAGCTGTTTTCAACCAAAAAACCACTTATGAAAAAATCATTGTTTGAGTTCGTTTCCATTACCAATCCATTTGAAATCGTGCATATTTATTCTGCCTTATTCCGGTATTCATCGATAATACCTTGCAGCGACTCTTTCGTCACTTTGGCGTGAAATTCTCCATTGATGCAGATGACCGGCGCCAGTCCGCAGGCCCCGATACAGGCCACTACTTCCATGCTGAACATGCCGTCGCGGGTCGTCTGGCCTGCTTTGATCTTCAGGATCTTCTCCATCTCCTGCAAAACGGTAGCCGATCCCAGTACGTGGCAGGCCGTGCCGCGGCAAACCTGGATATGATATTTCCCAAGCGCTTCGAAACGGAACTGGTTGTAAAAGGTGGCTACACCATATATTTTACTTGCCGGTATTTCCAGCTTCTTACCGACTTGAACCACGGCCTGCCTGGAAAGAAACCCTTCTGAATCCTGGATTTTTTGCAGGATGGGTATCAGGCTGTCCGGACCGCATTGCTGGTATTCAGTTAGTATTTGATCGACTGCAGAGGTCATTTTAACGGAATTGTTTATTTAGAAATAATTTCAACAGATGAAGATCAGTTCGCCTTAACTCTCTTCATTTCAAGAAGATGCTGAACGGCCGGAACGAGTTTCTTTGCATCGACGGGTTTTCTCAGGAAGCCATCGACCGGGAGGAAAATGGACGGGCCTTTTTCAGTGCGGTAGTCAACACCGGCCTTGCCAGAGATCACATCCCTGATCAGCAACACATCCAGTTCGCGGTAATTAGGATCCTGGCGGAATTCCCTGGCCATTTCCTGCACAGCCGCCTTGGTCGTTGTCAGTACATCGATCGAGGTCATCATCAGGACCGGCATCTGGGCAAATTCCGGGTTTTCACTGAATTCCTTTGCAAGCTCAAAACCTTCGAACTGGGTGGTCATCATCACATCGAGGATAGCCATGTCCGGTTTTTCCTTATAAGCCAGTTTAAAACCTTCCACTTTATCAGAAGCGGAAATAACAGTGCAGCCTTCTTTTGAGAGAATGGCCTTAACGACGGTGATAATGTCTATGTCGTCGTCAACGATGAGGATTTTTTTTGTTTCCATGGTGTTGTTTGTTAAAGGGTTCATTTTATCAGATTTTCATGATACAAAAATAGACCGGCCGCACGACCCGGGTAAGGTGGCTAAGTCCTGATTTTAATTGAGCATTAAACGCAGTGTTGGCTTAGGGCATAGAGCGCAGGGCAGCAAATGCATACCGGAATAATGCGCAGCAAAACCCGTAGAAAAGTACTGGTATTTTGGAGGGTTAATTTTTTAAAAGATTATGATACAGAAAGATATGGTTTTCGACCATTCAAATATTGTTGTAAAAAAAGATGAAAAATATACTCGATTTTTATTGTTAATTATTTCACAATAAAAGATCTTTCTTTAACCTCTTCAAGGTATAAAATCATTTTGGGGCCATCGGTTCAACAATATTTTATGCCCTACAGGCAATGGGAAGTATAAAATTCAAATTACCGTTAATGGTTTCAGTGTTGTATTTAAAATCCAATTCCGCCTAAGGGATTAATGCGGGTTGTCCGGAAATCCAATTCCGCCTGAGGGATCAATTCTATTTGTCAGGGAATCCACTTCCGCGTAGCGGATCAATTCTTGTAGATACGTTGGCCCCAAGGATTCCATTCCCCGTAGGGGATCAACAAAAAAAATCAAAACGACCGGGTATTTTCCGTCAATTTTCCGGATTAATATATAAATGCAATATATCCACCTAAAATTGAAATCTATGAAACCAGGAAATTTCACCCAGATGTATGTCCAGTTAGTATTTGCGGTAAAGCACCGTGAAGCATTATTAACAAAGGAAATAAGGAGTAATGTTTTTGAATATATTAGTGGTATCATCACTAATATGAAGCACAAATCGATCATTGTGAATGGTGTTTCGGATCACATTCACATTTTTATCGGGTTGAATCCGTCAAAATCGATTTCAGAAACAGTACATGACATTAAAAGAAATTCTTCACTCTTTATCAATGGGCAGAAATTATGTAAGGGAAGATTTGCCTGGCAGGAAGGATTTGGCGGCTTCACATACAGCCGCTCACACATCAACAATGTGTACAATTATATTTTGAGGCAGGAGCAGCATCATGCAAAAATTCGCTTTAAAGATGAATATCTGGATTTCCTTAAAAAATTTGAGATTGATTATGATGAAAGATTTCTTTTCAGGTTTTTCGATGATGTTTAACCCCTACGGGGTATTAGGTTTTTCAGGCCCGCGTTGTTACAACAATCGATGCCCTACGGGCAATGATTGAAACCCTTTCACCACCGCGTAGCGGTTCCACTATTGTATCTCCACCAACCTGTGCTTGATGGCATACGACAACAGCCCCACAGAACTCTTGCAGTTAGTCTTGGCAAGAAGGTTGGACTTGTGGCCTACGACGGTCCGCTCGCTGATGAACAGCTTGTCGGCGATCTCCTTGTTGGAAAGCCCGTCGCAGATGAGTTGCAGAATCTCTTTCTCGCGGCGGGTAAACTGAATGTCTTCCTCATCGGAACGCGGCTCGCGTACTACCTTTTTAGTAAAGAATTCAAAAAGCTCCGGTGAATAGTAGTTCTTGCCCGACTGGATCGCCTGGAGGGCCTGGTCGAGGATATCTTTGGTGATGTTTTTCAGAAGAAAGCCTTTCGCCCCGGCATCGATCATGCTTTGAACGTATTCTTCGTCATCGAACATGGTCAGGGCGACGATCTTCAGGTAAGGATACTCTTCCAGTGCGGCCCGGGTGGCATCGATCCCGTTCATCAGCGGCATCTGGATGTCGATCAGGACAATATCCGGTTCATCTTTCGGGAGCAATTCCAGGAATTCCTTCCCGTTGACCGCTTCGCCGGTCACTTTCGCGTATTTCAGACGGTTGATCACCATCTTCAGCCCGTTGCGGAAAAACTCGTGATCATCGACGATGAAAATTTTCAGCTTTTCTTCCATGTCCGTTAATAATCCTGATCGAGCAAAGGTAAAACTTTAACGCATGTATTCAAGGCTTTTTATTTTGAAGGCCGGTCTCCTCCAGCCTGACTTCCGCGACCACCAGCGTCCCGGTGCCCGGCCGGCTGTGTACCCTCAGGTTCCCCCTGATCGACTGCAGCCTGCTCAGGATGTTCTTCATCCCCATGCCCCCGGTTTCACCGCTCATCACCTTGTCTTTGTCAAATCCAACCCCGTCATCCAGGTATGTCAACTGCAGCACCTCATCAAGGATCTCAAGATAAATGTCGATCTTCGAAGCCTTTGCATGTTTGATCGTATTGTTGATCAGTTCCGTTATTACCCGGTACAATACGATCTCCACCGTCTGGTCGAAGCGTTGCGTCCCGATGGAGTTTTCAAAATGTATACGTATCTTCTGAGCCAGGTTCACTTTTTTGCAGAATGCTTCCACCGCTTTGGCCAGGCCGAAATCCATGATCAGGTGGGGTGAAAGATTGTTCGAGATGGCCCGGACATCCGAGATCGATTCATTGATCAGTTCGTTGACCTTTCCAAGCATTTCCACTTTCTCCTCAGGCTCCAGGTCCCCTGATTCAAGCTCGTTCACATATAGCTTGATCGTCGACAGCAGCGGCCCCAGCCCGTCGTGCAGGTCTTTTGAAATGCGTTCCCTTTCTTTTTCCTCCGCGTTGATCACCGCGCTGAGGATCTTGCGCTCCATTTGTTTACGCTCGGTGGTCTCGCGGGCAATTGAAATGATCGCCTTCCTTCCGAAATAATCGATCACCCTGCTGTTCACTTCCAGTGAGACCACTCTTCCGTCTTTTGAAACATGTTCGGTTTCATAAACATGCCGCCCGTTTGCAATGATCTTTTGCAGGTTGGGATCAACGGTCTCAACATATTTGGGCGTTTTCAGGTCTTTAAAATTCTTTTTAAGGAATTCCTTCCGGGTAAATCCCAGTGAATCCATCGCCACCTGGTTCACTTCGATCAGGTCGCCATTCAGCTCTGCAAGATAAATCTCATCACTGCTGTTGTGGAATAATGTCGCAAAACGGTGTTCCAGCTCATGGCTCGTAGCTTCGGCACGCTTCAACCTGAAAAGGATACGCCCGATCATGATCACGGCCACCGCCATGATCGCCGAGACTATTATCCCCAGCCAGTTCGATAAAAGGATGATGCCGGGGTCTACCTCCCCGTGAGTGATCGCGAAAACCTCCACCAGCCTTCTGAAAGCCATGAAAATAAAGGCCACGAAAATCATGATCCAGGCAACCCTTGCCCGCGAAGCCCTGAGCAGCCACAATGCGCTGATGGCTGCCACAACCTGGAGCAAAGCAGAAGAAATTAATCCTATTATGGTGATCATTTTAAAACTAAAAAACGCAAAGAACGAATTGTTGATCCATTCCTTGCGTTGATATGATGTTCGGAAAAACTATTCTTTTTTCGTTTCGTCTTTCTTCTTTTCTTCTTCGCTTTCTCCGCTGAGGCCTTTTTTAAATTCCCTTGCGCCCTGACCAATGCCTTTCATCAGTTCGGGAATCTTTTTTCCACCAAAAATGAGCAGAACAACGATAACAATGAGAATGATCTGCCAGGGGCCTATCACACCGAGTATCAGAAATGCGTTCATGACATGAATTTTTAAAATGAAAAACAAAGATACGAAATAATGACTGTGTCCGACCTTACCCCGATGCATTATTTATTTCCTATTTTTGCTGAAATGATCCATGTAATGATGAACAGAATTACCGCATTAATCAGCTTGTTTTGTATTCTGACAACTGCTTTCCTGCAGGCGCAGGAACAACTTCCCGTACTAACCCACCAGATGACTCCTGAGGAAGAGCTCAGGAGACATGAGATCGGAAGGGACTTTACGCCGACCGATCCGCCGGATACCCCGGTGCGCAGCATTGCCGAGTTCGAGCAGATGCAAAGCGTGCTGGTCCGTTATCCGTTCGGCATCCCGATGTCCCTTATCAAGGAAATGGCTGAGGATTGCAGGGTGAAGACCATCGTGGCCAGCAGCTCCGAACAGCAAACGGTATTGAATCAGTATATTGCCGCCGGTGTGAATACGGCTAACTGTGAGTGGCTGATCGCTCCGACTAACTCCTACTGGACCCGTGATTACGGCCCCTGGTTCGTGGCCGACGGCAACAATGAGATCGGGATTTGTGACTTTCCCTATAACCGTCCCAGGCCTAATGATGATAATATTCCTGTCGTACTGGCCCAGCAGATGGGCATCCCGCTGTGGGGGATGAACCTGATCCATACCGGGGGCAACTGGATGGATGAAGGACTGGGCAACGGCTCATCCACAACCCTGGTCTGGACAGAGAATCCCAATCTGACGGAAGAGGAGATCGATACCCTTGTGAAAGATTATCTTGGGGTTACAAAATACCATGTACTTGACGATCCCCTGGATGACTACATCGAGCATATCGACTGCTGGGGGAAGTTCCTGGACGTCGACAAAGTGATCATCGGCCAGGTGCCCCAGTCGGATTACCGGTATGCCGATTATGAATATGTCGCCAACTATTTTGCATTCCAGACCTCTGCGTACGGAACCCCTTTCCAGGTCTACCGGGTCTATACCCCGGGAACCTATCCTTATACTCCTTATACTAACTCACTGATCCTGAACAGTAAAGTATTTGTTCCGATTACCGGAAGCCAGTGGGATGATGAAGCGCTGGCTTCATATGAAGAAGCTATGCCCGGTTACGAAATCGTTGGGGTCCTTCACGGTACGTGGGAAAATACCGACGCGCTGCATTGCCGCGCTAAAGGCATCGCCGATGTGGATATGCTTTATATTGCCCATATGCCGCTGATGGGTAACAAGGATTTTCAAATGGAATACCAGCTTGAGGCAGAGATCACTCCTTTTTCAGGAATGGGCGTGATCGGTGACTCCATCCGTTGCCATTATAAAGTGAATGATGGAGAATACCAGAGCGTGAAAATGGAGCAAGTTTCGGGATATACCTACCAGGTCACGTTGCCTTTTTTTGAACCTGGAAGCGAGGTTTTATATTATCTCCGTGCTGCAGATATCTCGGGAAGAAGAGCAAATCATCCTTACATCGGCGCCCCTGATCCGCATGTTTTTACAGTGGGTTATGCACCAACTGCCATTGTTGAGCCGGATACCTTGATTTATCTGACAGCCGAAGATATGGTAAACGGAAAATCATTCAGTATTTTCAATTACACGGATGGCGACCTGGTGATCAATGATATCGAAGAAGAAGGCTATGGCATGTTTCACTGGTACATCGACCAGTTCAACATGACGTTCCCTTATATCATGGAAATGACCGAATCGATGTCTTTTAACGTTAAATTGAGCATTCCGGTAAATCATCCGGCAGGAGAGCTTGTATCCGATACATTGGATATTATTACGGAAAACGGTCTGCAGCAGGTCATCCTGAAGGTCGACAGCGATCTGCTGAGCGGCATCCTGCATCCAGGTGAAAGCAATTATCCTTTCGGAATAGAATCGGTTTCACCGAATCCCTTTCAGAATTCAACAAGGATTAGCATTAATCTCGATGAGAACCTCAACGTGTTTCTGGCAGTTTATAACTTAGACGGACAGATTGTTTCAATTCTTAATGACCGAAATCTCGATGCCGGCCAACATGAGTTTGACTGGGATGGGAAAAATCAATCCGGAGCTGCGGTTTCTTCAGGAATTTATTTATTGAAACTGGAAACGAGTAAAGGAACGGAATTCAAGAAGCTTATCATTTCCAGATAGTAGTCATTCTCTTAACCACAATAGTAACAATAGGTTACAATAGGATACGCAATAGATAAGGCTGTTTTAAAAACTTGAATCCATACTTGGTAACCATTCTTTGGATTCGAACTCCAACGACTAAAGCCGTTGGTTCCGAGTTAGTTACAAAATATCAACCGACGGCTTTAGTCGTCGGCGATGCGAAAATTAGAGGTTGCCCAGTCTTTGGAAACAACCACTGCAATTAAGTTTCCCGAAACTTGGAACCGACGGCTTTAGTCGTCGGAGTTTCGATAGAATTTAGTTGCACTTAAGCACCTGCTCGATCTGGTACTTAGCGGCTTCCACGTTATTCCCGCCGGTCACATTTTTGTAGTTGGCGCAGGCGGATGTTTTATCGCCTTTATTCTCCTGTGCTTTGGCAAGCTCAAAGTAAATGTCTGATTTATCTTCGGTCTGAAGCTCCAGGGCCTTGTTGGCAGCAGCGATGGCATCGTCCCATTTGGAAAGGCCGTTGTAGGAAATAGCAAGGTAATAATAAGTCCGGGGCTCGGTGTTGTCGTACTCCAGAGAAACAAGGAAGTTTTCGACAGCTGCAGCGTATTTTCCCGATTGCAGCTGTAATGCGCCCGCTTTCTGGTAAGAGGAAGTAACAGCATTTTTAGCGTTGCTGATGATCTTTTCATCATCCCCGGCGCCGGCAATGGCTTTGTCCATGTTCTCCTTGAGCTGCTGAAGATCTTCCTTTTTCTTCCCAACCAGGCCCAAGCCGTAATACGCCTTGTAATAATCCGCCTTGTATGAAAGGGACTTGTTATATTTTTCGACGGCTTCATCCAGCTTGTCATTCTTCAGGTCAGTATTGCCCATGGCATAATAAATACCGGAAAGATAAGTCCGGGCTGCATCGGCCGTTTTTTCTTCACCCATCTGGTCAGCATATTGTGCCGACTTTTCAAAATTAGTGATGGCATCGGAAAAACTCTTGGCTTCAAACTGCCCTTTGGCCAGGTTGAAATAGGTTCCCGGGAGTTGCTGTTCCGCCTGGATCTGGAGTTCCATGCCTTCATCGCCAAGCTGTTTGCAGATACTGATGGTTTTCTCGTAAGCCGCTGCCGCTTCGGCAAAATTCGACTCTTTGCTTAAACCAATTGCTTTGTTGAATTCATCGGCTGCAGCAGCAATGTCCTGAGCTGAAACACCCGACAAACCTGCGATAAGCAAGGAAATTAATGCAATAACGATTTTTTTCATCTTTAACAACTTATAAATTAATGAATTAGATTATGGGGGGCAAAAATACAAAAAAATACTACCCCCACCCCTTTTTTTTCGAAACTCCGACGACTAAAGCCGTCGGTTTATATTTTACAACTAATTCGGAACCAACGGCTTTAGTCGTTGGAGTTGGAATCTCAGATAAGTTAAATCCATGAGATTAGGTATTCTGTTACACCCTCTTGAAGGGGTAGGGGTCAGGCTACTTCCTCTCCGGCCTCATTTGCGGGAAGAAGATCACATCCTGGATCGAAGGCTGGTTGGTCATGATCATCGTGAGCCGGTCGATGCCGATGCCCAGGCCGGCCGTGGGAGGCATGCCGTATTCGATGGAGCGGAGGAAGTCCTCGTCGAGCACCATCGACTCCTGGTCGCCTCTTTTGCCAAGTTCAAGCTGGTATTCAAAACGTTTGCGCTGGTCGATCGGGTCGTTCAGCTCCGAGAAGGCGTTGCAGATCTCCTTGCGGTTGCAGATCGCCTCGAAGCGCTCCACAAGGCCGGGTTTGCTGCGGTGTTTCTTAGCCAGCGGCGACATCTCCACCGGGTAATCGGTGATGAACGTGGGCTGGATCAGGTTCGGCTCGCACAGCTGCCCGAAGATCTCGTCGATGATCTTTCCTTTCCCCATGGTCGGGTCCAGGTCAACCTTCAACTGTTTGGCGGTTTTCCTGAGCTCATCTTCTTCCAAATGGCTGATATCCTGTCCGGTGTAATGCTGTATGGCCTCGAACATGGTAAAACGCTTCCACGGACGTTTGAAGTCGATCAGGTGCTCCCCGACCTGCACCTGTGAAGTACCGTGAAGATCCAGTGCTATTTTTTCCACCATTTCTTCCACGAGGTCCATCATCCATTCATAATCTTTGAAGGCCACATAAAGCTCCATCTGGGTGAATTCGGGATTATGGAAGCGGTCCATGCCCTCGTTGCGAAAATCTTTTGAGAATTCATACACGCCATCGTACCCGCCGACAATCAGTCTTTTCAGGTAAAGCTCATTGGCAATCCTGAGATAAAGCGTCATATCGAGCGTATTATGATGCGTCTTGAACGGACGGGCGGCAGCGCCACCGTAAAGCGGCTGCAGGATGGGTGTTTCCACCTCCAGGTAGCCTTTCTCGTCGAGGAAAGAGCGCATTGAATTGATCAGCCGGTTGCGTTTCACAAAAGTGTCCCTCACCTCGGGGTTCACAATCAGGTCGACGTAACGCTGGCGGTATCGCTGCTCGGGATCGGTAAAGGCATCGTAAACCTCGCCTTCCTTCTCTTTTACTATCGGCAGGGGACGTAACGATTTGGACAGTAACCTGTACTCTTTGACATGAATAGTGATCTCACCCATGTGGGTGATGAACACAAAGCCTTTTACCCCGATGATGTCGCCGATATCGAGCAGTTTTTTGAAGACGGTGTTGTACATCGTTTTGTCCTCGCCGGGACATACCTCGTCGCGTTTGATATAGATCTGCATCCGGCCGGTAGAATCCTGGATCTCCGCAAAAGAGGCGGCGCCCATAATGCGGCGCGACATGATCCTCCCGCCGAGGCTTACTTCAATTTTCTCATAATCCGGTTCAACAGCAGGATCTTTTAACTTTCCGTTCTCAAAATACTTGTCTTTAAGCGGTTCATATTCTGCAAGTATTTCCCGGATAGTTTTATTCACTTCAAATCCTTCCGCCGGGTAAGGATCGATGCCCAGGTTGATCAGTTCCTGGAGCGAGTTGCGGCGGATGAGTTCCTGTTCGGAGAGTTCCATAGTTTGATTGATCTATTGTTTTTGACTCCGGAGGTCTTCGTTATCGTTTTTACTTATACCACAAAGGCGCACGAAGTACATTACAAAGGCGCACAAAGTAATTTATCAGGTTAATAACCTTGGTGCGCCTTAGTGAAAATCCTTTGTGATCCTTTGTGGTAAAATTTAAAAGATCTCTACCGGAGCTGTTTCTGTTTGCAAAGATAGGAAAGTATCTGAAAATGGATTTCTTAAAATCAATCCCTGGAAATCATTACTTTATGGGTTTCCATCAATTTGTTGCCCTGTAAAAACCTTAATAAATAAGTCCCGGATGACAGATGATCAACCGGGATAACATAGGTATTTATACCCGGCAGGATTTGCAGGTTTTGGGAGTGAAGATTCACCCCGAGCAGGTTATAAATCCCGACGGTAGCCTGTCCGTCATCCATTAGGTTTATTTCCACGAATAGCTCTGAAGACGCCGGGTTGGGGTAAATAGAAATTATACACTTTTCACTGTTCTCTTTTCCTTCATCCACGCCAATGGTTGCGGCGCACAAAGAAAAAAAAGGATCAAATCCGGTTACCAGCGGTGGATAGACCGGATTGAAGTACATGGTCCGGTCGGGGCAGATCACCACATAGCTCGGCCAGCCCATAAAATTCTGACCTTCGATCACGATGCTGTGCGCGGTGGTTCCGCCTCCCTGGAAACCGGCGCAGGGATTGGTGATGTTGTTCTCAGCCTTGTATTGGTCAATGACATTGTTGGTATCAAAAAGATTATTGGAAATGCCCCAGAACTCTATATCACCCTGCCCGGCACCATGATTCTGATATACTTCTTCTATAACAGGGGCATAGTATACACACCAGTCACAGCCAGTGTAAAACAGATCGACAAACACGGTTTTCCCCGAGTCGAGCGTGTTATACAGGTTTCGGGTATAGCCATCGGTCGTGGTGATCGTAAAATCTTCCGCTTCTTTAATGATCCGGCTGTCGGTAATGTAAACCGGTTTATACGGGCAACGGTTTTCCACCTGGCCCTGAGATACTTGGGTGACCGGTAAAACCAGTATTGGGATCAGATAAAGAAGAAGCCGCCTCATTCAGTAAAATTTCAAACAAAAATAAACCAATCAAACATGAAAAAATGAAAAATGAAATGAAAAATGAAAAACGAAAAATGAAAAATGAAAAATTAAATGCAAAATGCAAAATGCAAAATGCTCAATTCTTGGGTAGAAAGTCCTTCAATACTTCATCATTCTCAGGGACCTTGTAGTCTTTGCGAAGTTTTTCAAGGCGGATCTTTAAATCTTCGATGATTTCTGTGCAGGATGGATCATCAATCCGGTTTTTCAATTCATCCGGATCGGTGGCAAGATCATAGAATTCCCACTCATCGCAGTCAAAATAAAAATGGATCAGTTTATACCGCTCGGTCCGGATTCCGTAATGCCTTTTTACATTGTGAACGCCGGGGTATTCATAATAATGATAATAGATCTCATCCCTTATTTTATCCACTTTTTCTTCCAGCAAAGGTCTCATGCTTTTACCCTGCATATCGGGAGGAACCGGTATCCCGGCATAGTCCAGGAAGGTTTCCGCGAAATCCAGGTTCTGTACCATGCTTTCGCAAACACTGCCAGGTTTTATTCCAGCCGGATAACGGATGATCAGCGGCGTTTTCAGAGAAGGCTCGTACATGAAACGTTTGTCGAACCAACCATGTTCGCCCAGGTAAAATCCCTGGTCAGAGGTGAGGACCACCAGCGTGTTCTCCGAAAGGCCTTTCCGATCAAGATAATCCATGAGCTGCTGCAGGGATTCGTCGACCGACGCCACGGTGGAGAGATATTCCTGCATGTATCGCCGATATTTCCACAAAGCCAGTTCGTCGCCTTTCGGATCCAGTTCGAGGAATTCCCGGTTCTTACCGGCATAGGCTTTTACCCACGATTCTAGTTGCCGGTTGTTCAACACATTCAGCCAGTTGTCCTCGCCGGAAGGGGAGAAGTTGCTGTCAGGTGGAAAGAATACTTTAAGGTCATAGCCCAAATTCATGTTGCCGGTGATCGACATTTCCTGTTCTCTGGCCGCGCTGCCGCGGGTGGTGTAGTCGTCAAAGAAGGTCGCCGGGACAGGGAAGTCGACCGTATCGTAATGATTTAGGTATTTTTCCGCCGGCATCCAGTTGCGGTGCGGCGCCTTGTGGTGTAACATCAGGCAGAATGGTTTCGTTGCATCCCGCTTATTCTCGAGCCAATCCAGTGAAAACTGCGTGATCAGGTCCGTGACATAGCCTTCATGTTTTTCACGGGCGCCGTTGAGGATGAATTCCGGGTTGTAGTAATGACCCTGGCCGGGAAGTATGCGCCAGTAGTCGAAGTCTGTGGGGTCGCTGGCCAGGTGCCATTTGCCGATGAGCGCGGTCTGGTAGCCATGTTGTTGCAGGAGCTTTGGGAAGGTCTGCTGTGAACCGTCAAAAACACTCAGGTCGTTATTGATGAAACCATTGATGTGATTGTGCTTTCCCGTCAGGAGCACCGCTCGTGAAGGGCCACAGATCGAGTTAGTCACGAAAGCATTTCTGAAACGCATACCTTCGCTGGCCAGCCTGTCCATGGCAGGAGTAACGTTATACGGATAACCGTAACAGTTAATGGCTTGTTCTGTCAGGTCATCGCACATGATGTAAACGATATTCGGCGGCTTAACGGTAGCATTGCGGCTGCAGGAAGCGATCGCAAGCAGCCAGATGGCGGTACAAAAGCGGGATAATAAAGGGAAATATTTCATAGGAGCATAAAAATACAAAATATTTGCCCGCAACCGGTCACCGCGTATTTGGGCATTTTCAACCATAAAAATTAATATCTTTGAACCTCAATAAAAATCCAATGAACATCACCGGAAAAGTATATACGATCCTCCCGGAAGTCAAAGGCGAAGGGCGCAACGGTCCCTGGACCAAGCAGGACTTTATCATTGAAACCGACGAGCAGTACCCGAAAAAGATCTGCATTTCAGTATGGAACAGCAAGATCGATATTGAGCACCTCGAAAAGGGCGATCCGGTCAGCGTGGAAATTGCCGTGGAAAGCCGCGAATACAACGGCAAGTGGTACACCGACGTGAAAGCCTCGGGCCTGACGGTGCACAAGTCAAATGATAAGCCGGCAGACGCCCCGCCCGACGATCCGGGAGAAATACCTCCTCCGGCAGAGAAGCCCCTGCCGTATGCTCCGGATGAAGCAGGAACGGAGGATGACCTGCCCTTCTAGGAAAATTTTCCGGCCCCCTCCCAACCTCCCCCATTCGTGGCGTTTCCGGCCCCCTCCCGGCCTCCCCCATTCGGGGGAGGAGATTAATATTTGGAGTTACAAAGCTCCGTCAGGAGCGAAATATCGGTAGCCCCGGGTTTCAACCCGGGGTAAAAGAGGCGGACGATTGAAAAAGCCCCTCCCCGAAGAAATTTCAGCAATGAAACACCGGAAGCCGGCATGGGGAGGGGTTGGGGAGGGGGAAGCGCTGCGCTCTACACCCTTGGCAGCAAATCGGTTATTTCCCAGGTAAATCCCGCCTCCTCCCTGCCAAAATGCCCGTAATTCGTCGTCTTCCGGAAAATCGGCCGGAGAAGGTCCAGTGCCGTTATAATACCACGGGGAGTGAGATCCAGCAATCTCCTGATCTCTTTTTCCGCTTCTATTTCCGAAATAATGCCTGTCCCTTTGAAATCCAGCATGAACGACACCGGCTCTGCCTGGCCGATGGCGTAGGAAAGCTGCACCAGGCATTGCTCCGCGTAACCTGCCGCCACGATGTTTTTTGCAATGTAACGGGCGGCATATGCAGCCGAACGGTCCACCTTCGACGGATCTTTCCCTGAAAACGCTCCGCCTCCATGCGGACAGCTTCCTCCGTAAGTGTCGACGATGATCTTTCTGCCTGTAAGCCCTGTATCCCCGGCCGGGCCACCCACCGTAAAGCTCCCCGACGGATTGACCAGGTACTCAATTTCACTGGTGGATAAGCCTTCCGGAAGGACCGGCTTAACGATCTCTTCGATCACCGCTTCCCTGATCTCTTCCTGGCTGACCGAAGGATGATGCTGGGTGGATACGACGATCTTCCGGACGGCGACGGGCTTGTCATCCCTGTATTCAATGGTAACCTGTGACTTTCCGTCCGGTCGCAGCCAAGAAAGGGTGCCTTGTTTTCTTACTATGGCAAGCCGTTGCGTGATCCGGTGCGCCAGGGTGATAGGCCGCGGCATGAATTGCGGCGTTTCCATGCTGGCGAAACCGAACATAAGTCCCTGGTCGCCTGCGCCGCCGGTGTCGACGGCATTCCGGATCTCGATGGCCTGCTGCTGCAAGAGGTTTGTAAACACCGCCGTGTGATGGTCGAAACCAAGTTCAGGATCGGAGTAGCCGATGTCGTGGATTACCTGGCGGGCAATGCCTTCCGCTTGGTCCAGGATTCCCGCCGGAGCAGTGATCTCGCCCGCCAGGATAATATGGTTGCCGGTGACCAGCGTTTCACAGGCCACCCGTGATTTCGGGTCCGCCTCAAGACAGGCATCGAGGATCGCGTCGGAGATCTGGTCGGCGGCTTTGTCGGGATGGCCTTCCGTGACCGATTCGCTGGTGAAAAGGAAGGATCTTAATTGTTTTCTATTCATCTCTTTTATTGTTAGTTAGTACTTTTACAAATGGAACGAATCCCCGGTCACTTATAACCTTGGCGATATCCAAACCCACTTCCCGCAGACTGGTGCAATAAATTTGCAGCCGCGCCTCTGGTGAGGATCCTGTAAACATACGGCAGATCATCGGGCAGATCTTCTGATTTACTGACAATATAAACCGGCATCTTGTAATAAACACCATGGAAAATCTTTACAACGATGGTTGGAAAATGCTCTGGGATGGTCATTTGAAGCGCTGGCTTTTCACTTACTTTCGCCGCCGGTTCAGGTATGCGCTTCTGACCAGATTCATCTGTTGACTTATCAACGTTTTTCATAGTCAATATTTTTTATCGGTTTCGGTCAATTTTGCGCTTTTTAGCGGTTCGCCATCCGGTCCTTGATCTTTTGGCGGATCGCTTCAGCATTCTCTTCGATTGAGATGGCGCCATATTCTACATCTATCAGGCTTTTCCGGTAGAAAGGATAGACGCGGATGAATTCCGGGTAGGGGTCGTTTCTGTCCGGATAATAAGTCACCTGGCAGAAAGGTACGGGAACGACATCGTTGAGCAGCCTGACCATTGAAAAAATGAAATTCCGGATGATCTGCTCATGTTTTTCCTGGTTCTGGCTTGCTGTTACCGTGACGAAGATCATTTCTTCGTTGAGGTACGTTACCTGGAAGCTGAATCCGCCGTACATTCCGTACTGTTTGCGGAAAAACAGGGATTCCTCGTTGATCATGCTGACCAGTTCCTTAATTGATCTTGTGTTTTCCATGTCGATAAAATTTTGGTTTTATAGTAAACGGTTTCAATAAGATTTCTCAATGCCAATAACAATTACAATGATGATCAGCGATGCTTAAAATCACCTTTTTGCATTGAGAGGACCGGAAGCAGGAAAACGTGTGGAAAGGACGGACCGTTTTTACCGCCGGCTGGCGGTCACATCATTTTAGCACCGTGGTGTCCTTCCCGGTTGCTGTCCCACTCAAGGGAACTCTTAATGCTGATACAAAGATAAGGAATAAAAGTGCAGTGTATTTGCGGTAGAAGAAAAAAGATTTTCGATTTTCGATGGTCGATTTTGGATGTTCGATTAGGATTTAGGAGATAGAACATAGGATATTGAAATTATTAAAATCATATATCCTACTTCCTATATCCTAAATCATTCCTCCCCGTATCTCTCCACCGCTTTCCTCAGAATCATCTCAACCTCCGCCGCCACCGCTCCCGGCCCCACCACCTTCACGTCGCTTCCAAAAGATAATATTTCACGGATCAGCTCTTTGTTGGGAATGACCTCGATGCTGACGGTTGTGCCGTCGCTGTTTTCGGATACGATCTTCTGGCTGGGATGAAGAGGCTTTGTCTTTACGTAAGGGGCACGGTCGGAGGTGAAGCTGAGGACGATCTTTTCTTTTTTCCGCCCCTGGTTGTATGTCACGCCGATGATGTCGTTGAAGTACTGCGCGGGATCGATGACGCGGTTGGGAATGTACGCGGTATCTGATTTATGTACGGCGAACATCCGGTCGAGCGCCAGGTTGACCAGCCGGCGGGGATCGTTTTCCAGGCCGAACAAGTACCAGCGGCTGTTGTACTCTTTCAGAAAATATGGATGGATGAGGATCGTCAGCGTTTCTTCCATGGTGAACGGCTTGTAACCGATCTCCATGGCGGTTTTTGCCTGGATAGCCTTTAACAGCGGCTGTAAAAATTCCTGTCCTTTGAGCAGGTCGTTGTACTCGAAATGGATCAGCGGCACGTCGAAGATCTTTTGTTTTTGCACGGTGCTTTCAATTTTCCGGATGATCTGGTTCAATTCAATATGATAAGGCAGGCCTTTGAATTGCCTGAGAATATCGGCGGCGTCTTTCAGGTTGCGCACGTCGGTGTCGTTCAGCGGGTTGTTGTCGATGGAATAATCGGGATCGTCGTAATAGTAACATCCTTCTTTGCATATAATCGGTGCGGCAAATCCCCGCGGCGGATCGCTGCGCATGATGTTGATGTCAGCCTGGACGGTGCGCTTGCTGATGCCGCTGACCGAGCCGAACTGCTCGTGCATCTGCTCCGCGACTTCCGCGATCAGGTCCTCAAGGGTCCATTGTCGGAACTGGTTTCGAAGGCAATGGTTGATGACGCGGTAGCGGAAACTGGCGTTTTTGTTCTGGGGCATATCAAAAAATAATGTTGAATGTTGAAGGTTGAATGTTGAATGATGAATGATGAATTAAAGTTAGGCAATGTTATCATCGAAAAGTGCTATGTATTTGCATCAGGATGTTTTTTTTAACCACAATAGTCACATAGGGCACAATAGAAAACACAATAGATTCTTTGTTAATTTTACGGAAAACAACCCAAACCGATTGTGCCATGGAACCCGGATACGCTGAAGTGCTTTATACGCAGATACTTGAATCGCATGTTAGAAATGAAAACGATCATATCAACGCCATCCGGGACTTCCGGCTGGTCTTCGAGCAGGTCTTCCGGAAACTGACGGAAGGCGAAGCGCAAGTATTTTCCAACACGTTCCAGCGGGTGGTGTTTGTCATCGATAAGTTCCAGGTGCCGCGGGAGTGGAGCGATGAGATGCACGGTTTCCGGATGATGGCCAATAAGGTCACGCACGACGAAAAAGCCAACGTCACGGAAAGAATGTATTACACGGCGCTGCAGGCCGTTTGCCTCACCGTAAATCATTTTTCTAACCTGCCGGTGCCCGGACCTCTTCTTTCCCTCTACGAGCCGATCAAAGGGCTGTCTTTTTCATCGAGGATAAGTAAGACCTTTGAAGAAGTAAAACTGGTCAGGTGTATCGTTAGAGGTAAAAGCGAAATAGAAACCCGTCCGGACCAGAAAGCCCAATTCATCCTGAACTGCGAGGACGAAGGCGAAATGGGGCACTTCAAGCTGGTGGTCCGAACCGATGAAAGAAATTTCTTCGGTGAACTGCATCCCCTGATCACAGATTATTCGACCCTGAACCTGATCCATCTCCGCAAGGACCCTTATCAGAACGATACCTATCTCACGGGTCCCGAAACGCGGATTGTACTGGAACCCGATTTCCTTGTCGATGCTTCGGATATAGCCGAATGTTTCCAGCGTTACGGCGCTAATTACCTGCTTTATTTCCTCGGCAAGCTGGTGGATTCCGATGCCGGGGAAGGAGCGTTCAAGGGAAAGATCGTGAATGATTATCTCGATTCGCTGATCAAAACCCCCGATAAATCATCCGACCGGGTTTTCCAGGAGGCGGTCGAAGCCAACGCGCTGCAGGCGGCACGCTTTGGAAAGGAAACGATGGACCGGATCAGGGAGGATATCTGTTCCGGCCATCTCCGGAACCTGAATAGCACGGCTGAAAATATTGGCGGAAAGAAAATTC
The DNA here is from genome assembly GCA_964447005.1 of uncultured Bacteroidales bacterium. GTDB lineage: Bacteria > Bacteroidota > Bacteroidia > Bacteroidales > JAGOPY01 > JAGOPY01. Next base: position 76,899 of record CAYUQP010000014.1, read on the forward strand.
GGATCGAACCCACCTTCTTTTCATCGATGTACGGTCTGCAGGGGAGGCTGGATGTATTGACGGAAGATCCGGCAAACGTCAACCGAAAAGACGTTTTCGAACTCAAAAGCAGCGCCCGTGTACCGAATTTTGACGTTTGGCGCAATCATAAAATGCAGGTGGTTTGTTATAACATGCTGCTTCACTCCACCTTTGGCCCTGCCCGGGTGGGTACCTCCTCGATTCTCTATTCTGCTGCTGCGACGAGTCCTCTCAGGAATGTCGCCTCGATAACGCTGGATGAATGGCAGGTGCTGCATGTGCGAAATCATATCGTCAGCGGCCTGTTCAACCTGGCGGGCAAAAATTATGATTTGCTGAACCGCTTCAACACCCATGATTTCGGGGAGGTACCGCCGTTTAAAACCGATGATCTCCGGGCTTTCGAAGGGGCTTACCATCTTGCCGGATCACTTGAAAAGAAGTACTACCGTCACTTGCTGTCTTTTTACCTGAAAGAACACCAGGTGGCCAAGATCGGGTCGGACCAGGACAGCGGGAGGGAAGACAGCGGATTTTCGGCGCTCTGGCAGGAGACGCTTCCCGAAAAACTTAAAAAATATAACATCCTGAGCGGGCTGATCTATGTACGCTTCGACAAAACAGAAAATACGATCGAACTGAAGCTGGCAGACACGCGGTTGAATCACAACTTCCGCGAGGGCGACCTGGGCATCATTTATCCTAATGACAACAATACCCCTGATCCGTTGAAAAGCCAGATCCTGAAAGGAAATATTAAAAGCCTTAACAATGGAATAGTGATCTTCAGCCTGCGGAATAAGCAGCTTGACGAGACCTATTTCAGCAGCCATCATGAGTGGATCATCGAGCATGACCTGTATGAAACCAATACCTGGTCGGTGGTGCAGAGCCTGTTGCGGTTCCTGCAAGCGCCCGGGCATCTTAAAGAGCTGATATTCGGATTGAAAGCGCCTGAATTTGACGATGGTGCCGATATTTCAGTAAGCGATCTGACGGCGAATCAAAACATGCTGCTGAACCGTGCATTGAAAGCCAGGGATTATTTCCTGATGCAAGGTCCTCCGGGGACCGGCAAAACCAGCACGATGATGGTGGAGATCACCCGGCAGGTCATAGCCACCACGCAAAGCAGGATCGTAATCCTGGCATTCACCAACCGTGCCGTGGGCGAAATATGCTCCCGGCTGAGAACGAAAAAGGTGGAATTCCTCCGGTTGGGCGGCCGCAATTCCGATGAAGAAGAAGCGCTGTACAGCCTGGTTGCCGGAAAAGATGCCGGGCAGATCAGGGAGCTGATCAGCAGGCAGCGAGTGTTCGTCTCGACGGTTTCTTCGTTTCATTCCCGGAAGTCAGACCTGTTCGACATCGTTCCTCCCGATGTGCTGATGATCGACGAAGCCTCGCAGCTTACCGAACCAATGGTGGTCGGACTTTTGCCAGGTTTTCGCAAGTTCATCCTCATCGGCGACCAGAAACAGCTTCCGGCGGTGATCACCCAGTCGGAGAAGCATTGCAGGATCCATGATGATGAACTGAACCGGGCCGGGATACTCGACCTGCGGCAATCGCTGTTCGAGCGGCTTTACCAGCTCTGTGAGCGGAAAGGATGGACTCAGGCCATTGGCATGCTTGACAGCCATTACCGGATGCACGACCACATCGCGGCGCTGATCAATGAATATTATAACGGAAAGCTTGTTTCGGTGAAACCCGGGCAGCAGGAGCTGGCTTTTGACAGTACCTATGACCATCGGTCCGATGACCCGGTAGAACGGCTCCTGTCGCGCTCAAGGACATTATTTATCCAGTCGGGATATGCTCCCACGGCGAAACGGCATGAGGAAGAAGCGAAAAAGGTGGTGGCCATTTTAAAGACGCTGAAGCGCAAGCACGGGGAGAAATTCTCAAAAGAAACCGTCGGAGTGGTTACGCCCTGGCGCACGCAGATCGCCCAGATCAGGAACCTGATCGATGACGGGGAGATCCTTGAAAAAGTGACGATCGACACGATTGAACGGTTCCAGGGATCGGAACGCGACATCATCATCGTTTCGCTGGCCCTCTATCATCAGAACCAGCTTATCCCGCTGCAGTCCATCGATTTGCAGGACACTGTCGACCGGAAGCTGCTGGTCACTGTTTCCAGGGCCAAAGACCAGCTCATCATCCTGGGGTTTGACCGCCCGCTGGAAGGCAGCCGCTATTACCACGACCTGATGGAAAAGATCAGGCGGAACGGCGGCATGGTTGAGTATATGGAAAGTCTCGAAGTTTTCAAGTAAACAGCTCACAGGTTTCTCCGCTGACGGAATCCTGCCATACTGTCCTCTTCTTTTTCAATGCTGAAACAACACGTATGGATCGGTTCGTCCTCATATTCAAGCGTGCTTCCCTGTAAAGAAGGAGCGCTAATTCGATGATCATTTCCCAGGCCGGGGGATTTGAACCGTTTTACTTCGCCGGCGGCTGCAGAATCCAGGAAGGCAAGTGCTGTTTTCTGCAGAAGATTGGCATCGACCCTTACCTTATTCCCTTCCAGGCAGTCGATCACGTAGCTTTTCACCAGTTTGTCATGCAGACGGGCATAGGCGGCGGGCTGGGATAGGAGGTCCAGCCCGGCCACCTTACCGGAATGAAAAAAGAGAACACCCGTCTGGCCCGGTACGAGGCTGAAATGCCGCATTGCCTCTTCCAGGTCGTGCTGCCGGGCCCGGAACGCGTCGTCCATGGCCCTTGAATGGGAACTATGATGACTGTTGCTTTTATGATGCAGTTCTTCGATCCTGTCCCACACCATGCCCTGGTCGGAGCGGTGGCCGCGGCCGAAATTCAGGCTGTTCCTCACCGAGTCTGAGGCGGCACTTCGCACATCACGGCTGCTGATGTTGCCCGAGTCTTTGAAATCGGGCGACACATAGCTCCAGCGGCCCCGCTCGGTGCAGCTTACGGGAATGACCAGGGAAGCTTTCGCGGGGATAAGGATGGAGGTGTTCAGGATCCGGTTTTGCTTGGCACCTTTCACTTCTTCTCCGGCGACGATCAGGATGGGGAGGGAGGCGGTGCTGATGACTTTGATCTCCGGAACCGAGCCGCCCTCGGTGACTTCTTCCACCCGGAGCAGCATCAGTTCCATTGCTTCACTGAGGGTGAGGTAGGAAAGGCCATTCAGGCGGACCGGCATGGATAGCGGAAATGCTGACACCGCGCCATACGATTGTATCTTGCCGAATGTAAGGGATTGAAACAGTTTTTTGTGCATAGTCTTTTGATTTTTGCACAAAATAAAGCCGGCCGAATGCAGTCTATCTGCATTCTAAAATGAAAGTTTACAGAGAATCGTCCTGGAAAATAATTGGATAGCGAAAAAAATTGCCTATTTTTACGAAATCAGCGCTACAGTTCTTTGAAAATATTATAGATGAACGAAGGAATTCATTTCACCGATATTATTAACCATTAACACTAATTCTTATGAAAACTAATCGAAAACTGATGTATCTGTTTATTAAGTTGTTCTTTATCCTGTTGTTGTCAGCAAGCCTTCAGTATTGCAAAAAGGATAAAGATGAGAACCCTGCTGCTTCACTGGGAAAACTGGTGATCACACCGCAGGAAACGTTGATTAACCAAAGCACCCAGATCACTGCCCAAATCAAGGTTCCGCCAGGTATTGCTATTAACGATACGATCCGCCTGGTAAAAATAGGAGCAAACGGAAACACGACCGATGTCGCTTACCTTTATGACGATGGTAACCTGGCTTATGGAGGAGACGAGATCAAGGGCGACCGGGTGTACAGCAATAAATTTTACAATTCGGAGGTGATAAAAGGGCAGGTCCAATTCAAGGCCATCGCGACGATGAAAGGGGATGATTCGGGTGAACTGGAATCAGACCCTGCGCTCTTTGAAGTTTATAATGACATTAATCCTTCCGACATGAAAGACCTCTATACTGTACAGGCAGAGGCCGCGGTCCAGTTAGACATTTATCTTGGCGGCAACCAGGATAATGCCGAAAGCGCGGTTAACCAGCTTGTTGACTGGCTGAAAACACAACCGGCCGTGGAAAGTGTTGAGCAGTCCGGCATCACGAACATCGAGATCATATACAAATCGGGATTGCACGGCGGTTTGATCATATCGCTGCTTGATGAAGACGGATTGAGCGATGCGCGGGGAGGGCTTGAAAGAGCGCTTCCGGATGGGACTGAAAGGCAGAAAACCCCGGAAATACCCCTGGATAAACAAACAAGAGGAAAGAACTGCCCGGAAACCAAAAGTGTTCTCGATTTTGATGCCAACACGATCGGCAACCGCAACGTTTTCATTTTTGCCGCATTTGAAGCTTCCTGGCGCCACAATGAAAGGCCTCATATCATCAATATCCTCGACAGCCTGGATTGCGGCGATTTCCAGGTGAACTACTATACCAACCAGGATGCAAACATTGCCTGCCTGTACGATATCACAAGCTACGGGATGGTGGTCTTTTCGACTCATGGCGCAGGCGGTAAATCTATTGTTACCGGCGAAATTGCGGATACGCTTCTCGACTCTTATAAAACTTACAAGCCGATGATGCAGGGGGCTCATCCCAAGATCGGTATATCCAAGAACCTGGTAATCAGTAAAACAGGGGATGTCAGCGTACGTTCCGACGTTTATAAAGTATATGATTCTTTCATATCCGCGTTGCCTGGCGAATTTCCTCAAAGTGTGATCCTGAACAATTCGTGTGAAAGCGATAAAACTCCGGCATTGCGAAATGCTTTTCTGAATAAGGGAGCGAAAACCTATTACGGCTATACTGAGTCAACTTATGGAAAATTTTGCGTTTCCGTTTCAAGGGATGTCTTCATCACGCTGGCTAAAAATGGAAAAACTACGGGTGAGGTGAGTAAAATCAATGAAACCTACAATGTTTCTCCTTTTCCTAAATTCGTGATACAAGGCTCCGCCACGATGAAGTTTTCGTTGTCGCTGGTTAACGGCAATTTTGAGGACTATTATATGGGCTGGACACGCAACGGCGACGGAAGGATCATCAGCCAGCTTGGATTTATCAGTCCATCGGGCGGGAATTATATGGGGATTATTTCCACGGGTTTAGGATATACAACCGAAACAGGAAGAATGTCACAGTCGTTTAATATTCCTTCAACTGCGTCACAATTAAGTTTGAAATGGAATTATTTATCGGAAGAATTCCTTGAATACATCGGTTCGCTTTACCAGGATAGTTTCCAGGTGGTATTGATAAGCGAGGATACCGGGGAGGAAGTTCTGCTGAGTCGAACAATCGATCAGATTGCAGCAGCTTTCGGAGCGTCAGCCCCGACAACGGAATATCCTGACGGGATTCCCGGTGAGCTGATCGCCGTGTCGCCCGATATCGTCTTTGACCGCGGTGATGTCTACATGACCGGATGGCAGTCATCAACATTCGATATCTCGGCTTACAAAGGCAAATGCGTCACACTGGTGCTTCGCTGTACCGATGTCGGGGACAGTATCTTTGACACGGCCATCCTGCTTGACGACATTATAATCAATTGATCTGCAGGAGATGTTATTCAGGATTGTTTTTCTGCTTTTCAGCATCTCAGCATGTTCAGGTTGTGCTTCGCAGCCGGGATCAATTAATACAGAAATAAACTCCGGACAAGTCGTGGAAGAGATAACAACGCAGGATAAAACGCTCCTGGTAAAGTACAACGGGGGAAAAGAAGTCGAACAAGCTGTTTCGGAAGAGGTATTGCCAGAGATCAATGCAATGATCCGGGAGCTCTATGCCAATGCCGAACCGGTCAGGCTTTACCTTGAGGACGAGGCCCTGGCTGATTTGCTGGTTAATGCCACCGGTTTCGGGATAAGGTTCCGGCCTCCATTGCAGCTTGGCGATAGCTCAAATACGATGAACTATATTCTTTTCCTTACAGAAGGGAAGTTTAGTAATGTTCCAGACGTTCCTGATATATTCTTTCTGACCGCTATTGACACGGAGGACCTGATCAGGAGCCCTTTTATAACAGAAGCCGGGATCTATCATTATATCAGGCTTCGTGAACTGCTTGGCCTCTGAGCGCACTCTTTCATTTTAACACAGTTTTGTTTAACAATTATTAAAATTAGTTAAAACGAAATAATTTGTCTAATAATTAAATAAATGAATATCAATAATATAAAGATATTTATTAAAATAATGTTTAATATAAAATGAAATAAATTGAACAAAATAAAACCGGATTGTGTTTAGGTTTCATGAATTTGATACAAAAAACAAGAATTTAAATCTAAACCCTTAAAAATCCAGTTTTATGAAAACGAATAAACTTTACTCAGGCCTTATAGCTCTCCTTCTGATAGCTTTTGCCGCCCCGGTATTCTCGCAGGCGAGGGTACAGGTGATTCACAATTCTGCTGACGCTGCCGCCGAAATGGTCGACGTGTGGCTGAACGATGCACTCCTTATTGATAATTTCAAGTTCCGCACGGCTACGCCGTTCATCGATGCGCCGGCGGGCGAAAAGTTCGACATTACCATCCAGCCGTCTAACTCTGTTGATACTACCAACGGCCTGGCACGCTTCACGTATGTGCTTGAAGATGGCAAGACCTATATTTTGGTCGCCAACGGGATCGTGATCCCGACGGGTTACAATCCTCCGACACCTTTTAATATATATGTGTACGATATGGGCCGCGAATCGGCCAAGCTTTCTTCCAACACCGATGTGCTGGTGTTTCACGGATCAACGGACGCCCCGGTAGTGGATGTCGTTGAAGTGGCGGTGCCGGCAGGTACGGTCGTTAATGATCTTCCGTATGCCGGTTTTGCCGGATACCTCGAACTTCCCACCGCTGATTATTCTCTGCAGATCAGGGATCAGTCGGGAACCACCGTCGTTGCACAATATGCAGCTCCGCTGGCAACGCTCGGCCTGGCTGGCCAGGCCCTGGCGGTCGTGGCTTCAGGGTTCCTGAACCCAGCCGTGAACAACGACGGACCTGCTTTCGGCCTATGGGTGGCCCTGCCGTCGGGTGGACAGCTCATCCCCCTGCCGTCCGTGCCGATCTCCACGGCCCGCGTACAGCTCATCCACAACTCAGCCGACATTGCTGCTCAGGAAGTGGATATCTGGATAGGAAGCCAGAAGGTGTTCGATGACTTCCAGTTCCGCACGGCTACACCGTTCATCGAAGCCCCCGCCAACATCAACCTTGAGGTGACCGTTGCGCCGTCCAACTCCTCGGAAGTTTCCGAAGGACTGGCTACCTTCTCCCTTAACCTGAACGGTGGCAGCAGCTATATCCTGGTTGCCAACGGGATCGTTTCGTCCAACGGCTACAGCCCGACCGTGCCGTTCAGCATCTTTACCTACGAAATGGCCAGGGAAAGCGCCATGATGCCCGGCAATACCGACATCCTGGTGTTCCATGGTGCAACTGATGCGCCGGTTGTTGATATCGTCGAAACGAACTTCGGCGTCGGCACCGTGGTCGACAATCTTGCATACGGCCAGTTTGCGGGTTACGTGGAAGTCCCGACCTCAGAATATACTTTTGAGCTGCGCGACGCCACCGGTAAGGTGACCGTGGCTACCTACGAAGCTCCGCTGGGCACACTGGGCCTTCAGGGCGAAGCCATCACGGTGCTGGCTTCCGGTTTCCTGAACCCGCAGGAGAACAACGAGGGACCGGCATTCGGTCTTTGGGTGGCACTGCCGCAGGGTGGCGATCTGATCCCGCTGCCGCAGGTTATCCCGGCCAACCCGATGGCCCGCGTTCAGGTGATCCATAACAGCGCTGACGCTGCTGCAGCCATGGTCGACGTGTACCTGAACGGCGAAATTGCGATTGACAATTTTGCCTTCCGTACAGCCACTCCGTTCATTGATGTGCCGGCAAGCACCGACATTACCGTGACCATCGCCCCGGCGACCTCTTCGAGCGTAGCCGATGGAATCGCCAGCTTCAATTATAACCTGGCGCCCGATTTTACCTACATTCTTGTTGCCAATGGCATCGTGGTTCCGGAAGGCTACAACCCGCCGATCCCGTTCGATATCCACGTGTACAACATGGGCCGGGAAGCAGCGACCATGGCCGGCAACACCGATGTGCTGGTATTCCACGGCTCGACCGACGCACCGGTGGTTGACGTAGTTGAAGTTGGCCTGGGTGCCGGCACGATTATCGACAACCTGGCTTACAGCGATTTCGCCGGATATCTGGAACTGCCCACGAATAATTACCAGCTCGACATCCGCGATGAGAGCGGTATGGTTACCGTGGTCACTTATGATGTCCCGCTGGCCTCCTTTGGTTTGCAGGATCAGGCGATCGCCGTGATGGCATCCGGCTTCCTGAACCCGGGAGCGAACAACAACGGGCCAGCTTTCGGCCTCTACGTTGCCCTTCCGTCAGGTGGTGAACTGATCCCGCTCGAGCCGCTGCTGCCCACTTCCGTGGATGAAACAGCAGACGAAACGTTCGAGGCGAGCATTTACCCGAACCCTGCAAGGAATGAGCTGAACGTGCGGATGGAACTGCCGGCACCGACCGATGTGCAGGTGATGATCTATGACCTGACAGGAAAAATGGTCTGGAGCGAACAGTACGCTGCAAGCCAGGTCTACAGCCAGAACACCATTGATCTCAGCGGTCTGAAGAATGGAATGTATATCGTGAAAATGCAGGCTGGCGACACAACGAAAGTTACCAAGCTGAGCAAGGTTAACTAACAGGATAGCAGTAATTCGGAAGAGGGTGTGCTCTACTGAGACACCCTCTTTTTTTTGTTTAGTTCATTATTTTCCAGGTATCTCCTTCTTTGACCATCTGGTGCGACACGGCTTCAATATAGCCGTCGTTGCAAATGAGTTGTATATCTACAGATGCTTCGGCTTCCGTACCGCCCGGAGTGCTTTCCAATATCTTTACTTCTTTTAATCCCTGGTGTTGTTTGAACAGATCGGCGATTTGCGCCTGGAACTCTTCCAGGTATTGCTTATCGTTGTCGGTTTTTTCCGCCCATCCGGCAATCATGTTGGGATTTGTGCCCTTGAAATTGTTCTTGTTGATCGAGGAATAATAATCCTTGACAGTATCCTCAACAGACGCAGTCTTGGTCGTACATTGCGCGGCAAACAGGATGATCACTGCGAATGCTGCCAAAATTATGAGGTAGTTCGATATTCTCTTCATTATAGTTATTTTATTGTCAATGGTCACTTGTCATTGGTTGTGAGGACTTAGATCAAAGTCAGCCAATATACTTTAAATAAAATAGAATAGTCAGGACGAAGATTAAATCCGAGAGATTAATATTTCATAAAATGTTTAATAAAACCAATTATGATTGTAAATCAGTGATATTTGGTACCAGGCATTGTTGAAACTTAATTCTGAAAAGTCTTTATGCTTCGTGTTGGTATATACATCAAATTGAAGCTTAACAGCACTCTGGCACCACCACATGAAACCAAATCCAATTTTCCAGTCCTTCAAACCGTTTGTTTTATTCCATTCATTGTTATAATAACCAAGAGAGAAGTAATTAGTAAGTGAATATAAAAGATCGACAGTGTTTCCTTTCATACCCGAATAACTTCCTGAATACCGGCCAAATCTGATACCAAACGACATGGTTTGATTATTGAAATCCTCATCATAATCATAAGTTTCCTTAAGGCCATCCTCTCCGGAATAAATTTTTTCGTAATCGTTATTTTGCCAGGTCCAATTGAGTTTATAAATAAGTTTAGCGCCTTTGAATCCTCCGGCAACCTCGCCGCCGCAGAAATATTTCGAATAGACATAGCTTTTTTTAACATCGATATTTTCATCGGGTTTTTCTTTATCACCAACAATAAGGGCTCTTGTTCCAAACGAAAGAGAACCCATGACTCCGATGCTAAAGTGCTCTAATATCAATGGATGCACGGATAATTCACCTTTTAATCCGATACCGTTGATCCTGATCAATGCAGAATCATAATAATTATTATCCGACCCGTCTTCAATCATATAATTGGCATATTGGTTAAGGATCAGTCGTTCTAAGCCTCCTCCTATGCCGATATGAAGAAACTTATTATTAAAATTATTATCCGGATAATAAACCGAATTGAATTGGTGAGCGGTAAAAAGACGCGGTCCGCCTTGAATCGTCATTTTACTGTTACTGTAATCAAAATTAAATTTCCCTAATTTGCTCAGTGCTGATTGTCCAAGCAAAAGCGGAGCATCGAGGTTATGGACAATTCCTGCCCTGACATTATACAGCTTCCGGCCACCGATTTCAATTTCCCTTAATATAATCGCCGTTCCTTCGGTTACTTCACCATTCGCGATAAGATAATATTCTGTACCTAAAAGGTCGTCTTCTGATAAATAACCATTTTTAAGCATAAAGATTGCTTCAATAAGAGAAATCGAAACATTACTGGCTCCGGTATCGAAAATAAATTTTAACGGAAGTCCATTCACTTTGCATGGGATATAGTATACGCCATTTTGCTGTTGCATGGCAATTTCAGTTTGAGCCTTGACAATCTGACATAGTACAATGCTCAATATTACCAATCTTAACCTGTTCATGATTCTTTTGGATTAGTTAGTCTACTCAATAGAATATGCTAATTATTGAATAAGCAAAAGCACTTCTAAAGATAATAAATTAAAACAAGATTGAAATTAGCTATTTTGAAAATATTATACCACAAATATTGCTTTATGGAGATAATGTGGGTGATTTGTGTAATAGTTCAGTTTGATTGTACAGTCGGTAAATCGTTGGATGGAGTTTGTCTAACAGGATGGAAGCCCAAAAGGGTATGAGTACCCTGAAGGTGCAACAGGCAGAATCGGTAAACCCGGAATCATCAACTCCGTCCAGGGCAACAAGTTTACTTTTGATGATTGCGTGAATTATGTGAAAAGTCTGATTACCGTGAAAATATCGATAGACGGAATGGTATATCGCGCCAATTGAGCGATACAGAAATACAGCCTAAAAATTAACAAAGAAGAAAAGATATGAGTTTTCCCCAGCCCTATTCGTTTGATAATAACAATTATATTTGCAAGAAATACTGTCCAGTCAAACTAGACCATCACAGACCTTATGAATGTACCAGGGTTTTCTACCATTAAGGCCTTCGCAATTCAATCCAAATGTGTTATCAAAAATTTTACTTGATTTTTCAATTTTTTCGTAAATTTAGCCATCCACTTTTATAAGGAATTATTAATTTTATATCATTATGACCAATTGCCAGTTCTAACCAAACATTTTGTAACCATGAAAAGGGCTTATGCTTTCTTACTATCTGGAGTTTTTCTTTATGCCTGTTTCAAAGACAGCGATCCGGCACTCCCTAATTTTAATGTTGATGTCAGCATCACGATACAAAAAGAAGGTACCAGTACACCAATTGAAAATGCCGTCGTATGGATAACGACTGTGAATGAGGATCCGTATACGGAAGGCTTTGAGGGAGTTGGTTTTACTGATTCTTTCGGCAAGTGCCTCATTCATTTCAGCGCCTTGGGCGATAGTGTCGATTATTATGATTTTATCAATGTATCAAAAAGTGGCTATGAATTCCTAAATGAAACTGTAAGGATAAATGATCACAAAATTGATGTCACTTATCATCTTTCTCCCGTTCAATATGATGTTCAGGCTCCATATTTTATCAGGCTGCAAGAGGATTCCACCAACAGCAAGAGAAACAGAAAATATTACTCAATTTACTTCTCTGAAGAGGTTATCTATACCGACATAGGGGGAATAACAGCTTATTTTGATCGTAAAGAAGATATTTGCCAAGGGGGGAGTGCTACTATTACAAATGATAGTTGTTATTACGATCTTTCGGGTAAATTTTACCTGGTGTTTAGCCACAGGGCAATCGACAGCGTAAGTTGTCTTACTTCCACCAATCCGGATTCCTACACTACCAAAAGTGCGGAATGGGAAGTGACAGACGTCAGGTTGATGAATGTTTTATGTAAAGATCTTGCTGGGAATGAACTTATACCAAGAAATATATACCCGAAATTAGGCTTTTCACAAAAATGATTTCATGCTGAGATTGTGATATTAATTCGATCAAAACATAGTGTGATAGCATAACTGACTATTACGATCCAAGCCATCGACAGTATAATTCCCCCTATTCTTAGGACAGAATTTCTTTAAAATTAAGTTTATTATTGACAGGAGGAGGGCCGGGGGGAGACTTATAATGACTATTTCGGACTAAACTAGGCCAGTCATTTCGGAGTAAAGTAGGCCACCCAT
>CAYUQP010000015.1:0-87495 GCA_964447005.1 uncultured Bacteroidales bacterium
CCAACAAATCGTGATTTCGTCGGGAGGGGAAAATCGTTGCTGGTTTGCCGGCAGTGCTATAAATATGTAAATCCTACGGATTTAGGGCATGGGGGCATGGGGGTATGGGGGCAGGGAGGCATCGGGGCATGGGGGCAGGGAGGCATGGAAGCGGGGAAGTCTCTGATTTATGATTTTTGATTTGGATTTTATTTTGTGCTTTGGATTTACGTTTTTGAATTTGTTTGGAATTTGGAATTTGGAATTTGGAATTTGTTTGGATTTTGGTGCTTGGAATTTGGAATTTCCCCGTTTGTATCAATAAAGTATCACTGAAAAATTTGCATCCTCCCTACCCTGCATTCTACCTTTACGTCATAAATTTTTCGTTATGACAAAACCTGCTAAGAAAACTGCCAAAGAAAACCTGGATGAAATGCTGAAACGCATCAGAAAGGAGAATGAGGCGCTTCAGCGATTGATTGAAGCACTGAAATGCATTCCAGGTAAACCAGGCACATTTGAGAAGAATAAAATACAAACCAATAAATCAAACTAAAATGAAAATCAAAATTATTCTGATCGCTGCGATTATCGGCATTTCCTCTGTTTGCGAACTTAAAGCACAGGGGGTTGCCATCAATGAAAGCAACCTGCCCCCCTCAAGCGCTGCCATACTGGATGTGAGCAGCACCACCAAAGGGGTGCTGATTCCCCGAATGGATTCGGGGCAGCGCGAAAACATGCTAATAAAAGCCAATGGCTTGCTGGTGTATGATACCGATCATAACTGTTTCTTTTATTACATTAAGACAGGCTCGATGTCCGGTTACTGGCAAAGGCTTGTTTCCGATCAGCAGAATAATACCCTTTATGATCTCGACGGCGATAGCTACCTGACCTTCAAGTACGATGGGGGGCATGATGACACGTTGTTTATTTTGTTTGAAGAAACCGAAAAATACCGGATCACGGCAAAAGCCATTGAGCAACTGAACAATGGATCTTCAGTATCCATCGGGGAAGGGGCCGGGAGGAATGATGATGGCGTCAACCGGCAGAATACGTACATCGGTTACAACGCTGGCATGTCCGGGGTGGAAGCTTCCAATAATACGGCTGTCGGATACAATGCGCTGAAAGCGAACACGTCAAATACCAATAGTGCGCTTGGCTTTGAAGCCCTTGAAAGCAATACCACCGGATCGGCGAATATTGCAGTTGGGTGGCAGGCGCAAAAGCTTTCCACGACCGGCTGGAAAAACACCTCCATTGGATCTCAAGCATTGCTGAGATCAAAAGGAACATCCAATATCGCACTTGGATACCAGTCGATGTATTTTGATACCACGGGCAACAATAACATCGCCATGGGAGAGAAATCCTTATGGCAGAACCTTAATGGTGTTCATAATATAGCCATGGGTTTCGAGTCCCTGTATAAAAATGATGCCGGGGCTTATAATATTGCCATCGGCAGTTCGTCCTCCCGGAATGCCGTTTCGACGAATGCGAATATTGCCATCGGGTATCAATCCTTGTTTTCAAATACATCCAGCTCATCCAATATTGCCATCGGCAATTATTCGATGGCAACTTACACAACCGGGGCCGATAACCTGGCCATCGGCCATTCTTCCATGTATGATGCCGGCTCCGGTTCCAGCAATATAGCTATCGGCCACTATACCCTTCACAATGTCGACAATGCGACCGCCAATACGGTCGTAGGTTTTCAGGCCATGTACCAGGACATCTCGGGATCAGCAAATGTCGCTGTTGGATATAATGCCGCGTACAACAATAAATACGCAGATGGTGTTGTAGCCATCGGGAATAAGGCGCTATATCATTGCATAGGCAGCACTGGCCAGGTCGCTATCGGAGATTCATCCCAGTATTATAACGGAAACACTCAATATGGCACTTGTGGAGGAGCGAACACAGCCGTCGGCTACAGAACACTTCTTGCCAATCGCGTAGGTAGTTATAATACTGCTATTGGATATGATGCATTATCTAAAAATACTGAGGATAACAATACTGCAATAGGGAGCAATGCGCTCAAGGAAAATTGGGGCGCCGGTAATACGGCAGTGGGTGCAAGTTGCCTCCCCAGCAATGGCTACGGTGGCTATAATTCAGCTGTCGGTCACTTGGCAATGTGGAACAACACTAATGGAAGTCATAATTCAGTTCATGGATCGTATGCCTTATCACAGAACACCATCGGCTCTTTAAATGTAGCTATTGGTTATGCAAGTTTGCTCTGGAATAAAGGCTCCTCTGAAAACACGGCCATTGGAAGTTATGCCATGAGTCACTCGGACAGTACTTCATATGCCGGGGCTCATGGTTATAACACTGCCATTGGATATAAGGCGCTTTATGGAGGCGGGATTCCTGCAGATAACACAGGTACGCAAAACACTGCAGTTGGAAGTGAGTCTATGAAGAATTATACCTCCGGCAATTACAACACAGCTGTTGGAACCAATTCGCTTTCAAACATTTCCACCGCCTCCTATTCAACAGCGATTGGTTATGAATCGATGAGCAGCACCACAACCGGTAGTTCTAACGTAGCGATAGGATATCAGTCGCTCTACTCCAATGTCGGAAAGAAAAGAAGCACGGCCATAGGGATCAAGGCCATGTATTATGCAGACAACACGCCTGATGAAAGCGACACCTACAATACAGCCGTAGGCTACGAGGCCCTGGCGGGAAGCAGCACGCCGGCAAACAACACCGGCCGTTACAACACCGCCACCGGCGACCAGGCCATGTATTACATTGCCTCAGGAGATTCCAGCACGGCAAACGGTTACCGGTCACTCTATTCCAACACTTCCGGCAAGCAAAACGTTGCCTTTGGAAGCGCTGCCCTTTATGCCAATACTTCGGGCCATTACAATACAGCTACTGGCAACGGCGCCCTTTACAACAACCGGGCCAACAGCCGCAGCACGGCCATCGGCTACCGGGCTATGTATTATGCCTATAACCAGAATACTTCTGTAAGGGAAACGTTCAATACGGCTTTAGGCTATGAAGCGTTGAAGGGCAGCACCAGCGCCGCTTCCAACAGCGGACAGTACAATACCGCCATCGGGGATGCTGCGCTCTGGACCACCAGTATTGGAAACTATAACACAGGTGTCGGTGCGCAGTCTTTATACCAGAATACCCAGGGAGAACAAAATACGGCCATGGGATTCGGTGCGCTTTACAACAATAAAGAAAATGACCGCAGCACGGCCATCGGGTATATGGCCATGTACAATGCCGATAACCGCACGACGAGTGAAAGATCGACCTACAATACCGCAGTCGGTTTCCAGGCACTCAATGGCAGCAGCACGCCTTCAGCCAATACCGGCCAGGAAAACACAGCCATTGGCGACCAGGCGCTCACCGCCAATACATCCGGCAGCAGCAATACCGGGTGCGGCGCCTTTGCATTGCAGTTCAATGATGCCGGAAACTACAATACAGCGGTCGGAAACATGTCCATGGTAAGTAATAACGCAGGATCCTATTCGACGGCCGTGGGGTATCAGGCTATGTACGCCACAACCACTGGCGGGTCGAACCTGGCCGTCGGCTACCGGTCGCTCTACAGCAATGTCGGGAAAAGAAGGAGCACAGTCGTAGGTATTGAAGCTATGTATTATGCCGATAATACCACAAGCTCTGAAGATGCATTTAACACTGCATTGGGTTACAAAGCACTGCGAGGTAGCACCAATGCTACCGCCAATACCGGCACATCCAACACGGCGGTGGGCGACCAGGCCATGTTTGGCAACACTTCCGGCAACAACAATGTGGCACTCGGTCGCAACGCCCTGGATGGCAATACCATTGGCTCGAACAACACAGCGATCGGATATGAGGCTGATGCAGCGTTTAATAACCTGACCAATGCCACCGCCATCGGCTACGGGGCATCAGTGAACGCCAGCAATAAAGTCCGCATCGGAAACTCGTCAGTTTCAGTCATAGAAGGCCAGGTGGCATGGTCTTACCCTTCCGATGAACGATTTAAAAGAAACATGAGGGCCGGAGTCACCGGGCTGGAATTCATTAAAAGGCTGAATCCTGTTATTTATGAGTTTGATAATGAAGCTTATGCTAGCAGCATCGGGGAAAATTGGAATGACAACAGTTCCGGGGAAAGGTTTTCAGCTACCCAGATGGGCTTTTCCGCCCAGGAACTGGAACAGGTCTGCAAGGAACTGAATGTCCCCATGACGAATTTCATCAACGTGCCGGAATCAGATCAGGGAACTTATTCCATTGCTTATTCAACCCTTGTGGTGCCGCTTGTAAAAGCCGTTCAGGAACAGCAGGAGATCATCAGGCAAATGCAGAAGAGGATCGAGGAACTGGAAGTGAGAGTCGGGGAATAGGAGACAGGGAGACAGGGAGACAGGGAGACAGGGAGACAGGGAGATAGGAGGACTGCAGGACGGGAGGACGGGAGGATTGCAGGAGGTTTGCGAAGCTCTTTAAATTTATATATTTACCAATAATCTTTTTAACAATAAAAATCAAACCGATGAAAAACAGCTTACTTTTTATTGTGACATTACTTTTGGTATTGGCACAGCTAAACGAACTAAGCGCCCAGCAGGGCGTGGCTATCAACACAACCGGCTCTGCGCCAAACACTTCGGCGATGCTGGATGTGAGCAGCAACTCTAAAGGGATCCTGATCCCAAGGCTTGATAACGGACAGATGACTTCAATTTTAAACCCGGCCAATGGTCTTTTGGTTTTCAATACGACGTATAACTGCTTTTATTATTATGAATCCACCGGCCCATCAGCAGGAGCGTGGAGGCAACTGGTCAATTCCGACAATAACAGCACCTTGTATGACGGTGATGGCGACAGTTTCCTTACATTAAATTATGAAGGTACAGATGATGACACGGTCAGGATCTTTTTCGAGGATACTGAAAAATACAAGATCACATCCCGGGCCATCGAAATACTAAACAACAGCAATTCAGTGTATATCGGGGAAGGCACGGGGGCAAGCATTACGACCGGGGGAGGCAATGTCGGGCTGGGAAAAAATGCCTTATCCAGCCTCACCACCGGCAGCGGCAATGTGGCCATCGGCCGGGCGGCACTGGAAAATAACGATACGGTATCCAGCCTCGTTGCGATCGGTGACTCAGCGATGTATCAGTTTTATGGTACTCATATGAATTTGAGCCGGCATAACACAGCCGTGGGGGCCAAGTCCATGTTCTCCCTTACCTGGGGATATGCCAACACCGCCCTGGGTTACCATACGATGCGGGCAAACGTGGCAGGATCGGATAATACAGCTATTGGCTATTTGGCGTTGACAAAATCAACAGCGAATCTCAACACCGCTATCGGTTCCAATGCCATGGTAAATAATACATCAGGCTATGCCAATACTGCTGTTGGTTCCGATGCCATGAATTATAATACATCAGGCTATGGCAATTCAGCTGTTGGTTACCAAGCCTTACTCGCAAATGTTTCCGGTATAGCTAATGCAGCAATTGGTCAGTCTACCATGAGATTAAACAACTCAGGAAACAGAAATGCCGCAATAGGCACAGGTGCTTTATACAGTAATCTGTCAGGCAGTTCCAATGTATCTGTCGGTTACCAGGCACTTTATTCTTCAGAGAATATCTCCAACCTGGTGGCGATTGGCGACAGCGCGCTCTTCAACAATGGAACCGGGGCGACAGGAGAGCAGGGAACAGGCAATACTGCGGTCGGGTCCAAAGCGTTGTCTGGCAATACCACAGGTTATTACAATACGGCGAATGGGTACCGGGCGCTTTACTCCAATGCATCAGGCGAAAGCAACACCGCCATGGGCTACCTGGCCTTGAACCTGAATACAGCCGGTAATAACACCGCCTTAGGGGCATCCAGCCTCAAGTCCAATACCACCGGAACAGAAAACACCGCTTCCGGGACAAATTCCCTTCAGGCCAATACGGAAGGCAATTACAATACAGCGCATGGCCACGAAGCGCTTTATTCAACAACCTCGGGGGATTTCAATACCGCTACAGGGCACGAGGCGCTATATACCAACGAAGAAGGCGAATACAATACGGCTTTTGGAAGCGGTGCATTGAAATATAACAGAAATAATTCACGAAACACGGCCGTTGGTTATCGGGCCCTGGTCTATGCGAGCAATACGGAAACCGGGGTTAAAACCTATAACACAGCGGTGGGTTGCGAGGCGCTCAGGGGAGGGCTGTATCTCAGCGAGAATACAGGGAGGTACAATACGGCAGTTGGCGACATGGCGCTCTTCAGCAACAGTTCAGGCGATACGAATACCGCAATGGGATACCTGGCCCTTTATAGTAATACCTCGGGTTATAACAACACAGCAATAGGCATGGGTGCTTTGTATTTCAACTCCGCCAACCAGGAAAACACTGCAGTGGGATATCGTGCCATGTTCAATGCAAATGATCAAACGACAGGTGAAAAAACCGGCAATACCGCTGTGGGAAGCGAAGCGCTTGAAGGAAGTTACACGCTAGCAAATAATACCGGTAAGTTTAATACCGCGATAGGTTATGGCGCTATGCGTTTCAATGCGCAGGGGGGACGCAATACAGCCGTCGGCTCCTTAGGTCTGAATCACAATTCATCAGGTATGTATAATGTCGCTATTGGATATTGTGCACTGTACTGGAACGAGAGCATATCCAAGGTGGTTGCCATAGGTGATAGTTCGCTGTTTCACAATGGGTACGGAGCAGCAGGGATCGAGGGAACAGGTAATACGGCTGTCGGATCCAAATCGTTGTATTATAACACAAAAGGTTATTACAACACGGCGAGTGGATACCAGTCGCTTCGTTCTAATCTTGTAGGCGGAAGCAACACGGCCATCGGCTACATGTCCTTAAGCATGAACACCGCCAGCAACAACACCGCCCTGGGGGCATCAAGCCTAAAGGCCAATACCAGCGGAACGCAAAACACCGCTTCCGGGACCAATTCCCTACTGGCCAATACGGAGGGTAATTACAATACGGCTCACGGCTACAGCACACTCTATTCCACAACCACCGGGGATAATAATACCGCAGCCGGGAACCAGGCACTCTATACGAACGAGGAAGGCAGTTACAATACTGCATTTGGAGGCAGTGCATTGTATTATAACAGAAATAATTCCAGGAGCACAGCAATCGGATACTACGCCATGGCATATGCCAGCAACACCATCACAGGGGCTGATACATATAACACTGCGCTGGGGTTCGAAGCGCTCCGGGGTGGCACGCCAGTGAGCGCCAATCTCGGAAAATACAATACGGCATTGGGCGACCAGAGCCTTCGGTCCAACACCTCAGGGGATTCATCGGTAGCTGTAGGGTACCATTCGCTCTATTACAATTCAACCGGCAGCCAGAACGTTGCAAGCGGAGTGGATGCGCTTTATTCCAATACCACAGGCAGTTTCAACACCGCGATAGGCACTTCGGCTTTGTATTCCAATAAAGCCAACAGCCGCAGCACAGCGATTGGTTATGGCGCCATGCTCTATGCCGATAACCGGACCACAGGACAGGAAACATGGAACACAGCGGTCGGATACGAAGCATTAATGGGAAGCACCACCCCCGCGAATAACACCGGCAGAGGGAATACCGCAGCAGGCGACCAGGCGCTCCTTGTCAATACAAGCGGGGATGAGAATGTAGCCGTGGGATTGCTCTCCATGGGGCTGAACACTACCGGTGATTACAATGTGGCTGTTGGCCGGTCTGCCCTCTATAATAACATCACTAACGATGCAAATACTGCCCTTGGTTATGCAGCCATGTATAATGCTGACAACGGTACCGGCGGATTGGAAACAAACAATACTGCAATTGGCCACAAAGCTTTGTTTGGTAGCAGCACTCCGGCAAATAATACAGGAATATCCAACACAGTCGTGGGATCGTATTCTTTATATAATAACACCTCAGGCAGTGATAATACAGCCGTTGGCGTCGGGGCTATGTATATCAACACTTCCGGTCACAACAACGTCGCACTTGGAACAGATGCCCTGGATGGCAATACGACGGGCTCAAACAACACCGCCATCGGATCCGGCGCGGATGTCAGCAGCGGAGCCCTGACCAACGCCACTGCCATAGGATACAATGCCACAGTGAACGCCAGCAACAAAGTGATCATCGGGAATTCCAGCGCAACCACCGTTGGCGGCTATGGCGCCTGGACCAATTATTCCGATGCCCGTCTTAAAGAAAATATTTCGTATAAAGATGATCTTGGACTTGATTTTATCATGAAGATGAAAACAGCTTCTTACAATTATACTGATGATGAAAATAAAAGAAGAAGAGACGGCCTGATCGCACAGGATGTGCAGCAGGCATTACAAGAACTGGATGCAGAATTCAGCGGATTGGTTGTGGATGATGACGAAATGAAAACCCTCAACCTTTCCTACGGCGAATTTGTCATCCCGCTGATAAATGCCGTAAAAGAACAGCAGGCCGAGATCGAGATGCTGAAGAGAGAGATCGAGGCGCTGAAAGCGAGGTAACTGTTTCGTGTCGTTTTTTTTGCTACTTTAGTCATCCAAAAAAACGACATGGTTCGCTTTTATCTCGCCATACTAATATCGCTGTTTTCCTTCAATGGAGCCATTCTCAACGCGCAACATTTTGGTTCTGATGATCTTAAAAAGTTAATTGGGGAAGTTCAGGAGATCATTCAGAATGAACCTGAGCAAGCTGTAGCCATGCTGCAGGATGCCCTTGCATCCGGCGAAGGAAAGCTGAATGAAACCGAGAGTGCGCAGATTTATTACCTGCTGGGCGATGCCTATTACTACCTGGATAATATTGATCTTTCCCTTGAAAATTACCAAAAATCTGCCGAAATCAATATACTTTCCGGAAACGACGAAACGAACGATCATATTAAAGTCCTGGGATACCTGGGTTTTTTGTATGACCTGAAAGAACAGCACCTGGTTGCGATCGATTTCTATAACCAGGCCTTGCAAATCGCGCGTGAACTGGGCAATAAAGAAGAGATCGCGACCAACCTCGCCAATATCGGGAAAATACAGACCCTCCAGGGCTACTACAAGGAAGCGCTGCAAAACATGGAAGAGGCGCTGGCTATCGACAGGGAGTTTGGTGATGAAGCGGTGATCGCGACCGATCTGAATACCATCGGCCGGATCTATGAAGCCTGGGGGATGTTCGACAAAGCCGTGGAATACCTGGAGCAGGCCCAGGAGATCGATGCAAGGCTGAACCGCATCGACAGGGTTGCCATCCGATATAGCAGCCTGGGCCTGGTATACAAAGCCTGGGGCAGGTTTGATCAAGCCCTGGATTATTTTGAGAAAGCGTTGACTATCGATAAAGAGCTTAAGAACTACGATAAAATCGCCCTGCGCCATGCAAATATCGGGAGCACTTACATGGCCATGGGACAAACAGCTAAAGCCATTGCTTTCCTCGACCTGGGCCTCGGTTATTTTGAAAAAAACCGGATGACTTCTTATGCCGCCGCTACCCTGACCGATCTGGGCCGATGCTATCTCATGCAAAATGACTATGCCAAAGCTGAAAAGGCCTTCTTACGGTCCATTGCCTTAAGCGAGCCCGAACGGCTCAACCGGAACATCATGAATAGCCTTGAACAGCTTTCGCTGTTGTATCATCAATCAGGAAAAACTGATAAAGCCTATCACGCGCTAACCCGTTTCATGGTGCTCAAAGATTCGCTTTTCAACGAAGAAAGCCAGCGTCAGATCATGGAATTCCAGGTAAAATATGATCTTGACAATAAGCAGCAGGAAATAGAACTCATGAAACGCGACCATGTGATCCAAAAGAAAAAACTGGCTAACACCCGGCTTATTTTTTCGCTTTCAGGGTTTTTCCTGATCATTGTTCTCCTGACACTCTTCCTCAGGCTACGCAATAACCAGAACAAGCGGCTCAAAGCCGAAAAAGAAAATGAAGCGCTCAAAGCCGATCTCGACAAACGAAATAAGGAACTCACCTTCAACGCCATGTGTATCGTAAAAAACAACGAGACCATGGTAAAAATGGTCGAAGCCGTGGATTCTGCTTTGGATTCCGGGGAAAATTCCCAGCAGTTGCAACAGGTCATTCACCAACTCCAGCGTATGGAACATGAAAAGAGTTGGGAAGATTTTGAGCTTCGCTTTGTGCAAACCCACCAGGACTTCTATGATAAGCTGCAGGAACGCTTCCCTGACCTGACCCCCAATGAACGCAAACTCTGTGCTTTCCTGCGCCTGAACATGTCGACTAAAGACATTGCCGCCATCACTCACCAAAGTATAAACAGCATCAATGTGGCCCGCACCCGGCTGCGGAAAAAACTGGGAATCGACGATACCGACGAGAATTTGGTGGGGTTTCTGCACAGCCTGTGAAAATTCCAAATTCCAAATTCCAAATTCCAAATTCCAAATTCCAAATTCCAAACAAAACTCAAAAAACAAAAATCAAATTCAAAGCAAAATTCAAAACAAAATTCAAAACGCATTATAAGATTCTATTCTTTATAATATTTTCTATCGTATTGTTTTGTAAATATTTACAAGCCCCGACTTGTTTTTCTTAAAAGAAAATTATTGATGCCCGGGTATAATTATGAAAAATCCTGATAAATAAGATAGTTAACAATTAACCGGAATTCCAATGTATGATTTAGAAGAAAGAACCGAGAAACTGGCAATTGAGGTAAGAAAATTCATCAATATCCTGCCAACAACATTATCAAATCTCGAAGATGCCAAACAATTGGTCCGGTCCTCCGGATCAATAGGGGCAAATTATATCGAAGCCAATGAATCCCTTAGTCGCAAAGACTTTGTAATGAGAATAAAAATCAGCAGAAAAGAAGCCAAGGAATCGATTTACTGGTTAAACATAATCCAAAAGTCGAATAATCTCGATGAGCAGACTAATACAAAATGTGAATCACTCATCAAGGAGTCGGGTGAAATCAGGAATATTCTTTCAGCAATCTTGAAAAAATTTCTTTGACGCTTTATTTGAATCTGATTCTTATTTTTTGATTTTGCTTTTTACTTTTTTGATTTTGCTTTTTTTTCGAATTTGTTTGGAATTTGGTGCTTGGAATTTGGAATTTGTTTGGAATTTGGTGCTTGGAATTTGGAATTTCATTTACCCTCCCCTTAATCCCCTCCCGTGCAATCAGTTCCCAACAAATCGTGATTTCGTCGGGAGGGGAAAATCGTTGCTGGTTTGCCGGCAGTTCTACCAATATGTAAATCCTACGGATTTAGGGCAGGGAGGCAGGGAGGCAGGGAGGCATGGGGGCAGGGGGGCATGGAAGCGGGGAAGTCTCTGATTTATGATTTTTGATTTGGATTTTATTTTGTGCTTTGGATTTACATTTTTGAATTTTATTTTTGAATTTTGTTTTTATTTTTTTGAATTTGTTTGGGTTTTGGAATTTGGTGCTTGGAATTTTCACAGGTTGTACCAATAATGTAATACCTCCCCTTCCGCTTTGTACCACTAATGTAATACCCTAAACCTTGCCTGCCACAGGGCGGTGTGTTAATATTGCATCTCAATCGGTTATGATATGGAGAATGATACCACCTTCCGGGAAGAGTTGCGGCTGATGGCGGAACGGCTGAGGCAGGAGAATGAAGCGCTGCTGAAACTTATCAATTCATTGAACAGCCGCCCGGATGTCCATAAAGGTAACGTTGCAAGACAAAAACCAAACACTATAAAACCATGAAAACAAGACTTTTACTCTTTGCCGCGATCATGCTGGCCTGTTTCTCAGTAAGCTATGCCCAGCAGGGCGTTGCCATCAATACCAACAGTGCAGTGCCTGATGCAAGCGCTATCCTTGACGTGAGCAGCACCGACAAAGGGATTCTCATTCCACGATTGACAGATGGACAAATGTATCTGATCTCAAACCCTGCTGAAGGATTGATCGTTTACAACACCGATTTCAAATGTTTTTATTTCTACGGGCCCTACGGCTGGGAGCAGATCATGGATCAGACCAACAACCACAAATTGCTTGACAACGACGGCGACAGCTACATGACTCTTCGCTACGACAGCAATGATGATGATACGCTACGGATTTTTTTCGACCTGGAAGAAAGGTATAAGATCTCTGCGAATGCCTTTGAACCACTGAATAGTTTATCAAATATCTTCATTGGTGAATTTGCAGGTAAAAACAATGGCAGCGGATATTACAACTGTGCATTTGGCAAAAATGCATTGCGCTCGAATACTGATGGTTATGAAAACACCGCTTTTGGAATTTCGGCCCTTTATTCGAACACGGAAGGAGCAGGTAATGTGGCAGTTGGAAACGGAGCGCTGATATCTAACAACACCGGAATAGGTAATACTGCAATTGGCTATTCCTCGTTATGGGCTAATGGAAACGGTGAGTACAATGTTGCGATTGGTTTGAGCAGTGCTCATTCCAATGTTTCAGGCAGTAATAATGTGTCAGTAGGTAACTCCACCCTGAGTTTAAGTACAAATGGCAGTCACAATATCGCTATTGGTGATGCGGCAATGGGAAGCACAAACAGTGGTGATAATAACGTTGCCATCGGAGTCAGAGCATTAAATTATAATTACAGCGGTGCAAATAATGTTGCGATAGGGACACGTGCGCTGCACGAAAGCAATGGATTCAGCAATCTTGTGGCCATTGGTGATTCGGCGCTATTCTTTAACGGGTTAGGCGCTTCCACTGAACCCGAAGCACTTAACTCCAAAAAGAACACGGCCGTGGGTTCAAAAGCCCTCTATGCCAATTCAACCGGCTATGCGAATATAGCATTGGGGTACCATACACTGAAAAATAATACTGAGGGATATTCCAATACGGCCATCGGAGTTGAGGCCTTATATAATAATACTGTCGGAGACTATAATACTACTTTCGGACATGGGGCAATGTATTCAAATATTGATGGTGAAATGAACACCGCTGTCGGATATTATTCACTCTATGAAAATTCCGATGGAGCTTCCAACACGGCAATGGGTTATGCTGCGCTGTATTCTAACGGTTCAGGGGACCGAAATACCGGCTGCGGTTATGGCACATTGTATCAGAACACCACGGGGGAAAGGAATACTGCCATTGGCATGTATGCACTCTATGAGAATAAGACAAACAGCAGAAGCACTGCCGTAGGATACGGAGCCATGTACTACGCAGATAACGGAAATTACGGGTTTGAAACGGGAAATACGGCTGTGGGTTATACGGCCCTGCGGGGCAGTACCAATGCGGCCGCGAATACCGGGCGATTCAATACGGCACTCGGAAGTGAGTCGCTGCTGGCGAACAGCGCGGGGAATTACAATACGGCCATTGGAAACCAGGCTCTATTTGCCAATACGACAGGAGTGAGCAATACGGCCATCGGCAGCGAGGCGCTTTTCAACAACACTTCGGGCTACAGGAATATAGCCATGGGGGTGGCAGCAGGGTCCGCCGTCCTCAATGGCAATAACAATATCATGATCGGTTTTTATGCAGGAGATAATATCACCAGCGGTGACTGGAACATTATTATCGGCAATGAAGTGGATGCTCCGTCGGCTACTGCTGACAACCAGCTTGTTATTGGCAAACAGGATTTTCTGTACGGCGACCTGGCAACGAATTATATGGGTCTTGGCACGACATCGCCGACCCAAAAACTCGACGTAAACGGGCAGGTTCGTATGCGTGGGGGTAACCCGGGAAGCGGAAAGGTGCTGACCAGTGATGCCAACGGCGTTGCAAGCTGGGAAACACCTTCCTTTTCAAACTGGACCGTTTCCGGGTCAAATATATACCGTTTAACCGGAAATGTCGGCATCGGCGTGTCAAATCCCACAGCAAAACTGCAGGTTTCTGCCGACGCACTTATTTACAATATCAAAGTCGGCCGTGGAGCAGGTTCACACGAGACCAACACGGTTTTTGGCAGGAATGCCAAGAATACGGCCGGAGGGACCTATATAACGGCCGTTGGCAGTGAAGCGCTCAATTTAACCACAGCTGACTGTAACACAGCCGTCGGGGCATACGCACTCAGCTATAATACGACCGGCGGGTTTAATACTGCCATGGGCGTGACCGCCTTGCTTTCGACAACCACCGGACAATTTAACTGCGGGTTCGGTTACTGGGCTTTGCTTAACAACAGCACAGGCGACTACAATGTAGCCGTCGGATACAAGGCACTTGGCGGCAATATCGACTCTACTAACCTGGTCGGTAACGTAGCCATCGGTTATGAAGCCGGCAGCCAGATGACGACCGGCTATGGCAATGTCATTATCGGAGAACAGACAGGTAAAAAGATCACGGATGGTTATAATAATGTATGGATTGGGAAAAAGATCGGCTTTGAGGGATCTGATCTGTCGACTTACAATTCAGTCGCTATTGGCAACAATGTGCAGGTGCCGGCCAACAATGAAGTCAGGATCGGCAACGGCAGCATTTCAGCACTCTATTGCCAGGGAGCGTATGCCGGAGTTGTGGGAACGATAAACAGGGATGTTTTTGCAGATAATAACGGCAAGATTGGATATGTCTCTTCTTCGGTAAGGTACAAGGAAAACATAAAAGATATGGAAGAGATCGAATGGCTTTACGAGCTCCGGCCCGTGAACTTCACCTATAAAACGGATGAAAATCATTTGAAGCAATACGGTCTGATAGCCGAAGAAGTGGAAATGATCAACTCCGGACTGGTCAGTTATAACGAAGAAGGCCTGCCGGAAACAGTATCCTATTCTGCGCTGATCACCCCCCTGCTCAAAGCCGTCCAGGAACAGCAAGCCGAGATCGAGATGCTGAAGAGAGAGATCGAAGAACTGAAGGCAGACCGGTAGATTTGGGGATTTGGAGATTTGGGGATTTGGGGATTTGGGGATTTGAGATTTTTGGTTTTTGATTTTGGAATTTGTTTGGAATTTGGTGTTTGGAATTTGGTGTTTCATTTTCCCTCCCCTTTATCCCCTCCCGTGCTATCGGTTCCCAACAAACCGTGATTTCGTCGGGAGGGGAAAATCGTTGCTGGTTTGCCGGCAGTTCTACCAATATTTAAATCCTACGGATTTAGAGCAGGGAGGCAGGGAGGCATGGGGGCATGGATGCATGGAAGCGGGGAAGTTTAAGCTTTATGATTTGTGATTTAGATTTTGTTTGGTGTTTTGGATTTACATTTTTGAATTTGTTTGGAATTTGGTGCTTGGTGCTTGGAATTTCCTGGCTTGTGGCTTGCAGCTTGTAGCTTCTTGCAGCAGGTGAATTCTGCGAAAAAGGCTGGTCCGCCTGACGGATTCAGCCTTTATTTTTTTCCTTTGCAACCTTTCTTCTGTAATGGGTGTCTTCTCAGAAAACAAATCCATCTTGAAAAAGCATTTCGGCAAATTCATCTGGATTCTCTTATTATGGTTCAGTCATGATCTTAACGCCCAGACCATCATCCCCGGCGGATATGTGAGCGGCTACTGGGACAGTGCCGGGTCACCGTACCTGGTTGATGGCAACCTGCTGGTGCAGCCCGATTCCACCCTCGAAACAGGCCCTGGTACACAGATCCTTTTCCGGGGTGATTTCCGGCTTGAAATCCACGGACAACTGCTCGTTAACGGAACTCCCACCCAACCGGTTCTATTCGATGGAGAGGACGAATCTGTTACCTGGCGTGGCATCTATTTTAACAACACCGATACCAGCATTACCGATTCATCTATCCTTGTTTTCGGAACAATCAGCAATTGCCTTGGCGGCAGCGGACTTACCCTTGTCAATTCCGGCAGGGTCAGGGTTTCCGATTTCACGATAAGCCACTGCAGTACCTTCCAGGGTGGTGCAATCCGGTGCGCCGGTTCAAATCCTTTGTTCGTGAACCTCGTGGTGGAAAATAATATCGCCCTCGACGGCGCGGGCATCGCACTGGATGGCTCCAATGCCATCCTCCGGAACTGCATGATCCGGAACAATTCCGCTGATGGTGCCGGCGGAGGGATCGTCATTTTTGACGGCAGCTTCCCGGTGCTGGAGTACTGCGAGTTCTCAGCAAACACCGCTTATGGCTCAGGCGGTGGCATATATATCAACGGCTCCGGTCCTGTTTTCCGGCGATGCAGCATAATCGCCAATACGGGAGCGATCTTTGGCTCAGAATTGTATTCAGGCGGAGGCGTCAGCGTAAAGCTGGGCAGTAATCCGATCTTCGAAAACTGCATCTTCGAAAATAATATAAGCCATCGTGAAGGAGGTGGTATCGCTTCTTTTTCGGAAAATAAGATCATCAATTGCCTGTTCAGGGGAAACACCGCCGAAGTGAAGGGCGGCGGGGCTTTCCTTTCATCCGGGAACCTGATCGCTTCGAACCTGAATAACTGCACTTTTTCCGGTAATGAAAGCCCCCAGGGTTCCGCGCTGGCTGCCCGCAATCATAAAGCAGTGTTGCGAAACTGCATTCTCTGGCATTCAAACCCGTCTAATCCCGAATCAATCATATTTCTGGATGCTATATCATCCAACTATATCCTCGATGCGTATTTTAACGATATCCGGTCCGGTGAAGAGGGCATCCAACTGGCCGGCGGCGCCGATTACCTGTGGGGAGTAGGCAATATTGACCTGGACCCGCAATTCCTGCCCGGCACCTGTGACCTGAGCTGGCAATCTCCCTGTATCGAAGCCGGAACACTGGATACAAACGGATTATACCTGCCTGGGCTGGACCTTTCCGGAAATCCGCGGTTTGTCAATGAGAGGATAGATATGGGATCTATGGAGTACCAATCGGTTTTATCAGTGCAAAGTTCAATGTTCAAAGTGCAAAGTGGGGTTAGCCTTTATCCGAATCCGGCGAAGAATTGGATTTTTATTGATATCGGAAATGAAACAAAGTACGTACATTTTCAGATATTTAATCGTAACGGCGTTTTATTAAAAGAAAATAGTTTTGAAAGTGGAAATCAATACAGAATCAATACCAGTGATTTCCCCGCCGGAATTTATATCCTCAAAATAAATTCAGAAAATGAGGTAATTACAAGGAAGTTTACCGTACTGAACTGATGGCAATGATTGTTGCCTTTACAATGGTCAGTTTTGCACAAAGCGAAGTCCTTGTTTTTAATCTTCCTTCTCCACGAACTTCCACCCCCCGATCATCGAGCTCGTCACTCCCCTTCGTTCCACGTAATCATGATAGAAAACAAGGTAAACGTGAACGACAGCAAAGAGGATGAAGAACCACATCAGGATGTGGTGGACCTGGCGTGTGGCCATATCGCCGCCTAAAAGCGGCACAATCCAGGCAAACAGCTTCGGAAAAAACGATTCGCTCATGGCGGCGTACATCCCGAAACCCGTCAGGCATTGCAAAAGGAACGCGATGAAGGTCAAGAAATAGGTCAGGCTCGCCAGGGCATTGTGCCCGGCAGAGACTAGTGGTTTGCACCGGAGCTGCAGTATGTCCACTTTAAGCACTTCACCAATCTCTTTCCATTGTGATTTTTTGAAAGGAATAAAGTTCTCCCAGTGGGCATATTTATTTCCGACAAATCCCCAGTAAATCCTGAAGACGAAATTGAAGAAGAAAACAAATGCGGTCACAAAATGGACAAAGCGCACCGTCCCGAACCAGTAACCGAACGAAGCCTCAGCCCCGCTCGAGATGGCAATGGGCCTGCCGATCAGGTATCCCGTAATAGCCAGGATGACCACGCACAGGGCGTTGATCCAGTGGTAAAACCTCACCGGCAGTTGCCACACGTATTCTTCCTTATGGATATGTGAGTTCATGTCCCCTCCGTTTTAAAAGGTTTGAACCTGGTGGACATACGAGCCTTTTTCATCGTAAACATGCACCGCGCAAGCCAGGCAGGGATCAAACGAATGAATGGTGCGGATAATCTCAAGTGGTTGATCGACATTTTCAACCGGTGTACCGATAAGGGAAGCTTCGTAGGCCGACCGCTGCCCTTCTTTGTCCCTCGGCGAAGCATTCCACGTGCTGGGTACCACCAGCTGGTAATTTTCGATCTTCCCGTCTTTGATCACGATCCAGTGGGCCAGGGCGCCGCGTGGCGCTTCGGTCATGCCAACCCCTTTCGCTTCCTCCGGCCATGTTTTGGGATCCCATTTATCGATGTTGGCCGTCCGGGTATCACCATTTTTAATATTGGTCAGCAACTGATCGTAGAATTCCTTCGCCCAGCCTGCCACCAGCCTGCTTTCCAGCCCTCGTGCCGCTGTGCGCCCAAGGGTCGAGAACAGGGCCGTGACTGGCACGTTCAGCGCCTTCAGCGCTTCTTCCACAACCTGCTTGTACTCGGCTCTCCCGGAAGCATAACCCACCAGCATGCGGCTCAGCGGGCCGACTTCCATCGGGTGCCCCTTCCAGCGCGGCGTCTTAAGCCAGCTGTACTTGTTCTCAACGTTCAGATAATCGTACGGCGGCCGCGGACCGGTGTAATTGAGCTTGGTTTCACCGTCCCAGGGATGAAGTCCCTGCCCAGCCCCACCGGAATAATCATAGTACGAGTGGTCAACGAATTCCTGGATCTGCTGCGTATCAGCCGGATCGACATCATAAACCTCCGCCAGGTTGCGCCCGAGTATGGCACCCCGCGGGAATTTATAACCCGATGGATCATTGTACCCGTACATCGGCAGGTCGCCGTAGGCGAGATAGTTCTCCAGCCCTCCGCCGATAGCGCCCCAGTCCTTGTAGAAGGAAGCTACCGCCAGCAGGTCGGGGATATAGACCTTTTCAATGAATTCCTGTGCATCGGCAAGCAATTTTCCGACCATAGCGAGCCGTTCGGCGTTGATGGCATTGCTCTCGTTCAGGTTGATCGAGCAGGGCACCCCGCCGACCAGGTAATTCGGATGCGGGTTCTTGCCGCCAAAGATTGTATGCACTTTGACGATCTCTTTCTGCCACTCCAGCGCTTCCAGGTAATGGGCAACACCAATCAGATTTACCTCGGGCGGCAGCTTGTAGGCTTTATGCCCCCAGTAACCGTTTGCAAAGATGCCAAGCTGGCCGCTTTCAACAAAACCGGTCAGCCTCTTTTGCAGGTCACTGAAATAACCCGGGGAACTCTTAGGCCAGTTTGAAATGGACTGGGCAATCTGCGACGCAACGGCCGGGTCGGCTTTCAGCGCCGATACGACATCCACCCAGTCGAGGGCGTGGAGATGATAGAAATGCACCACGTGGTCCTGCATGTATTGCGCGCAGAACATCAGGTTCCGGATAAGCTCCGCGTTAGGCGGAATGACAATTCCCAGGGCGTTTTCCACGCTTCTGACCGAGGCCAGCGCATGCACGGTGGTGCAAACGCCGCACACCCTTTCGGTAAACGCCCAGGCATCCCTGGGGTCCCTGCCTTTCAGGATGATCTCCAGGCCGCGGACCATCGTGCCGGAGCTGTACGCCTCGGTGATGAACCCGTTATTGACTTCTACTTCTACCCTCAGGTGCCCTTCGATACGGGTCACCGGGTCGACTACGATTCTGTTTGCCATAGTTACCTCCTGTCTTATTTAGCGGTTTCTTCCGGTTCACAGGCGCCTTCTTTGATCATCCGGCGCTTGCGGATATTTGTCGTGATGGCGTGCGCGGCAATACCGACTGCCGTGCCCACCCCGAGAGCCACACCGATCTTGTCGGCGGTGCCTTCGATCCCGAAGCCGGGGAAGCTGGCCAGGTGCTGGTAGAACGGCCCGTTGTCCCAGAAGTTGGCTTCGCTGCAACCGATGCAGGGATGGCCCGACTGGATCGGGAAACTGACCCCGTTGTTCCAGCGCATGACACCACAGGCATTATAGGTGTTCGGGCCCTTACAGCCCATTTTGTAGAGGCAGTAGCCTTTCTTTGCGTTTTCGTCATCCCATGATTCGACAAACAAGCCGGCATCGTAATTCGGACGGCGGTAGCAGGTATCGTGGACCCTTCTCGAGTAAAAAGCCTTTGGCCTGCCCAGCCCATCCAGTTGCGGGATGGTTTCGAAGGTAAGCAGGTGAACGATCACCCCGGCCATCACTTCCGCGATCGGCGGGCAGCCCTGTACATTGATGATCGGCTTGCCTTTGATGACCTGGTGCACCGCATTAGCTCCCGTCGGATTGGGTTTGGCAGCCTGCACGCAGCCCGAGGAGGCGCAATTGCCCCAGGCAATAATGGCTTTGGCGCCTTCGGCTGCCTCTTTCACAATAGAGAGTGCGCTTTTTCCCCCGATACAGCAAAATGCCTCATCTTCGGTTGGAATGGAGCCCTCCACGAGCATCAGGTACTGGCCGTGGTATTCCTCCATGGTTTTGTGAAGGGCTTCTTCAGCCTGGTGCCCTGAAGCAGCCATAAGGGTTTCGGTGTAATCCAGCGAAATCTTGTCAAGTATCACATCCGCAACAATTGGATGCGATGAGCGGATGAACGACTCGCTGCAGCAGGTGCATTCCTGAAAGTGGAACCAGACTACGGGCGGCCTCGGCTTTTTCTTAAGGGCATCAACAATCTGCGAAAACCCCGAGGCCTGAACACCCATGAAGGCGGCCATCGTGGCGCAGAACTGCAGGAATTCCCGGCGGGAATATCCTTTTGCCCTGATCTCCTGGTAAAGAGTAGGTTTTTGGTTTTTCATTGGACGAGGGATATAAGGTTACTAACATGATTTTCTCCTCTTTTAAAGGTCAACCAGTTCCCTGTCAGGCTTGATCTCGCCAAGCTGGCGCAACGCTTCCAGGGTTTCCATCGCATCCTCTTCATTCAACAATGTGAGCGCTGTCCCCACATGGGCCAGCACGTAATCACCCACCCCGGCCTCCGGTAAAAACTCCAGGCAGATATCGGTCACCACCCCGTCAAAATCGACTTTTCCCATCTTCAGGGGGCCCGATGAATCAATTGAGATCAGTTTTCCGGGTATAGCCAGGCACATAATAGTTCAGGTAGTTTTTATTAACAGGATTATAAAATTAATCCAAAAAAATCAAATTTTACACATTTAGATTTTTACATGTGTAATTTGGAAGGGTTCTAAATTGGTCTTTGGTCAATAGTCCTCAGTCATTGGTCATTAATTTAACAGGGTTCGTGTAAATTTGTCGCATTCGCGTTTATTCGTGTTCCAATATAGAACGCGAATGACACGAATCCGCCAGCTGGCGGACGAATGACCGCGAATTAATAAAACTGTTAGCCATAATGTTTTACCTGTGATTGTAGTCCTGGAATCCAGAACTGAAATTTTGTACTTGAATTTCAATGAGTTAGCCGGCACCAGGCAGTAGTTAAAAATTCTTTCTGAATTTCGGGTGATAATTAAATAAAGATAAGCGCAGCTTCCATGATTATTGTAATATCTATTATTTTTATATGCATAATCTGATCAAACATGAAAAATATTGCTGCGTTTATTTTGTTCATTTCAGCAGTCCAATTTTTACTGACTGGTTGCCGCAACCAGGACGAAAATCCGGATCCCGGAACGATTTCGGGCAAGGTCACCGCTACTTCCGATTGCAAAAACTTTCTATCCGGTGAATTGAAATTTGCTGAAGCTGACACATTCAGTTGCGCACATTATCTTTATAACGAAACAGCGCAGGTTCTAACCCTGAACCATATCAATTCAGGATTCAACTGCTGCCCGGATAAGATATCCTGCGAGGTGTCACTAAACAACGACACAATAATTATTACCGAATCCGAAAAAAAACAGGACTGCCTTTGCAATTGCCTGTTTGATCTTGATATTGAAATTCAGAATGTTGCGCAAGAGACTTATACTGTAAGATTTATCGAGCCATACGCATTGGACAAGCCCGTGCTGATCTTTGAAATGAACCTTAATGAAAATGCGGAGGGTGAATATTGTGTGGTGAGAAAAGGATATCCGTGGGGAGAGTAATATCAGTTAACTGTAACTCCTTTGTGTGCCTTTGTGAAATCCTTTGTGCGACTTTGTGGTTATAATAGAATGTCAGATAAGCTCATCAATTAATTTGATAACCTTAGAAATTGACTTACTCACCTCATCTGACAATTCCATACTAATTGGCTGATTATCTGTAATTGATACCGTAATCAAGCTCACTTCCGGCATAAATCCAAGCAGAGCCGAAGACTCAATAAGGTCCTTCAGGCCTATATCGTGTGAAGAAAGCGTTTTAGGAAAATCTTTCGAATATCTCGGTTTAAGAAGATTAACGGTTCCCGGTTCATTTCCGTCCAGCGTGGCATCGATCAGGATCATCTTTTGATATTGCTGGAAAATGGAAAGAAGATGAAATCCTCCTGTACCGCCATCCAGGATTTCAACATGGTCCGGGTACTTTTTCTTCTCTATTTCCCTAACTACATGTACACCGATTCCTTCGTCGCCTAAAAGGATATTTCCGATACCGAGGATGAGGAGGGGCTGGGGCATGGTTTCAGTTGGACAACTGGACAAAATTAAAATATTTTTCGCTCTTCACGCTTCACTCTTCACGCTTCACTTTTCACTATTTTTGCTTCATGCATGAACTCTCCATCGCCCTGAGCATTGTTGAATCCGCCGAAGAAGCTGCCCTGAACAATGGCGCCTCGGTTATCTCGAAAGTAGAAGTCGAGATCGGCACGATGGCCGGCGTCGAGACCGATGCGCTGCTGTTTGCCTGGGATTCGGTCATCCAGAACACGATGGCTCAGAACGCGCCGCTTATCATTCACACGATCCGGGCCGAAGCCAAATGCCTCGAATGCGGCAAGGACTTCCCCATCGATAATTACTTCACGGAATGCCCGCAATGCAAAAGCTTCCGGTACCAGGTCACCAGGGGCAGGGAACTAAAGGTAAGTTCAGTGACTATTGATTGTTAGCAGTTCTCAATTATCCTTTCCCCATCGCTATCCCTGACCAATTTCCTGGAATTTGGAATTTGGAATTTATAGTCCTACCTTCTTGTAATCTAACAACATACAAAAATATTGAAAAATATTTACCGCGTGACCGGGTATTTTTTCAAAAAAACCGGATAAACATATAAAATCATTATTCAATTCATTAAACCTAAATTATGAAAACAAACAGATGGAAAAAGAGAATGGCCATATTGCTCATTCTCCTCGCGGGGGGGCATTATATGGCCAGGCCGGGTGTTATTATCACCGGCTTGCTTGATGGAACGCTTGACGGCGGTTGTCCGAAAGTGATTGAAATTTTCGTTACCGGAACTGAAAACCTGAATTACTACGAGATTTGGAGAAGCCTGAATGGTGCTCCGTTCGGGTCAGGTACCGGTGCGATCGCATCGATGAGCGGCACCTTCACCAATACCTTTGTGTACCTGGTAAAGACCGATCATGTGGACGCCTTCCACGACGTCTTCGGCAATGAAGGCATCTTTGCAAACGTGGTACCGATGGGCATCATCAACGGAAATGGAAATGACGGTTTCCAGGTAAGGCTGAAGGTGGGATCAGTGGTCATCGACCAGGTGTGGTATGAAAACACTTCGAATTCTTACGAGGACAGTTATTGGTATCGAAAGCACGGGACCGGGCCTGACGGCGGCTGGCTGTCGTCCAATTGGGAGACGCCTGGAAATAATGCGCTGGATGGGTTGGATCAGGATGGTCTCCAGGCCGCGGTCCCTTTCGGTACTTATGCCATGGCATGGCTGGGAATCTCTGATGACTGGAACAACACCCTGAACTGGTCGCTGGGAATCATCCCCTCTTTCCAGACCAATGTTCTGGTTATGGAAACGGCGGCTTGCTTCCCGGTAATCACCAATTTTCCGTCGGAACCCGCGGTGTGCATGAACCTCACCGTTGCCGACAGCGCCAGCCTGACCGTTCAGGCCGGGAAAGCACTGACAGTGTATGGAGACCTTCGCCTGGACACGCTGACTTCCGGGGAACTCAACGATGGGCTGGTGCTTGGCTCCGACCAGGACCAGGTTCAGTCAGGCTCCCTGATCCTGATGGGCAATGTCACCGGCAAGGTCAGGGCACACAGGTACATCGGTAAAGATAACGGGTGGCACTTTATTTCCTCCCCGGCAGATACACAGCTCTTTCAGCCTGGATTCGTGCCGGACCCGGTCGATAACACCTACGACCTTTACTACTGGGAAGAAACCGGCGACCTGTCCTCAGGCTGGGTCAACAGCCGTGATGAAACCGGTCAGTGGAACACCCTTTTCGGGGATGCTTTCATCCCTGGCAAAGGATACCTGGTGGCTTATTCACCGCTGAATGGCGGCCCGGAGACCAGGACTTTTTCCGGGGCCCCTTTTACCGGCAGCCTGGATTTGCCATTATCCCACTCCGGGAACTACTGGAACCTGCTGGGCAATCCCTACTCCTGCGCCCTGGATTGGTCTTCTGCAGGAATTAACAAGGAAGCCGTTGCGGGAAGCTCGATGTACATCTGGGATCCGTCATGGAATGAAGGCCAGGGAGGTTACCGGATCCACAACGGCGAAATTGGAGTCCCGGCCGGAAACTCACCTTTCATCCCGGCGCTGCAGGGCTTTTTTGTCCAGTCGTTGGTACCAGGCAATTTAAGCATCGATATCCATACGGATGACCCGCTGGTGCACGGCGACCAGGAGTTCTACAAGCAGGGCAATGAACTGGCGGGTGAACTGATACGCTTGAGGGTTACTAATGGGAGGTTCTCCGACGAAATCCTGGTCTGCTTTGATGGACGGGCCACCAACGAATATGACCCGGAATATGATGCCGTCAAATTGTTCAACGGCCATGAGGGCTGCCCGGAAATATACTCTCTGACCGCTGAGGAGCATAAGCTGGTCATCGATATGCTGGGTGAAGCGCCTGTCTCCGTGAATTTGGGACTGTCATACAGTAGCAATGAAGACCTGGCCCTCGAAGCATTCGATTTTGAAGGACTTGAACCTGCCACGGGGATATTTCTCGAGGACCGGTTGCTGGACACATGGACGGACCTGCGCGAACAGCAGACCTATTCGTTCACTCATGACCCATTGCATACCGAGGACAGGTTTATACTGCATTTCATGAATACAACGGGCAAAGAAAACCCCAATGCGGATAAGCCAGGCGTCTGGTGTTACGGGAACCAGGTTTATATTGACAACCCGGGAAACCAGCCGGCAAGTATTTCAATCTTCACATTGGAGGGAAAGTGCATTCAGCGCTCGGAACTCCGTGAAGGCCGGAGCATGATCACGGTCAGTGCTTCACCGGGGCTTTATATCCTTAATTTATCGGTTCCTTCGGGCATATCGTATCAGAAGATTTTCATTAACAAATAATTAAACCCAAAATTAAAATGAAAACAAGAAACATATACCGTTTTCTTATCGTATTGACGATCTCCATGATCTTGTGTTACATAACAGCAAACGGCCAGGCCCCGAATCCTCCCGGAGGCCACGGGTACAACGGCAATCAGGGCGGAGGCGGCGCAGCCCCGATCGACGGGGGGGTCTCTATACTGGTATTGGCAAGCCTAGGCTACGGAGCCGCTAAATTCATTCAAGCGAAGAAGAAAAATCAAAACGTTTCCTGAATTCGGGAATAGAACACGAATGACACGAATAAACGAATGATCACGAATCTGATCCGTGTAAATCCGTTGCATTCGTGTCATCCGTGTGCTATGGCAATATCAGCGTCTTGACAGAAGATGACTTTTCGGAAGTGGCATGAATGAAATATACTCCGGAATTTAAGCCTTTATTATCTACTGACCAATTGAATTTATGATTTCCTGAATTAAAACTTGCTTTCACTATTTCATCCACTTTCCTTCCCATTATATCGTACACAATGATATTCAGCAAACACGGTTCGGTCAATTCCACTTCAATGTTAAAATCCCTGGAAGGGTTCGGATAGACTTTCAGAAAGCCCTCACTGCGGTCATCATTATCTTCGATACCTGTGCCGATGATTGGCGTGGGGAGCTGGACATCCGTATACATCCGGTATTCGCCGGCCTGAAGGGTCATGGTTGTGGCCAGGCCGGTCACTTCCAGCGGCTGGCCGGTGAAGTATTCGTACCAGGTGCCTGTATGAGCGAAGCCGGGAACAATGGTCCCTTCCTTGACATCAAAATTTCCGAGAATAAGCACGTTCATCGTGCTGTGCGCCAGGGTCATCTTCTTCATGGCGCCGGCAACAAACAGGTCGAAGTCCTCTGTTTCAAAGACAGGCTGTTCAATACGCAGCCCGATCAATGCGCCGTAAAAGTCCGCAAGGTATTTCCTCCGGCTATCATCCAGGTAATCCCATCTTACCGGTTTTTCACCGGTACGGCCGTTATAGTCGATTGAATAATCATAACCTATTTCGCCGAACTGCCACACTAATTTCGGGCCGGGGATAGTAAAGAAAAACAATGCATTCATGGCCATCCGGTGAAGGGCTGTGGCAGTATCTTTTATACTGTAATCACCCTGAATCTTACCCCAGGTTTCGCATTTATAAGTAAGCCGCTCTTCATCATGGCTTTCCATGTAACCAATTACATGGGGATCGTTCCATCCCCGCTTCTGATAATCAATCCATGAAAAATCCGATTCATTATTGTTCAGGTAAGACATAGCAGCCTGACCATAATTCCAATTCAGGTTTCCCCACAAAAGAATCCCATAATCTGCCAACTCCTTCTCTTCGGAGTTATCGGTCAGGTGCTCTATTGAAACTATTCCATCCGGATATCTTGCCCAGATTGCATCGGCCATTCTTTTGATCAACCTAATCCTGTCAGCATCATAGTTATTTCCCCAGTAATCATCTTCACCCTTATAATTGTTACCATATCCTTTCGTAAAATCAAAACGGAATCCATCCAACTTATATTCTTTCATCCAATAGGCATTCACACTATCTATAAATTGCTGAGTATAAATACTCTCATGGTTGAAATCACTACCACCCCATGATAAATCCGGATTCAGAAAGTTTGTGCTGACATTATACCATGGATTGTCCGGTGTAGGCTTGCTTCCATCAAAATACATCAATACCATCGGGCTGGAATTATACGTATGATTAAAAACCATGTCCATAAGTACTGCTATTTCTCGTTTATGGCATTCATCAATAAAATGTTTCAGTTCATTCTTCGGCCCATAATACTTATCTGGTGCAAAGTAAAATACAGGCTCATAACCCCAGCTGATATTCCCGTTGAATTCATTGAAAGGCATAAGCTCGATAGCATTAACCCCCAAATCTTCAAGGTAATCAAGCTTTTCTATCAATGCCGCATAGGTATGTTCTGTTGTAAAATCCCTGGTCAGAACTTCATAAATTACAAGATCTGTTGTGGATACTGGTGAAAAATCTTCTACTTCCCATTCATAAGGTTGCTGGTTTGTTTGAATTACAGTCGCAATCCCTGTGGTCTTTCCATCAGGATAATCTATCAAACCGGGATAGATATCCTCTGTAATATACTTATCATGGAATGGATCGCTGGTCTTGTCGGCATACGGGTCCCCCACCCTGATCTTTCCATCGATAAAATACTGGTAAACATATTCCTTTCCCGGCTCCAGCCCGTCGATCTCAATCCAGTAACGCATTCCGTCGGGAGTCCGTTTCATGTAATACGCCTCATCGATATCCCAGTTATTGAAATCCCCTATTACATAAATGTATTCTTTATAAGGTGCAAAAAGGCTCAGGACCACCGACTGGCTCCCTGTGTAATTCGTACCGTCGAAAACACCTGCCGGGCGTGCTTCAATTGTAACGGGCGGCCTGACATGATAATAGAAGGAATCAGCCACCATTTGCTCTGAATTTTTAGCAATTGCTTTAATACAAAACTTACCATCTTCACTGGCTGTGATAGTATCCCTGAGATAATTACCCGCTACTTGTTTCAGCAATTCATTTCCTTTGTAAAGCATCACTGAATCGGCCTCATTGGCATTAACTTCGGTGATGAATGACTCCTCAAGCTGCACGATGACGGGGAACTGCTGCGGCAGAGCAAATGAAACCGACAATCCGGGCTCGAAAACATCGATAAAAATATCCCCTCCCGATTCGGTCTTACCTTCAAGCCATATGCCTCCCACCTGGGCAGCACTCCTGAAAACAAAAGCCATTTGCAAGATCTTTTCATTGGCCGGAACACCGTAATAATCTCGAATAGCTGGTGTTATATTTAAAGAATAAAGGTCCTGCCCGATCCGTGTCAGCTTTGTTTCAGGCGTATTTTCCCCCCAGTCTGTCATCACGTATTGCCAGTCCGAACCACCGGCACTATATTGTGTAATGACGCCGGTATGGGCATAAACATCGCCGGTATAACCTGCCAGGCCACCGGAGCCAAGCGCCGCATTGAACGTAACGGTCACAGGGTTGGTAACGATGGGCAGCGGCGGGTCGGTGGTTACCAATTGGGCATTGACAATAATTCCGATGAGGAATATGCAAAGTGTGACAAGGAGTTTTCTCATAAAATGTTGAATTTTATGCAAAAATAGGCAATAAAAGAGACTGTCCTAAAAGTCCAGATCCATTCTTGTTAATCATTCTGACGATTTGAATTCCGACGGCTTTTGTCGTCGGGTCTGACAACCTCACCCCCTTTACCCCCTGCCCCCTATTGAGGGTGTAACAGAACTCTTAAATTAATGGAAAAATCTCTTTGCGAAACTTTGCGGTATCTTTGCGAATCTTTGTGTAACAGCCCTTTAGCTATTACGCAAAGCTACACAAAGCAGACACAAAGTTACGCAAAGAGACTTCTGTTACACCCTCACGGGGGGTGAGGTTAAGAAACCGGCGGCTTTAGTCGTCGGCGATACAAAAAAAAAGGGGCTGCTCAAACTTATGAGCAGCCCCATATTTTTTATTAAATAAACGCTACTACTGAACGATGAGCTTCTTCACCGCTTTCACACCGTTCTTGCCGGTAATGTTCACAAAGTACATTCCGGAAGTGAAACTGGAGGCGTTAAGTTGGATCAGTTCATCTGAGCTGACCGTCATTTGCCTGTTGACGATCGTTCGCCCGGCGATGTCCATGATATTCAGGGTCACCTCACCGGTAAAGATGTCGCTGTTCATTCTCAGGTAAACATTGTCGTTGGCCGGGTTGGGGAACAGGACAACTTCATTGCTGTAATCTACAATGTCGGCAATCCCGAAAGTATAAGGCCCACCGGCAAGCTGGAGGTCACCAAGATCACCGGTATTGCTCCAGTTGCTGCCCGTTCCGTACCACACACTCTGACCTGTGCGTGCAACACCGTCATCGTTGTCATCATTACCAAGGCTGAATCCGAATGATCTGCCTTTTCCGGGGATAAATCCGAATGCATCCCATCCTATTCTTAATTCTACATTATAACCGTC
This sequence comes from uncultured Bacteroidales bacterium, assembly GCA_964447005.1. Taxonomy (GTDB): domain Bacteria; phylum Bacteroidota; class Bacteroidia; order Bacteroidales; family JAGOPY01; genus JAGOPY01. The sequence goes on from CAYUQP010000015.1 coordinate 29,429, forward strand.
ACCTGTCATTACAATCTTCGATTCCCAGTTAGTGAACTGCACACCGTCAGCCTTTAACCACAAAACGGTGTCAACAAACGGGTCAGTGATCATCTGGATCAACTGGGTATCAAAATCGCCGTCATAAGTGCCATCCCTGTCGTGGTTACCATCGATATAATACTCAATGGCATCACTGTTCCACGGGTCAGAAAGAGCAAAGATATTGGCGTCGACGACTTTTACGCCAAGGTACCAGTTGTCCTTATCCCATTTAGATCCCCAGGTGACTGTATTATCAGTTGTTCCTTCAACGACGATTGCCGATGAATATGTTAGATTGAATTCAGACAGGTCACCGTCGATGGTTACCGGGGTATCGGTATAATCGGAATAAGCCACTCCGTCGTCAGCCGGTTCACTGGTAAAGGTATAAGCGCCGGTCATGCAGTCGAAGCCGACCCTGTAACGACCGGTAACGGCGGGGATTGCTGCACCGTTAAGTGTGGCAGTTCCTGCCGGGAAATCACCGGCGCCCCACATCACGGCTTCACTCATATCTTTTCTGAAAAACAGATCCTGATTTTCAAACATCTCAAAGTTGCCCACATAGTAGGTTGGCTGGTCTGACGGGGTATTCAGCAGGACATCACCCACGTTTGCGTTGTATAAAGTAATACAGCCGCAGGATAATGTACCAAACAGCAGGTCACCGAAGGCGGAAGTAACCTGGTAGTTTTGCAGGCCACCGTTCCATGCCATCTGGTAATCGATACTTGTTCCGGAATCACTGTCGCTGATGATCAGGTCAAATCCGATCTGATTGCCCATTACTGCTGTTACGCCAAGTTCTGACCAGGGGATGGCCAGTTCCGCGGTATAGCCATCACCAAGCGGCTTCACGGCAAATCCAAGCTGGATACCTTCGATTGTATCCGGATGGACTACGATGACCACGGGTCCGGCAAAGCGGATATGCAGGTCATTTTCATCATAGGCGCCGCCGTTCTTATTTCCATCGATGAAGAGCTCGCCCATTTCCATTGGGGTCAGTGCTCCGTCCATCACATCCAGCCCGACGAACAAATATTCATCATTATAGGTCACGCCGAAATAAATCAAGTTAGGATCTTCGGTCAGTGTACCGTTGACCACATTGCTGATGTTCTGATCGATATTCCAGTCGGCTTCGTCAAGCTGTCCGTCAACTACCATGTTGAACACTTTGGGAGCGATCACCGCATTCCCCAGGCGGACGAACTTGAAGTCGCCGGATTTGCAATTGAAATAGATCTGGTATTTACCACCGGGAACGTCAATCAAAGCGGTCGGGTCCTGCACACCGGTTCCTTCCGGGAAGGTACCGCCCCATACATTGGCAAATGTCTGGTCGGCATCCATGCGGAAGAGGAGCTGGGTGCTGGAGGTAAAGTTATATTCCAGGGAGAACTGGCTCGGGTACATCGGGTCGCGGACCATCCATACATCCGTTGGAGGATCGCCGGCGCCCCAGCCGTTGAAGTCGCCCACGAGGCCGATCTCACCGCAGAAGTTCGGATTGGCGGTGAAGTTGTATTCAAAGGTCGTGGTGTTGAAAGTCACATCATATTTGCCGGCCACCAGCGGGATGTTCGGGCCGTTGGGCGTACCGGTCCCGCTCGGGAAGGTATTGTTACCCCAGTTGGCACTCCAATCCTTATTTTCACGGAATTTGACATCCGAATTGGCAAACCATGAACGGGACAGTTTCCAGAGGTTTGGATTCATCGCATCCCTGTTCATCGGGACATCGCCGTTCCAGCCGTTGAACGCGCCGATCATGCTGATGGCGCCGCTGGCCGCAGTAAAGGTGTAAGCACCGGTGGAGCAGTTAAAGGTCACCATGTAATCGGTGGTCAGGCCTGATCCATCAACAGGCGCCATGATATTCGGGCCGTCCTGGGTAGCTGTACCGGACGGAAAGTCAGCGCCACCCCAGTTTACGCCCCAGTCGCTATTCTGGCGGAATTTCATTTCCACGATGCCGTCGGCATTGCCATCAGCGGAAGCATCCAGGGTAAGAATGACCGACCATTCATTCGGGCTGGCCATGTTACGGGTCATCCAGTAATCTTCGGCCCATCCGTTGAATTCACCGATCAGGCCAATGTTACCGCAGGTGCTGGTGAAATTGTAAGCGCCTGTTGAGCAGTTAAACTCGACCTTGTAGGAACCAACCGGCACCGGAACATTCGGGCCGTCCTGGGTAGCTGTCCCTGACGGGAAATCAGCACCGCCCCAGTTCACTCCCCAGTCGGAATTCTGGCGGAATTTCAATTCTACAATGCCGTCGCTGTTACCGTCGCTGCCGGCCGTGAAAATAACGATAGCGCTCCAGACATTCGGATCCATGGCGCTGCGGGTCATCCACTCGTCAGCGGCCCAGCCGTTGAATTCGCCGATCATGCCGATCTCACCGCAAGTGGCCTGGAAACTGTATGACCCCGTGCTGCAGTTAAAGGATACGAGATAATTTCCATACGGGACCGGGATATTTGGCCCGTCCGGCGTAGCAGTTCCTGAAGGAAAATCAGCTCCGCCCCAGTTGGTTGCCCAATCGGAATTGGCACGGAATTTCATTTCAATAATACCATCGGCATTGCCATCATCGCCGGCGCCAACCGACAGAATCACCGTGAAAAGTTCGGGCTGTTCAGGGTTACGGACCATCCAGTAATCGGCGGCCCAGCCGTTAAATTCGCCAATGAGACCGACTCGTCCGCACTGGCCCATCACTTCAGTTGTAATAAATGAAGCGAGAATCATTAAGAATAGTAAAGATTTTTTCATAGAACAGATTATTAATTAATTAATTGATGTTTTGGACTAATTCTTTGGTGCTAAAATACTATATAATTTCAAATCCGGATCATTAAATTTCATAAAAATTCATAATAGTTAACCGGGAAAAATCAATTAAAAAAATGTTAATTTAGGCACCTGTTTAGTAAGTTAGTCTATAATCTAATTAAACATCTTATGAATAATCATTTACGCAGTTTATTGAAAGTGGGATTAACGGGATTGATCATGATTTTTTGCATGACCGGCCTGTACGCCCAGGAGAAAAAAGTCTCCGGAGTTGTTAAAGATGCCGAAACAGGCGAAACCCTGATCGGGGTGAATGTTACGGCTGCTACCAACAAAACGCTGGGTACTGTGACGGATATCGACGGAAATTATAGCATTGCCGTTCCCGATACGGTCAACGCGCTGAGTTTCTCATTCGTCGGTTACACGACCCAGGTTATAGAAATTACCTCGGGAAAAATCGACGTAAAGCTATCTCCGGGGCAGCAGCTCACGGAAGTGGTCGTGGTCGGTTATGGCACGCAGAAAACCCGTGAAGTGACCAGCGCTGTCTCCAGCGTGAAAGCGGAAGACTTCAACCGCGGCAACATCAGCGACCCCATCCAGTTGATCCAGGGCAAGGTTGCAGGGCTTTCTATTGCCAAGCCGGGAAATGACCCCAACCAGGATTTCACCATTCGCCTGAGAGGCCTCTCAACCTTCGGTTCCAACACCGAGCCGCTGATCGTCATCGACGGGATCCCGGGTGCCAACATGAAATCCATCGACCCGCAGGACATCGTTTCCATCGATGTACTGAAAGATGCATCCGCAGCGGCAATTTATGGTACCAGGGCCGCTTCGGGGGTTATCCTGATCACCACAAAAAAAGGTGAATTCGTGCCGGGAGGGAAAACGTTCAACGTGGAATTCGGTGCTTCTCTGACGTATGAAACGATCGCCAGAACGGTCAGCAACCTCAGCGCGGACGATTACCTTTCACTTACGGAAGGGGATTCGACGAACCATTTCGGCTACACCACCGACTGGTTCGATGAGATCACCAGCCCGTCGCTGTCGCAAACCTATAACCTGGCCATGAGCGGCGCCGATGAAAACACGAACTACCGCGTGGCCGCCAACTACAGGGAGGTGGACGGCGTGGTCATGGGAACCGGCTTCAACCAGCTAAACGGCCGGTTCAACCTGTCGCAGAAAGCTTTAAAGGACAAACTGACCTTCGATTTAAACCTGTCAACAACTCTACGGAATGAGAAATACTCTCCTTCGGAAGCCCTGCAGTATGCCACAATTTTTAATCCTACTGCCCCTATAACTGCTGAAGACCCGTTCTCCGAAGAATGGGGAGGCTATTTCCAGCGTCCTGCCTTCTATTTCTATAATCCTGTCGCCATCATCGAACAAAACGATCTCGATGGCAAGAAATACAACATCCAGGGCGGATTCAAAGGCACCTACGAGATCATCAAGGGATTGAAAGCTTCGGCTTTTTATTCACTGACTTCAAATAATGACCTTTACGGGACCTACTACAGTAAAAATTCGCTCTGGACGGCGCACGGGACGGGCAGCCATGAAGGATTCGCACGCCGTGAGACCAAAGACTATTTCAACCATATGCTGGAGTTGACGGGATCCTATGAAAAGACCATCGAAAAAGTCACTTTCTCAGTGCTGGGCGGCTACTCCTGGCAACAGGCCACTAATGAAGGCTTCTGGGCTTTTGGCAAAGGGTTCCTCTCGGATGACTTTTCTTACAACGATTTGGGCTCCGCATCCGGTGACCTCCCGAATAACCAGATGTTTGACAGCTGGAAGGACCGGACGACACTGATCGGTTTCTATGCCCGTGCAACAGCCAACTATGATAATGGCATATTCCTTACCGCGAACTTCAGGCGCGACGGCTCATCAATGTTCGGTGAAAACGCGAAGTGGGGGAATTTCCCCGGGGTCAGTGCCGGGGTTGACCTGGCCAGGTATATTGAGATACCTTATGTGGACCGGTTGAAGGTCCGCGGAGGCTATGGCGTTACCGGAAATCTCCCGCCAAATCCCTATCTGTCGAAGCTTTTGTACAATGCCACCAATGATTACTTCTTCTATAATGGAGAATATATTCAGGCTTACGGTCCCACCCGGAACAATAACCCTGATCTGCAATGGGAAACCAAGCATGATCTTGGCTTTGGACTTGATTTTGCAGTGCTCGATTACAGGATCACCGGTTCTATTGATTACTACCAGAGCAACAGCGAGGACCTGATCCTGGAGTATGATGTTCCCGTGCCGCCTTATCCCGCTTCAAGGATGTGGCTTAACCTTGGTGAGTTAAAGAATTCAGGCCTGGAATTCAATGTACAGTACCAGACCTTATCAACGCGGGAATTCGTTTGGAACACCGAGCTCAATTTTGCAAAATTCTTCGAAACAACCCTGGTAAAGATAACGGATACGCTTACAGGAAACCAAAGTACGCTGTGGTTCGGTCAGCTTGGAGATCCGGGCCTTATCGGAATACAAACGATCAAACTCGAAGAAGGAGGCCCGGTAGGACAAATCTATGCACCCATATATGTTTACACTGATACAGCGGGGGCAATGTGGTACGAGACCATTCTGAGAGACAGTACCGGCGCTCAGATTGGTACAGATACAACCAAGTCGGGCGTACCAAAAGACGGTTACAGTGTTATCGGAAACGGACTGCCCAAATTCCAGTTCGGATGGGGAAATACCTTTAGCTACAAGGGGTTCTACCTGAACTTCTTCCTCAGGGGAGTTTTCGGACACTCGCTCGTCAATGTCAACAATGCCAAATTCGGCGTACCAAAAGCCCTGGGTATCCAGAGTGGTATGGACATTATCAATGATTATGCCGATGTGACCGATGGCCCTTCTTATTCTGATATTCACGTTGAAAAAGCCAATTTTGTCCGGCTCGACAACTGGTCGCTTGGGTACAACTTCAAACTGAAGAAGAATGAATACGTGGAAAGCCTGAAAGTTTACTTTTCAGGCCAGAACCTGTTCACGATCACCAATTACAGCGGTGTTGATCCCGAAGTGCGTTACGAAGACTCGGCCGATAATAACAATGCCCTGGCTCCCGGCCTCGACCGGCAGAATACGTATTTCAGCACCCGGACCTTCACCCTGGGCGTGAATGTTGTTTTTTAATTGCAAATCAGATAACATCAATCAGCTATGAAAAAGTTCTTAATCACCCTGAAAATATTCCTGGCCATCGCACTACTGGTGATGGTCCAACCTTCCTGCACCAAACTGGATGAAGAAGTCTATTCCGACCTGACTGCCGATAATTTCTTTTCAAATCCGGACAATTTGGTTTATGCCTTTGGTAAAGCATACACTTCATTGTACGACCTGGTCGGGCATAAATACGGTATGCAGGGCAGCGAATGCGGCACCGACATGCTGATCGTTCCCCAGCGGGGAGGCGACTGGCTCGACGGCGGTGAATGGCACCGCTTTCACCGTCATACCTGGACCTCGCAGGATAATTATTTCAACCACTGGTGGACCAATATCTACGCCAACGGGGTCAGTACAGTAAACCGGCTCATCTATGAGTTCGAAAGCCTTGAAGGAGTTGATGTTACGCCGGCAGTTTCAGAACTGCGGGCCCTGCGCGCTCTCTACTACTACTGGCTGGTCGATAAATTCGGCAACGTGCCGATCGTGGATGACTTCAACGGCCCTGCCAAGCCGTTCACTTCCTCACGACAGGAAGTGCACGACTGGGTTGTAAGTGAGTTGCTCGAATCCATGCCATACTTATCCAGGGAAACCGGGCTGCCGATGTACGGCAGGATCAATTACTACACAGCTCAGATGATCCTTGCCAAAATGTACCTCAATGCAGCGGTTTTCACCGGTACGGCACAATGGGAAAAAGCCCTGGCAGCCTGCGATACGATCATCAATTCCGGATTGTACAACCTTAACGCCAATTACTTTGACAATTATATCGCCGATGCGTCCGGTTCCAGGGAGGTGATCCTGGCCGTTCCTTTTGATGAATTACTGGCAGACGGATTCGAAATCCACCTCTTCTCGCTGCATTATGGATTGCAGCAGAAATACGGCTTCACGGCCGCTACATGGAACGGTATCTGCTTCCAGGAAAGCTTCTTCAACCTGTTCGGCGCGGAAGATCTCCGCCGGAACGGTATGCTTTTCGGGCCGCAATTCTTCGACGACGGGACCCCGGTAACCGACCCGAGCTGGGAAACCTTCAGTCCCACCCAACCTTTTGACCCGGACGGAGCCCAGGTCAACCTCACACCGTTCGTTAACCAGCTCGAACCCAACTGCCTCAGGCAATGCGGCGCGCGTGTGGCCAAATTCCCCTTCATCGCCGCCAGTCCAAGGTATATCAGCAACGATTTCCCGATCTTCCGCTATGCCGATGTGCTGCTTATGAAAGCCGAATGCCTGCTGCGTCTTGGACAGGCCGGTGATGCATTGCCGATTGTGAACGAAGTCAGGGCCCGCGCCAGCGCAGGTGATCTTGATGAGGTCACCTTCCTTGACCTGCTTGAAGAGCGCGGCCGCGAGCTATTTTGCGAAGGGCACCGCCGGTCGGACATGATCCGCTTTGCAGACGAGATCCCGGCTGATAATCCGCTGAATTATTTCGCTCCCAGGTGGGAAAAGGAAAATGTCACGGAGCCTTTCCGCAGCCTGTGGCCTATCCCGCAGAGCAAACTGGATGTGAACGAGAATCTGGAACAGAATACGGGGTACTAAATGGGTAACCATTCTGTGGTTTCAAACTCCAACGACTAAAGCCGTTGGTTACTATAGCCTTACAAATAAAACCGACGACTTCAGCCGTCGGTTTTTATTTTGCAACTAACTTGGAACCAACGGCTTTAGTCGTTGGAGTTCACAACCAAAGCGAGGTTATTTCACATATACCAGGTATTCCCAAGGTTTCAGCCTCACCGCATCACCCTTCTTAAACGTCATCTCTTCTTCCGAAAACCATTCTTTGTAGTTGCCAGCAAAGGCATCCCCTTTCAATTTGAATTCCTTTACCTCACCCGTCAGGTTTGCCAGCACAAAAACCCTGTCGCCTTCTTTATCACGGGTGAAAGCAAATACAGCGGTGTCGGCAGTCGTATTGATCCGCTTCAGCTTTCCTCCCCAGTTCCCGTTCCAGAGCGGCTGGTAGGAATGTTTCAAAGCGAAAAGCTTCTGGTAGAAGGGCTCGAGGCGGTAATCCCCCCAGATGATGGTGTCTTTGTCAAAAAACCTCAGGCGTTCGTTGAAGGCAGATTCCTGGCCGCTGTAAACCAGTGGCATGCCAGGCAGGGTCGCCGTCAGCACGGCCATGCAGACCGAGCCGGCGCCCATCCGCTCGAATTCCGTCCCCTGCCAGGAGTTCTCGTCATGGTTCGAGGTAAATGCCATCCGGTAAGCATCGGTAGGATAAAGGGTGTCCTGTTTCCGGAAATAGTCTTCCAGCGCGTTGGCGTTTTTCTCTCCTTTGGCAATGGAATTCATGATATGATGCAACTCCCAGGCGTACGACATGTCGAAGGCCCGGAAATGGTGCGGTGGCTCTTCGGCTTCTGCCAGCATGAAAACCGGCTTGATCCGGTCCAGTTCGGCCCGGACCTGCTCCCAGAAATCCAGTGGCACCATGCCGGCGACATCACAGCGGTAACCATCGATATCGGCCTCCGTGACCCAATATTTAAACGCATCGATCATGGCCGCACGCATCCCGGGGTCATCATAATTAAGATCTGCGACGTCGCTCCAGTCATAAGGAGAAACAAAATTACCCAGTGAATCCTTCGTATACCATTCCGGGTGTTCCGTGATCCAGGCATTGTCCCACGAACTGTGGTTGGCCACCCAGTCGATGATCACCTTCATCCCCTGGGCATGTGCGGTCCCGACAAGTTTTTTGAAGTCATCAAGGGTGCCGAACTCAGGATTGACTCCTTTATAATCCTTCACGGAATAATAGCTTCCCAGGCTGCCTTTGCGGTTCTTCTCCCCGATCGGATGGATCGGCATCAGCCACAGGATATCCACACCCATTTTTTTCAGGCGGGGAATATGCTCAAGGAAGGCGTTAAAAGTCCCTTCGGGAGTGAATTGCCTGATGTTCACCTCGTAAATGTTCGCGTTGCGGCTCCATTGCGGATGAACGACAAAGCTCTGCGGCGGTTCTTTCGTCGCCGGGGTTTCCTTTTTGGGGGCATTGCAGGCTACAACCAACAGGATCAGGATCACCGGCAGGAGCAGCAGTAGCTCAGATAAGGTTCGGGTAATTGTCATTTTATTGATATTCATTTATTTATTTATTTAGTTATTGTATAATATTTCAAACGACCAGGGTTGAAGATCTATCGAAAGCTCCCCGTCTTTAATTGCGAAATCATTCCCGAATCCGGATTTCATTCCCTCCGCATCCAGCCAGCCGGGCAAACTCACCGTCAGCTTTACCGGTTCATTGCGCTTGTTGAACACAACTATCACGGAATTGTCAAAGTAATTCCTGGCATAGGCATAAATCTTGTCACTGACCTGCAACGTCATGAAATTCCCGTAGATCAGGGCCAGGTTTTCTTGCCTGATCCTGGCCAGCTTCGTTGCTTTCTCCTTTGTCGTGAGCTCCAGGGAGGTAAGGTCCGCGAACTTCATCTGCCGCCGCGAATCAGGGTCATTGCCGCCGGGGATTCCGAGCTCATCACCGTAATAGATCACCGGCAGCCCCGGAATGGTCATGATAAAGGCCGTCAGCATCGAGAGCTTCTGGTATCCGACCGGATCACCGACGCCGATATCTCTTTTCCACCCGGCCATCTTTGCATTTTCACCAAACTTCAGGTCTCCGCCGGCGTAAGAGATAAACCGGCCCCTGTCCTGATTGCCGGTGATGTATCCCATCCGGTTCGTATTTCCGTAAAAGTCAAAACTGGTCTGCAGCGTGTTGTCGAGATTGGTGAACGGATCCTCTTCGCGTGCAAACACACCGATGGCTGCATCGTAAACATTAAAATCGAATTGCCCGTCGAGCATTCCTGCACCCACGTAACCGGATATGAGCTCAGGCCCGCCGTAGGTTTCCCCGATCTGGTATATATCACGCCCTTCACCCGCAACCACCTTCTCCTTGATCTTTTTTGTCAGCGTTCTCCAGAAGATCTCCGGGATGTGCTTGGTGGCGTCATGCCTGAAACCATCCAGGTTGTATTCCCGCAACCACCAAACTGCCGAGTCGGTCAGCATTTCCGTCACTTCAACCTGCTGCAGGTCCAGCGTGGGCAGAAAATCATCGAACCAGGTGGTGAGCCGGTGCTCGTCCCACTTCTCGGTATTTTTCGTTCCGTCCGGCAGGTAAAGACTGGTGGTCCAGTCAGGATGCTCAATATAATAAGGATGCAGTTCATGGACATGATGTGCCACGAAATCCAGCAGGACGTTCAGCCCGTTGTCATGGGCGGTCTTCACCATTTCTTTCAACTCTGCCGATGTACCAAAGCGCGGGTCAACCTGCGTGAAAGAGATCGGCCAGTAGCCGTGGTAGGCCGAGAATTTGGTCTTCGGGTCATTCCATTGGCCATACGCGCCTTTCGGGTTCAGCACGACAGGGGAAATCCATATTGTATTCACGCCCAGGTCATTAAAATATCCTTCCCTGATCTTTTGCGTAACGCCCGCAATATCGCCGCCAAAAAAATCGGCCTTCGGCAGCACCAGCGCCGGATCGCCAATCGGCTCGTCATTGCCGGGATTACCGTTGTGAAAACGGTCCACGAAAACATTGTAGATGATCTGTGCTTCCATATCGGTACGCATGACTTTCGCGGGATCCGAAACCACGCTGCCGTTGTTAAGCGGTATCATGAGATCATTCGATACACCGGCATCGTTGTATGAATAAATCCTGATGAACGAACGCTCCATCGATGTTGCCTCTGCAGGAATTGAGATTTCAAGCTTATTTTCTTCTAATTCAAGATATGACTCATCCAACCGGATATTTTGCCAGAAGACGAAAAACGCTTCCGGTTTGGTTGTCCATCTTATTGAGAGGCTGTTTCTACCCTCTTCGATATCATCGGTATAAAGAAATGGCAGCAGCGATTTTTCCACCAGGCCCACTTTCAGGACCGAGTTGAATGCCCCGTTGTTATTATCCACCGAATCCGGATTGGCAGGATCAACTCTCCATTTCCCATCAGTGACAAGCTGGTACTGATACCTGCCCGGATTCAGCGGAAGGACAACCGACCAGTTTCCATTTTCCAGTTTCAATTCCGTCCTCGACGGGGTCCAGCCGTTGAATTCGCCGGCAAGCTGCACACTGCTGTATTCCTTACCGGCAGGATCAAAGGTATAAATGAAGTCCGTTTTCCTGCTTTTCATGACCAGGACCGATTGCCAACCGCCATTGCTCCATACTTTCATTTCAGAAAGCGGCTCAATGATCCCGGAAGGTTTAAAACTTGCAGTAGCTTTATCCGGCGACAACACAGCTTTCAACCTCCCGAGGTAAACTGAATCGACGATCTCCGGATTTGGCACGAAATCTGTTATAATCAGTTCCGTTTGGTCTTTGTCAAGACGCAGGGGAAGTGCAAGGCCGGGTATAAAATGATGGGAAGGCAGGGGGGACGGGGACTTGCTGCAGGCAGCCAGGATCAGGAACAACCATAACAGGGGAACGATTCGCTTCATGGGAATTTGTGTTTGGTTATGCAAATATCGGTATTAAAGGGACTCCCCGGGGAGGTTGAATCCGTTATAAGAAAAATTTGTAATTTTGCTGCGTCTTACTACCACATTGTTAGTAATCAACATTAAAACCTGATCGATCGAGCATGAAAATTGAAAATTCGATGGCAACTGTATTAAATGATAACCCGGTGATCTACGAGATCAATACATTTATCTGGTTAAGGGAACTGGGAGAAAAATACCGCAAAAAGATCACGCTGGCCAATGTGCCTGTCAAAGAATTCGATGAGCTGGCGGCAATGGGATTCGATGCAATCTGGCTGATGGGTGTCTGGAAACGAAGCCATGCGGGCCTGGAAATTGCAAAAAAGCATGAAATTATCATGAAAGAGCTTCAGGAAGCACTGCCCGACCTGCAGGAAGAAGATATTGCCGGTTCACCGTATTGTATCAAAGAGTACACGGTGGATCCGTCAATCGGCGGAGATAAGGGCCTGGCCAGGACCCGGAAAGAAATGGCCGCGCGCGGCATGAAACTGATCCTGGATTTTGTGCCGAACCACGTGGCCCCCGATCATCCGTGGACCAAATCGAACCCCGGCTTTTTTATCACCGGAACGGAACAAGAAATGTCGTCCCGTAACGAAGACTTTTATAAATCCGGGAAAAATATTTACGCAAAGGCCCGTGACCCTTTTTACCCGCCTTGGCCTGATGTTTTGCAGTTAAATGTATTTGACAATGGCTTGCGTGAAAAGCTGCTCGAAACGCTGAAAACGATCGCCGCTGCCAGCGATGGCATCCGTTGTGATATGGCCATGCTGGTGATGAACGATATTTTCGGAAAGAACTGGGGTGAAAAAGCAGGACAGGCACCTGCGGTGGATTTCTGGAATTTCATGATCCCCGCGGTGAAAAAGGAGTTCCCCGGTTTCATGTTCATCGCGGAGTCATACTGGGATACGGAACCGGCGCTGATTGCCCAGGGCTTTGACTATTGTTACGATAAAAGATATTATGATTACCTGAAGGAAGGAGCGCCCCACATGTTACAGCACCTGTCGGAAATGGACAAATACCGGGAAAAGCTTCTCCGGTTTATTGAAAACCACGATGAACCGAGGGCGGCAGGGCTTTTTAACTTCATGAAGAACAGGGCTTACGCCCTGGCGTCCCTCACCCTTCCGGGGCCACGACTAATCCATGACGGGCAAATCACAGGACGTACCGTAAAAGTGCCCGTTTTCCTGTCAAGAAGACAGGATGAGCCGGAGCAGGCGGAAATCAGCAAGTTTTACCTGCAATTGCTGAAATTGCTGAGGTTTGATGCGGTGCGCAAAGGGAAATGGGCCCTGTGCAACGTTTCAGGATGGATTGACAACCAGACATGCCGGAATCTACTGACCTTTGAGTGGGTCTGCGAACACGAAACCCTTATGATCGTAGTCAACCTGAGTGATTCCTCCTCCCAGGCATATGTGAAATCAGGCTTTCAATACAGGCCTGGCAGAACTTATCAACTGTTTGATGTTACTTCAGGGGAACTCTATCTCCGCGATGGCGAAGAAATGAACGATCCGGGGCTTTATATCGTTTTATCCGGTTGGGGGGTGCATGCATTTAGCATTGAGCATTAGAAGTTTTGAGTTCTTAGTTTTGAGTTTTGAGTTTGAGTTATTGAGTTATTGAGTTATTGTTTCAATTAAGTAACCAGGAACTTGGAACCAGGAACCAGGAACTTCATCTTAATTCAAGGATGTACGCTGTTTCAGGTTGAAGATCAATGCTTTCTTCGAATAAATACTTCTCCCCTGTCATTACATCCATACCTTCTTTATAATCGTTAAGCACTTCGTTGAACCTGCTGAGGTCCAACTGCTTGTTTTCTTTATTCTTATTGATGACTACCATCACGGCATCCATATCCAGGTAACGGAAATAGACATAGATCCCGTCCTGCGGAACAAACTGCTTCAGCTTCCCGTAATGAATAACCTCCGAGCCCTTGCGCCAGTTCAGCAACTTCCGCAGGTATTCATGCCCCTCCTCACTGACGACTGACGACTGACGACTGACGACTGACGACCCCCACTCCCCTCCCGGAAAATTCTCCCGGATATACCCGTGCCCTTTCGGCTCCTCGCCTGTCATCAGATACTCGGTGCCGTAATAAAGCATGGGAATGCCCCTCGTAGTTAAAAGCACCGCCATGGCCATCCTGTATTTCGCAAAATCCTCCCCGACACTGGTATAAAACCTGGTCAGATCGTGATTATCCGCGAAGATCACATTCATGAACGGATCGGAATAAATAAAATCCTGTGAAAGCACGTAATAGATCCGTGCTAAGCCGCTCGTCCAGCCTTCATTCTCAACCAGCGCGTCTTTCAGCGCGTAATGCATCGGAAAATCGGTAACCGATCTCAAGCGTGAGGTATAATCCCCGCTGACCGGCGAACCATTCTGCCAGTAGGCGGTGTGGGTTTCTTTCTGCAGCCAGGTCTCGCCGACCACGTCGAAATCCGGGTACTCCTCCATCACACGCTGCATCCAGCCAGCCATGAAATCCTTGTAGGAATAAGGATACGTGTCCATCCGGATGCCGTCAAGGCCGGCAAACTCGATCCACCAGATGCTGTTCTGGATCAGATAACTGGCAAGGACTTCATGGCTCTGGTCCAGGTCGGGCATCGGTGTGTCGAACCAGCCGGTCTGCATTCTTTCCCGGTCAAAATCAGAAGCATACGGATCCATCACCGTTTCAGCCCGGAAATTCGACCGGGTGAACTCCGGAAACTGATGCACCCAGTCCTCCGCCGGAAGATCTTTGATCCACAAGTGATTAGCCCCGCAGTGATTGAATACCATGTCCATGATCACTTTAATGCCCTTCGAATGGCAGGCATCGACCAGGGATTTGTAATCCTCATTGGAACCAAACCGGGGATCAACGCGGTAAAAATCGGTAATGGCATAACCATGGTAAGAATAAGCGGCCATATTGTTCTCCAGGACCGGGTTGAGCCAGATAGCGGTTACACCCAGATCTGACAGGTAGTCCAACTCCTGCACAATCCCTTTGATATCGCCCCCGTGTCTCCCGTTCGGATTGGCCGGGTCAGCCTTCTCAAGCATGTCCGCAGCCGAATCATTGGTGGTATCTCCGTTGGAAAACCGGTCGGGCATGATCAGGTAGATCACATCCTCTTTGCCGAAACCCTGCCTGCTTTTCGATCCTTCTTCACGACCCCTCAGCTCGTATTCTTCGAAGAAGCGGACCTCGCGCATGTATTCGAAAACAATGGGAATCTTCCCCGGAACGGCACTTGCGCTAACCTCCAGGTCCAGTACCAGGTAATTGGGGTTCTCAAGCCGTACGATGCGCTCAAGCTCTACACCGGGATAGTTGAATTTCGGCTCGGTTTCTGATATGTTTTCCCCGTAACACATAAGCTGCAGGGAACTGTTTGTCATGCCAGCCCACCAGAAAGGAGGATCGATCCGGAGTGCAGGATTCTGCGACAGGACAATAAAAGGCAGACTTAAAAGAAAAATTGTAACCGTATATTTGATCATTCGGTGCATATCAGAAAATCTATTAGTGAATTTCAAAAGTAAATAATTTGTTGCGGATTTCTAAAAAATCTCCTTCCCCCGTTTGGCTGTTGAACCTCACAAAATTTTTCAACACCCGGTTATTAATAAATATTGAATCGTCAATATAAAACCGGTATTTTTTTAAAGTAAACTTACATCCGGAATCTGAATTGGCCAATATCATTCCAAGACCGGGTTGCTGTTAGAGTCAGATCATAATAGCCGAGAAACTTCCCGGACTGAAAAAAGCCCTGCACGTTTGTTCAGGGCTTTTTTGCATGTTGTCCTGTCCTTTAGCTGACCTTCGAAACAGATAAATTGCTAATTTTGCCGCCGCCAACGAGCATGGATCAATTCTCATTACTTGTTGATTATAAATTATTTATAAAGATACCGGCATGAACGGCAAATATTCACTTTTATATACTATCTGGAAGGAACTCTATCCGGATGAGGCGACCGGCCTGCTGGACGGATTTACGGCCGAACTCGACCAATTCCTTGGCGAGCTTTCCCTTCCGGACCTGGAAAAGGAATGGTACAAGGACGCCGTTGTGTATTCACTCTATGTTGATTTGTTTGCCGGGGATTTCCGGGGCCTCACCAATCGTCTCGGCTATCTGAAAGACCTTGGGGTGAATTGTCTCTGGCTCCTTCCAATCCTGGATTCGCCCATGCGCGATGCAGGCTTTGATATCAGCGATTACCGGAAGATCAGGAAAGAACTCTCCGGGCTCGGTGCAAATGCAACCGACGAGCAGGTCGACCGGCTGTTCACCGATTTTCTCAACAAAGCCCACGAAAATGGGCTGAAGGTGATCTTCGATATCGCTACCAATCATATCTCAGACCAGCATCCCTGGTTCCGCGAAGCGGTCAGTTCCAAAGACAACCCTTACCGGGATTTCTTCATCTGGAGCAAAACCGGCAAGGAATATGCCGATGCAAGGATCATCTTCTACGGGATCGAGGAAAGCAACTGGAAAAAACAGGGCGACGAGTATTATTTCCACCGTTTCTTTGACTTCCAGCCCGACCTCAACTACAGGAACCCGAAAGTGCTCGTGGAAATGTCGCGCAACCTGATGTTCTGGTTGAAACGCGGCGTCGACGGTTTCAGGGCCGATGCCATACCTTATATATGGAAGGAAGAAGGAACTGCCTGTGAAAATCACCCGAAAACCCATACGGTGGTGAAGTTCTTCAGGGCAGTGATCGACCTGGTCAGGCCCAATACGCTCCTGCTTGCCGAAGCATGCCAGAAACCGCACGAGGTCGTGAAATACTTCGGTAACGGAAATGAATGCAACGCCGGATACCATTTCCCGCTGATGCCCATGATCTTCAAATCAGTTGCCATGGCCGGCAAAGGACCGGTAGCCACGACCCTTTCACGGCAAGTCACCCCGGATATCCCCGCCGGGGCGCAATGGTTCACCTTCCTGCGTTGCCACGACGAACTGAGCCTCGAACTGGTTTATGTCACCGAAGAAGACCGCAAATACATCCATGAGCACTACTGCCGCCAGCCCCGGTGGGATTTCCGCCTCGGGCAGGGCATCTCCGCCAGGCTGTCAGAACTCATGGAAAGGGACCCGGCACGGATCGGACTGATCTATTCGGTCATGCTCACCCTGCCCGGAACACCGGTCATCTACTACGGCGATGAATTCGGCAAGCTCAACGACGAAGCCTACTACCAGGAAATGAAAGTTGCCGTGGGAAAAGATGACACGCGTTTCCTTGTCCGCGGCAAGATCAACTGGAAGGAGGTTGAAGCTGCACTGGCCGATCCCGCCTCCTATGAATCTGCCGTTTTCGACCGGGTGAGGTCGATGCTTAAAGCGCGGAATGAATATCCTGTATTCGGCAGGGGAACCCTGGAGTGGGTGGATCTTAAGAAATCCGACGGCAGCCCGGCTGAAGAAGTGATGGCCTACTACAGGACTGTGAATGAATATAAAATCCTTGTGGTTCAGAATCTTTCAGGGAAAAAGATCAGCATAAAATGGGATATTCCCTTCCGGAGAAACCTGCTGGGCAATGATGTATTAATTCATGATCATCAGCTTGAACTGGAAGGATTTAGTCTTTGTTGGTTAATGACTTGAAAAAATAAGAGGATTGATCAGAGGTCAATTTTATATAGCTGGTTTGTTTTGGCTCAGAACACCAACGACTAAAGCCGTTGGTTCCGAGTGTGTTACAAAATATCAACCGACGGCTTTAGTCGTCGGCGATGCGAAATAAAGAGGTTGCTCTGATTTTTGTGGCAGCTTCTCAAACGAAAAAATATAACTTACGGCCTTGATAAACCCTCAGTTTTCGAAAAATATATAAATAGATGGATTCACAAGCTTTTGACGCGGTAATATTCGACCTCGACGGGGTGATCACCAAAACGGCGCTGGTGCACAGCGCTGCCTGGAAAAAGATGTTCGATGCCTATCTCCGGGAACGGGAATCGAAATACGGTGAACCCTTCAGGGAATTCACACAAAAAGACGACTACCTGCCGTATGTGGATGGTAAACCCCGCTACAAAGGGGTTGAATCGTTCCTCGCCTCGCGTGGCATCAGCATTCCTTACGGCGATCCCTCGGATGATCCGTCAGTGGAAACCATCTGCGGCATCGGGAACCGGAAAAACATCGCTTTCAATGAGGCGCTCCGGTCGGATGGCGTGGAGACTTATGAATCCACCGTTGAGCTGATCCGCCGGCTCAAAGAGGAAGGCATCCGGGTCGGGGTGGCCTCCTCGAGTAAAAACTGCAGGCAGGTGCTCGAAACAGCCGGGCTGCTCGATTGGTTCGAAACCCGCGTCGACGGCGAGGTCAGCGCCGAACTGGGGCTGAAAGGAAAGCCCGAACCGGATATTTTCACAGTGGCTGCCGATAACCTGGGCGTCAGCTACGACAGGGCCGTGGTGGTGGAAGATGCCGTATCAGGCGTGCAGGCAGGCAAAAAAGGAAATTTCGGACTGGTCCTGGGCATAGCAAGGGAAGAAAATGAACAGGAACTTTATGCCAATGGAGCCGATATCGTTGTAAAAGACATCGGTGAAATAGGCTTTGATGGAATACTGAACTGGTTTAAACAAGGCATCTTCCTGGATAACTGGTCGATAAAATACCATGACTATGTCGCTGAAAAGGAAAAAACCCGGGAAGCCTTGCTGACCGTGGGCAACGGCTTCTTCGGAACCCGCGGCGCCATGCCGGAAGCCGAGCCGGGAAAATTCAACTATCCGGCAACCTACATGGCTGGCGTTTATAACCGCCTGGTCTCAAAAGTCGGCGACCGGGATATTGAAAACGAGGATTTTGTCAACGTGGTTAACTGGGTTCCGGTCACATTTAAAATCAATGACGAAGACTGGTTCGATATCAATAAGACCCACATCCTTGAGGTAAAAAGGGTGCTGACATTCAACAACGGGTTGCTGGTGCGCAGGCTCGTGGTCAGGGACGGACATGGCAGGGAAACACTGATCGTGACCCGCCGGATTGCCAGTATGGAGAACCCCAATATGGCTGCCCAGGAATACGCCATCACCCCCTTGAATTATACTGCCAGGATCACCGTGCGCTCCGGTCTTTACGGGGACCATATCAACGCCGGGGTCGACCGCTACAGCCAGCTCAACCAGAAGCACATCGAACCGATTTTGCTCGGCTCCGAGGAAAACCACCAGTATATCGTGGTGAAAACCACAAGGTCGAACACGGTCGTAGCGGTTACGGCCAGGGTTAAAGTCTTCGAGGACGGGGACAGGATTTATGTCCATTTCAGCAAGAACCATTCGGCCGGAAGATCCAGGATTGAATTTTCGAAAAACGTGGAGCAGGGAATGGAACTGAAGGTACAGAAGATTGTATCGCTGTATCATAACCTGGGCAGGAAAGAAGAGGATCCCCTTGAAAAGGCACTGGATATCTGTAAGAAGTATAAGACCTTCGACGAGGTCCTTGAAAAATCGTCGCGCAAATGGGAAGAGATCTGGGACCGCATCGATATACGGCTGGTGGGAGACCGCCTGGCACAAAAGCTGCTCAGGATGCACCTTTACCACACGCTGGTCACCACCTCGCCTCATAATACCGGCATCGACGCAGGCATTCCCGCACGGGGGCTTCACGGTGAAGCCTACAGGGGACATATCTTCTGGGATGAACTGTTCATCCTTCCGGTCTACAATATGCACTTCAGGGAAATAGCCCGGTCGGTCCTGCTTTACCGTTACAGGAGACTGGACGAAGCACGCAAATACGCCGCCGAATACGGATACCAGGGCGCGATGTTTCCCTGGCAAAGCGGCAGCAACGGCCGGGAAGAGACCCAGGTGATCCATCTCAACCCGCTGTCAGGCGAATGGGGCCCCGATCACAGTTCCCTGCAGCGGCATGTCTCGCTGGCCATTGCTTATAACGTCTGGCAGTACTTTCATTTTACGGGGGATATGAAATTCATGGAAGATTACGGTGGAGAGCTCTTATTTGAGATCTGCCGTTTCTGGGCGAGCAAAAGTAAACTCAACAGGGCCACCGGAAGATATGAGATCATCAAGGTGATGGGACCGGATGAATTTCATGAAAAATACAAGGACACCGAAGAAGGCGGGCTGAAAGACAATGCCTACACCAACATCATGGTGGCCTGGATGTTCAGCAAGGCTAACCAGTTACTCGAAAAGATGGAGCCTGGGAAAAAAGCAGTGCTGTGCGATAAGCTCAGGCTCACCGGCGGCGAGACCGAGCGCTGGAATGATATCGCCTCGCGGCTGAACCTGGTGATCTCTCCCGAAGGGATCATCGCACAATATGACGGGTATTTCGATCTGCATGAACTTGATTTTGAATACTACCGTGCCAGATATGGCAATATTTACCGGATGGACCGACTGCTGAAAGCGGAAGGCAAAACACCCGATGAATATAAAGTGGCAAAACAGGCCGATACGCTGATGTCCTTCTATAACCTGAGCAAGGAAGAGGTCGATGGGATCCTGGGCCGCATGGATTACCACCTGCCGGAGGATTACCTGATGCGGAACCTGCAGTATTACCTGGCCAGGACCTCCCATGGCTCCACGCTGAGCCGCGTTGTCCATTCACAGCTCGCAAACCTCACCGGTGACCACCGGCTGAGCTGGGAGCTATACCTGGACGCCCTGACCAGCGATTACGCAGATATCCAGGGAGGTACTACCGCCGAAGGCATTCACGCCGGCGTCATGGCCGGAACGGTCTGGGTGGCCCTGGCTTCCTTCGCAGGACTGAACCTCCACGGCGATTATCCCCGCTTCGATCCCAACCTGCCCGTGCACTGGCGCAGGATCAGCTTCTCCTTCACCTTCAGGGAGGATGATTACGAATGCGAAGTGACCCCCTGCTGTGTCCGCCTCCGTATCGACCGCGCAACAGCCGGCACGGCAAAAATCGGGATCAGGAACAAAGAATTTGAAATAATAACGGGTGAATGGGTGGAATTCGAAATCTAGCCCCCTCCCCGGCCCTCCCCCATTCGGGAGGGAGAGGGAGCAATGGAACTTTGGAACTTTGGAACTTTGGAACAAATAATTTATAAAACATGTTAGGTGACGTACTACTTATAGAAGATAAACACCGGATTGCCGGTGAAGCGATCATCCAGAAAATACTGGAGCAGAAAAAAGATAAATTCATGATAGCCATTTCCGGGGAATCGGGATCGGGAAAATCGGAACTGGCGCATGTCATTGCAAAAGGCCTGAGAAAACACGGGATCAAGGCAAAACCGATCCACATCGATAACTATTACCGGATCCATCCGCTGGAGCGCACCGAATGGCGCAAAAAGAACGGGATAGAGAACGTGGTGGGCTACGATGAATACGACTGGAACACCATCTATACCAATATCGAAGATTTCAGGAACAACCGGGAATCGTCCATGCCCTGCGTGGACCTGGTCACGGAGCAGGTCGACCGGCTTACGACCGACTTTAAAGGCATCGACATGCTGGTCATCGATGGCCTGTATGCAATCAAAACCGAAGGAGTTGACCTGAGGATCTTCCTGGAGCTGACCTATCATGAAACAAAGAAAGCCCAGGTGGTCAGGGGGAAAGAACCCCAGAACGAATACCGCATGGCCGTGCTCGAGCAGGAACACCGCATGGTCCAGGCGCTGAAACCCAAGGCGGATATCCTGATCTCGAAGGAATACGAGGTTTTATCCTGATAATTCACCCTGGACCGTTTGTATTCCTTTTCAAAAAAAGAGCGATGGGCACTTGCCGGTCTCACAGTGCTGCTGCTTCCAGCGTTGCTGGTCAACCTGGGAATGGTGCCGCTTTACGTGGAGGAACCCCGGCGCGCAACCGTCGCGCTGGAAATGATGCTCCGGGGTAACTGGCTCGTTCCGACAATAAACGGTGAATTCTACTACCTCAAACCCCCGCTGTTCAACTGGATCCTGGCGGGGATCTATTATTTCGCAGGAGGGCCGACCGAACTCCTTACCCGCATTCCGACCGTAGTATCGCTCCTGTTGCTTGGCCTGGTCATTTTCTGGTCAGGAAAAAAATACGTCAGTGCTGATTTTGGCGCCCTTTCGGCATTATTGTTTGTTACGGCGGCGGGAAACCTTTATTTCAACGCGCTGCTGGCGGAGATCGACATTTTTTACAGCCTGGTCACCTACAGCGGAATGATCCTGCTTTTTTATTTCCACCAGAAGAAGAGCTACCTGTTGCTCTTCCTGTCGGTATATTTCCTCGGCGCCATCGGGATCCTGACCAAAGGGCTCCCCAGCCTTGTATTCACGGGATGGTCTCTGCTCGTATTCTTCCTGGTGAATAAAGATTTCAGAAAGCTGTTCACCTGGCAGCACCTGGCCGGTATCCTCATTTTTCTGGTGCTGACCTTTGGATATTTTATCGTATACAGCCGGCATGGCGACGCCGTGAAGTACCTGATGAACCTGTCCGTCGAATCAGGGAAAAGACTGTCAGGGGATACTTTCCTGGATTACATCGGGCATTTGCTGCTCTATCCGCTGGATACCCTGATGAACCTGCTTCCCGCTTCACTGCTGCTGATCTTTGCCGCCAGGCGGTCATTCCTGAAAGATGTCCGGTCAAATACTTTTATGCGGTTTGCCCTGCTGATGCTCCTCGCGCATTTTCCCGTTTACTGGTTCCCGCCCGGCGGCCGGCAGCGCTATATCATCATGCTCTACCCTTTCATGGTCCAGTTGTTCGTTTATTTTTACCTTATTTATTTTTATAAAGAGAAAGAAAGGTTCCGGCTATTTTCGGTACTTATTCTCGTAGCAACCGGCCTGGGCGCTATCGGGAGCCTGGTACCGTTGCTGGTCGGGAGCATGCAAACCGTCCCCTTGCTGATCCCGGTTTGCCTGGTTTCCTTCGTGTTGATGGCCGCCCTGTTTTTCCTCCAGCTTAAAAACCCTTCATGGTCGGTCATCAATCTCCTGGCTGCTGTGATCCTTCTCAGGATCTTCTTCGGCATGACGGTGCTCCCGGTACGCGCTACCGAAGGCGTCGCACCGGCCAACAAACTGGCCGCCGCGGAGATCATCAAAACAGCCGGGAAAAGGGATGTTTGCATCCTGGACCCTACCTACCTGCCCATGCAGACCATCTTTTATTATGAAAAGGAAAAGCTTGAAATCCTGCCCCGCTGCAACACAATGCAACCAGGAAAGGTTCTTATTACGGAGAAGTTTATTCTTGCTGAATATCACTTCCGAAAAGAAACCAGTGAAATGATGATCAACCCGGTAAAGCCTGTCTCAGACCGTCTCAGCCGCGAAGACCAACGCATCATCCCCGGCAGGGATTATGAGATAATCAGTGAATTAACGCTGCAAAAAAGAAACTATCTGCTGATAACTCTAAACTAATAAACTTAAAGCTTGCGGCTTGTAGCTTGCAGCTTGCAGCCAACCCTCACTCATCCACATCTTTCACGAACAAAACCAGCACCGCCGCGATCACCATGGAGATCCCGCCGAGGATCAGCGCGTAAACCGATTCCCCGCCGGCCATAGTCTTCACGAAGAAACCAAGGATGCTGGCCGCCAGGATCTGCGGGATCACGATGAAGAAGTTGAAGATACCCATGTAGGTCCCCATCTTGTGCTGCGGCAGCGAGCCCGTTAAAATCGCGTATGGCATGGCCAGGATGCTCGCCCACGCAAGCCCGATGCCCAGCTCTGAGATCATCAGCATGTTAGGATTGGAAATAAGGTAAAACGATGCCAGGCTGATCCCGCCGATGAGCAGGCTGATGGCATGGGTGCGTTTCCGGCCGATAACATTCGCCAGGGCAATGATCACGAAGGCCATAATAGCGGCAAATCCGTTATATACGGCCATCAGCACCCCGACCCAGTCTGCCCCCTTGTTATATTCCCTGTTCACGTGGCTGAGCCTGTCTTTCAGGCCCGCTCCAATGTGTAACACATCATTCCGCTTTTCATCGTTGAAAAACTGGACTATTTTCATCGGGATAGCCGTCTTTTTCCCCTTATCAAGCCGTTCCCCCAAACGATCAAGCTCTTTCCTGATGCCGGGCAGGTCTTCTTGCAGTTCAGCACGCTCCGCGACGGCAGGCTGCTCTATAATGTCAACCATTTGCCGGTAGGTTTCCCGGTCCAGGTTCATATCGTATTTTGTGCTGGTAACGGCCGCTGTAGTATAGATCCACATGGCAAAGAGGGCGAACCATGAAAAGAACTGCACGACGGCCAGTTGTTTCATCGTCCCCGGCATTTTGAACAGATCATTGATAACCACCACAAAGCCATTCTGATCGTTGCCATTCCGGACTAAAATTCCGGTGATGAACTGGATGAGCCCGAAAGCCAGCAAGCCCACCGAAAGAATGTATAATTCGGCTTCAAGTTTATACCAGTAAATGAGCACGGATGCGAGCACCCCGGCGATCATCCAGTAATAGCTCCTATTCAGGAATTTTTTTGCCGGAAGGATTTCATCCCTTACGTGGCCGTTTGGACCTTCAGCAATATCTTCACCGGCAAATTCTTTCATTTCATCCGGCGAATACTCCCTTGTCCGGAGAACAGTGTATAAAACCGCCAGGAAGAAAACCGCCGCACCAATATAAAAAGCCAACTTGACCGAAGGAGGGATCTGCCCTTCCGGTGCCGTGTTCTCGACACCAAAGAAATTGGTCATCATATAAGGCAATGCTGAGGCGACCACCGCCCCGATGCCGATGAAAAAGCTCTGCATCGCAAAGCCCATGGTGCGTTGCCTTGAAGGCAGCATATCCCCGACGAAAGCCCTGAACGGTTCCATGGAAATGTTGATGGAAGCGTCCATGATCCAGAGCATTCCGGCAGCGACCCAAAGGGTGGGTGAATTGGGCATGAAAAGCAGGGCCAGGGAAGCAAGGATCGCTCCGACCAGGAAATAAGGTCGCCGGCGACCCAGACGGTTCCAGGTATTGTCGCTCAAGTGCCCGATGATCGGCTGGATGATCAGGCCCGTGACCGGCGCCGCGATCCAGAGAATGGGAATATCCTCAACCTTGGCGCCGAGCGTTTCGAAAATTCGACTGACATTGGCATTCTGAAGGGCAAAACCAAACTGTATGCCCAGGAACCCAAAACTCATGTTCCATATCTGCCAGAAAGATAACCGGGGCTTTTGTTTCATGTAATTTTAAATTTTAAATTTTAAATGCTGGATGCTATTTGCTCTTCGCTCTTTGCTAAATATTCAAGCAATATTAGATATTATTCTCTGATTTTCGAATATGGCACTGAAATTCCTCTGTGGATCTCCGTGCTATCTCAGTGGACCTCTGTGTAACTTATATAAATAAATTATATTTGTCAAAAAAATCTTCAATCCTTCATGGCTAAAACCTTCAGACAATACGACTGCAACCAGTGCAAAAAGCGGATCGAGATGTTCAGGGTGCTTCGCGAGGAGGATTTGAGTCTCCTTGAAGAAAAACGATACGAGGTTTTGTATCACACCGGGGAGACTATCTTCAAGCAGGGGACCTCATTCACACATACGATCTGTATCCTTGAAGGTCTGGTTAAAGTATACCTGGAGTCGGAAAACCGGAAAAGATTCATTCTTTCCCTGATCGGTCCGGGAGAAATGATCGGGAGCCCCGGAATGTTTACGGATGATAAGCATCATTTTTCCGTGGTGGCAGTAGAAGACACGCTGGCGTGTTATGTTGAAAGGCAGGTGATCGAAGAGATCATCCGAACCAACAACCTGTTTGCCATCGAAATGCTTAAAAGGTCTAATATAAGGGATATCAACCACTTCAGAAAATTCACAAGCTTAACCCAAAAGCAGGTACCTGGCCGTGTTGCTGAAGTAATATTATACCTTTATAAATCAGTATACAAAACAAACCCCTTCATACTTTCCATTACCCGGCAGGATATGGCTGACATGGCCTCAGTGACTAAAGAAGGGACCATCCGGGTGTTGAAAGACTTTAAAGACGCAGGTCTCATTTCACTGAACGGCAATGAGATGAAAATCCTTAATGAAAAAGCGCTCTTGAGTATCTCCGAGGTCGGATGAGATGCGACTGAATGAAATTTATACTCATTCTAAATAAAAATTCAACTTTCAGATCCATCTTTTTTCTTATCTTTATCATATTGTCTTTCTGACATTTGTAGATTTGTAAATAGGACTTCTTGATTTTATATTGATTTTTATCAATATTTCTATGGTTCTTATGCAAATAATTATAACATAAATATCACCACCATTTTAAACATGACGATTAATGAATGTGAGTAATATTGCTTCGTGAATTCAAAACTTAAACAACGCGCTATATGAAAAAAATGAACTTTTTAACAATGATCTTATCAGTGGCAGTAGTTGTGTCACTGATTGTAGTTACCGCCTGCACTAAAGAAGGCCCGCAAGGCCCTCCGGGTGAAGACGGTATGGACGGCAACGCGACCTGCGGGGCCTGCCATGACAACACTGAAACGATCGAAATTATTTCTGCCCAGTGGGGAAATTCCATCCATGCAATCGGCGGACATAATTTTGAAAACAGGACCACCTGCGCCCCCTGCCACACCAGCCAGGGATTCAAGGAAGTAGTCAATACGGATACTACAGCGACTATGGCAGCCGTCCAGAATCCGGCAAACATCAACTGCTACACCTGCCACAAGATTCACGACACTTACGCGAAAGCTGATTTTGAACTGAGGAAAACCACTCCTCACACTTTCTGGCTGACAAAGGAAACTGTGGACCTGGGCGCTGCAAACCTCTGTCTTGCATGTCATCAGCCCAGAACTTCCTATGTTATACCGGACGTCAATAATCCGGGAGGCATGTACAATGTTACCAACTCCCGTTTTGGTCCGCATCATGGCTCACAGGGCTCCACGCTTACCGGAACGGCATTTTACCTTGTGGGAGGCGGATATTCCAACAGTTCACACGTTAACATTACCGATGCCTGTGTTACCTGTCATATGGCTGACCCTATCGGATATACAGCCGGGGGACATTCATTCAGTATGTACGATGCAGCTGAAGGCGAATACAATGTAGCAGGTTGTGCTCCATGCCATACCGCAGATGAAGCTATTCAGCTGATCGAAGAACTGCATCCTGAAATCGAAGCTTTACTTACCGAGCTTCAAACTCTGTTAGAGGCTGCCGGAATTTACAACCCTGTCAACGGACTGGCGAAAACCGGTGAGTATACCAACAAAGTTGCCGGCGCTTACTGGAACTATATCAGCATTGAGGAAGACAGGAGCCTTGGCGTTCATAACCCGAAATTTGTGAAAAGATTACTTGAGCAATCAATCGCTTCAATACAATAAACATTTAACGACATTTTAAAAATAGGCTTCGTAACTGAAGCCTTTTTTTATAATTTTGAAAAAACAAAGCCTATGAAAAAGATCATACTATTAATTATCACGATGTTAAGCATCATGACCTGGCAATCCTGCCAATATGAATGGATTGACCCAATCGACACGGTTATCCCGGATGTTGTCAGTTTTGCCGGTGATATTCAGCCTATCTTCGACAGGAGTTGCAATAGCACCGGTTGCCATGCAACCGGAGGCGTCGCTCCCGACCTGAGCCCCGCCAACGCCTATAATGATCTGATTGCCAAAAACCAGATCAACCTTGCCAATCCTGCCGGCAGCATACTCTACACCAAATGTGCCACCGGCGGATCAATGGCTAAATTCACAAAACCAGGCGATGCCGATCTCATCCTGAAATGGATCGAACAGGGCGCTTTGAATAATTAACGGGATTTATAACGATAAAATCATTACCAGTATGAAAAATATGATCATTATAGTCCTGGCTTTATTTATCAGCGCTTCCTTAAACGCACAGGACACGGAATCAACAAAAAAAGTGAACAAGAACAAAACCCTCCTCGGGTACTTCATGGTCAACGACAGCAAACCGATGCTCACGTATGAAAGCGGGATGATCATCGATAACCAGACCAGCTATATCCCAACAGCCAAAACCCTGGAATTCGTTATCCAGCACCGCTTTGGCAGCATGGAGAACGGGCTGTCGGATTTTTTCGGGATCTATGGAACCGCCAACACCCGCCTTGCGTTGAATTATAGTGTTATGGACTGGCTGCAGGTCGGATTCGGAACCACTAAAAATTACAAACTCCAGGATTTCAGCCTGAAGGCCAACCTTCTGAAACAGAGCAGGGACAATAAATCGCCGGTGGATGTCACTTATTATGGAAATTTCTCCATCGACGCCCGCGACGAAACCTATTTCGGTGAAGATTACAAATTCGGCAACCGCGTCGCTTACTTCAATGAACTGATGGTCTCCAGGAAATTCTGCGACTACTTCATCATGTCGGTCGGCGGCAGCTTTACCCACTTCAACCAGGTCGATTCTTTAATGGAACATGATAAGATCGCCCTGCATTTCGTAGGCCGGGTCAAATTCACCCAGCAGTCGTCGCTCATCATCAATTGCGATGTGCCCTTGAAAATCGACGGGATCAAGGAATGGGGCGAATTCACAAATCCTCCGAAATATAATTTTGGATTTGGTTATGAAGTCGTTACAGCAACCCACGTGTTCCAGATCTTCGCCGGTTCGGCAACGTACCTTGTACCTCAGTACAATGTTATGCTGAACCAGGATGATTTCTTTAAAAATATCGATAACGTGTTCATCGGATTCAACATTTCCAGGGTCTGGAATTTCTGATGATATTATTCATTACCAAAATGATATGGCATTAATTTAACCACAAAGGCGCACTAAAGTTTGCACAAAGTCACACAAAGTTTGTGAATTGTATGTCTTTGTGCGCCTTTGTGACTTCCTTTGTGCGCCTTTGTGGTGATCTTAAGCAAACAAAATGTTTTTCAACCAGCTAAATAAATGCTAACCTGACTATTCAATCTTAAAGATGTTAAAGAACAGCATATTTATCCTATTGTTTATTTTAGCCTTCCTGCTGCCTTTGATCGGTCAGGAAGAATCCGAAATAGCCCCCATCACTTACGAAAAGAACCATGAATGCCTGAAATGCCACGGGCAAAAATATTTTTCCTACTTCAACGAATATGTCGGCAGGGATGTTAAAGAAAGAATGAATCCCATGTATATTATGGATTCGGCAACTTTCTACATGTCAAACCACCGCACCTTTATGTGCACGGATTGCCATTCCTATGAATATGGAACGAGCTTTCCCCATCCGAACCAGCTCCGTTTTGAACCCAGTTTCTCCTGTATGGATTGCCATGAAGGCAATGACGAGTATGCCGAATTCCAGTTTGAAAAGATCAACGAGGAATTCCTTGCCAGCGTGCACTCGGAAAAGCACAGCGATGAATTCACCTGCTGGATGTGCCATAATCCCCACACCTACCATATTACGGCACGGACCAGTGAAAACCTGCTGGAAACAATTCAGTACGATAACGAAATTTGCCTGAGCTGCCATAGCGACCAGTCAAAAATGGGCCTGCTCTCAGACAGGCACATTTATGATATGCTCAATCAACATGAATGGCTGCCCAACCAGAAACTGCATTTCAACAAAGTCAGGTGTATAGAGTGTCACGCGCGTATCAGTGACACGTTAATGGTAGCACATAATATTCAGCCCAAAGAGCAGGCCGTAAAGCTTTGCGTGGAATGTCATTCCCAGAACTCTATCCTGATGGCCTCCCTGTTCAAGCATATTAAGCAGGAAACCCAGGAAAAACAGGGCTTCCTCAACGCGGCCATCCTTAGCCAGGGTTACGTGATCGGCGCCAACCGGAACACCTACCTGAACATCGGCAGCCTGGTGATCTTCGGCCTGGTAATACTCGGCATAGCAACTCACGCAATTCTCAGATACATCTACCCAAAAAATTAACACTATGTCATCCGTTTATTTATATCCTGTCTGGGTTCGATTATGGCACCTCATCAATGCCATCCTGTTCCTTATTTTAATCATAACCGGCCTCAGCCTTCAATATTCAAGCAAAGAATACACGCTTCTACGTTTCGACCTGGCGGTAACACTCCATAATATCTCCGGTATCCTGCTCACAATTAATTATCTTGTGATCTTTTTCGGTAACCTCTTTACAAAAAATGGTTTTTACTACCGGATGAGAAGGCGCTGGCTTATGAAAGAAATTCCATTACAGACACGATACTACCTGTTCGGGATCTTCCGTGGCGAAAAAGCCCCATTCCCCATTAACAGCCGGCGCAAGTTCAACCCGCTGCAGAAAATTGCGTATTTCTCGGTCCTTTATTTCCTGATGCCGTTGATATTCATCACCGGATGGGCCCTCATTTTCCCTAACGTGCTCTTCGTGGATAAGATCTTCGGTACCAGCAGCCTGCATTTCACCGACCTGGTACATATCATCGTTGGTTTTATACTTTCCCTCTTCATGTTCGTGCATATTTACCTATGCACCATCGGCAAGCCCCCGGGCTCGCATTTTAAAGCAATGTTAAGCGGTTGGCATCATTCAGACCATTAAAGCCATGAAACTCAAAAATCTTAAACTGCCGGCATCATTTTACAACTGGACATCCATCATTGGTGCCACCATTGCCCTGATCAGCCTGTTCATGATCGTGTTCCTCTTCGTGATCACATCGATCTTCAACCAGGGCGGGTCTTATATCGGCATTGTCATTTATATCGCGCTTCCTGCCCTGCTGGTCATCGGGCTCATCCTGATCCCCATCGGGATGATCATCAAATACAGGAAGAATAAAAAAGAAGTGAAAAAAGACCTGAGATGGCCGGCTTTTGATTTTAATGAGCCCAGGCAACGCAATGCATTCATGATCTTTGCAGTGGGATCCACCATTTTTCTGCTTCTTTCAGCGATTGGCAGTTATGAGGCGTTTCACTATACCGAATCGGTGGAATTCTGCGGCACCCTATGCCATGAAGTGATGAAACCTGAATACGTGGCCTACCAGAATTCACCCCACGCACGGGTGGCCTGCGTGGAATGCCATGTCGGTGAAGGAGCGGACTGGTATGTGCGGTCAAAATTGTCGGGCCTTTACCAGGTGTATTCCGTCACATTCAACCTGTATTCAAGGCCCATCGAGGTTCCCATCCGAAACCTGCGCCCCGCCATGGAAACCTGTGAAGAATGCCACTGGCCGGAGAAATTCTATGCCCGCCAGCTCAGGATCGAACGGCATTATCTTTCAAACAGCGAAAATACCGAGTGGGACATTCACCTGCAGATGAAGACCGGGCCCAGCCTCAGCGCTCTCGGTCTGCAGGAAGGCATCCACTGGCACATCAACCCCGATATTAAAGTGGAATATGTAGCTACGACCCATGATCGCGAGACCATTCCCTGGATACGCTACACGAACCTGAAAACCGGCGAGGTCCATGAATACATGGACACTTCCAACCCGATGGAACCAGGCCAGATGGATACGCTGGAGATCAGGCGGATGGACTGCATGGACTGCCATAACCGTCCGTCGCACAATTACCAGACCCCGATCTTTGCCATTAACAGCGCGATTACGGCGGGTCAGATCCCGAAAGAGCTGCCCGATATCAAATACCAGGCGATGCAGGTCATGAACGGCGATTATTCAACGGAAGATTCGGCCATGATGGCTATCGAACAAGGTATCAATGAATACTATTCAATGGCTTACGAAGAATTGTACCAGGCAAAACCAGAACTGATAAAGCAGGCCATTGCAGGGATCCAGGACGCTTTTAAGAAAAATATCTTCCCCGAGATGAGGGTGAAATGGAGTGCTTACCCGAATCATATCGGGCACCTTGAATTCAATGGCTGCTTCCGCTGCCACAATAACAACCATGTGTCGGACGACGGCAGGGTGATCTCCATGGATTGCAACCTATGCCATTCCATCGTTGCACAGGGAACGCCCGGCAATATGCAGGTCATCCAGGGCCTTGACGAATCGCTCGAGTTCTTCCATGTGGACGATCCCGACGGGAACTGGAAAGATGCGCTTTGCTCCGATTGCCACCGCGATTTATATTAATCGAAGGGGTAATCCATACTATTCACTGGGCTTTTTTCGTTTTATATCCTATCTTTGCTGATTAATGCTTAAACGGTATCCCGTATCATGAAAAAAATCATTCTCTTATCGTTATTCATCATTCCTCTGTTTGTCCTTTCCCAGGAAAAAAACACCAAGATCGGTGAAACCACTGTCCGGCGAGTCAGTGTTGGCGCTGAGATCTACCAGGATTTCTGGATGAACTGGCCCAAAGGGATGAATGTCCGTGCCATCAACCAGGGCGCCGGAGGATTTGTCATGTATAATATCCCCCTGGGAGAAAGCCCGCTCAGCTTTTCGATCGGCGCCGGGCTGGGTTTTCATAACCTGTTCAGCAACACGGTGATCGACAATATTCATGCCGATACCATTAGCTTCACGCCAATACCCGACTCGATCAGTTATAAGAAAAGCAAGCTGGGCCTTTCCTATCTCGACTTCCCGATTGAGCTGAGGCTTGTCACAAAAGATAAACTAAGGTTTTCCGTAGGTGTAAAACTCGGCTACAACCTGGATGCCAAAACCAAGTATAAAGGCAATGACCTGGACGGAAACCTGAGCACGGTGAAATACAGGAAAGTGGAACATATTGACAAATTACGGTTCGGGCCGACCATCCGGTTTGGTTATGACTGGTTCCAGATCATGGGGTATTTTTCGGTGACCCAGGTGTTTGAAAAAGGACTTGGCCCGGAAGTTTACCCGATTTCAGTCGGGTTCACCTTCATGCCATTCTGATCCGTCTTAATTCCTGTTCAGGATCTGTAAAGGAAAAAGGACAGGATGGTAAAAAATCCGAGCAAAAATCCCGCGTAGACCTGCCATGGCGTATGTGCCTGCAGTTTCAGCCTGGCGAAGCCGACTAGTCCCGCCGACAGAACAGTGAACATCAGGAGCATAAAATAGAAGGTGCCGAGAAAATAGGACAAGCCCAGCACCATCCCTGCCATTGCCCCCACAGAAGCCATATGACTGCTGATCTTCCAGAAAAAATTGATCCCCATGACAAGTATGTTCAGCAGGGTGGCCCCGATGACGAAATAGTAATAGACCGGGGATATCTGGAGTTTTTTAAGAATATAATAAGTAAGGTAAAAGAAAACGATGCTGATGATGTAAGGCATGGTCCGGTCTTCCCTTTTGGACAGGAAAGTAGTGGTGACCATCCCGGTTTTGATCATAATAAAAATAAAAAGTGTGGGTAGAAGGCAGGTAGTCAGGAAGATAAGTCCGATCACCATCCACTTCGCTTCGACCGGCATCAGTGCTGAGAAATACGCGGGCATGGTCAGCAAAATGGCGAAAGCGTAAGTCGGGACGAATAACGGGTAAAAAATGACAGATATTACCTGGGCAATGCGTTTTTCCATTGGAAAAAATTGAGGCGCAAAAGTAATGCTTTTTGGATTATAGTTCTTTCCGCAACCTTGCAACAGGGATATTTAGCTGTTCGCGGTATTTGGCCACGGTGCGGCGGGCAATGTTGTATCCTTTGTCTTTCAGGATTTCGGTGAGCTGCTCGTCGGTAAGCGGTTTGCCCTTGTCTTCAGCGTTGATGAAATCTGAAAGTATTTTTTTGATCTCACGGGTGGAGACCTCTTCGCCGGAGTCTTTCTGCATCGATTCGGAGAAGAAGGTTTTCAGCAAAAAGGTCCCGAAAGGCGTCTGGACGTACTTGCTGTTGGCCACGCGGGAAATGGTGGAAATATCCAGGTTCACTTTCTCCGCTATATCTTTGAGGATCATCGGCTTGAGCGTAGTTTCATCGCCGGTCCGGAAGTACTCATCCTGGTAATCCATGATGGCCCGCATGGTGACATACAGCGTATTCTGCCGCTGTTTGATGGCGTCGATGAACCATTTGGCCGAGTCGATCTTCTGCTTGACGAACATCATCGCCTCTTTTCCTTTGCTGTGCTTATTTTCCGAATACAGCTCCATCATATCCAGGTAAGTCCTGTTGATGCGCAGCTCGGGAGCGTTTCGGGAGTTCAGCGTGAGTTCCAGCTCGCCGTCGATGTTTCTGACCGAAAAATCAGGGATAACGTAATTGTTGATCCGTGTGGTTTCGCTGACCGAATCGCCGGGTTTGGGGTTCAGCTTGAGGATCTCCTGGACGGCGCTTTTGAGGTCTTCTTCTGACAACCTGGATTTCTTTAGTATTTTATCGTAATGTTTCCGGGTGAATTCATCGAAATTTCGTTCCAGAATCAACTCGGCATTTTCGACGTCCCGTGTGCGGTCATCCTGTCGTCGTAACTGGATCAGGAGGCATTCCTGGAGGTTTCGGGCCCCGATGCCCGGAGGGTCGAGCTCCTGGACGACCTTCAGCACTTCCAGGATCTCTTCCTTTGTCGTCTCGAGCCCTTGTGAGAAAGCCAGGTCGTCGGTCATGGCGCTGATGTCACGCTGCAAATATCCCGCATCATCAAGGTTGCCGATGATCGTCAGCCCGATCTGGTATTGCTTCTCGGTAAGTTCCCTCAGGCCGAGTTGCGCGATGAGGAATTCCTGGAAGCTGGTTCCGGCAGCATAAGGCATATCGCGCTGCTCGTCGTCAGGCCCCTGGTTGTTGGCAGCCATCCTGTAGGCCGGGATATCGTCCTCATCGAGATAGTCGTTAAAATCAAACTCATCGTCCGGGCTTTTCTCTTTGAAGTCATCTGTTTCGCCGTCTTCATCAGCGCCCAGGGGCGAGTCGTCCATGTCCCCGAAATCATCTTCCTCCTGGTTATCTGCAGAGTCCTCGGGCATTTCAAGGGCGGGATTTTCCTCAATTTCCTGCTTGATCCTTTGTTCCAGCGCCATGGAAGGGATCTGCAGCAGCTTCATCAGCAGGATCTGCTGAGGGGAAAGCTTCTGTAACAACTTTTGCTGCAGGCGCTGGTTCAACATAAGGGATGTATCTTTTTGTTGTTTTAAAGATACAAAAATATTAATTACCGCTTACATGGCTACATTGTTAAACTGTTAAATTGTTCTATTGCTCAATTGTTATTTTCTATCCAGTATCGTGATTTGGTTATCGGATGGTCAGGTGGTCAGGTGGTCAGGTGGTCAGGTGGTCAGGTGGTCGGGTGGTCAGGTGGTCAAGTGGTCAGGTGGTCAGGTGGATAAATGTCTTGTCCTGAAATAGGTTTACAGGAAAAGTAAACTTAAAACAGGATTATGAAAACAAAAACTTACCGTTTTCCGAACGAATTTAAATTAAAAGTTGTTCAGGAGTACCTAAGCACAAGTATGAGTCAGAAGGAACTCATGGAGAAGTATAAAATTCGCGGTCCTAACACAATTAAGTTATGGATGCGTAAATTTGATCTTCAGTTGCCCAGTCAGCAACAAATAGAATTACAGCGCATGATGTCAAAGGAAAAAGAAAAGACACCCTATGAGCGGGAACTGGAGGCAAAGGTCAAGCAGTTGGAGTACCAGTTGGAGGATGAGAAACTGCGTACCCTGGCCCTGAGCACGATGATAGACCTTGCCGAGAAGGAGTTCAAGATCCCGATCAGAAAAAAATCTGGGGCCAAACCGTCGAAGTCATAAAACACGATCATTCCCAACAAGGCATGGAAAAATTGTGTCGATTGTTTGGCCACAGCAGGCAGGCCTATTATCAAAACCGCAAGTACGATCACCAGCAGTCCCTTGATGAAGAGATCATCCTGGAGATGGTTCGCGATAAACGAAAGCTCATGAGCCGGATAGGGGCCCGAAAGCTCCTGGAGATGATCTTGCCCGGACTTCAGCAACAAGGAATGGACATCGGAAGGGATGCTTTCTTTGATCTGCTTCGCGACCAGGGATTGCTGATCCGCAAGAGAAAAAGGAAAGTGATCACCACCTATTCCCGGCATTGGTTGAAGAAGTACCCCAACCTGATCAAGGACCTTGTGATAGACCGGCCGAATCAGGTATGGGTATCAGATATTACTTATATTGAGACGGACCAGGGATTTATGTATTTGTTTCTGATCACTGATGCGTATTCACGAAAGATCTTGGGCTACTATTTATCAGAGGATCTCAAGACCACCGGTGCGATCAAGGCGCTGGAGATGGCTTTTGCAAACAGCCTTTATCCTCTGAATGGCCTCATTCATCACTCAGATCGGGGCATCCAGTATTGTTCCGGAGATTATGTAGCACTTCTTCAGCAGAATCATGTGCAGATTAGCATGACTGCCAAAGGCGATCCCCGGGAAAATGCAATTGCTGAACGAGTGAACGGCATCTTAAAAGATGAATGGATACATCATACCCATTATAAAACCAAGGCTGAAGCCAGGAAGCATCTGGATGCAATCATCCCCATCTATAATAACATCCGGCCTCACGCAAGTTGTGACATGCTGACCCCTGAGAAATCATATTTGACTACAGGTGTTCTAAAAAAACGCTGGAAAACATATCCCAGAAAGAAATCAACAATGCAATTGCAAGAAGCCGCATCGTAATCTGCTGTTATACAATCCGGTATAACATGATTAACAAAATTGCGAGTTATGAACAAAGAAAAAAGAAGCAAAAAAGAAAAATTACATAAAACATCATGTAAATTTATCTCAGGATTAAATCAAAAAGTGTAAACATTTTTTAGGACGAGACAAAATATTCCAAAAAAATCGCGAAGCGACGACCGATAATAGCCCCGGACGCCAGTCCGGGGAAAAAAGAGCGCAACATCCGATGAAAGTGCCAGATGCACGAAACAAAAGAATCCTTAATTAACAATCAGCTAATTTCCTGAACCTGAGTCAGAAAATTATCAACACATCTTGCTTTTTGCCATTTATTATCGTATTTTCGTATTTTCCATTTCATTTAACCTTCCAACCAAAACCAATTGATCCAATGAAATGGTATAACCAAATACCGCATTTCCGTAGAGAGAGAGAGAGAGAGAGTTTAGATCATCTCGCTCCCCTCCTGAATAAAGACCCTCCTTTATTAAAATTCACATTATTCAAGCTTAATAATCAATTAATTAATCGAAATCCTTTAATCTATTCAATATGAAAAAGATATTTATATTACTAATATTTGTGTCTCCGATTTACATGAATTCAACTTGTGCCATGATTTATATTGTTGGTAATGATACCCTTCATTTTGACAATGAAAATTACTATCAAATTGTGCTTGCAGATACATTCTATATTGATTCCACCAGAGTATTCGTTAAATATTACAATCAAGCAAGTAGTTATGATAAAGTATCAATTGAAATAAAGTATAATTTGAGTAAAGAGAAAGAATATAATTCCATCGGATGGATATGTTATTCGTTAAGCCAGTCAAACAGATCTTTTATCGGTATTTTATCGGATTTAAATAATGAAAGTATTATTGATCAAGTAGATTTGAACACATCAGTTTATTATGCATGCGATGCTTTGGAACCTTCTGATGACGATTTTAATGACCAGTGGTATTTGGAACGAATTCAAGCTCCAAGTGCATGGGCTTTGACTACAGGTGATCCCAATATTATCGTAGCTATTATAGATGATGGATTTGACTGGACACATGCAGATCTTGGACCCGGAAATGATAATTACGACAATATTTATCTTAACCAGGATTTAAATCCCATTCCCACCCACGGCGAAGATCCATGGGATGATTGGGATGATCCAACTACCGGCGATAAAGATGATAATGAAGGAAATGACTGTGAAGATGACTGGAAAGGATGGGGAGAAATGTATCTTGAGCAAGGTGGATATACTGATGGAAATGATGTTAGAAATTATAGTTATCAATTTTTAAAAGATGAATTAGGCGATGATGATGATGCAGATGCACTTTGGAAGCATGGAACATTTATTGCAGGTATAATTGGTGCGAAAACAAATAACGAGGAAGGTATTTCAGGCATAGCAGGTGGTTGGGGAAATAAAGGGATATCTTTAGTTCTCTTTAAAAAGGGTATATGCTGTGATGGACAACCAATGAGTCAAAATGTTGTACAAGGTATTTTATATGCAGTTGATGATTTGCCTTATTCGCAAAAGGCACAGATAATTGAAATGCCGTTTATGGTAAATGATTGGAATAATATAATCCATGAAGCAATTGATCATGCTATTGAGAAGGGAGCATTTTTAGTGGCAGCCGCAGGAAATCATGCTTCTGGCGGCCAGTGGTACGTTACCTATCCCGCAAGTGACCCGGATGTTTTTGCTGTTGGTGCCACAGACCATTATGATATCAGAAAAATCAATTCAAATTATGGTCCAGATCATCAACTTGATTTATGTGCTCCAGGTGATGATATATTGAGTCTTGTACCCCAAGATGGTCATGATGATGATGGTTATCAAACTATTGAAGGAAAAACATCTGCAGCCTCAGCAATGGTAGCTGGTACAGCAGCACTGATGCTTTCAGTGAATCCGGAGCTGACCAATCTTCAAATCGCTCAAATACTGAGAGATTCTGCAGATAAAGGGGAATATTATATTTACGATGAAGGTTATAATCCTGAGATCGGTTATGGAAGGCTGAATGCTTACAGATCCGTATGTGGAGCAATGGCTCTGGCCGAAGACTGGGAAATTTCCAACGGCACAATAATCTTGGATTCTGACAGATCGTTTATGAACTCGATTTATATTAAAGATGGAGCCACATTGACTATTACTGCTAAGATAGAATTTGGACCTGAGGCTAAACTGGTTGTAGAACAGGGCGGAACATTAATTATAGATGGTGGAACTCTTACTAATATGAAGTGTTGCGGTTACGAGTTCACCAATTGGCCCGGCATCCAGGTATGGGGAGATAGATTTGCTTCACAGTATGCGCCTGGCGCACAGGGAAAACTGATCGTTAATAGCGGCACTATAGAAAATGCCCTGCTAGCGGTCGATCTCTGGAAACCTGGTACCACCGATATGACGGGAGGTATCATTGAAGCGCATGATGCCCTGTTTTTAAACAATGCCAAATCGGTGCGTGCCATATATTACCGTAATTTTAATCCCGATTATCCGAACCTGGAAATGGATTATTACAGCAACTTTGATGATTGTTCATTTATACTGGATGACCAATATTTTGGGACCGCATTATTTGAGAAGCATGTTGATCTTGCTCAAGTCAGAGGACTTAAGTTTTATGGCTGTACCTTCTCACTTGATCACACTGCAGAGTTTGTTTCATATCATAGTATTGGTATAGCAGCCTATAATGCCGGTTTCTATATACTTCCTACTTGTACGACCCAGGTCATACCGTGTCCGGTAATTGACAGTTGCTGGTTCAATGGATTTAATTTTGCAATTGGCGTATGGACTCCAGCCCAGCTGACTGATCATCCCATTTTAATAACAAATGCTCACTTCGATAACAACAGCACAGGTGTTTATATTAATGACCATGATTATACGGTAATTCTGGAAAACTTCTTTGAAGCAGGCTATGATGATCCCTATCATGGTAATTGTGATTTCGCCGATGGAGTAGGAGTTGATATTCATCAATCAAATGGTTTCATTGTTGAAAACAATAAACTCCGTAAAAATAGCCTGGCAACCAGTGGTAATTATGCAGGAATAAGAGTTAAGGATTGTCCTTCTGAGCACGATATCATTTATAAAAATGAATTCGACGGCCTGAGTTATGGAAATTATGCGGAGGGAACTAATCGGTTAAGCCCTCGGGATGATGAAACAGGTATAGAGTATCAATGCAATTGTAATTCTCATAATGCTGTGGATTTTATGGTACAGTTCATCGGAACGGATACTGCCGGAGCGATGATACGCGGTTGGCATGGTGATCAGAATAATGCTTCTGGGAATGTTTTTTCAAGGTACACACCTTCAGTAATGCACTTTAGCAACAGAGGAAAAAGTACAATCAATTATTACTTCTGTGATCCATGCACAGATGAAGAGCCAATAAATATTTTCACCTGGAAACCTGAATATTTTGAGAAAGAAATAAGTAATGGTAACACTTGCCCGGATCACTACGGGGGTGGAGGGCATATTAAACTCACCTTTGAAGAAAGGTTGGATAAGGAGGAGAGTTTTGCACAAAACCTGAGCGATTATAATTCGGTAATTTATTTATATGAATCACTTGAAGATGGAGGAAATTCTGAAACGGAATTATCCGATATTGAATCTGCCGAACCTGATGATATGTGGGAGTTAAGAAGTCAGCTACTTGGCCATTCACCGCACCTTTCTCAGGAAGTATTAAGGGCCATGGCAAACCGTACCGATGTATTTCCTGATGATGTCTTGCTGGAAATTCTTTCAGCGAATCCGGATGAATTGAACAGGGATACATTGATCAGTTATCTAGAACAAAAAGAAGATCCTCTTCCGGAATATATGATCGATATTCTCAGGCAAGCTGTTAGTGGGATAACATATAAGACTATACTTGAAAATGAAATTGCTCAATATCATGCAGCAAAAACTCAGGCCGCCCAGGATATTATCCGAAGTATCCTGTTCGATACGGTCTTTAATGTAACCGATTACCGGAACTGGCTGGATAATTTGGACAATATCGTAGCCGACCGTCAAATCATTTCAACGTATCTTTCAGAAAATGACACATCAAGCGCAATCGCATTGCTAAATTTGTTACCTTCATTGTATGAGCTTGAAGGGGATGAACTGGAAGACTATAACGAATACAAATACTTGGTTGAGATGCAAATGGCCTATAAAACTGAAGGAAGATTGATGAACGAGCTGGACAGCTCTGATATTCTGGGACTTGATGCTATTGCTTCTGATGAAAGCTTTAGTGCCGGAAATATAGCAAGGAATATCCTCTCTTATGCAGGTATTCATCAGTATTGTAATTGCTTGCCGTTTATTGACAGTTCATATATGAAAAATACTTTCGTTTCTGGAACGAATACAATGATTGGTAACGATATCTTGAAGATATCAGCAAAACCCAATCCTGCACGCACCTATGTAGCATTCGATTATGAGTTGATGACAGGACATGCTGCTGGACTTATCAATATTTCAGATATTCATGGAAAAGTGATCTGGCAAATTCAGGTGAGTGGCAAAAAAGGTCAGAAAGTTTGGAACACTACCAGAGTACAAGCTGGAGTATACTATTTTAACCTACTA
This sequence comes from uncultured Bacteroidales bacterium, assembly GCA_964447005.1. Lineage (GTDB taxonomy): Bacteria > Bacteroidota > Bacteroidia > Bacteroidales > JAGOPY01 > JAGOPY01. Next base: position 70,274 of record CAYUQP010000015.1, read on the forward strand.
TCGGACGGGTTAAACAAAACGGGTAAAATTGTGATCTTTTAATATTAATCATTCGGCTGCTGCGGGCTGATTGCTCGCAGCAGCTTTACAAACTAGCAGTAAATGAAATCTAAAATCATACTCATATTCGTTATTTTTATATATAATTTTTCCCTAAAAGCTCAAATTGCGGATGTGATATGGCAAACCTGTTTAGGCGCAACAGATGGGCAGAACTGGACTGAAGCTGCTGTTAAAACCGATAATGGGTATATGTTTGGAATTTATATTCTTAATGATGGACCCGGCGTCTCGAATTATCACGGTGGTGCCGACGCATGGATTGTCAATACCAATGAGCTTGGAGATGTGATTTGGGAGAGATGCTATGGCGGAAGTTCAGGTGATGGTCCTCACAAAATCATACGCATTGATGCCAATGCCTATTATCTGTTTAATCATGCAAGTTCAACTGATGGAGATGTACATAATTTCCAAGGAAAAGACTTTTGGATGGTTAAGATTAAGGCCAATGGAGAAATTTTATGGGAGAAAAATTATGGGGGATCTGTAAATGGTGAAATAGCTGTGGATGCCATACTGATGCCTGATAAAGGGGCATTGATGATGGGAAGGCTCAGCTCTTCAGGTGGTGATGTTACACACTCCTATGGGGATATGGATGTATGGCTGTGCCGGATAGACTCTGTGGGTGATATCATTTGGCAGAAAACGATAGGAAATTTCGGGAAAGATAATGGATTGAAAGTGAAACTCACCTTGCATAATTCTATACTCTTTATTGGTGGCCATGAGGTTACCGGGGGCATGATCGATTGCCCAGATCTTGGATATTATATCGACACAGATGTCTGGATCCTGGAAATGGATATGGATGGAAATTTTATCAACCAATGGTGTTTTGGTGGCAAATATTATGACCTTGGATATGATATTCTAGAAGAGAGTGCAGGTTATACTTTTGTAGCTTCAACCAGATCAAATGATAGGGATGTCAGTGGTTTTCACGGTCCGGCGGGAGAAAATGAATCTTCTGATATTTGGGTAGTAAATATTAATTTCCAAGGTAATATTATATGGCAAAAATGCCTGGGTGGTTACTCTTATGAGTGGCCGATAATTGTAACAAAAACTTCAGATAGTGGATATATTATTATTGGTAACACCAATTCTCATGATGGGGATGTTACAGGAAACCATACCACGGAATCGAACGAAACTGACATCTGGGTGGTCAAACTGAGCAGTGACGGGCAACTGCTTTGGGAGCATTGCTTTGGCGGTTTAGGAACCGACCGGTTTTGGGGCATACATAGCGTAGTTAAAAACGATGATTACAACTATATTATCGGGGCAAATTCAAACCATGCGAGTGGTGATGTAACCTGTAATTTATTCCCCTATGAAGAGACTTCCAATGCCTGGCTCTTTGAGATCAAAGACTGTTTTTATTATATGCCTTTACCTCCCGATACTATTATCGGTCCGGATACAGTCTGTTCAACTGTGAATCCTGAGTCACTCTATTATGTGGAAACAGTGCCCTGGGCAACAGGATATGATTGGGTGATCGATCCTGACTCAGCCGGCATTTTCTTTCTTGATTCCGCTTCCATTCATGCAAACTGGAACCCGCTCTTCGGTGGATCGGTCACGGTCAAGGCAAGAAGTTATAATGATTGTGGATTTTCAGCATGGTCGGAACCCCATGTTACACAGGTCTTTTCCTGTTTGGGAGTGAATGAGCATGGAGGCACGGAGGCATGGGGGCATGGAGGCATGGTGTTGTGGCCGAATCCCGCCAGAGACATTGTCGATTTTCGATGGTCGATTTTCGATGGTCGATTTGATCTGACATTGAGGATTTATGATTTGTTTGGGAGAGAAATCCGGAAAATTGCTATTCCTGAAAACGAGCATGAGATTCAATTCAGCGTCGAAAATTTTATATCGGGGTTGTATGTGATTGTCATTAAAGATGGGAATAGTATCATCGGAAGTGCCAAGATGGTTATTGCAAGATAGGTTGAGATAGGGATCTCATCTGATATTTCCTTTTCTCCCGCCAGGGAGAAAAGACAGAAGCAAGGGACTGACGTCTTGGGCTACTGTCTGTCGTCACTATGTGACTGAATGGAATTGAACACGTTGTGTCCCCTCACTTCATTGTTTGAGCGAAATGTTGGCTCTTGGCTCTTAGCTTTTGCTATTAACACAAAACTAAAAAACTCAATAACTCAACCTCAAAACTAAAAACTCGAAACTCAAAACTCTGCATTCTGCGGTGTCCTTGGAAAAGGGATCACATCCCGGATATTTCCCATCCCCGTCACAAACAGCATCAGCCGCTCGAAGCCAAGGCCGAAGCCGGCGTGAGGGACGGTGCCGAATTTGCGGGTCTCAAGATACCACCAGAGCGTCTCTTCGGGGATATGCATCTCTTTGATGCGCTGATGGAGCTTCTCCAGGTTCTCCTCGCGTTGTGAGCCGCCGATGATCTCGCCGATTTGGGGGAACAACACGTCCATGGCCCTTACGGTCAGGCCGTCGTCGTTCTGCTTCATATAGAACGCCTTGATCTCTTTGGGATATCCGGTGATGATGACCGGCTTTTTGAAATGCTTCTCGACAAGATAACGCTCATGCTCGCTCTGCATGTCGGCGCCCCATTTTTCGATCGGGTAAACGAACTTCTTTTCCCTGTTGGGCTTGGATTTCATGAGGATGTCAATGGCTTCGGTATAGGTGATCCGCTCGAATTCATTAGCCAGGACAAATTCCAGCTTCTCGATCAATCCCATGGCCTGCCGCTCTTCCTGTTTCTTGTTCTTTTCTTCGTCTTCCAGCCTTTTTGCCAGGAAATCCAAGTCTTCACGGCAATTTTCAAGAGCATAACTGACGAGGTACTTGAGCATCTCCTCGGCCAGGTCCATATCGTCGTTGATGTCGTAGAAGGCCATTTCCGGCTCGATCATCCAGAACTCGGCCAGGTGGCGGCTGGTGTTGGAATTCTCGGCCCGGAAAGTCGGACCGAAGGTGTACACGTCCGACATGGCCAGTGCAGCCAACTCTGCTTCGAGTTGCCCCGAAACGGTCAGGTTGGTGGGCTTTCCGAAGAAATCTTGTTTGTAATCCACGTCACCGGTTTCAGTGAGCGGAGGCTTGACCGGATCCAATATTGTCACACGGAACATCTCCCCTGCCCCTTCGGCGTCGGAACCGGTGATGATGGGCGTGTGGATGTTATAAAACCCTTTGTCGGTGAAAAACTTGTGGATGGCAAAGATCATAGCGTGCCTTACGCGGGTCACGGCTGAGAAAGTATTAGTACGAAAACGCAGGTGGGCCTTTTCACGCAGGAACTCCAGCGAATGCCGCTTGGGCTGCAGCGGGTATTCGTCAGGATTGGCTTCGCCGTAAAGAATGATGTCGTTTGCCAGTAATTCCACCCGCTGCCCTGCGCCCGGTGATTCGATCAGCACACCTTTGACCGACAGCCCGGCCCCGGTGTTGATCCTGGCCAGCAGCCCGGTGTCGACCGTGTCCGGCTGCACCACAACCTGCAGGTTCTGGATCGTCGACCCGTCGTTCAGCGTGATGAAAATAACGTTCTTGCTTTCCCGTTTGGTGCGCACCCAGCCTTTTGCAACAACTTCCCTGTTCACTTCCCCGGTGAGCAGCAACTCCTTGATCTTCGTTCTCTTGATTCCGTGATCTAGCATGTTCTTTTTATTTTGAGGTGCAAAGGTAGGAAAAAGGTGGTAAGGTGATAAGGTGATAAGGTGATAAGGTGATAAGGTGGTCAGGGGGTCAGGGGGTCAGGGGCATGGGGGTATGGGGGTATGGTAGTCTGCTCCGTTAGGAGCAAAATATCGGTAGAAGGGCGGATAGCATTAAAATTTAAAGTGCCATCGGCACGACAGAATGGTTTAATTTTGCCACATGCCTGAAATCATAACAAATATCCGTCCCTTATCGGAATATCTCACCCTGAAGGCGGGGCCCATGATCATCGCCGGGCCGTGCAGCGCCGAATCGGAAGAACAGGTCCTGGCAACGGCGCGGGAACTGGCCAAAATTCCTCAGGTAGCTGCTTTCCGTTGCGGGCTGTGGAAACCAAGAACCCGGCCCGGCGACTTTGACGGAGTCGGCGAGCCAGGGCTGGCCTGGCTGAGAAAGGCAAAACTGGAGACTGGATTGGCGATTGCCGTGGAAGTTGCGCTACCTGCTCATATTGAACTTTGCCTGAAGAACGGGGTCGATATTCTCTGGATCGGCTCCAGGACCGTCGTAAATCCTTTTTCGGTCCATGAAATTGCGAAAGCGCTTAAAGGTGTTGATATTGCTGTGCTGGTCAAGAACCCGGTCAGTCCCGACCTGCTGCTCTGGATCGGTGCCCTGGAGCGGCTGAGCCATCAGGGGATCACCAAACTTGCTGCAGTACACAGGGGGTTCTCAGCCTACGGGAGCAGACCCTTCCGCAACCTGCCCATCTGGGAGATCCCGATCGAATTGCGCCGCCTGGTTCCCGGCCTGCCGGTGCTGGCCGATCCCAGCCACATCAGCGGAACCAGGAGCATGCTGCCCCATGTAGCCCAATCCGCGATCAACCTGGCTTTCGACGGTTTGATGATCGAATCGCACATTGACCCTGACCAGGCACTCACCGACCGTGAGCAGCAGATCACCCCGGCTGATCTTGCCGTATTGATCCGGGAACTGAAATTGCCTAATGAACGGCAAGGACAGAGGGATGAATTAATTGATGAACTAAGACTGAGGATTGATGATCTGGATGAACAAATCCTGCAATTGCTGGCGAAGAGGATGGAAACTGCCAAGAAGATCGGGGCGCAGAAAACCGAGCTAGGGATGGACACATTGCAACTGGAACGCTGGCGGCAGGTGGTGGAGGACCGTCTTGCCAAAGGCACGTCCCTGGGCCTTGGCCGTGACTTCCTGCTCAAACTGCTGCACGCAATCCACCAGGAATCCCTTCGCATTCAGTAATTACACGAAGCCAAAAAAAATTCCCCAATTCAAAATTTAAAATTCAAAACTTAAAATTCCCTAAAGCCATTTCCTCCGCTTGAAATAAAACAGCATGGTCACGACCACCATCAGCATAAGCACGATAATGATGATGAATGACCGGGAATCATTTTGCAGCGGCAGCCCGATATTCATCCCGTAAAGCCCGGTGATGAAAGTCAGTGGCAATAGGATCGCCGAGAAGAAAGTCAGCGTCTTCATGATGTCGTTGATGCGGTTGGTCTGGAGGGAATCAAAGGTTTTTGACAAACCCTCGATCAGTTCCTGGTAATCCTCTGCCATGTCCCACATTTTCTGGTTATAGTCGAGGATGTTGCCCCAGTAATCCTCCATGTTTTCCGCGAATCCGGCAATCTGCCCCGACTCGAATTTATGGAACAGTGGCAACTGGGGCTTAAAGATTGTATTAATGAGGATGATGTTCTTCCGGGTGATGGAGATCTGTAAAATTGTTTTTTGTGCACGGATACTGAACAGGTCCTCGCTGATGCGGTCCAGTTCCAGTCCAAGCCGGCGCATCAGGTTCAGCGATGAGTTCATCAGCTTTTCGAGCACATGGTACAACATGGCGTCAGAAGTGCCGATCTCAATTTCTTCCTTGTTTATGATTCGCTTACGGGCATCGGCAAACAGGTCCGAAACGATCCAGTTCGTCTGGTCGATACTGATCACATAGTCTTCTCCCCAGAAGAATTTTACTTCCTTGATGGTCAGGAAACGGTTGTGATGATCGAAACTGGGAAAATGAAGGATGATAAAATAATAATCATCATAAATGTCAATTTTCGGTCGTTGGTTGGTACTTCGGCAGTCTTCAATATCCAGGGGGTGGAAGTGAAAGTTGTCCTTCAGGTAATTCAGGTCTTCTTCAGACGGGCTAATGATGTGGTGCCACCTCAGGGTACCTATTTTTACCGTATCAACCATAACTTTGCCGGTTTAATGATGATTAGTATCAATGATATTCTACATTCCGGTAGGATTTAAAATCTGCCGGCAAAGATAGGAAACGAATCGGAAAAGGAGGAAGTTTTTTTTGGAAGAATTATTTATGTTCCTCAGCGAATGATAAATTTGCAGGAGGCCCGGACTGTATTATCTTCTTCCATCCGGCAGAAATAAATTCCCGGAGCCCAGTCTTTAACATCTATTTTGATCTCTTCGGCCATTCCGTAAGGGTTATGCTGACAGACAAGCTGACCCTGGAGATTATAGATTTTCAGCACAGCATTTCCGTAGCCGCGGTCATCTTTCAGTGTTAATGTCAGTGTTTCTGCTGAAGGGTTCGGGTATGCCGATATCTTTTCATTTTCTGATAAAGTATTTTCATTACCTACACCAGTTTCGATATCCACCACTGCTAATTCCATATCATCCCAGAAAAATCCGTCGCCATTCTCGTAAACATCGCTAACCAGCACAAACCTGATCTTGATCTGCTTGTCGATGAATTGTGACAGGCTGATCTCTTCCTTGACCCAGGAATTCTGAACGCCGTCATACAGTGGTTCACCGATGGCCTGGTTTGAATTTCCGATCTTTGTATATTTCCCCTGCATAGGGGTCCAGGTAGCGCCATTATCATCAGATATCAGCACTTGCACATAATCCCAGCCTGCCTCAATATCCCATTTGGCCCAGAAACTCAGGCTGGCATAAGCCCTGTCAGACAGATCGATGGGATCCTCCAGCGTGATGGCGTTGGTTTCCTGGTTGCCGTAATTGCCCACCGGGGAATCTGTGATGGAACGCGGCGATGAGTGATATTGCATCGTAGTGGTATTCCATTTGTTAGAAGTCCAGTTGGTAAAATCGGATGCGTCATCTTCAAAAATGATCACCGGTGTGCCGTAAATCTTGGTGATGGTATCGGAAAACGTTGCCAGCCCGTTATTGACCGAAAGCAGGTACTGCACCTTATCCCCGCTCAGGATGCCTTCTTTCAGCGTGTAAGTGAAGGCGGCGCTCGCCGTCTCCAGTATCTCGAGATCATTGTACACGAAAGGTCCGCTGACAGAAGCCAGGGCGTCATTCAACGGTTCGATGGATACCGTGTAGCTGGCCCCTTCTTCCAGGCCGAGCCGCTTGATCTCAAAAAAGAGCATCCCGCTCTGGGCTTCGAGGATTGTCGGGGCAAGGTCTCTGACAGGAGCATATGGCCCGGACAGGCGGGCAGCCATCAGGTTGGCATACATGTGCTCCTGGCACAGAGGGATGATCCGGTTGACCGATGGCCAGAAACCGTCGGAACCGCCTCCGACCTCCGGGGTATAGGCATAAATAAGCTGTTTGGATTCCTGTTCGCCGTACATCCAGTCGTCGCTGCCGCCATTGGTAGCATAGATCGTTGTGTACGCCGGGCCGAAAGTGTAACCGTTCTCAGTGGTCAGAATTTCCGCGTGCCCGTGATAGATATCATCATGTTCGCAGGGAGTAGCAGTCCATCCCCAGGCGTAGAGCAAAAGGTTGGCATAAGAATGGTAATTCAATGCGATCCTGAATTCGTGGTCCTCACAAAAATCCCTGACAGACTGCGTCTCCGGCTCTGAAAAAGCGGATTCGCCGCGGTAGGTATCATCGGATGGATCAGGTGACGACCCGCTGTTGTTATACCCCCACTTATACCCGTAATTCCGGTTAATATCAACACCGTAAGAACCATCATAGTTCGGCCTGCGGTTTTTACGCCAGTTGCCTCCCCCGTTCGGATAGTTCTGGATGTTATAGGCATAACCATCCATATTGACTATTGGAACAAAATAAAGCTCGAAATTATCCACAATGTACTGAACATCAGGATCTGTTTCATAATTCTCCAGCAGGTAATACATATAGTAAACAAGCAGTTGCAGGCCGATCGGTTCGCGGGCATGGTGCATCCCGGTATACAGGACTTCCGGTTCATCCTCATCGACGTCAGGGTTATCCGACAGCCTCACCCACCATAATTGCCTTCCATTATGCGTTTCATAATTCAGTGGTTGCCGCTCCGAAATCAGATCGGGGTATAGTGAAGCCATATTATCCAGGTGTACCATTGCCTGGTCGATGGTCAGGAAACCGCCGCAGGAACCCAACTCAAATCCTTCAGGCACAGGCCATTCGCGGCTTAACTCATACTCCATCTTTTTCAGGGCGTCCAGGTCAGACATAAAGGGCTCATTGCGCTCAACATAATATTTTGTGACATCCTCGATCAGCACTTCATAATGCACTCCCTGCTCCGACGCTATCTCAAGTTCTTTTTGCGAAAGTTCACAGATCACATAGGCACCGGCCTTGAAAATCCCGTGGTCGATATATAAACCATTGTGCGCGAGCTCCTCCAACCGGTCCTGGCTTGCATATAGCTTAACCCTGGAATACCTTTCCTGCGCCTGGATGCCGGAAAGAAGAATTGTTAAGATGAAAATGAAATAGAGTCGTTTCATAAACTTGTTTTATAAAAAAATTTAAAGCAGACAAATATATGCAATAATTCAAAGAATGGTCAAATGATCAGTAAGACATTAATAGTTCCAGTGAAAGGTCCGGATCATATGCCTGATATCATCCCGGATAAAATCGATGACCGGCGCAAGGGAATCATTGTTTGGTGAAACATTGAAATACAGCGCCCCCCGGAGGAAGCGCGAAGAGCTGTCGGTCAGAAAAAACTGGCAGGGAGATGCGGCCTGCGCTCCTTCGATAAAGTAGACGAGCCCGAAGACCCGGTCATCCGGCCGGTAGATCAGCGAATCATTTATCGCATCGGCCTTTGGAATGTGCTTGACAACAAAGGTCCTGCTGTCTTCAAGGAATACGTTCAGATTTTCGTTGACCGGTTTAAAACTGATGTGGATGCGGCCACTGTATTGAGGAAAATCCACGTTGATCCAGTAAGGCTCGGAACTGGCCCTTGTATCGGGTATAATCCGGGCATAGACCGGGTATTCGAAACGGTAAGGATAAGTGGTATCGAATGCAGTGTACTTTTTTTCAGGAAAATCGATCCGGAAGTATCCCCTGGGCTTCGGGGCATAATCCTGTTCACAGCCCGTGATCAGCAGAAACAAAACGACAACGGTTCCGGTACATGTTAGCAGGTTTTTGATCTTCCTCATTTTATCGTTGATCCCGTTTCAGTTCCCGGATTCAGCATCCGGCTGGATTTTGTTCAATGTAACCATTACCCGTTTGATCCTTCGCTGGTCAACCGCTTTAACCGTAAATATAAACTGACGGTAAATGACTTTTTCGCCCCGTTGAGGCATTTTCTGCAACAGTTCGAGCAAAAGGCCGGCCAATGAATCGGAGTCACCCCTGGCCTCATCAAATGTATCATCCTCAATGCCAAGAATTTTGCACAGATCATTCAGTGAAGTTTTTCCTTCGAAGATGTAATTGTAATCATCAATCCGGGTATATTCAAAATCACCAACAGGCTCATCATGTTCATCACTGATCTCGCCGACAATTTCTTCCAGGATATCCTCCAGGGTAACGATGCCTGAAGTCCCTCCAAATTCATCCACAACGACAGCCATGTGGACTTTCTTTTCCTGGAATTCCTGGAGCAGGTCGTTGATCTTTTTATTTTCAGGGACGAACAACGCGTCTTTTAACAAACCGCTCCAGTTAAACTCATCATTTTCATCCAGATGAGGCAGCAGGTCCTTGATATACAGTATACCTTTTATATTATCGAACGAGTCGTCATAGGCCGGGACCCGTGAATAACCGGCTTCCACGACAATTTTTAGCAGTTCGCGGAACCTTGTGCTGAGATCGACGGCTGTTACATCCACCCTGGATTTCATGATCTCCTTCACTTCGATATCCCCGAATTTGACGATACCCTGCAGGATCTTTTTATCCTCTTCGGGGGTGTCATGGCCGGCCGTGAGTTCTATCGCGTCGGATAATTCGCTCATCGAAACATCGTAGGCCCTTCTGCTGATCCGTTTGTCGATCAGGTTGGTGGAGTGCACCAGCATACTGCTGAGAGGATAAAAGATTTTCATAGCGATCCGGACCGGTCCCGCCATAAACCTTGCCATAACAAGGCTGTTCTGGGTCGCGTAAACTTTAGGCATGATCTCGCCGAAAAGAACGATCAGGGAAGTGACCAGGACTACCTGGATCAGAAAGGCCAGCCAGTATGGGAAACGATTGAAATCGAAGAGGTTATTTGTAACATAGGTCGAAATGATCGCAATGGCTACGTTGATAAAGTTATTGGTGATCAAAAGCGTCGCCAGCAATCTTTTGGGCGTGTCAAGCAAAAGCAATACCAGGCGGTCGGATCTGTCCTGCTTTACCCGGAGCTCATGCAATTGGTTCGGGCCAAGCGAAAAGAAGGAAACCTCAGCTGCAGCAGTCAGCGCCGATCCGATCAGCAATATCAGTATCGCAACAAAACCGGCAATGATCCCGAAAGACACGTTGATCGTGCCGGCTTGCAGCAACACCATCGTTATCATAGAAAATGGATCAGGAACAACAGTATCCAAGGGTATGAGTAATTGTTTCAGGTTGCAAAGGTAGGAAAAAAGTCATTAGTCGTTAGTCATTGGTCGTTAGTCATTGGTCGTTAGTCAATAGTCATTGCTTGTATATAAAAATATGTTTAGACTTATGATTTGCAAATAACCAGTGACCAAAGACCAAAGACTAAGGACTAATGACTAATGACTCTCAGAACGGCAGGTCATCCTCCGGCTGCTCTGGAGTCACTTCCGAATGCTGTTCAGCCGGTTCCGTGTGTGCGGCCTTCTCCGTCCTCGTTGCACCGTTGTTTTCCGCGCCGGCCTGCTGGTCACGCTTGCTGCTGAGCATAACCATATTATCGCCGATGATCTCGGTAATGAAACGCCGGTTCCCCTCTTTATCGGTATACTCGCGCGTTTTGATCTTGCCTTCAAGATAAATGGTGCTTCCTTTTTTAAGGTAAGAATCGGCAACATCCGCCAGTCCACGCCATAAAACAATATTATGCCACTCGGTCTGGTCGATCCTCTCCCCGCTTTTACCTTTGTAAGTTTCTGTCGTGGCGAGGGAAAAGCTCGCCTTTTTGACACCTCCTTCCAAATTCCTGATCTCAGGGTCCTTACCAAGATTTCCGATCAAAATTACCCTGTTAACTCCTGCCATAATCTTTAATTTTTAAATGTTAATGAATGGTTTAATTTCACAAAATTAGTCATTAAGAGCGACTTCTGCTTATTAATCCGGAATTTTCGAAAATATACCCGGTTGTCCGGCAACTTTTTTTAAAAATTTTTCTATCAGCCTGGGAACCGGGTAGTTATGGATATCCATAAATGGGATCCGTATGTAATCATTGTTAAAATATTCATCGGAATGAATGATTAAAAACCTGGCAAAGAGTTCACGGTGGGAAAGCAGGTACCTGGGAAAATTGATCGATTGTTCAATTGTTAAAGGATATTTCCCGGATATTTTTTTCCAGCTTTTCAGCTCCAGGAATTGTTCATCATTAGTTTCAGTCTCAGTTTCTATCAGCGGAAAATCATAAAGGTTCTTCCAGATATCATTTCCCTTTCGCTTATTGATCCAGACTGATAGATCAGGATTGTTTCGGGAATATATAATAAGGTAGTGGAAATATCTTTTTGCCACTCTTACCGGTTTCTTTACTAACGGTAGTTCGCTGGTAAGCCTTTTCCTGCATGCAACACATTTTTCCGACAGCGGGCATCGTTCGCAAAGTGGCCGGGCCGGTTTGCACACCAGGGCACCGAGTTCCATGACCGCCTGGTTGAAAATCCCGGGCCGTTCCGGGTCCAGTTGATGCTCCAGGAACTCCCTGACCTGTTTTTTGCCGGGGGCGTAACTGACCGGCTCCTTAATGCCTTTGTACCGGGCCACAACGCGCATAACATTCCCGTCGATCACCGGATGGGGCTGGTTAAAGGCAATCGAAGCAATTGCACCGGCAGAATAATCACCAACGCCTTTCAGGCGCCTGATATCATCATATTTCACCGGGAAAACAGAATCATGGTCGTGAACGATACTTTTAGCCGCCTCGTGCAGGTTCCTGGCCCTGGTATAATACCCCAGCCCCTGCCAAAGTTTCATCACTTCCTCTTCCTGCGCCATGGCAAGGGAATCTACATCAGGAAACCGTTCCAGGAACCGCTGGTAATAATCAAGTCCTTGATCGACGCGGGTTTGCTGCAGGATCACTTCGGAAATCCAGATACGGTAAGGATCGGAAGTATGCCGCCAGGGGAGATCACGTTTGTTTTGGCTATACCAGTCTAATATAAGGTGACGAAAACCCATCCGTTTTGAAACAAATTATTATTGAGCTAATTAGAACAATTTTTTTTTGATTGTGTTGAATCGGCAAATGAAAATAAATTATCTTTGCCGTCTTTAAAAAAATAAGTTAAAAATCTAAAATTTATTTAGTTATGACCAAAGCAGAAATCGTTGCTGAAATAGCAAACAAAACAGGGATTGAGAAAGTTGCAGTTCAGGCCAGTGTTGAAGCTTTCATGGAAGCCGTGAAGAACTCACTTGCTAACGGGGAAAATGTTTACCTGAGGGGATTCGGCAGCTTTACAATCAAGAAGAGGGCTGAAAAGACCGGTCGGAATATTTCAAGGAACACCACGATCATTATCCCGGCACACAACATCCCGGCGTTCAAACCGGCCAAGACCTTTGTCAGTGAGGTGAAAGGTAACGTTAAAGTAAAGTAATCCATTAAAACTGCTTAAAATGCCCAGCGGGAAGAAAAGAAAAAGACACAAGATGGCTACACACAAACGCAAAAAGCGTTTGAGAAAGAACAGGCACAAGAAGAAATAGGCCACAAACCCATTTTGCCCTATGTTCTTGATACCATCCGGCTTTAAGCTCCCAGGATGTTATATCACTAAACAACTTCATGGTGGATAGGGAATTGATTATCGACGCGAAGTCAGGAGAAGTTGAAATAGCTTTACTTGAAGACAAGGTACTTGTCGAACTTCAAAAAGAAAAAAGCAATCAAGGCTTTCAGGTTGGCGACATTTATCTCGGCAAGGTTCATAAGATCATGCCCGGGCTAAATGCCGCTTTTGTTGACGTGGGCTATGAGAAAGATGCATTTTTGCACTACCTCGACCTCGGCCCGCAAATCCGGTCGCTCAGCAAGTTCATCAAGCTGGCAATGGCCGGCAAAGGTCAGAAAATACCCCTGGAGCAGTTCATTGCCGAAGAGGATATTGAGAAAACCGGGAAAATCTCCCAGGTCCTGAAAGTTAACCAGCCGGTACTGGTCCAGATAGAGAAAGAGCCCATCTCTTCAAAAGGCCCCAGGATCTCCTGCGAAATCTCATTCGCGGGCAGGTTCCTGGTGCTGGTCCCCTTCTCCAACCGGATCAGCGTATCCACGCGGATCAAATCGGTGGAAGAAAGGAACCGGCTGAAAAGGCTTATCACCAGTATCAAGCCAAAAAATTTCGGGGTCATTATCCGGACGGTCGCCGAAGGAAAAATGGTCGCGGAACTTGACGCGGACCTGAAAAACCTTGTGGCGAAATGGCACGAACTGGTGACCAAGCTCAACATGGCCAAACCCTCTTTTAAGGCCCACAGTGAACTGGACCGCACTTCAGTCATTTTGCGTGACATTCTGAATGAATCGTTTAACTCCATTACAGTTAACGACCATTCATTGTTTGAAGAGATTCGGAATTATATCGGGAAGATCGCGCCGAAAAAGGTGGACATTGTCAAATTTTACCGCGGTCGGGTCCCCATCTACGAGTTTTTTGGTGTTGATAAACAGATCAAGAATGCGTTCGGGAAGACGGTCAGCATCAAATCCGGCATTTACCTGATCGTGGAACATACCGAAGCCATGCATGTCATCGACGTGAACAGCGGCCACCGGTCGCGAAAGGAAAATTCCCAGGAAGAGAATGCCCTGGCGGTCAATATGGAAGCAGCCATTGAGATTGCACGGCAGTTGAGGCTCCGCGATATGGGCGGCATAATTGTCATCGATTTCATCGACATGCATGAATCGGGTCACCGCCGCCAGCTTTTCCAAAAGCTCAAGGACGAAATGGCAAAGGACCATGCAAAGCATACCATCCTCCCACCGAGTAAATTTGGTCTTGTTCAGGTTACACGCCAGCGGGTAAGGCCGGAAAACGAGATCGAAGTCCTGGAAAATTGTCCTGCCTGTAAAGGCTCCGGCCAGATCAGGTCCAGCTCCCTGCTCCTCGATGAGATCGAAGCGAACATCCGGCAGCTAATTACCGAACAGAACGAATCCTACATCAGGATCACTCTTCATCCTTTTATCTATGCCTACCTTACCAAAGGATTCCCGTCCACACAGATGAAATGGTACATGAAGTACAAGAAATGGATCCGCCTGGAACCGGTCACATCACATCATTTCCTTGAATATCACTTCTTTAACAGGATCGAGGACGAAATTAAGCTGAACGGCGAACTGCCCAAAGGTGCGCTGCTCGACAGCCAGCCGGTGGAACCGGAGGAGTAGCGAGAGTCCTTAGTCGATAGTCTTGAGTCTTTAGTCTGAAGTTTTTAATTTTTATTTTCAGTTTTAGTTGTCTTTCTGTTAGGGATTGCTTTACTTTGCTGCACTAACCAAACTAAAACTGCTATGAAAAAACTATTTCTGGCTGTGGTGATGACCACAGCATTCGGTCTCAGCCTTTTATCCCAGGTTCCTTCTGTAAGTATTAAGATCGACACCGCCGAACGGTTCCGCTTTGAAGGAAACCGACTGAATTTCCTGAACCCAGGCCGAAACGTACTGATCGGCGACAGTACAGGGTTTAAAATGGATCCTTCTGCTTCCGGTAATGTTTACATCGGGGATTTAACAGGACAATGGGATACAATGGGATTTTACAATACATTTATCGGCAGCCAGGCAGGCTATTCCAACAGGACCGGTATCCGAAACACCTTTCTGGGTTTTGGGGCCGGACAAGGTAATTCGTCGGGGGCTCGGAACACTTTTGTCGGGATGTGGGCTGGTGCTACAAACTTCGATGGATCACATAACACTTACATCGGCAGAAATACTGCGTTTTACAACCAAAACGGTTACGGAAATGTATTTATCGGGGATAATGCAGGAGTTTTTGAATTAGGTTCCAATATGCTGTATATCGCCAACACAAACACAACCACACCGCTAATCTATGGTGAATTCGACAATGCTTTCCTTCGGTTCAACGCCTACAACACTGAGTCAACCGGTGATTTTATGTCCTACGGCAAAGTCAGGGCCAACGACGTGTTCAGCCATAACGGAACGCCGGGCATCTCTGACACGGCAAATTATGTGACCAACATCGATTTCCAGAATGGCATGCTAAAATACAGGACCGTAGTCTATTCAGGTGGTATTGCGACTTACAACAGCGACGAATCGGGCTGGGTGACCCAGGTCGGCGATCCGATTTTCCTCTGCGGCCAGATATCCCTCATTGGTGAATTCAGCGGTTGGTCGCTTGATCATTTAATGACAAGAGACATCAATAATCCTGATCTCTGGACAACCACCATGTACCTGACTGCAGAAAACGATTTCATGCCCCAGGATGGCCTCGTTGAGATGAAATTCCGCGAAAACCAGGACTGGTCAGTCAACTGGGGATCCGATCTGTTTCCTTCCGGAACAGCTATCCCCCTTGGCCCCAACATTCCGGTACCACTCAACATAAACTTCACGACGACCATTTACGAAATCGCGTTCAACTGCAAAACCGGGGAGTTTACGTTTACGGATGTGTCGCAGTAGTTCCAGAGTTCCAGAGTTCCTAATATCTAATTTCCATTTTCGGCTTGGTCTTGAGTTGGGATTTTTGGTTTTGAGTTTGGGTTCAGCGTTGAATGCGCTCTGATATAATCTTATATCTCTATAAATGTTATCAAAATTCATTATAAATTACTGATATTTATTAACATATCGTATTACCCCCCCTGTTTTTCCGATTAATTCCTGTTTTGAGCCGCTCCTTTTTTTCATTCAAATGATCATGCCATGAAAACATTAATCCAAAACCTTAGCGCTTTCTTCCTGGTCCTTGCAGTTTTTTCGGATGCAATTAGCCAGGAAATAGAAATTGATCTTACCTTTACAGGTGACACGGTAATTAATCCTTTTGAGAACATTGAAACCATAAGTGAACTGACTTTGGATATAAATATATTTTGAAAGAAGGAGCTTATTTACTTCTTTATAAGGACGACAAAGGCAATACAAAATCTAAAAAGTTCATTATTTCAGACTAGCTTAATGAAGAATCGGAGTATTATTCTATGCTTAATGCTTTGTGTATCTATATTTAATAGCCTGTATTGTCAACCTGTATATTTTAATAATAGATACAATCTTTGCCAGAAGTATAGTGAACAAGCTCAAAGCACGAGTAAAAACATTTTACAAGTTGAAGATGGATATATTATTGCTGGATTCACAATTGATACTATCTCGTATTGGTGGAAAAGAATTGCAATAGTAAAATTGAACAATAATGGTGAGCAAATTTTGTACAAAAGTTATGGAGACACAATATCAGACTATTATATTGGCTTTACAGAATCCATGAAAAAGTCCGCAATCAATGACGGCTATTATATTGCAGGATCAAAAAATTACTGGCAACCCGTAAATTATGATGTTGGATATCTCATGAAGATTAATGATCAACTGGACACTCTCTGGACAATGGAGTATGACTTAAATCAGGACAGAAATCGGGAAATCTCAGTATTTCTAAGTAGTATTGAATATTGCGACAATTATGATTTGATTTTAAGCGGAACTATGAATGGAGCCAATATGTTTTTGATGCGAACGGATAGTAATGGCAATAACTTATGGCATAAAAGTTTTCATTACGGAGGAAATACGCTTTGCACCGGATATACGGCGATCCAGACATCGGATGGTGGTTTTGCCCTTGGTGGATATCGATATACTATAGGTCAATCGGAAACCGGCAACCCGGTCATTGTGAAAACCGACAACCTTGGAAATCAGCAATGGGTGAAATATATGGGTGGGCCTTTGCAGGATCATGCTGCTTTTCTGGCTAATTCAGACGATGGAAATATCATAATGGGCTCTGTATATGGTGATGAAATGATAGGAAATGACGCAGAAAGCAGGATCAATATTGCAA
>CAYUQP010000016.1:0-37809 GCA_964447005.1 uncultured Bacteroidales bacterium
TGACAACCTCACCCCCCGGCCCCCTCCGATTTGACAACCTCACCCCCCGGCCCCCTCTCCAATTTGGAGAGGGGGAGGATGTTAATAAATTATTTTTCATTCGACCGGGTATTAATGAGTTTAAATCCCGATTAACATAATAAAACTATGACAAATCTGGGAAAAATTTCAAATTATCATTTTCATTTCAATGCTGAACCGGAAACATTCCGAACTGCAAAGGTTCTCAGGAAGAACATGACAGAGGCTGAGAAGAAGGTTTGGAAAGAGCTGCGCAACCGGAACCTGTCTGGTTACAAGTTCCGCCGCCAGCATCCTGTGGGCCAGTATATTGTTGATTTCTATTGTCCTGGCCGGGGACTGATCATTGAGATTGACGGAGGCATACACAATGAACCGGAAAAACAGGAAAAAGATCAGAACCGGCAGGCAGAACTCGATCGGTTGGGCTTAAAGGTAATCCGTTTTACCAATGAAGAAGTCCGGAATGATATGGAAATTGTGATGCTTAAAATAGAACAAGAATTAAAAAAGTAGCTTCGCCAAGTCTCCCCCTCTCCAAAATGGAGAGGGGGCCGGGGGGTGAGGTTGTCAGTCCGCAGAGGGGTCCATGTGTTAATGTTGAAACGCAGATAGGCAATCGACGGCTGTAAGAGGAGCAGCGCAAAGACAAGCGTCATTCTCTGTTCGGGTCATTATTATTGACAACCAACTTATAGCCGCTGAGTTGTCCTGTAACTGTTCCTGGTATATTTTTACTGGTCAGCACTATCGCATTCATTTCTGGTGGAATAATTTCCTGATCTTTCATCAGGCCTGCTTTCCCGGGATTCAGAAAAATGAAAGGCAAAATATAATTCTGCCTGACCTCGGTTGTCACAAGTATTTTATCTGCCGCATGGATCTGTGTCACATGATCATTGAGAAAATTCTTTATCGATGTATCATTTCTGCTCAGTTCAACGACCCTTTTTGTAAAGGTAACGCCCACAAGACCTATAAAAAGATAAATTACCCATTTTTTTTTCATTACCAGGTATTCGATAAAATAAGCTGTGATTGCAGAAAGGAAAAGATAACCCGGGGCTAAATACCACCGATGTTTATTATAGCTTAGCATCAGTATCAGGGCGAGGCCCGCCGTCAGCAGCGCCGAGATCTGAAAAAGGCGATCTCCGTGAATATTGCTGATTCGTTTTTTTCTAAGCCATTGTACCACAAAAAACACCACTCCAATGTACAAGATATAATTCCAGATATTGTAATAAGAATCAAGGACATGAAAAAGGAACCAGGGATTGTAACCTCCCTCGAAACTCCGGCTGAAGAAACGTGTGACCCCATCAACCTGCCATAAGCCCTGCCAAAGATTTTCCACCCCTTTACCATCAGTAGCACTGGATTTCCCACCTATTACAGCCAGCAAATACCAGCTGGCAACTATTGCAATAAATAGTGCCATAGATAACAAAACATGCTTGTTAAAAAGCTTCTTCCGTTTCCAGCTAAATGCAATTACACCCAGCATACCAGGCGCCATCAGCATCATGGCCAGGCCTTTGGAATAGAAGGCCAGGCCTGCAAAGATCATGCTGAAATAAATTGACTTTTTATCATCAAAATCCCAGTACTTCAGAAAATAATATATCGCAGCGGTTATAAACAAGACTAAAAGGCTGTCGGTATCCCCGGTCCTGCCGACATGAAATCCGATTATCCCTTTGATGGTGATCAGGATGCTGAAGGCGATCATCGTGAACCTCAAATCTTTATATAGTCTGATGATTTTAATGGAGAAGAAGAAAAAAATAATCGTGGCAACGACCGAATGGAGCCTTAACGCAAGTGCATTATATCCAAAGAGCCTGAAACTAATGGAAATCAGCCAGGTAGCCAATGGTGGCTTGTTAACGAATCCGTCAGGCTGGTCGAGGAAATAATAATGAAGGTAGTCTCCACGATTGATCATACTGATGGCGTTGATCCCTCTCCTGGCTTCATCCCATTCTTCAACCGGGGCCTTGCTTATATTCCAAGTCTCGAGGAAAATAGCGGCAAGTATTAATATTCCCAAAAGGATTTGCGGGGATGAAATCTTGCCAGTTCTGAAGTGGAATAACATCGGTAATAATTATCTGTACTTTTATCAATAACCTGAATGATAAATTCTTACCCACCAGACTTCTTAACTTTATATTTCTCCTGCACCAGGTATTCTATCGTCCGCTGCACAAAATCCCCCTGGATGATGATCTCCCCGTCCTTGGCCGTCCCCCCTACCCCGAACTTCGATTTCAGTATTTTGGCGAGGCTTTCCAGGTCTTCCTCTTTACCGATAAATCCGCGGATCAAGGTGACCGATTTTCCTTTCCGTTGCTTCTTATCCAGGCTCACGATGAGATTTTGTTGCTGGGGCGGCAGGGTGTCGGGCTCCGCATCGTTCCCATGGTCATATGAAAAGTCGGGATTGGTCGAATAGACCACGCCGAGGCGTGATTTCCAGTCTTTAGTCATTGGTCTCTGGTCTTTAGTCATTGATCGATAGCTCTTGGTTGTTAGCTCTTGGTTGTTAACTCCAAGCTTGAAGCTTGAGGCTTGAAGCTTGAGGCTTGCGGCTTGCAGCTTGTGGCTCTCAGCTCTATGCAAAACCATCATTTTAAATACTTTGCGAAACTCTGCGAACCTTTGCGAAACTCTGCGTAACAGCCTCATAACTATTACGCAAAGTTACGCAAAGAAGACACGAATGTGCGCAAAGTGATTATTGTTTTTTCAAAGCAACTTTCACTGCTCCGGCCGGCCGGATCGATAACTTATAACAAGCGCCGCTTCCGAAAACATGCTCCAGTGTGCTGATGTATTTTTCCTGCAGATCACTGGGCACGAACGCCTGGATCGTTCCGGCAAAACCGCCGCCGTGGACCCGCCAGGCGCCCCTGCCTTTCAGTACCATTTCACTCAGGGCAAGTCCCAGCGAAACGCCCTGCTCCCCGGGGCTTGTCGCCGGGTAAATATTCTGGTTGTACATGAAGCTGCTGTAGCCCGATTCGATGACCAATTCCAGGAAAGCCCTGAAATCATTTCTTTGCAGCGCTTCCACCTGCTTTACCACCCGCCCGTTGTCGCCCTGGAAATGGATCGCGCGCAGGATGGCCCGGTCGCCGGTCTTTTCCCTTAGCGAAGGGATCGCTCTGATCACTTCCTCCAGTGTCACCTGGCGTAGTACCTCTTTGCCAAGTGCCCGGGCGACTGATTTCATTTCCACCGGCAGGGAAGCATATTCATCGTTCAGGTCCGCGTGATGCCCGCCGGTGTCGGTGATCACCAGCGAATAGCCTGTGGCAGCAAAATCAAAAGGCACTTTGGTAATTAACGGCTTTTTGGGATCTTTAAAGTCGATGGCCACCAGGCCGCCGACCGAGCTGGCGGTCTGATCCATGAGGCCGCAGGGCTTGCCAAAGAACACATTCTCTGCATACTGCCCGATCTGGGCGATCTTCACCGGATCGATCCGGCCGCTATTGAACAGGTGATTGATAATTGTTCCGATCAATACCTCAAACGCAGCCGAGGAGCTCAGCCCGGAGCCTTTCGGAACGCCACCGTCGATCACGGCGTTGAAACCGCCTGAAAGAAATCCCTCCTTCTTCATCCCCGCACAAATGCCCCGGACAATGGCCGCCGAGGTGAATTTTTCCGATTCGACCGGTCCCGTAATGGCCAGGTCGATTTTAAAACCAGGATAACCCATTGATTCAATGCGGATAACATCAGAATCATTTTTTGCAGCCACCGCCACATTATCCAGGTTGACCGCCCCGGCCAGCACCCTTCCGTGGTTATGATCGGTATGGTTCCCGCCTATTTCAGTGCGGCCGGGAGCGCTGAAAAGCTCAATTTCTCCATCACCGAAAGCCGCCTGGTATTTCGTGATCAGGTTCTTGTACCGCTGAGCTTGTTTAGCATGCTCCGCGATATCCGAATCGTATAAATCCCGGAAAGCACTCACGGGAAGTTGCTCCAGTTCAGTAAGATAAAGTTGTGGTTTACCCATAAATCCTGCTATAGCAATTTACGGTTAAAATTAACAAATTATCCGTGATAATCCGTCTTATCCGTGTCATCCGTGTGCTTTTCGGGGATGGCACACGGATGACACAGATTAAACGGATTTGCGCGGATATAATTAATTATTGACGGTACCTTTTCATCGGGAATTCCTGCATGCTGAACTTCCCGTTGACCGTCCCTTCGATCCTCGCGTGAATCGAATCAGGAGCGGGATGCCTGTAAATGATCCGCTGGGGAAAATCATGATCTTTGTTTTCAAAAACAAACTCTCCTTCAACATTTGAAACAAGCCTGAACGAAACAGCCCCGCCTTCATTCTGGCCGCTTGCTGCAACGATGTAATACACCTCATTTTCAACTAACTTCAATTCAACAGTCTCCGAAAATACCGTATCACCGGTTATTGTCATATAGCTAAAGGCAGAATATGACGAATCGTTAGTTTTGGTCCAGTTTTCATAAAAATTGCCGTCATCGGTCAGATTTGCCCAGGAACCGGTCAGCCATTCGAGCTGACTGAGCTTTGAACCCTCTGGATGGTTTTTCACTTCTTTCGTCTGATTTCCGGAATCGCAGGAATATAATATGACAATCAACGCAATGACATGGAAAATTGATCTCATTTTAACTGAATTATTTTGTTAGAAATAAGTATTTACGGCAAACTCGAACTGGTTGATGAAGATTTGCTTGAATGCCGAAAGGTTGTTTTGTTCATAAAAAAGCAGCAAAGCCTTTTTATAATTAATAGAATCGACCGTCCTGAAAGAAATCGGGCAATATTGATGGTCTATTAAAACTGCATTGCTCACAATCCTGGCCGTTCTTTTGTTTCCATCCATGAAAGGCTGAATGTATGAGATCAATAACATTACCAACAGGGCTTTTTCAAATACTTCATTCTTTTTATTGATCAAATCACAAACCGCCTTAAGGGCGTCAACAATCTGAAATTCATTATCCGGCGGACGGTAATTTGTACCCGAGATACCAACCCTTCTTTTTCTTAAATTACTTTCGACACCCAGTTCTTTCACCAGAATACTATGAATATCCTCAATCTTTGAGATTGAAAGAGGAAACAGGTAACCGGGATTTGCGATAATAAAATCAATCGCATCCTTGTGATTAAGCAACATGATGGCTTCCTCTTTTGTTTTTCCGGAAGCTGTTTCCTTTTCTTTCAATAATCTTTCAGTTTCAAGCAAAGAGTATGTATTTCCTTCAATCTGGGACGATTTCCAGCTCAGATCAATGGCTAACCGCTCTAATTCTTTATGATATTCGATAACAGTAAGCTGGGAGATATTATTTGAATATGTTTTCTGAAGCGCATTTAGCTTTAGTAATTCACTGTCAGTAAATATATTATGTCTCAACAGCACCTCACCGATCAGGTCAAAGTTGAAATTATCTTTAATGGTTCGCTCATCAACCTCCTTCTCATAATATTGCTCAATATCGATTGGCTGCAAAAGATCGAACAGGGAAGAAACCTTGTATCTTGTACCCTTCCCTTTCCCAGTTGTAATAATCAGGTTTTCAGCGGTTAATCTTGAAAGGATTCTCTTAACCGTTGCATAGCTGACGGGTAAAAGTATTCCTTCGTGAATATCCTTAGAAGAACATCCACTGTTATTCTTAACAAAATCTATGATAGCCGATTCCCTTTTATCTAACATACTAACAAATTTCAAGCTCACAAAGATAATAATTCTGGCTCAAAATATTAAAGTATTGAGCTTTATTTTGATCTGATTTGAGCTACAAAGTAAAAACTTACCAATAACTTAAGTTAAATTTCCCTGAAATGCCTTTGTTTGTTAAAAAGCTATAACTAAAATCAGTCCTTTAATGTGAGTGAAGGATTTTATATCGAAGAACCTGGATTTGAGAATATTGTGAGGATATTTCCTAATCCGACAGATGAGATTGTGAATGTGGAAATAAAGGACTTTCAGGCAGGGTGATGGTGATTATTTTCAACATGCAAGGCGCGCTCATCAGGTCGGAATGGATAGAAGCAGGAAACCTTGTATATGATCTTTCTTCTTATCCTGCAGGATTATATTTCATTGAAGTTCAGCATAAAGAATTACTATTTTCAGAAAAGATCATTAAAAGATGATTTTTAATCCGTGATAATCCGTCGCATCCGTGTCATCCGTGTGCTATCAGACCCATGGCACACGGATTAACGCGGATTACAAACGTTTTAGCCAGTTTATCCCCAACCCGTTGTTTTTTCTCAGATCTTAAAATACTCACCATCCCGATAATATTGAAACACGGCAGCCCGTCGATCATCCGGCCGAAATTGCGGATAAGGCTTTCTTTCAGCGTGATCTTCTTTCCTTCAGGAGTTACGACCCGCATCTTCAGCAGATATTTCCCGACGGTAAATCCTGCAATCCATTCGAGCAAAATGAAATAAGCGAAGATGATCACCAGGAACACCCCGCAGATCGGGTCAAAGATCACCCAGATATGATCAGCGCGGGTCATGAGCCAGGTGCCTTTGACAAGGTATGTTACCGGGAAAAAGACTATGCAGAAGACCATGTAGTCGATGATCTGGGCGAGGATGCGATGAGAAAGGGTTGCGAATTTCATATGATTATCGAAATTAATACGCTAATTTAAACAATTACCTATTGTGTCATTATTGCATCCTATTGTTCCTATTGTGTTTAAATAAAAGCCCAGCCATTAGTACAAATATCTTTAAGTTTGCAGCATCAAAAAATTTCCTGATCATGAAGAACAAACTGCTCATTACGTTTACGCTGATATTTTTTCTGGCGGTTCAATCAGAAGCCCAGGAATCCAAAGCCAGGTACGACGTTTTTTCCTTCGAAAAGCAACTCACCCTTCCCGGCACCACCACACAGATCTATGATGCCATCACAGGGGATATCAGCGGCTGGTGGGACCATTCTTTTTCGGAAAAACCTTATAAGCTGTACATTGATGCCATCCCGGGCGGAGGCTTTTACGAGATCTTCAACGCGGGCGGCGATGGCGTGAAACATGCCACAGTCATCTATTCCGACCGGGGAAAGATGCTTCGCTTTGAAGGACCGCTGGGACTCTCCGGCAGGGCCATACAGATGGTGACGACCTACGAATTCTCAGCTGCCGGTTCCGATTCAACAACGCTGAAACTTTCCGTTCACGCTGCCGGGGAAGTGGAAGAAGGGCTGCCGGCCATCGTCGAGTCGGTGTGGGAGCATTTTCTTTTCGAAAGGTTTAAGCCTTTCATTGAATCAGGATCGTATAAAAATAAGTAATCCCAACTTTTAGACTTTTTTATTTTCACGCAAAGGGCGCAAAGGAGACGCAAAGAGCGCGAAAGATTTCTCTGTGGATCTCCGTGTGACCTCAGTGGATCTCTGTGTAACTTATCCTAAAAGCCATTCAGCTTCATCGTTACCGTTGGGATCAGCAGCAACAACCCCAGGATAAACAATACCACAATCAGCGGCCACACCCATTTCACCCATTTTTCGTAAGGGATACGGGCAATTCCCAGCGCTCCGATCAGCACTCCCGACGTCGGTGTGATCATGTTGGTGAACCCGTCGCCGAACTGGAAGGCCATGACGGTGGCCTGCCTCGACAAATTGATCAGGTCGGAGAAGGGCGCCATGATGGGCATGGTCAGCGCCGCCTTGGCCGATCCCGATGGGATGATCAGGTTAATGACCGTCTGGATCACGTACATGGTGCTTACCGCCTGGATCTGACCTACCTGGTGCAATCCCGATGCCATCCGGTGAAGGATCGTGTCAATCACCTTGCCGTCTTCCAGTACCACGATGATGCCTCCGGCAAGTCCGACAACGAGCGCTGCGGAAACAATGTCTTTCGCCCCTTCCAGGAATAATTTAACCTGCCTGTTGCCACCGTAACCAACTGCAAGGCCTGAAGCAATTCCCATGGCGAAGAACAGCGCCGCGATCTCCATGATGTACCAGCCGTAGCCCATTACCCCGATGATGAGAAATACTATTGTGAACAACAACAGGTTGAGAATGAAATAGTGGACAGTTTTTCGGAGCGCCAGGATACCGGAGATCGCAAAAAGCGCCGTAGCAACTGGAATTGCCGGGATCATGGCCGGTTCGGCGTTACCGACTTTGATCTCAGACATGGGATAAATAAATGAGAAGACGACCAGTGATGCCAGGGTAAGCCCGAAAGAGATCCATGCCGACATGGGCGTATGGTATTCGATCTTCTCATCACCTTCTGCCGCTTTCTCCCGCCAGTAGTTATCGATCTCGTACATAGGCGAGCGACGGGGATTTTTCCTGATCCGGTGGGCATACCACAACACGAACCCGATCCCGACGATATTTATCACCACCCAGCAGAAAAAGCGGTACTCAAGGCCGGAAAATAGCGGAAGCTCCGCGATCCCTTGTGCGATACCGATGGTGAAAGGGTTCAGCATGGCGCCGGCAAAGCCGATATGAGCGCCGAGGTAGCACATCGACAACCCGACGATGGAATCATAACCCATCGAAATGGCCAGCGGTACGAGGATTATCACGAAAGCAATAGTCTCTTCGCTCATCCCGAAGATTGCCCCGAACAGGCTGAACATCAGCATGATCAGAACGATGATCACGTTATCGACGCCGACCGCTTTCAACAGCCGCCAGTGTTCCAGCCCTCGCGTAAACCGGATAAACGACATGATCCCGACGTCGAGCGCCTTGGTGCTGTTCATGATCCAGAACGCCCCGCCGATCATCAGGATGAAGACGATAATGCCTGACTGGCGGGTGAATCCTTTGAACATCGCGCCGAACACCTGCCACGATTGCGGCTGGCTGTCCTGCGGCTGGAAAACAAGTTCTTTCACTTCTTTTCCGTCAACGATCTTCACATGCTCGACATAATCCCCGCCCGGGAAAATCCAGGTAAGGACAGCAGACAGGATGATCAGGGAAAAGATTATTACGTATGTATGTGGGAATCGTAGTTTCATAGTTCGATGTCTAACCTCACCCCCTGGCCCCCTCTCCTGCAGGAGAGGGGGAACAGGGGTCAGGGTGTTAAGGGGGTGAGGTCAAAATTTCTCGTCATATTTCGTCCATAAATAATCCCCCAGCTTCCATGCCTTATCCACAACGACGGTTCCCCAATGATTCGTGTAGCTGGTCAGGAAGGCACGGCCCTTGTCATAGTCCTGTTTGTACATCTGCACGGCCTGTTTCTCGAACGATTCCTGCCGGTCGAACAGTTCCTGCTGGATCGGGTCCCAGATGGCATCGACGTCGTGGCGCATGTCGCCCCAGCGCTGTGCTGTCAGCGTTCCCAAACGGTTGAACGCCCACCAGGCCGATTTGTTGCTGAAGCCTTCGACGCGCCCGTCGACCTTGTAGGGCTCGGGCAGGTCGGTCACACCACAGTATACCGGAATGTAGACCGAAGTGGCCACGTTGTCCATTGCCAGCCAGACAACACCTCCGATGTGGTCCGGGAGCCAGTCGCGGCACTGTATGATCGTGGCATACATCGTGTACCAGCGGGCAATGGTCCGTTCGCCCAGCCATCCCCATCCGCCGTTTATTTTAAACAGCTTGTTGGCGTCGTAAGGCAAGTGCGGGTTAGCCAGCGGGGAAATGACGGCTTTACCTTCATCATCCGCGACGATCATATCTTTGGTCATATCGAACGGCGTTCCTTCATAATAGTCTTTAAAAATCGAGACCAGTTTATCCATGGTCACCGGTTCGTCCGGTTTCACGGAGAAAGGGTAATTCTCCGCGTTGGGGTCCAGTTTCAGCGAGGGCGCCACCAGGTCGAGCACGCGCCATTCGCGGCGGCGGGAGGCCAGCGAGGTGCGGCTTTCCGGTGCGTAGGCGTAGCAGAACTCGAAATCCGTCGGTGTGCTGCACCAACCCGAATCCATGGCTACTTTGTAGACATTGTCGGAAGCCATGAAGTTGGCTTTGTCTTTCAGGTTGATCTTGCGGATGCGGCTGGCGTTGGCGTTGACCGACACGTGGTTGTCGGGCACTCGCTGGGCGGCCCAGATCGAGCCCACCAGTCCTTTTCCCGGCCCGAGGATCTCCAGGTGCCAGACCTCTTTCTTATCCGCGATAGTCAGGCATTCCCCGGCGTCGTTATAGCCGTATTTTGCAGTCAGCTCGCCGGCCAGTTTTATGGCCTCCTGTGCCGTGGTGCACCGCTCGATCATAAGCTGGCAGAGCATCGTGCAATCGATCAGTCCCTTGTCCGATTGCAGCGACTCCCTGCCGCCGAAGGTCGATTCGCCGATGGCAAGCTGTTTTTCGTTGATGCAGGGATAAGCTGAATTCACGTAGGCATAAGTATGTTTCACCTGTGGTATTTCCCCTACCTTCTTGTAGATATACAGCGGCATCGCCACCGTATCGCAGGGCACCCGCTTGGTGATATCGCACATCGCGCCGTCCGGGTGGTCCATGGCCGGCTGCATCATGATCGACGAACGGGTCCTGTGGCTGTCGTCGGTATGGGAGGTGATCACCGAGCCGTCGGCTGTGGCCAGTTTCCCGCAGGTGATCGACGTGCAGCCGTCGGGTTCCTTACCGACCCAGTCGGATTTATCGACCTGGGCGATGAGATAATTTGGAAATGTGATAATGAGTAGTATGAACAGGAATATTTTCATGGGAATAAGAATTAGGATCTGGAGACAAAGATAGTGATTTCGGGGTGTGGTGGAGGGTCGATTGTTCAATTGTTCAATTGTTAAACTGTTAAATTGTTATATTGTTAAATTGTTATTTTACTTCGAATATCGTGCTTTGGTGGTTGGGTGGTCAGGTGATAAAGTGATAAGGTGATAAGGTGGGCAGTTAGACAAAAATTCGAGAAGTCGCGTAGCGACGAGATATTGGTAGCCCGGTACGCCAGTGTCGGGAAAAGAAAATAATACAATTCCAAAAAGTCACGTAGTGACGTAATATTGGTAGCCCGGTACGCCAGTGCCGGGAAAACAAGGGCATAATTCCGATTCAGAGTGCCGTAGGCACGATACAAAATAAAACCAAAATATTTAATTTATAGTTATATTTGGAAAAGAAATCCACCTGAGAATGAAACGGCCCGGTTTCCATCAGATCACTGCCGCCAGCATTAATACATGGCTAATATTTATCGGTTCTTTGCTCTTTCCCACCTTTACAGCCTCAAGCCAGATTACTTTTGAAAAAACAATTCCCAGTTCATCAAGGCAAACAGGTGAAGCTATCGTTCAAATTAATGACGGCTCATACGCTGTGATTGGTACACAGAACGATTCGTTTAATCAATGGCCGATGAATCACTTTTTATTCTATAAACTCGATCAAACAGGTGAAGTCCAGAAAATGACTTTTTTTAATAATGGATACGATGAATCCTGGGGATCTGATATTATTCAGGCTGAGGATAATGGTTTCATTGCATGTGGCTCAGGAAATGGACTGTTAATAGAACCTTTTCTGGTAAAATACAGCCCTGAAGGAGATACAAACTGGACAAAAATTATCAACCAGGAAAGCGGTTACAATGCTGCATTTTCAATTTGCCAGACTTATGACCACGGATTTGCTATGTGCGGCACTTTGAGCTTAGCGGCAATGATTGTCATCCGTACAGATGCTTCCGGTGATAAATTATGGCAAAAAGTATTCGACGATCCTGATTGTTACAATGAAAGCGTCGAATGCATCATTGAAACGTACGATTCAAGCCTGGTCATATGCGGGTACCGTAACGATTCCCTTGCGCTTATAAAGCTAAGTCCGGAAGGCGATTCAGTCTGGATGAAGTTTATCTCAGATTATCCCTGTAAGGCTTATTCAATCAAACAAACTGATGAACTGGGCTTTATTATTACCGGCTGGGTAAAAAAAGAGGATGAAAATACCAACGTACTCTTGCTGAAAACCGACGAAAACGGAGTTCCAAGCTGGTCCAGAGCAATAGGTGGAAACGTAAATGAATTTGCAGTGGATCTGGATATTACGAGTGACAATGGATTTATTATCTGCGGAACAACTCGTGGCACGAATGATGAAAATTCCGATGTTTATCTTATTAAAACGGATCGAAATGGAGATACATTATGGACAAGAAAATTCGGAGATGATCTCTATGAGGAAGGCCGTGGCATTGATTGCACCTCCGATGGAGGATGCATTATCTGTGGTTACAAATATTTGTATGATACACAGTATAACATTTATTTGATTAAAACTGACGCCCAGGGATTGGTAGGGATTGAAACTGAAGAGCAAGAGGATGTGCCGGCAATTTTGTCGGTGTTTCCGAATCCAACCGCGGAAATGTTGAATGTTGAATGCTCCATGTTGAATTCGGGAATTAATTATGATTTAATTATTTATGATATTTTAGGCAATGCCCTCTCCCTCCCCCGCAGGTCCCTGCGAATGCAAGGATCCGGGGAGGGTCGGGGTGGGGGCAGTCAAATCGACGTCTCTTCCCTACCACCCGGAGTCTATTTCATCACAGTCCTGGACGACGGGGAGCGGATTGTGGATGGAAGATTTATTGTAGCGGAACAATAAAATTACCCTCTTCTGTCGTGCCTCCGGCACTTCAAAATGAAATTGCCATTTCTCATCCCAGGACTCACGTCCTGGGCTATTGTCTTCCATCCCTGCGGGATTTCATTTCACATATTGTCTTCGGGTGCTTTCATTCTTTCGCCGCTTTGTTTTTTTCCTATCTTTGTGCCTTACAGGATTTCCATGAGCGAACCCATCAAGCACGAATGCGGCATTGCCATGATCCGGCTGCTCAAGCCGTTCGAGCATTACCTCGCCAAATACGGCACTTCTTTTTTCGGCCTTAAAAAACTGCACCTGATGATGCAGAAACAGCATAACCGCGGCCAGGACGGCGCCGGCATCGCCTGTGTGAAGTTCGACCTCGCCCCGGGGCATAAATTCATCGAACGGGTGCGCTCCAACTCCGGCTCGGCCATCGAAGAAGTCTTTGCAACGGCTTACAAACGTATCAACGCGATCGGTGAAAAAGATTCCCGGCTGCTTAACGATTCACACTGGCTCAAATATCATGCTGAGTTCACCGGCGAGCTCTTTCTCGGCCACCTGCGCTACAGCACCTTCGGCAAACAGGGCGTGGAACTGCTCCACCCGGTGCTGCGCAGCAGCAACTGGGAAACAAAAAATCTTGTTTTAGCCGGCAACTTCAACCTCACGAATGTCGACGAGCTCTTCGAGCGCCTGATCGACCTGGGACAGCACCCGATAGAGACTTCCGATACGATCACCATGCTCGAAAAGATCGGGCATTTCCTGGATGAGGAAAACGAACGGCTCTACCAGCAGTTCAAGGCCGACGGATACCCCAAACGTGAGATTTCAGGACTAATCGGCAAATACCTCAACCTTCAGACGATCTTATCTAATGCCAGCCAGGACTGGGACGGAGGCTATTCCATCATCGGCGCCATCGGGCACGGCGACGCGTTTGCCCTGCGGGACCCTTCCGGCATCAGGCCTGCTTTTTACTACAAAGACGACGAGGTGGTGGTGGTGGCATCCGAACGCCCGGTGATCCAGACTACGTTCAACGTGCCGTATGAGTCGGTGAAAGAGATCAGGCCGGGGCACGCCCTGATCATCAAAAAGGAAGGCCACGTTTCCGAGCAGCTCATCATAGAGCCGCTGGAACGCAAAGCCTGTTCCTTCGAAAGGATATACTTCTCACGGGGCACCGACGTGGATATTTACCGCGAACGACAGAAACTTGGCAAAGCGCTGGCCCCTGCCATCCTGAATTCGATCGATCATGACCTGGAAAATACCGTCTTTTCCTTTATCCCGAATACCGCCTCAGTAGCCTTCCAGGGATTGATGGACGAGATCCAGCAGGTCTGTGCCGGCATAAAAAAGGATAAGATCCTGAGCCTGGGCAATAAGATCACCCCGGAGAAGCTCGACGAGATCTTTGCCATCAAACCGAGGGTAGAGCAGGTTGCCGTCAAGGACGCCAAGCTCCGAACCTTCATTACACAGGATACCGACCGGGACTACCTTGTAGGGCACATCTACGACATCACCTACGGATCGATCCGCAAGGGGGTCGACAACCTGGTGGTCCTTGACGATTCCATCGTGCGGGGCACTACGCTGAAGCACAGCATCATCCGGATCCTTGACAGGCTGCAGCCTAAAAAGATCATCATTGCTTCGTCAGCGCCCCAGATCAGGTTCCCCGACTGCTATGGCATCGACATGTCAAAGCTGCACGACTTTATCGCTTTCCACGCGGCCATCAGCATGCTGAAAGAGACCAACCAGGGATACATCATCAATGAAGTTTACAAGAAATGCCGGGCACAACTTTACCTTCCTAAAGAAGAGGTGATCAATCATGTGAAAGAGATCTACAAGCCCTTTACACCGGAGCAGATCTCCGCGAAGATCGCAGCCATGCTTACCACCAGCGAGACCCGCGCGGTGATCGAAGTGGTGTATCAAAAAATCGATGACCTGCACAAGGCCTGTCCCAATCACCGGGGCGACTGGTATTTCACGGGTGATTATCCCACTCCCGGCGGCAATAAAGTGGTGAACCGGGCATTCATCAATTACATCGAGGGAAAAGACACGCGGCCTTACTGATTGTTCCGCGCGTACTCGGCGCTGATCTTCTCCACCAGTTCAAGGAATTCTTCTTTTGTCAGCGACAGTTTGGGTTTGCTGAAATCAATATCATAAACCGTATTGATTGGCACCAAATGAATATGCGCATGGGCCACTTCCAATCCAAGCACAGCGATCCCCATCCGTTTACAGGGAACTACTTTTTCGATGGCCAGGGCGACTTTCTTGGCAAACAGGAAGAGGTCCTGGTAATCTTTGTCGTCTATGGCAAAGATATAATCCGTTTCTTTTTTGGGGATCGCAAGGGCATGGCCCTTTGCAAGCGGATTGATATCGAGGAAAGCCAGGAATCGATCGTCTTCAGCTACCTTGTAGCAGGGGATTTCCCCATTGACGATCCGTGTGAAAATACTGGGCATACTATGAAGGTTTTAACGTGAAATTTCCACGATTTCGAAATGCAGTTTTCCGGCCGGTACGTGGATCTCGACCTGTTCACCCACGGCTCTGCCGAGTAATCCCTTTGCTATCGGGGAAGAAACCGAGATCTTTCCCATTTTCAGGTTAGCCTCAGATTCCGGCACGAGCGTATACGATACAGTGGTGCCATTTTTCAGGTTAGTCAGCCTGACTGTACTGAGTATCAGGACCTTGCTCACGTCCAGCTTTGTTTCATCAATAATCCTTGCGTTGCCGATCTCTTCCTGGAGCTTCGCGATCTTCATTTCAAGCATCCCCTGGGCGTTTTTTGCCGCATCATATTCAGCGTTCTCCGACAGGTCGCCCTTATCCCGGGCTTCTGCTATTTGCCTGGAAATAGATGGTCGTTCAATCGTGGTCAGCCGCTCGAGCTCATCCCGGAGTTTATCCAGTCCTTCTTTTGTATAATATTTCGGTTCAGCCATACTTTTATATATCCTGATGATTAAAAAGACAAAAAGACCCTGTCACCAGGGTCTCTTTGAACGTACAAAGATATTTATTAAATTCTAAATTCCCGGATCAATATTTAAGACGTACCCCAAAGACCTGGGTTCCGTCAAAATTATCCGTGGTTTGATAAGCATAATCCACTCCAAGCTTCAGGTCGCTTTTCCTGCTCAGCGGCACTTCGATGGAAGCCCCGAGGCTTAGGCCTTTGTAGGCATTCGTCCTGGCAGGGTCATCAACGCCTGCGGTGATGCCATCTTCATAGGTATAGCCGGCGCGCAGCATCAAATATTCCTTAAGGCCGTATTCAAGCCCCAGGGTGAACTGGTCCTTGGAAAACGAGTTGGAGGTAAAGTTCCCTGCGGCAGTCAGGCGGCTGATCTCGCCGATATAGAAATCATACGAAGCACCAATCCGCAACTGGGTGGGTAATTCAAAACTCTCTGAACGCTGGAAGACCGACATGGAATAATCATCTCCCTGGAAAAAAGCCTTAATGGAGAAGCCATCGCCTGTGAATTTCATAGTAGGCCCCAGGTTCCGTAAAGCAATCCCGAATTTAGCCTGTTCACGTGCGCCGGTCACATACATGACCCCTGCGTCAATTGCGATACCCTGTGCACTGGCATCCGGGATGGATTCGGAAATGATCCGGATGGTCAATCCTGCAGAAATACTGTTGGAGAATGTTTTGGAATAGGCCAGGGCAAAATTCAGCAGACTGGGTTTGAATGTGGCCCCGGTCCCTTCCGGCTGATCGGTGGTGGTGACGTCAAGTTCCCCGAAATTCATCGAGAACACGGAGATGCCGATCACACCGGTTTCACCGGCCCTGACGCCAAGGCCAAAATTAGAGATACCGATATCGGAACCCTTCAGCCAGTAAGTTTGGTTAAAGTTCAGCTCCAGTTTATTGACAAACGACAGTCCGGCGATATTGCAGAACATGGATTCCACTCCCCGGGCGTTGGCGGTGTTCACTCCTCCCCAACCCGTGCTAGCCGCCCAGGGATTAACCAGTAACTCGGGTGCTCCTGCCTGGCCTGAACGGTCTTTATTCCCGGCCTGCACGTCCACGGTATTCAAAATGAGTGCAGTTAAAATAGTCAGGGCTGCCAGGTATCTGTAGAAATTCTTCATAGTCGATGAAATTTTAATATTATTCATTTATCCGAGGCTATTATTAAAATACATTGAGATCTGGTATCCTTAATCCGCCGAACCATTTTATGACCTTTTCCCCGGCATCGGCTTTTACATGGATGATATACACTCCACCTGCAATCGGAACACCGGCAAAGTTTTTCAGGTCCCAGTCAACCGACGTTTTCAATTCATCCTTGGTGATCTGCCTGATGAGCGTTCCGTTCACATTATAGATTGAAATGACACAGCGTTCGGGCAGGTTAATGATCTTCACCCGGTTATCGAGCGCGTTGCGCTCATAGCCTGCGCCTCCGGCATAAGCATAATACGGATTCGGCACGATCTGGATCAGGTCAAGGTCAGATGCCGCTTTCACCGGATCATTGTACTCCGTGGCCACTGATTCGGTTTCGAACCGGTAAACCGGGAAGTAATTATTGGTAGTAGGAAGCACAGTATTGCTATCCGGTTTAACTGAGTAATAGCGTTCATAAGGCTTTGCAACGCGGATGCGGACACGGGCCTCATTATTCAGCCATTCCTTGCCTTCAATCGCCAGCGGTATACCCACCCAGGCCACCGTAGAATACATCACTTTATCGTAAATGTAGATACCCTGCGGGTAGAGGTTGTAACCGTTCTTAATATACCTGCAACCGTCGTAAGCCGGGAAATCATAAGTAAGTCCGGCTTCAGTCCGCGTGGCATGCTGCATAACATACACATAATGTTTTCCTCCGAACCTGGCTCTGCCCGAAACGTTTTCCATCACGCTGGAAGTGGGGTTGTAGAGCATATCCCGGCCGTTATCGTCAACCAGCCAGCTATCTTCGCCGAACATGATGTTGAGGCGTTCGCCGGTTTCCACATTGATGGCATAGCCGGGGAACCAGCTCATACTGCTGTCGGAAATATAATTCGGGGCGTCGGGATTTTCGCCCGGGCCACTGCCGGTAACCGCCTTATTACCGTCTTTATCAACGGAGGCCGCTGCCCTGAATTTAAACCTGGCCACCTTTCCCTCCGATAAGGTAGCATCCGGGCACATCTCCACGACGAGTGAGCGGGTCCATTTCGATTTATCCGGTGTGAATACTATGTCCACGCTGAATACCTCACCAAGGTTGCCGGATATCTTAGAGATCAGGCTGAGTGCCGGACCTGCGTTATTCTGGTCATTGGCTGCACAAACCATATACGGCGCCCAGGTACCGTTGACGATCTTCTCGTAATTCTGATCAGGGTCAATTGGTTTGTTCGGCATGTTATAGTCATTTGCGGGATTGGTTGCTTCATTGGCTACCTGGTAGGTTCCCGAACGTATCCAGTTTCGTGGATCTCCGGGCTCATCCAGGTCTGCAACGCCTCCCAGCCACCGGTATGAGCTGTCTGCATATTTCAACTCCGAAACCAGCAGGCCGTTATTTTCCGTCAGCACTTCCCAGATCGGCGTGATCTCGGTTCCAAAAGGTGAGGTCTGCGTAATTTGTCCTACCTTATAGGGTCCCGGGTTGTAAATGGATTTCATGTTCACGGAAATTCCAAGATCCAGGAAGATCTGTTCATTTTGCTGCTCAAGCAAAGCGTCTGCGGTATAGACCATCCCGTTGGATTCATCGATCAATCGCCATGAGCCGTTTACATAACTGGCGGTATCCCCACCGGGGTCCAAAGCAATATTCCCGGTGATATTAAAATTCTTTTTCAGATAGAGCGTATCAAATTTCAATATATATTTTCCTTCCACCACATTCAGCGGGTCGATGATCTTCACGTTCACCGGGCCGTAGCCGTTAACATACCTGGCCTCATAGGCAATGGGGTATTCAGGATGGCCGTATCTTACCGTATCACCATTGATCACGGTACCGACAGGCTCCTTGGATAGGATCTCCTCGATGGTTTCTTTCGTCAGCTCAAGGATCATCCCGTCATTTCCCTGGCCTTCAACCCTGGTTACGGAGGGGCCGTCACCATAACTTGAGTTCATGACTTCACCATTGATCGTCTTGTGTGGGATCGCAGTGTAAGTGAGAATATTCTTGCGGCCCGCCAGGTATGATTGCTTCTGCCCGAATTGTCCGTACGGATCAAAAGGATCATACGGCAGGAATTCATTGTAGGCATAAGCCACGATTGTATAATAATACTGTTTATGGTTGACAAGACGGTTATCGCCAGTTGCAAATGCGTCGGTGGTAATACGGAAGGAATGCTGGATCCCTTCATCACCGCCTTCCACTTCGACTACTGGTACGTTAAACCCGATTGCTTTATTGAAGTAGTGATTGATGATCCTGCCGACTCCGTTCTTCACGTCAAACTGGGCCACAAGCCTTACGAGGTCAGCATTGTAATTGCCATAGGCATCTTTTGCATCACCCAGTGTAACGGAAGCGTTTTTGAGCTGGAACACCTGGTATCCTTCAAAACGGTAAATCGAATCGCTACGCTTGGAAGGATCTGCCGGGTTGGGCTGGATAATGTTCGGATCGAACTCCGCGTATTTTTCCTGGTAGTTATTCGATCCCTTCGGGTTCACGATGTACATGATCAATTCACGGTCAAGCTCACGGACCACCAGGTCCGGTGCGTTCGGACCGTCGATAACTTTGAAGCAGTTATCAAACAGTGCCTGGCATTTATCGTCAACCACTCTCAGCAGTTCCACGGAGGCCCAGGGTCCGCCGGCAGAAGCCCTGGCCCAGGGAATACCCACGGTAATGTAATTGACGGCGCCGGGTTTCAGGGTAAAGGGTCCGGCAGACTGCATGAAGCGGCGGTCACCGGGTTCATTGCCCGACTGTTCCTCTGTCCAGTATTTTCCATTCTGGTTATAACCGCCGTTAGGTGGCTGAAAAAGAGTTCCCCAGTTGCAGGGATCGGAATCGCCCGGGAACATGAATTCGCAGATTGGCCCAACGGCTGCAGGGTCGCTGTTATGAGCGGTACCGCCGTAATACATGGGGGTATTGTCTTTCCAGATACCCTGGAGGAAATTATAGTATTCCGATGCAATGCCGGGGTCGGTAGTGGCTGGATTGGAGGAGGTGTTATTGTGATATACGAAACGACGCATCCCGTAACGTTCATCGTCGACAATCCCGTTGCCGAAGTTCACCCCGTTGATTGCCATCTGGTCCACGGCAAAGTTATTTCCCTGGCTGATAAGGTTACAATCCCCGGTGAATCTTGGGTTATCCCATCCGTCCGGATCAATATATGGCCCCTGGAAGAAGTCGACCCCAATCGCTGGCGGCTGGTCGCCGTAGGCTTCAATCTCACCGCTGCCATCAATGGCTACACCGTTATAACAATATCCGAGTCCCCTGAGAACATCGCAGCCTACATAGTCATCCCATGCATAGCCCAGGTCAGTGTCAACCCATGGACAGAAATACGTATTGGTCAGTTCAAAGGTCGAGCGGTTGATGACTTCATAAGAGTAGAAGGTCATGTTGTTAATTTCATCATTGGTGGCAAAGGCGAAAGCCTGTGCTCTAACTTCCATACCGATCGGGGCACCGGAAGTTTCCGTATGAGTGTTTCCTTTATCGTTAAATACCCACCAGAGGGTCTGGTCGCCTTTGATCACCTGGTCGACCAGGATACTTCCGAACAAAGGAACTTTGTATTCGGTAAGGTCCTCTTCCAAAGTCCTTGCCGGGATGTAGTTCGGGTCGCCGGCAAAGTTGATCGGGCAAAGTTCATTTTCGATATCATAATACGGGTAATCACCATTGTTGGGATCGTACTCACCGTCACCGTCCACATCACGGAATGGTGCCAGGTAATAGCTCTGAAGTTTAGCCACGTCGCCATGGGCAGGCCATTCCATGATAGAAGTCGGAATACTGTACCCGGGGTATTCCTCGGCTTTGTTATCACTGTTCCACCAGCCCAGGAATTCATCAACTTCCAGCCGGGTGATCAGGAAATGTTTATCATACTTGGCGCAGGTTTCCTGGTCAACGGAAGCTGTTCCGTCGGTAGTAAGCGGCCCAGGCCAGTAATCGTTACCGACCTGCCTGTAACGGATAGCGGCAAGTTTAAGCTGGTTGTTGATATCGAGCCCGCCGATCCACAATGATCCGGAGAACATGGAGGTTGCGGTACCGGTCTTAGGGATATAATACTGGGCCCCAATTCCACCCGGAAGATCCCACCACATGTCACCACCGGTATTGATCCTGGTCCTGACGTTATTGATGTCGAGGAACCGGAAGCCGGATGCTGCCGAACAACCCGCGGCAGTGGATTTTATCACGCTGGTATTTTTTTGTGCCCCAACAAATTCCCTGGAAAAGGTAACACCTGTCAGTAGTAATCCTATGAGCAAGACAGATAGGAACCGATAGATATTGGTCATTTTCATATTATGTATTCTGATTTTTGTCATGTTATGAATAATTCAGGATGGAATTAGAAGTTAAAGATTACCCCGAGGCGGATGGTCCTGGGACTGCTGTAGTTACCCGGGTTGTTCACAGCGATGGCATACAAATCACGGTAAGCCTGTTCACTGAGCGCTTCACTGATCTGTTTCTGGGATTCAGGGGCTGTCAGGTATCCGTCATCATCCGGATTTCCTGTGAACGAGTATACATTCATGATGTTCTTTTGGTTCAGCAGATTGTTGATACGAATGTAAACATTGACCATTCCTTCCCTCTTTTCTTCACCTTTTCCAAGATCAAAATGGAAATCCTTGTCGAATGTTGCGTCGGTCCTGAACTGCCATGGGCCGCGTGATCCGAAATAAGTGCCTTTGACCAGGTTGGTACCGGCCTGGTTGATCCCAACAACATTCCTTGATTGGGTATAGGGCGTGCCGGAACCTCCGTTGAGTGTTACGGTGAATCCAAAGTAGCTCAGCCACTGGATCGGAGGTTTGCCGGAATCGGTGCGCTTGGACACGGGGCCGTTGTATTCGGCGCCGCCGCTGAAGTGGTAATCCACGAAGATATTGAAGGAGTGACGGCGGTCCTGCTGGATCGGGAACGTGCTTCTCAGGTTCGGAAGGCCGGAAGCTACGAGGGCAGCCGTGGTGTTGGCATCCGATCCCGTCGCGTTGGCGAATTGCAGCGTATAATACGCGCTCAGCCTGACATTGCCGGTTCTCCTGAGGTCATACTGCACGGTCAGCCCTTTGACTGTTCCGAAGTCTATATTATTATAAGAGGTATAATCTTTCGGATAGGCTCCGGTAAAACGGTATATCTGGAGCATGTCACGCATTTCACGGTAGAAGGTCACCAGTTTGAGTGAGGACGTATTGGTCAGTTTCTGTTGGAAACCCACTTCGTAGTCAATGGTCTGGGTTGGCTTCAGGCCCGGGTTGTTGATGGTTCCCGACACGTTATTGAAGAAATAATAGGTGGAAGGATTGGCGAATATCGCACCGGTCGGGCGCTGGGTCAGCACATCATAATGCGCGAAGAACAGGGCCACATCAGAAATCGGGAATGAGAAAGCAATACGGGGCATGTACGACCATTGCGGCTGGTAATCCTGGAAAGCATCGATCGTGGGCCTCTGCAGGGTCGGATCGATCAGGTAAGGTGAAATACCGGAACCTACATCGAGCGTGTTCGGGTCCTGGATTTCAGCTCCGAACTCATTGAACCAGTCATACCCGTTACGATAACCCACCACCCTGGTCGGTTCGTTTACATTATCCACATAAACGGTATAATCTTCACCCATGTTGGAAGGATGATTCACCATGTCGCCACCGACTTCGCCAACTTCACCGACCGTGTATGCTTCGTAAAGCAGGAAAGGATCTTTCAGCATCTGCTGGTTGGCATCGAACCGGTCGGCACGTAATCCAACGTTGAAGATCAGGTCGCGGAAGGCAAACTTATCCTGAATGAAGAAAGCCATGTAATTTGGCTCATATGCCCCGATCGGACGGGTATAGTCGCCGTTCTCGCCCACTTCGTTGAAGAAATCCTCGAAACTGGGCCGGGTTGTCAGCTTGTTCCCCTTATAATCATAACCGCGGTATCCGACATAGGATCCAATCCCGTCATTCAGCAGTTCATCGGCTGAAAACATATCGACGGAGAACAATTCCTCACCATAATTCACCGTATGAAGGACGCCATTTTTATCGTAATAATTGATCGAATTGGTATTGAAATCATAGGAGTCGATATCGATAAAGTCGATGCCATTGGTCGGCAAACCTAGTTTTTGCCTCAGGTTGTAATCAAAGGTCCGTTGCGTGACCTGGTCGTATTTTCTGTAATATTTGATGGTATCAAGATCAGAGCCTTCGGTCACGAAAGGATTTTCAATATCCAGTTCTGATATATGGAAATTGGTAATACTTCTCATAAGCCCCCAAAGACCTACGGGAGCATACCCGTAATTCGCGTCTTTTCTCTGGTCATACTGGAAACCGAAACGGAACTCATGGTCACCGATATCCATTGCGCCGGCAACATTGATGGCGAACTGAGTATTTTCAAAAGCACTGTAGCCTGACTGCAGGGTACCCGGAGCTGACCACAGCCCGTAAACATTATCCGGGTTCTGACCGTTCAGAAGGCCTCCGCCAAGCTGGATCTGGTCTGTGTTCTGGTAATTTCCGATCGGTTGTCCCGCAAAGAGGTCATAGTAGGTTGAAGTGTAATTTGCGATCAGCGGGTTGAAGTCGAACGGTTCAAATGCCACCAGGGTATCGAAGTCCCAGCTGTTCAGTATCCACGCCTGTTCATAAAAATTACCGTTAACGGTATCGGCGCCGATTTCATAGGTAGGTGTCTTGTAGGTTGTGTACTTTCCAAGGTATCCGTATTTGAACAGGTTGTCTTTATGATCCGCGTCTTCGTCATAACCACCATCGCGGGTATAGTCAGCCTGGATGCTGTAGTAAACGTTCTTGATGAAGGATTTGCTTTCCGGGTCTGACGGGAACCGTTGGGTGAAGCGCCCGAAAACCCTCCAGGTATCTCTGACGGAATGGGAGTTCTTATCATAGTTGAACATTGAATTAGCATAGCTGTAATTCATGGAGTTCAGGGCGAAGTAAGAACCTCCAAGGGTCAGGTTGATGGTTTCAGTCGTTTTGACGTCAATTTTACCGGAGAGGCTTATATTATAGTTATTTGTGTTCTCGGTCGTTTTGATTTTTGTGAGGTTACCTTTCTCAGTAAAAAGAACGTTCTGGTAAGTACCGACACCCTGCGGGGCGGGACGGAGAGGATTTTGCTCGATATAATCCAGGTAACTGTCTTCAGCCTTATACATATCGATCCCGATCGGGGCGCCGTCGATATTATAGTTAAAATCGCCCGCGATGAAGAACCCGAGCAGGGAGGTCGTCCTCCTTCCATTTTCATCTTTCCTGGAGAAGAGCGGCCCGTTGATATTGAGACCCAGGCGGTTATATCCGAATGGGTCGAGGAACTGGGAGGATTCGAGTTCTATTCCGGCACCGAATGAGCGGGAAGGTCCTTTGGTGGTTACGTTGATAATACCTCCGGTCGCATCTCCATACTGGGCCGGCACTCCGCCGAGGACCACGTCGACCTGTTCGATGGCCGATGCGGGCAGGTTGGAGTAGCCCCTGACCCTGACCCCGTCGATGTACATGACGGTGGCGTCTTCACGGGCTCCCCTGACACGTCCGCGTTCACCGTCCGCGGAGAAAACGCCCCCGACGGTGGATGCGATCGAGTTCGCCGACCTGTTGGGCATCTTGGCGATTTCCTCGGAGGTCACGGATGCTCCCGAGGTCGTCTGGTCTTTCGAGATCAACGGAACTTTATAATCAATGACTTCAAACGTTTCCATTACGACGGCTGTCGACTCCATCTCGATATCGAGGAACTGGATCTGATCGGCTGCGATGGCCACCCCGGTGTACATGGTCGGTTTGTATCCCACATAAGTGGCCTTAACGTCATACCTTCCGGGAGGGATCGGCTTGATCATGAAATTACCGTCAAAATCGGATGCCGAACCGCCAACATTGGTTCCTCCGACTTCTACCACAATGTTCACAAATGGAAGGGGCTCGCGGGTCATCTTATCCAGCACTTTTCCTTTGAGGGCTCCTGATTGTGAAAAAACTAACAAGTTGGCTGACAGAACAATGCCAAGTGTGAAGAGTAGCTTTCTTAACATACCATACAGATTTATGTTAGGTTATATAATGCGCGAATTTGAAGCGGGTAAAGTTATAAATAAATACTTGTATCCAACAAAAATTATTAACTGTCAATCAAAATTATTCGACCTGATCTGAAACATCTTAAGCATAAGGCCTGTTAAGGATTTCAGAATAAATTACTGCCTGCCTGGGATTAAAATCCCTTAAGCTTTCACGCCATGCCGGCGCGGCTTCATCCTCCTCATCTTTCGACTCTGCGGCAGCCATCCTGGTCTCTGTCCTGAAGGGCTTATCCATTTCTTCTATCGAAGCAATTCCTCTCAGGTTATATTCCTTTTCGAAAGAAGTCTCCCGGAGCACCGGGGAAGTTCCGTCGGACATGACGATCACCGGCTCCGGCACGGGTTCCGGCTCTGGTTCGGGTTCATAGGCAGGTTCCTTGCCAAGCAGGATCTCTTCCAGTGTGGGCAAAGGCATTTGCTCGGGGCGCGGTTTCTGCCGTTGCGCCTGGCGCGCCTTTTCCGCTTTCTTCTGCGAATTCCGGTAAAAAGCAAATATAACCCAGGCTATCAGCGCCAATATATAAATAAGATCATCCATACTTGATCATTCTTTATTGAATAAAAATAGTAAAATCGGCTAAAATTAATAATAAATAATCAGTTAACGGCTCACGATAATCAGTTTACGGTGAGAAGAAGGCTTGTAAATAACTGATTATAAATTAAATATGATCTCCATAATTTTATCTTTCTTGCGGCGGGACACCGGCACGTGCGTTCCGTCGTTCATCAGGATATAGCCCCCGTCCTGGCGGATGTAACTTTTGATATATTTGATATTAACCAGGTGGGATTTATGGGGCCGGATAAAATTGTGTCCGCTGAGTAATTCTTCGTTTTCCTTGAGGGTTTTCGAAACAAGCAGTTTCCGGCCATCGGCAAAATGAAAATAGGTGTAATAATTGTCTGACTCACAGCGAACGATATCATCCACATCGATGACATGGATCATTTCTGCTGTGGAAAGGATAATTTTATGGCTTCGCTGCTCCTGCATCATCTGGTTTTCAGAGGATAATTCAAGGTTCTTCCGGCGCGTGTTTTCAGCTTTTTTCTTTTCCACCCGCTGGATAGCGTCAGCGAGGTCCTGCGGTATGATGGGCTTTAGCAAATAATCCAGGGCGCTGTATTTGATCGCTTTTATTGCGAATTGATCGAAGGCCGTTGTGAAAATGACCTCGAAATCAATTTCGCCGAGCTCTTCCAGCAGCCTGAACCCGCTGCCGTCGGGCATCTGGATGTCCAGAAAGATGACATCGGGGCGCTGTTTCCGGATCTCTTCGACCCCTTTGCGGTACCCATCGGCTTCCGCTATGATTTCGACCGTGGGACAATACTTCTCGAGCATCCTCCGGAGCGTCTCCCTTGACATTTTTTCGTCCTCGATGATAATGGCTTTAATCATATTAACAATTATTAGATTTCTTTATAATGAATGGTGAACTCGACCTGTGTTCCGGTCGCTTCGCCTTGCTGATCTTTAAGGTCTGTAACTTTGACAGAGAAGTTCTTCCGGTTTTGCTTATTGAAGATCTCGATGCGTTCCTGGGTAATGATCATGCCTTTGGGCTGGCGCTTGATACCCGATTCGTTTCTGAGCTCGTTTGCCTTTTCCCTCCCGATCCCGTTATCCCGGATAGTGCACAACAACGTCCCGCGATTGATCCGTTTCAGGTTGATCTCCAGCAGTCCTCGCCGGGGGCTGTTGATAAGACCGTGAATAATGGCATTTTCGACGTAGGGCTGGAAAAGCATCGGCGGAATTTCCACAAATTCCTCATCAATTGCGGGATCCCGGTCGATTATATAATCAAATTTATCGTCAAACCTCAGCTTCTCAAGATCAAGATAGTAAGTCAGCGATTTCAGCTCATCTTTGAGCGTGATCAGCGAGGCGGTGGAATTGGCCAGGATCATGCGCATCAGGTGTGAAAATTTTGCGAGATAATTGACCGCTTTATCCGTATCGTTGGCCAGCACGAAATTCTGTATCGCATTCAGCGAATTGAACATAAAGTGCGGATTCATCTGGAGACGCAGGGCTTTTTGCTCCAGCTCGAAGATCTGTTTTTCGATTGAAAGCATCTTGCGTTCCACCTCATGTTTTTTTCTGACCGTCCTTATCCTGGCCAGAACAATGCCCCAGATCAGGAACGTCAGGAAAAACAGCACCGACAGCCTGAAGATCCACGTATTATACCATGGCGGCTTGATTATAATGGTCAGGCTGATGCCATTCTCATTCCAGATACCGTCGTTATTGGACCCTGTCACAAAAAAACGATACGATCCGGGTGCAACTTTCCGGTACTCCGCTTTCCGCTGGTTGGCAGTGGCCAGTATCCATTCCGAATCATAATTCTGCAGTTTGTAGCGGTAAAGGTTTTTGGTCGGATTGGTGTAATCCAGGCCGGAGAACTCGATGGCAAAAAAGTTCTCATTGTTCCGGAGCCTGATGATCTCTCCGTCACCGATATCGGTCCGCTGCAGTACATTCAGCACCCTGAAACCCGTGAAAGCCATTCTTGGCGGCAAAAG
Organism: uncultured Bacteroidales bacterium; assembly: GCA_964447005.1. Lineage (GTDB taxonomy): Bacteria > Bacteroidota > Bacteroidia > Bacteroidales > JAGOPY01 > JAGOPY01. The sequence goes on from CAYUQP010000016.1 coordinate 27,507, forward strand.
ATTGAATGTGATCTCACTCGGGTGAAACACATTGAATCCGTTCATACCGCCAAAGAACATCTCGCCTTTGCTGTTCTTATAATAAGCCCCCGCGTTGAATTCATTGCTTTGCAAACCATCCTTTGAATCATAACTGATGAATGTTTCCGAAAGGATGTTAAATCTGGACAGGCCCCAGTTGGTGCTGATCCAGAGATTGCCTTCGCCGTCGTCAAGCATCCCGTAGACTACGTTGTTTGGGAGCCCGTTTTTTTCATCATAATGCCTGAACTTACCGGTAGCAGGGTCAAACCGGTTCAACCCCCCGCCCATGGTCCCGATCCAGAAAATCCCGCTGCTGTCCTGGTAAACCGCAAAGATCCGGTCGCTGCTGATGGCATATTCGTCAAGCGGATCATGATTGAACACCTCCACCTCCCTGAGGTCGTTGGATAGTTTATTGAGCCCGAAGTTCGTGCCTAACCAGAAATTCCCCTGCCTGTCTTCATAAACCGACCAGATTTTGTTGTTGCTAAGACACAGGTCGTTACCGGGATCTGCATCCTCGTCAAAATGTTTCATGCGGCCGGTGGCGGGATCAAAAACGGAAACCCCGTTGTTCACCGTCCCGATCCAGACCCTGCCCTTGCTGTCAACATATGTCGACAGGATATTGTCTTCAGCAATGGTTGTTGAATCGCCTGCCGCATGCCTGAACCGGGTGAAAGTGCCTTTTTGGGGATCAAAACGGTTCATACCCCTGCTTTCCGTGCCAACCCAGATGTAACCGGCACTATCCAGGGCAAGTGTCCGGATCTTATCGCTTGACAGGCCGTTCGGGTCATCCGGGTCTTGCCTGATGACGCTGAAGGTTCCCTGTTCTTTATCGAAAATATTAATTCCTCCGTAAGTGCCGATCCAGACCAGTCCTTTCCTGTCCTCCAGGATGGCATAGATAATGTTATCAGACAGGCTGTTCGGATCTTCGGGGTCTTGCTTATAGTACAGGAACCGGCTCGGGCTCCGGTCTACCTTATTTAATCCCTTGTAAGTTCCGATCCAGATTGTGCCGGCCTGATCCTCAAAAATACTCCTGACATCTTCATTACTCAGGTTGGTGATATTAGGCCCCGACCTATAGCTGGTCAACACGTCCCTGACGGGATCGAAATGATCGAGGCCGCGGTTGGTGCCGATCCACAGGTTACCTTTCGAATCGGCCAGCAGGACATTGATGTGATTTGAAGACAATCCCGGCTGACTTCCGGGATTTTCCTTCAGGTGTTGGATTATCCCCTGGCCCGGTTTGATCATGAAAACGCCGTTCAGCGTGGCGGCAAAAACATGCCCGTATTCATCCAGGATGATGTCCTGTACATAGTTGCTGCGCTTAAAGTCGGGTGAGGTGATATCCGTCTCGATCTTGTACATTTCGAATTGCTGTTTCTGCGGATCAAAACGGTGAATGCCCGCGCGGGTGGCGATCCAGAAGCAACCGGCCTCTCCTTCACGGATAGCGGTCACGAAATTGGTCAGCGAACTGTCTGCATTGCGCTCGAAAAAATTATACGTCGTGAACGTGTTATAATCCTTATTGAACCGGTCCAGGCCAAACGCTGTGCATATCCAGAGATACCCGTTGCTGCACTGGTACACCTGGTTAATAAAATCATGGCTCAGGCTGTTTTTATTCCCGGCTTGTTGATGAAACTGGGTGATCTTGCCTGATTCCCTTTCCAGGAGGTTCAGCCCGTAATCGGTACCGATCCAGATGTTTTTTTCATTATCTTCAAGAATGGAATTGATCGTAGGATTACTTAATCCATTGGCTGTATTGTAAATGGTAAAATCATAGCCGTCGTATTTATTCAGCCCGTCCCAGGTACCGATCCAGATAAATCCCCGTGAATCCTGCATGAGACAATATACAGAATTTTGTGAAAGCCCTTTTACGGTGAGGATGTTCTCTGAAGCAATCCGGTCGAATTTCAAAACCTGTTGCTGCGAAAAACCCTGGCCGTTAAGGAATGCCCATGCGATCCATGTCACCAATAAGGGCAATCTCAGAAAATCACTGCATGCAGTGCCCATGGCCTTATGGAAGAAAGGCTTCAGCATTTCTTGGATTGTGGTTTCCTTCGTTTATTGAGCTTTTTGGAATCTTTCTCCAGCTTCTTCTGAACTTTCAGGGTGTTCTTCGATTGCATCTTCCGGTGGTTCTCAACCTTGCCTTCATATTCTTTTATTTCTTCTTCAGCTTTACGCTCCTCCAGTTTCTCGTACTGCTTCCTGCTGTGAGAGGTGGATTTGCAGGAGACAGCCAGTAATGCTGAAATTAAAACAATCAAGAGTACCCGTAAACTCATTGCTAACCTTTTAAAATTACTGCTAAAATATATAATTTAGACTGTGGTTTTACCAAAGTCATATATTGTTGAATAATATACCATTATCGCCTTGCAATCGGAAAGATACCGGTCTTTTATTTTATTATTTTTGCTATTCTGAAAAAAGTAAAAATGAAGCGCGTCATTGATTTCATCTTTCTGCCTGCAATATTGACCCTGGTCTTATTAATTCTGGTGATTTCCTGTACCAAAGAAAACGGCAACAGGCCGCCGTTACCGCCGTTGGACATCACGATTGATCCGAACTCGACGATTTACCAGGAGATTAACGTAGCGGGAGGCTGGATGTACCTGGATGAGACGGACGGGGTGCTGCCCCCGAGCCGCGGGGTGATCGTGTACCGCTTGTCAACCGATCAGTTCCTGGCATTTGAAAGGACCCCTCCTTATAAAGCCGACAGTTGCTGCAATGCAAACAAAACAAAATGCACCGCCCTGATTGTCGACAATTATTACCCGTTCGTGATGGATACCTGCACGGGGTCAAAATACCTTATCCTGGACGGTTCACCTAACTCAGGGCCATCCAACATGTTTCTTTCAATGTACGTTACGGAATATTTCGGGGGTTTGCTGTATATCCACGATTAATACCGGTAGTGGTCCGGTTTGTACGGTCCTTCTTTCGGTACGCCGATGTAGCCGGCCTGTTCTTCGCTTAGTTTGGATAACTCTACGCCGATATGCTCCAGGTGCAACCTTGCCACTTCTTCGTCCAGTTTCTTGGGCAAACGATAAACATCGATCTCGTATTGGTTCTGCCAGAGGTCCATCTGGGCCAGGGTCTGGTTGGTGAATGAATTGCTCATGACGAACGAGGGATGCCCCGTGGCGCAACCCAGGTTGACCAGCCTTCCTTCTGCCAGCATGTAAATGGAATGGCCGTCCGGAAAAACATATTTATCAACCTGCGGTTTGATGGTGATCTTCTGGACGTCTTTCATGTCATTCAGGTCATTGACCTGGATCTCGTTATCAAAATGCCCGATATTGCAAACGATCGATTCATCTTTCATCCGGCTCATGTGATCCACGGTGATCACATCCTTGTTGCCGGTGGCGGTAACAAAAATATTGCCCCGTGAGAGGGCGTTATCGATCGTAGTGACCTCGAACCCTTCCATGGCGGCCTGCAGTGCGCATATCGGGTCGATCTCGGTCACGATCACCCTGGCGCCGTAAGACTTCATCGATTTAGCGCAGCCTTTGCCCACATCGCCGTAACCCAGCACCACGACCACCTTGCCCGCGATCATGATATCCGTTGCCCGTTTGATCCCGTCAGCCAGCGATTCGCGGCACCCGTAAAGATTATCGAACTTTGACTTGGTCACCGAATCGTTGACATTGATGGCCGGGACGAGCAGTTCTCCCCTTTCGTGCATCTGGTAAAGCCGGTGGACGCCGGTTGTAGTTTCTTCCGAGACGCCTTTCCATTCACTGACAGCCTTGTGCCACTTCCGGTTATCCTCCACGTATACGCTGCGGAGCAATCCCAGGATGGCTTCTTCGTCAAGGCTTTGTACTTTCTGGTTGAGCAGCGACGGATCATTTTCCGCCCTGACGCCCCAGTGCAGGAGCAACGTGGCATCTCCGCCGTCATCTACGACCAGGTGTGGTCCTTTTCCACCCGGGAAAGTCAGGGCCTGGTAGGTGCACCACCAGTATTCATCCAGTGTTTCGCCTTTCCAGGCAAACACAGGTATCCCTTTCACGGCGATTGCTGCTGCGGCATGGTCCTGCGTGGAAAAAATATTGCAACTGGCCCACCTGACTTCAGCGCCAAGCTCCACCAGGGTCTCGATCAATACGGCGGTCTGGATGGTCATATGGAGCGAACCGGATATCCGCGCCCCTTTCAGCGGCTTGACAGGGCCATACTTCTTTCTCAGCGACATCAGGCCGGGCATTTCTTTCTCTGCCATTTCAATTTCTTTTCTCCCCCACTCAGCCAGGCTGATATCTTTCACTTTATATTTTAAGGTGCTGTCTATTACAAGATTATCCATGTTTTTAAAATTAGCCCGCAAAGTTACTTAATTTTGGCGGATAATTTGACTGGCCGATGGCTGAAATCCTGAGGAAAAAAATTGATGAACATTCCGTTTACGCGATCTGGCATATCACAGAAAGCGTGGAAGAATTGGAACCGGCAATATGCCTTAGGGAGGGCGAGGCAGAGCTTTATGAAACATTTGTGGCGGAAAGCCGGAAAAAGCAATGGCTTGCTTACCGTATCCTGGTCCGCAGACTGCTCAGCCCGGATGATTTTCCTGTAGAATATGACCCCTGCGGTAAACCTTACCTGGCGGGCAGCGATTACCACATCTCCGTTACCCACTCCGACGATCTCGCCGCCGTGATCATCAGCCGCGGGAAGGCCGGGATTGACCTGGAAAAGATCAGGCCAAGGGTTGCAAAGGTGAAGGACCGGTTCATGAGTGAAAAAGAGCTGTCGGCAGTCGGCACGGAAAGGGAACTGGAACAAATGACCCTGACCTGGTGCGCGAAAGAAGCGCTTTATAAATTCTACGGCCAGCGGACACTGGATTTCCGGGAGCAGATCCACGTTGAAATACCACCCCGGGCGGGAATGCCCTTCAGTGCCGGGATCTTTTTTGAAGGAAAGCACAGCCGGTACCGCCTGCAGAGTGAAATCATCAGGGACTTTGTCATGGTCTATCTGCTGGAATAGCTGTTAAATCCTCTTTAACTGGCAGTCTGAAACATTTTTTGTATTTTTGTTGCATACATCCGGGTATGAAAATTTACGAGAAGATCCATCAGAATAATCAGCGCAAATCTTTCGCGGTACTAATCGACCCGGACAAGTACGACAGGAAGGGACTTGAAAGCGTTTTATCACTGGCAGGCGAAAACATGACCGATTTCATCCTGGTCGGGGGCAGCCTGCTCACTTACGATCATCTCGATGAAACCATCCGCACGATCCGTGAAGAAACCAGCATACCGGTCATCCTTTTCCCCGGCAGCATCATGCAGATCAATGAGCGGGCGGATGCCGTGCTCCTGTTGTCGCTGATCTCCGGCCGGAATGCCGACCTGCTGATCGGAAAACATGTCATCGCCGCACCTTATCTGAAAAAAAGCGGCCTGGAGATCCTCCCGACCGGCTACATGCTGATCGAGAGCGGGCCCCTGACCACCGCGCAGTATATCAGCAATACGATCCCGATTCCCAGGCGGAAAGACGATATTGCGGTCTGTACAGCCATGGCCGGCGAAATGCTCGGGCTGAAGCTGATCTATATGGATGCCGGTTCCGGCGCGGAAATGCCCATCCCGGCAACGATGATCCGCAAAGTCAAGGAAAGCATCTCCATCCCGCTGATCGTCGGAGGAGGTATCCGTACCCCGGAACAGGCACTGGAAAGCTGCAGCGCCGGTGCCGATGTGATCGTCGTGGGCAACGCCATCGAGAAAGATCCCTCCGTCATTAAAGAAATCGCTGAGGCAGTCCGAAACACCAACGACTAAAACCGTTGGCCACGACAGCCTCACCCCCTATACCCCCCGCCCCCTATTCCCCTCTCCAAAATGGAGAGGGGGACAGGGGGTGAGATTGAGAAAATTAAGATAATGTCTGGTGCAAAAAATAATCTAATCAAATGAAAATAATCCGATTCCTCCTCCTGACCCTGGTAATTCTTCCATTCGCAGGCTTCTCCCAGAAAAAACTGACCGTCGAACAGGCCAGCAGCAGGGCGATCTTTCCGCCATCCATGAGAAACCTTCAATGGATGAAAGGAAGCGACCGGTTTACCTATACGGAAAACAACACGGTCCTGGTCCGGCATGTTGACCGCCATAATCCTGACACCCTCCTGCGGCTCCGCGATCTCAACCGGATCCTCAGCAACTCCGGACTCGATACGGTCGCGGGCTTTCCTTCATTTACCTGGCTCGATGAAAATGCACTGTCATTTATATTTAAAAACAAGGTAATCAAGGCAGACCTGGCAGGAAAGACCGCTAACCTGGTCAATTCGTTCCCTGAAGAGGCGGAGAATCAGGATCCTGCACAGGATGGCAGGCTGATCGCCTATACGGTGAAGAACAATCTGTTCATTGCATCAGCAGAGCAACAGATCCAAATCACAGATGATGAAAATCAGGGTATCGTCAACGGCCAGACCGTGCACCGCAACGAATTCGGTATTTATAAAGGCACTTTCTGGTCAGCCTCGGGAAAATATCTTGCCTACTACCGCAAGGACGAGACCATGGTGACCGATTACCCGCTGGTCAACACCGACGCCCGGATTGCCGAAGTGGAGAACACGAAATACCCGATGGCCGGCATGACCAGCGAACAGGTCACCCTGGTGATCTATCGTGTCAGTGACGGGAGCCGTATCACGCTTAAAACCGGGGAACCGGCAGAGCAATACCTGACCTCGGTGACCTGGAGCCCGGATGAAAAATACGTGTACGTCGGGATTCTCAACCGGGGACAGAACCATCTGAAACTGAACAAATACGATGCTTTGACGGGAGAATTCAAACAAACCCTTTTTGAAGAAAAACACGAGAAATACGTGGAACCGGAACACCCGCTTTATTTTCCCGGGTCAAACCCTGACCAGTTCATCTGGTTCAGTGAAAGAGACGGCTACCAGCACCTTTATCTCTACCGGAGTGACGGGACGCTCATCCGCCAGCTTACCAGCGGGAAATGGATCGTGACCAGCCTCCTGGGGACCGATCCCAAAGGCACCAGGGCTTATTTCCTGGCAACAAAGAACAGTCCGCTGAATGAAGACATTTTTTCTGTGGACATGAAGTCGGCCAAAATGCAGGACCTTACGCTGAACACCGGGGTGCACAGCGCCTTGCTGAGCACTGATTGCAGGTACATGATCGATATTTACAGCGATACGCTGACCTACCGCGAATACAGTCTCATCGACACCAAAGGTAAGGTGCTGCAGGTCATTTCCAGGCTTGATGATCCACTTAATGAATACGCATCCTGTAAAAGCAGTATTTTCACGCTGCAGGCTGCCGACAGCACTGAATTATACGCCCAGATGATCCTTCCGCCGGATTTCAACCCCGGGAAAAAATACCCGGTCATCGTTTATGTTTACGGAGGCCCCCACGCACAGCTGGTTAACAACACCTGGCTGGGCGGGACCAGCCTGTTCAACTATTACATGGCCCAGGAGGGATTCATCCTCTTCACCCTCGACAACCGCGGTTCGGCCAACCGGGGAAGGGACTTTGAACAGGCTGTCTTCAGGAACCTGGGTACCGTCGAGGTGAGCGACCAGATGGTGGGGGTGAACTACCTGAAAAGCCTGCCCTACGTCGATCCGGAACGGATTGGCGTATCGGGCTGGAGCTACGGGGGATTCATGACCATCTCCATGATGCTGCGGCAACCGGAAACATTCAAAGCGGGCGCATGCGGCGGCCCGGTCACCGACTGGAAGTACTACGAGGTGATGTACGGCGAGCGCTACATGGATACCCCGGAAGAGAACCCGGAAGGATATAAAGAATCAAGCCTGCTGGAACGCGCCGGCAGCCTGCAGGGCGACCTGCTCATCATCCACGGCACATCCGACCCGACGGTGGTCTGGCAGCAATCCCTTTCCCTGTTGAAACGGTTCATCGAAGAGGACAAAATGGTCGATTATTTTGTTTACCCGGGACATGGCCACGGCGTCGGAGGCAAAGACCGCATCCACCTGAACCGTAAAATTGAAAAATACTTTAAGGACAATCTGTGATCGGGCCTGAATTATGAAGTTTATTATAAAATACATCCTTGTCCTGCTTTTCATGGCAGCGGCACAAACTTCCTTTACCCAGCTTTTGCTTCTGGATGAAAAAAAATCCGAATACAGGATCATCATCCCCTCGGCACCAACGCCGGAAGAGGTCAAAGCCGCGGTAGCACTCCAGGTTTACTTTGAAAATATCTCCGGTTTCACGCTGCCGATAATGAATGACAGTCAGCCGCAGACAGGTCGCGAAATTGCGATCGGGAATTGTAACCGGTTGAAGAACAATAAAATCAAGGTGAAATTCGGGGACAAGGAAGAGGATGGTTTCCAGATCATCACCCGGGACGAAAGTCTCTTCATCACGGGTGGCTCTCCGGCCGGAACGCTGAACGGGGTTTACACCTTTCTCGAAGAATACCTCGGGTGCCGTTACTACAGCGCCGATGCAGTTTTCATTCCGTCAAAGGAGCGCATCGAACTTCCCGGCATCAACGACCGCCAGGTGCCCATTTTCAACTTCCGTGAACTGCTTTTTCCGGGTAGGTACGACTCAGCTTACCTGGCCTGGCATAAGCTGCATTCCCATCACGACGGGTCCTGGGGCATGTGGGTCCATACGTTCGACGACCTGGTGCCCCCGAAAACTTACTTCAAAGAACACCCGGAATATTTTACGGAGATCAACGGGAAGCGGATCATCGATGGCCAGCTTTGCCTTTCCAACCCGGAAGTTTTTGAGGTGCTGACCGCAAACCTCAGGCGAAAGATCGAAGGAAAACCGGAGGCGCGCTACTGGTCAGTATCGCAGAACGACAATTTCCTGGCCTGCCAGTGCAGCGAATGCAAAAAGATCGCCGCGGAGTACGGCGGTGAGTCGGGCCTCATGATCTGGTTTGTAAACCGTGTGGCCGATCTCTTTCCTGACAAGGTCATCTCCACCCTGGCATACCAGTACACACGTCAAGCGCCAAAGCACATCAGGCCGCGCCCAAACGTGAATATCATGCTGTGCACCATCGAGTGCAACCGGAGCCGGCCGATCGCTGAAGACAACTCCGCCGGGTCGTTTGGCAAAGATCTGAAAGCCTGGGCTAAATTAACAGATAACATTCTAATCTGGGACTACGTCGTGCAGTTCAGGAACTATATCAGCCCCTTCCCCAACCTGCGGGTGTTGCAGCCAAACCTTGAATTTTTCGCCGATAACGGTTGCAGGCTGATGTTTCAGCAGGGCAGCAACCAATCCCTTTCGGAATTTGTCGATCTCAGGTCATATATCGTCGCCAAACTGCTCTGGGACCCGGATGCTGATCCGGAAGAAATACAGAAGGATTTTATTTATGGCTACTACGGAGCGGCGGCACCGTACGTCGAAGAATACATTGAACGGTTGCACGATGAACTTGAAAATTCCGGCGGTGACTTATGGATTTACGGGTTCCCTTACACCGGTATAAAAAGTTTCCTCAGGCCGGAACTGATCCCGGAATACACAGGGCTCATGGACAACGCGGAGGAAGCCGTGAAAAACGATCCGGTGCTCCTGGACAGGGTCCTCTTTGCCCGCCTGCCGCTCGATTATGCCATTATGGACATTTCCCTGCACAACGTGGATGAAAATTTATCCTGGTTTCGCTTGCAGGACGGTCAATTTGAGATCAGGGAAGACATGATGAACCTGCTGGACACTTTCGTTAACCGCTGCAGCCGCCTGGGGGTCGAAACGCTCAATGAGCAGGCCTTTTCACCGGAGGCTTACCGGGAGCAGGTGAACCGGTTCCTGCTGAAAAATTCCGACCGCCACCTGGCCATTGGCAAGCCGGTGGAACTGATGACCACCTACAGCCCGAAATACGAGGCGGGAGGAGCCGGTGCCCTGACCGACGGGCTGCGGGGCATCAACGATTACAACTTTAACTGGCTGGGCTTTGAAGGGGAAGACCTGGAAGCAGTCATCGATCTCGGCGAAGAGATGATGATCAGCGGGATCAGCGCCGATTTCCTGCAGAATCACAGATCATGGATATTCCTGCCGAAATCGTTCACTGTTTACATCTCGACCAATGAAGACGACCTTCAGAAGCTCGGAACCATTCAAAATCCAACGCCCGATAATCAACCCGGGTCATTCATCCAGACTTTCACGGTCTCCGGCGGGCCGGC
>CAYUQP010000016.1:37909-78649 GCA_964447005.1 uncultured Bacteroidales bacterium
CCGATAATCAACCCGGGTCATTCATCCAGACTTTCACGGTCTCCGGCGGGCCGGCGAAAGCCAGGTACATCAGGGTCAGGGCCGAATCGATAAAAACCTGCCCCGCATGGCATATCGGCGCCGGAAATAAATCATGGATATTTACAGATGAAATTGTGGTGAAAAGCCAGGAATCACCGATTAAAGTCATGACCTTCAATATCCGCTTCGATAACCCGGGCGACGGGGTGAACTGGTGGGAAAACCGCAGGGAACTTGCAACGGAAAAGATCCTGGAAACTTCGCCGGACCTGATCGGTATGCAGGAAGTGCTTGAACGGCAGCTCGATTATCTTTCGCAGCAATTGCCAGGATACTTCTCCGCTGGTGTTGGACGGGATGACGGGAAGACGGGAGGAGAGTACGTACCGGTGCTGTTTAAGAAGGACCGCTTTCGTTTACTTGACCAGGGAACCTTCTGGCTGTCCGCCACTCCTCATGACACCGGCAGCGTGGGCTGGGATGCGGCCCTGACCCGTATTTGCACCTGGGTGAAGCTTTCGGAGAGCGGCTCCGGCCGTCAGCTCTTCTTCCTGAACACCCATTTCGATCACATGGGCGATACCGCCAGGGCGGAAAGCGCTAAACTCATCCTGGATTTTATCAAAAAAGAAACCGCAGGCCTGCCGGTCATCCTCACCGGCGACTTTAACTGCTCGCCGGAAGAAGAACCCTACCGGGTGCTTACCAGTCCGGGCTCCGGGCTCACCGACGCCTGCCCCGCCGTAGCAAAGGAAAGCAACTGCACCGAAGGCACCTACCAGGACTGGGGCCGGGAAAAAGACCCGCCCCGGATCGACTTTATTTTCTATAGTGAACACTGGAACGCGAAAGCCTACCAGGTACTGAAAATCACCAGAGGCGACCTGTACATCTCCGACCACTGGCCGGTATCCAGCTCTGTAATTTTTTGAGAATTAGCAATAATTTTTATTTTTTGGATAAATTCGTGTAAATTCGTAGCATTCGTGTTTATTCGTGTTCTATTAATGGAACACGAATGATACGAATTGAACGAATTTTCGCGAATAACCTGATTTAGACAATGATACGAAGGTTTTTAAGACATTACTCGAATCATTTCCTGTCGCGAAACCTTGTCTTCGCTACCGACGTCGCGATCGTGATCGTCTCGCTCATCCTGGCCTACATCATCCGCTTCAATTTCGATCTTACCGACCTTGCCCTCTGGAAACTGCCCACCTACCTGCCCATCGTCACCGGTCTCTCCATTATTTCCTTCTTCATAACAAAATCATACGTCGGCATCATCAGGCACACCAGCACCGATGACGTGATCCGCATCTTCAAGGCCGTGCTGCTCACCACCGTGATTCTGATCCTGCTCAATACCCTGATCCTGCTCTATCACTGGCCATTGAAGCAGGTGCTTCCACTGGGCGTCATCATCATCCACAGCCTGGTCACCCTGTTCCTGATGATCTTCACCCGGCTTATCGCCAAGCTGGTGTGGATCAACCTGGTGAAAGGACAGAGCGAAGTGACCAACGTGATCATCTTCGGGGCGGGGAAAGCGGGGATCCTGACTAAAAACGCGCTGATCAACGACCTGGACAAACATTACAACATCGTTTGCTTCGTTGACGAGAACCCGGGCAAAATAGGCAAAAGCCTGGAAGGGATCCCGGTGATAGGCCCCGATATGCTCAGCCCTGCGTTCATGGTCCAGAAAAAAGTCAGCGAGCTGATCCTGGCCATTCACAATATCGACCCGGTGAAAAAGCGACAGATTGCCGACTCCTGCCTGGATTACAATGTCACCATCAAGAACATCCCACCGGTGGATTCCTGGATCAACGGGCAGTTGCAGGCCCGGCAGATCAGCAACGTGCGGATCGAGGACCTGCTGCAGCGCGAGCCTATCATACTCGACAATAACATGGTGCTGAGCGAAAACCAGGGAAAGGTGATCCTGGTCACCGGCGCCGCCGGCAGCATCGGCAGCGAGATCGCGCGGCAGCTCATGCACAAGGGCGCGGGCCGCATTATCCTGCTCGACCAGGCCGAAACACCGCTGCATGACCTGGCCCTGCGGTTCAGGCATACCTTTACCGAATTTGACAAAAAAGCGGAGATCATCATTGCAGATATCAGCGAACCGTTAAGGCTTGAGTGGGTGTTCGAAAAGTACAGGCCTGAACTGGTTTATCATGCCGCCGCTTACAAGCATGTGCCCATGATGGAGGAAAACCCATTCGAGGCAGTCAGGGTCAACGTATTCGGCACACGGCGGCTGGCCGACCTGGCCATGAAATACAAGGTGGGAAAGTTCGTGATGGTCTCTACCGACAAAGCGGTGAACGCCTCCAATGTCATGGGGGCCACCAAGCGGCTGGCCGAGATCTACACCCAGAGCCTGACCACCAAACCCGGCCACAGCACCCGGTTCATCACGACACGCTTCGGCAACGTGCTGGGCTCCAGCGGATCGGTCATACCCATTTTCAGGCAGCAGATCGAGGAAGGAGGTCCGGTCACGGTAACCCACCCCGAGATCACCCGATTTTTCATGACTATCCCCGAAGCTTGCCAGTTGGTACTGGAAGCCGGTGCCATGGGCAAGGGAGGGGAAATCTTCATGTTCGATATGGGCCAGCCAGTCAGGATCATCGACCTGGCCAGAAGCATGATACGCCTTTCAGGACTGCAGCCGGAAAAAGATATCGGGATCGTTTACAACGGCCTCCGGCCCGGGGAAAAGCTCTACGAGGAGCTGTTCAACCTGGGCGAGGACACGATGCCCACGCACCACCCGCGCATCCTGATCGCACGCGTCCTGCCGGCAGATTACGAAAAGGTCGCACAACAGTTTGAAACGCTGGATAAAGCCTGGAAAACACTCGATGATTTTAAGATCGTCGCCGTGATCAAATCCATCATTCCCGACTTCCGCAGCAACAATTCGGTGTTCGAAGCGCTCGACAAACCCATGCAGGATTCACCGGAGTAAAAATGTTTTCATTAAAAGGAATAGCCAATGAAGAAACAAGAGAAAAAAGGCCATGCCGTGAAAAAAACATCCGGGCTGCAGCCCCGGACCGACATCCCGCTGGCGCTGGTAATCCTGGCCTATATCCTGATTCCCAATTTTGCACCGAACCTGATGGCGTTCGACACCAACGCCCCGAAATTCCTGGGACTGGCGCTGGTCAACCTGGTGGCTTTCTTCATCCTGCTCACCCGGAGGCAGAACCTGAAAAACCCTGAACTGTTCGGCCTGTTCTTCAAAACCCCCGTCGGGCTGATCTATTCAGGCTTCCTCGTCTTTTCGCTGCTTTCGTTCATCAATGCCATCAACCTCACCGAATCCCTGCTCCAGTTCACAAAGATCTTTACAGTATTTTCTGCAGTCTATGTGCTTTACACGATCCTAAGGGAAAACCTGCATTTTGTAAAATGGATCGTGATCGTATATACTGCCCTTTTGATCTTCGATTCACTCATGGTATTCAATTACGTCGGCCAGTTTATTAATGGAAAGATCGACAGTATCACGGATATAAAATTCGTTTACAGCAACAAGAACATGTTTGCCTCCGCCATTGCCGTCAAACTGCCTTTTGCCTTATGGCTTTTGATTTACAGGGAAAAATGGATGAAATACCTGGGCTGGTTTGGAGTCATGACAGGCATAACAGCCACTTTTTTCACAGCTACCAGGACTTTCTACCTTGGCCTTATCCTATTCACGATTTTCTATTCTGCTTATCTTCTGCTGAGATTCTTACGCGAAAAGCAGAATAAGCAATTATGGCAGGCAGGCTCCTACCTTTTGGCTTTATTTCTGGCTTACCTGGCCTTCACGGGCACACAGGAGTTTTTATACCCGAAAAGTAAAACCGAAAGCGGAGGGCGTCTGACCCAGGGTGTAGCAAAACAGGTCGCATCCATAAATACCGTCGACGCATCAGCACAGGCACGTTTGAATGAATGGGCGTTTGCCGGGAAATTACTTTTTGAAAAGCCGTTGCTAGGGGTAGGAAGCGGTAACTTTAAAGTCGCGGTGCTGAAATATGAAAATAAGGCCAGGCCGGATTTCACTTATATGCACAAGGCACATAACGATTTTATCGAAATATTTGCTGAAACCGGCTTCATTGGAGGATTGCTTTACGCGGGGATTTTTATTGTGATCGCCTGGACTTTGTTTAGAATGATTTTTATCCGTAATAAAACGGGGGAGGATGACCTTTACAGGTATTTCTTCCTGGCTTCCATCGGCCTCTTCTTTTACTCGATGGACGCTTTTTTTAATTTCCCGGCCGACCGCCCTGAGATCCTGGCCTATTTCTCCGTTTACCTGGCTATTGGAATAGCCGTTATGGATCACATGAAAACGAAAGATGCAACTGCGCCGGCTCCGCAAACCAACACCAGGAAAGTTGACTGGAAATTCTGGCTGCCGGCAGGGACTGCAGTCATTTTACTTGCCGCATGCACATGGGTCTTCTACCTGAATTTTGAGTCGTCCAAAACGCAGCGGACTGTCTATGAGGAAATTCAGTCCGGAACCTTACGCACCCGCTCTGACCGGATCATAGCAAATTTCCCGTCCATTCCCAACCTGACGATCATGGTTGAACCCATCAGCGTGCAGAAATCCAGGTACCTGCTGCATGAGCAAAAAAACCGGCAAGCGATCAACCTGCTGCTGAACGACCGCTCCTCCCCCTGGGACGGCAGAAGGGAATATTTCCTGGCTATGGGCTATACGCAGCTGGGTATGCCCGACAGTGCACTTCACTACTCCGAAGAACTCTATAAAATGAAACCGCTCCATCCGAAAAATGTCATGCTCATATGCCAGATGTATGAAGCGAAAAAGGACTATAGGCGGGTGGAAGAATACCTCGATACCTTCCTTGAAACCACGAAGAACAATGCCCAGGCCTGGGCCTTTTATTCCGGATTCTATGACCGGACAGGCAATCTTGACAGAGGATGGGAAGTGATCGAAGAGGCGAAAAAATATTTACCCTACGACACGCTGGTGGAGAAACAGCATAAATACCTGTACCAGCGTAAGTTCGTGCAGCCTCATAAAGCAATCTACAACGAAGCCCGGGCGTTAATTGATAAAAAAGAATACGATAAGGCCCTTACGAAGATCAACGAATACATCAGCCTGGTACCGGGTGATTTTTACGGTTACCAGCTACGGGCCTTTACCTTATACTACCTGAAAAAATACGAGGATTGTATCAGGGAGATCGATCACGCGGTCACCTTGTCGGATGAAACCGGGTCGATCACCAGCCTGCGAGGGGTCTGCCACCGCGCCCTGGGCGACATGGACGCGGCCTGCAAAGATTTCGAAAAGTCTATGAAATTGGGGAATTCCGACGGAAAGACGAATTACGAGAGGTATTGCCAGGGAAAACTGAAATGACCCTCTCCAGGTCTTCATCTGTCAGCACTGGGCTCGAAGGCAAACATAATCCTTTGTTGAAAAGCTCTTCGGAGGTGCCATCCCCGTAGAAAGGCGCACCGGCATACAACGGCTGCAGGTGCATTGGCTTCCATAGCGGGCGGGTCTCGATGTTTTCCGCTTCCATGGCCAGCCGCAAAGTTTCCCGTGAGTACCCCGCTAGCGCGGGGTCAAGCAGGATGCAGGTCAGCCAGTGGTTCGATGCAAACTCCGGTGAAGGGTTCTCCAGCAAGGTGATGCCGGGCAGGTGCGACAGCGTGTCACGGTAAAAATCATGGATCTGCCGGCGGCGAATGATAAACTGATCCAGCACCTCCATCTGTCCCCGGCCGATGCCGGCGCAGATGTTGCTCATGCGGTAGTTGTATCCCGGTTCGGAGTGCTGGTAGTGCTGCGCCTTGTCGCGGGCCTGCGTGGCGAAGAACTTTGTCCGCAGCGCCTGCTCCTCCGTTCTGCTCACCAGCGCCCCGCCCCCCGAAGTGGTGATGATCTTGTTGCCGTTGAAGGAAAGGCAGGCCAGGTCGCCGAAGCTGCCGCACTTCTGCCCTTTGTATTCCGATCCCAGGGCCTCCGCGGCGTCTTCCAGCACCGGGATACCGTACCTGCCGGCGATTTCCGTGATCCGGTCAATCCGGGCCGGCATGCCGTACAGGTGCACTGGGATGATGGCCTTCGGCTTCCTGCCGGTTTTTTTAATCCGGTCAGCTATGGCTTCTTCGAGCAGCGCCGGGTCCATGTTCCAGGTATCCTTCTCGCTTTCGATAAACACAGGGCTGGCCCCGAGGTATTTGATCGGGTTGGCGGATGCCACGAAGGTGAACGACTGGCAGATTACCTCGTCGCCGGGCCCCACCCCCAGCAGGATAAGCCCCAGGTGGATCGCCGCGGTGCCTGACGACAGGGCCGTCACGTGCCGCCCCTGTCCCAGGTATTCGGCCAGGGCTTCCTCGAAGGCATCTACGTTCGGCCCCAAAGGCGCCACCCAGTTGGTGTCAAATGCCTGCTGTATATACTTCTGCTCCCCGCCGCCCATCTTCGCCAGCGACAGCCAGATCCTCTTCAAACCTGTATTATCCATTATCAATTATCAATTATTAATTTGAACCTTAATAAAGAAAACCAAATAACCAAAGGGGAATGTGATTTTTGTAACCGTATTCAATGTTATCCTTTACAATCCAGAATGTATCCGTACCGATATCCGACTTGACCTTCTTATTCTTCCCGCCGATCTCGAATAAAAAGTGATCATCCACCAGAAAATCATAATCTTTCGGGTATGTGACCCCATGTCTGGTCTGTACCTGGTTATAGAAAAAGGTCTCCCTCAGTGAGCCTGTGTCAAATGCCCGGCGGGATAAGGCATAATAAAGATTAGGATGGAAAAGGAAGATCTTTTCCGGTTTCTGGAGCAGGGTGATCCCCGTGGGATCCGCGTATAAAAGTCCTAAAAGTCGGGCTTTATGAAGAATATGCAGGCTGTTCATCAGGGTATTTCTTGAAATCCCGATATGTGTGGTCAGCTTTGAAACATTTGGTTTAAAGGGGGGATTTGATGCCAGGATGAACAACAGCTTCTTAAGCTTTTCCTGGTGGGCAATGCCAATACCTTCGGTATACGCCAGATCTGATTCAATGATCTGGTTAACATCCTGCATTACTTTCTGATGATAAAATTCCTTGTTCTCCAGGTAATATGGGTAATAGCCATACATCAGGTAGTTCTGGAAATGAAGCAGCGGTTTTATTTTCGAGTTGATATCCCTGGCAATGGAACCATGTTCCTTCAGAAGGAGTTCCAGGTCGATTGCTTCGAAAAAATGACCTGTCTCCAGGTAAAGGAATTCACGGAATGACAATCCCGGCATTTCAAACATCACGGCACGACGGCTCAGGTCAACCGGTGCTTTTGAGATCTCAATGATAGAAGAGCCGGTAAAGATGATCCTGAGGAGGTCAGGGTGATTATCATAAATGCTTTTGATTTCCTTACTCCAATCCGCATATTTGTGTACCTCATCAAGTATCAGATATTTGCCGCCGCTTTTTACAAAATCCGATACAATATCAGAAAGAGTATTGGACTTGAAATAAATATCATCGAGGCTCAGGAAAATTGTTTGATAGTCGAGCGGAAGGTTTTGCCGGGCATATTGCAGCAAAAGCGTGGTCTTGCCAACGCCCCTGGCTCCCTTAATACCGATGAGCCGGTTGTTCCAGGCAGTATCCGGGATAGGTTTTCTTGTGAAGGCAACCGGCAGATCCCGCAGCCGCTGGTTAAAAAGCGTAAAGAAATATTCCATTTTTCGTCAATTCATTAATCAAAATTAAACATATTTTGATTATCCGACTGATTATTTTTATAATGTCTTTCGTATCGCCGACGACTAAAGCCGTCGGTTGATATAGCCCAATTTGATTGATCACTTTAATATTCTTTACGATTAAATTTCTTTGAATAAACGATGAATGCAATAAATTAATATCTTTGTGAACTGTTCGTATGAATTATTCATACCTTCAGTTCACGGATGAGAAAAAAAGACTTCATACTAGAGATTTACAAGGACACCCGGACGGTCTTTACCCTCAGGGATATCGCCATGGTGATGGAAGAGTCGAATTATGGACAGTTAAAACAAAAAATAAATTATTATGTCAGGAAAGGCTCACTGGCGAGCATCCGAAGGGGTATTTACGTGAAAGAAAATTTTGACCCTGAAGAGCTGGCCTGCAAGCTTTACATACCTTCCTATATCTCTCTGGAATACGTGTTGCAGAAAGCAGGGGTCATTTTTCAATATCATGAATCGCTGACGCCGGTGAGTTATCTGAGCAGAGTCGTTGAAGCGGGTAATTGTACGCTGATATACCGTAAAATCAAGGAAGATATTCTTTTAGATCTGTCCGGCATAATGCGAAAGGACAACGGAGTCAACATCGCCACACCGGAAAGGGCTATGCTCGATATGCTTTACCTGAACAGGGAATATTATTTCGACAACCTGTCGGGCATTGACCGCGAAAAAGTCCTGAAGATCCTGCCCGTTTACCAGTCAAAGGAATTGGTCAAACGGACAATGAAGATGTTTAGCTTCATTTCACCAAAGTCAACTTAAAACCAACTGGAATGATAAAGATAAACAAGCACAAATTCTTCCTGGTCCAGGTTTTAAATGAAATATATTCCGACATCTACCTGGCAAACCACCTGGGATTGAAAGGAGGCACCGCCCTGATGCTGTTCCATGACCTGCCCAGGTTTTCCGTCGACCTTGATTTCAATCTCCTGGAGGAAAGCGATGCCGGGCCGGTTTATGAAAAAATCCGCCACATTGCGATGAAACACGGCAGGATCAGGGATGAAGCAAAAAAGCATTTCGGTCTGATCGTGGTTCTGGACTACGGCGACGGTGAACGGAACCTGAAGATTGAAGTATCAAACCGGCAGTTCGCCGACAGCTATGAGATCAGGAATTTCCTGGGTATTGCCGTCAAAGTCATGCGGGCCCCCGATATGTTTGCCCACAAGCTTTGCGCGCTGCTTGACCGGGGAACGATCGCGAACCGCGATATCTTCGATTGTCATTTCCTGATGCAGCGCCGGACGCCGGTCAATAAACACCTGGTCGAACTGCGGATGAAGACGGACCTGGCATCCTATCTCGAAAGATGCATCGAAGCAGTTGAATCGGTGAACCAGAAGAGGATCCTCAGCGGCCTGGGTGAACTGATGGATGATGAAACGAAATCTTTTGTAAAAAATAAACTGAAGCCCGAAACCATCAGTCTGCTGAAACTATACCGGGAGTTCCCTATTATTGCCTGAATGGGTTTGTTTAATTTCCAATTCCCGGGCAAACTTAATCCAGCCTCTTCCCAAGCAAAGTAAACAGGATGATCTTCAGATCCAGCAGCATACTGCGGTTCCGGGCATACTCCAGGTTTATGCGGACCTTGTCGGGCCAGATTACGTTGTCGTTGTACGCCACCGGGTCGGGTTGCTGCGCGAGGAGTTCTTCTTCATCCGCGTATTTCAGGCTGGCCGGCCCGGTGATGCCCGGTTTCAGCGTGAGGATCAGCCGGTCGTCGCCCTGCAGCTTGTCGGCGTAGCCCGGCACGTCGGGACGGGGGCCCACGAAGCTCATGTCGCCGGTGAGGATGTTCCACAATTCCGGGAGCTCGTCGAGCTTGTACCGGCGCAGGGTGGCACCCAACGGCGTGATGCGGCTTTCGCCCTTCACCGAGATTGACGAGCCGTGGTGGCTGACTGTCATGGTCCGGAACTTGTACATGGTGAAGAGCCTGCCGTGCTGCCCCACGCGTTGCTGCCGGAAGATCACCGGCCCGCCTGGCATCTTTATTCGGATCATCACCGCGATGACCAGCAGCAGCGGCGAAAGCACGATCATTCCGGTAAAAGCCAGGATCCTGTCGAAAAGTGATTTTAGCAACATATATTCCGGGGGGGGGTAACCACGAAGGCGCACTAAGGATGTCACGAAGGCGCACTAAGGATGCGCAAAACTATATAAAACTTCGTGCACCTTTGTGATGAACTTTGTGCGCCTTTGTGGTTTAAATAAAAAATAACAACATCAGGTCCATCTCAAACGACAGCGCTTTTAAGCAAAACCCTGCGATATTTCCATATCCCGTTGAAACTGTATATCAACACCAGTCCCAGGCTCCGGAGCAACGACAGCTTTTCCACTTCCCGGTAGACCTTCCAGATGTACATCATCGATTTCCACTTGTTGCGCGACACCGATCCGGCGCGCATGCGGTAGTAGCCGAGCGGCTCCGGGTAGCTGTAGCCGTAAGGCACCAGCTTGAGGATCTGCAGCCAGAGGGCGTAGTCATGGCTTTTGCGGATGTGCGGCATGAGCTGTTTCCCGAGCTTTTCCGCATCGTACATGACCGTCAGGCAGCCGATGTCGCAGGTACGCAGCAGGTCGTTATAGTTCACCCGGGGCCGGGCCGGGAAGACGCCGGCCTGCTTTCCTTGCTCATCCAGGATCACGTACGGGGAGAAGGTGAAGGCGTAGTCGTTATCGAGCATGAAGGCCACCTGTTTCTCCAGCTTGTCGGGCGGCCACAGGTCGTCGCTGTCGCAGAAAGCGATGAAGCGCCCGGCAGCATGGCCGATCGAGTTGTTCCTTGCCACATCCGCGCCGCTGTTCTGTTCCAGGACGAAATACCGGATGCGGCGGTCGGTGGCGGCATATTTGCGGATCAGCTCCACCGTACCGTCCGCCGAGCAATCGTCGGTGATCAGCAGTTCCCAGTCCGCGTATGTCTGTTCGAGGACCGCGCAGAGCGTCTCTTCCAGGTATTCCGCGGAGTTGTAGGTGGGGGTGATGATGGAGACTAGCATTGGTTTTTCCTGTTCGTGGAATAGATGTACCATGTGGCATCCAGCCGTTCTTTAAGAAAACGAAAGGGATTCCTGCCCTTGCGAATCATCGAAGGGCTATGGAAAAGGATATCGGCAAAGGCCACAGGAACTGCCTTCCATCCCAGGATCCTGCCATGATACGCACCCCTGACACGGTTCCTTTTAAGCTCAAATTCAAGCGGATCGTTTTCGCTGGTTTTTTGCGGGTGACTGACCAGGTAAACCGGGATGAACCTTACGTTCAAACCAGCCCTGATACAATCTTCTATGAAAACATTCTCCTCCGCCGCGTGAATTCTTTCACTTCCAAGCCCGAACCGTTCATCGAAGCGGATCTTGTGGGCTTTGACCACGCCTGTCCTGAACGCGATCTCGATGGATGAAATGTAGCGGTGGAACAGGCTCCTGATGGCGGTGGCCTTTTCGGGGTATTTCTTGTATTCCGCCTCTCCGGCCCCGGTTTTTATCTTGAAGCAGGCTACGTCCAGCGAGGGGTCGTCCATGAAAATTTTCCTCACGAGGTTGAAAGATTCCGGCAGGTATTGAACATCGTCATCGGCAATAAGGGCAATGTCACCGGTGGAGGCTTCCAGGCTGTTATTACGGTTTTTTGACAACCCTTTGCCCGCGATCTGTGAAACAACCACGTCAGTCCTTGACTGCAGGCATTCCGGTATCTCCGCGAATTTCGGATCGGTAATCTGGTGGGAAATGATATATGTGACGCCGGGTTGCTCTTCCATGAAAATACTTTCAACGGAACGGATTCCCGAATCAATGGTACACACCAGGATATCAAGGGAAGGGCTCATTCCAGTCCGCGGTATTTGTAATAAGAAATGGCAATGATCTTTTGAAGGAAAAGGGGCAGTTTCAGAAAGACCCGGTATTTGAGGAACTGTCCTTCCGGATCGATAAGACTGAAATACTCGTTGATTTCGTCCCTGCCGGGATTATATTTCAGTAACAGTTCCGGAATTTTAGTTATGCGGAAATAATTGATAAAGAACCTGAAAGCCTCATTTCCCGGCTCGTACTCTTTGAATTTAGCCGTATAGCAGAGGATGCTTTTCGTATAAGGATGCTTTTTCTTCATCGCCCTGTTTTCCGATGTCATATCATAGTGGGCGAGCACTTTGTTGTAGAAGGCTACGTTGTGGTCAAGTGCCATACGGAACCAGAGGTCAAGGTCCTCGCCCATGGCGATCCGTTCATCGAAACAGCCTGATCGTTCGATGGCTGATTTCCTTACTACGACCGCAGATGAGCAGAACAGATGGTAATCAACGGCAAGACCGAAATAATCGTCAATCATGCCCCGGAACCCTGCTGGAAGAGGAAAATGATCCGTTGCCGCAGCCTTCACAGAAATTTTATTGTATGCAGAGCCGTAAAGCCCGGCGCCGGGAAATTCTTCCATCAATCCTGACATTTTCTCAAGGTAATCAGGCTCCCAGAGATCATCTGCGTCCAGAAACGCGAGGAATTCATACTTCGCTTCCCTGATCCCCCTGTTCCGGGCTGCCGACACTCCTTCATTTGATTGATTGATCACTCGTAATCGCTTATCAGTAAGACTTTCAACCAATTTTTCGCTGCCATCAGTGGAACCATCATTTACGATGATCAGTTCAAAGTCTGAATAGGTTTCTTTCAAAACAGATTCTACTGAACCCAGGATGGATTCTCTTTTATTAAACAGTGGTATAATTACTGAATACATGCTGGAGCTGCATTATCAGGGCTAATTATCACCCTGCTTTTAAGTTTTATACTGTAAGAGTTGACCATTATTCACACGACACGGATCTTCAGCGATAGTCCTATTCAATAGAGACGTCATACAGCAACATGGCGAGGTCTTTACTTTGACTCTTTCTGGTATATTTAAATACCTCTGATTCCTTTTGATCGTTTAATAATACTCCATTTTGTTTCCATTCCAGGTACCATCTCTTAATGATATCAGCAACTTCCCTTGGGGTATTGGCAATTGCCCCGGAATTGGTTTCAGTGATTATCTTATCAGTTATATCGTTATCACCGGGTACAGATATAATCTTCCGACCAGATGCTAAATATTCAAAAATCTTACCTGTTACTATGCCTTTGCTGGGATGAGAAATCAATAATAAAGCATCCGACTTACTTATATATTCCAATGATCTCTCATGTGTCAGATTGCCCCCGGCAGTTATTATCTCCGGATTTCGAATATCATTAACATAATTACCTATCAGATCGCTGCTTCTCCCATAAAATGCGATATGGATATTTTCCTTGATTTCGGGAAACTCACTTACAATTAAATCAACTCCATGGAGGAAAACTGTCGGTTTTCTGATTCCATAAAGTGAACCGGAGTAGACTATAGTAAATTTATTGTTATTTGTACTTTTATAAGCAGGAAAATCATCTGGATCAAATCCATTCATTATTATTTGAATGGGTTGTTTAAACCTTTTTTGGAGCTTTTCTTTCAATCCATCAGAAACAGTAGTAATTAATGATGCAGATCTGGCATATTCAACATCCTTGAATACTGACCATTGACGCAAAATGAATTTCTTAATATAAATTAATGGATTAGGTTCATCAAGATTCTCCTGATCAACTATATCACGAAAGTCAGCAATCCATGGAAGTCCAAATTCTCTGTATAAACGACAGGCTATCCAGTGGATGAATTGGGGTTCGCTACTGGCGAATACAGCATCAATTTTCTCATTTGTGCATATCTGGCGGCATTTCTCCAAGAGATTAATCGCTAGATTATCAGTGAAATTTCGCGTCCAAGGAGTCAGATTGTACATTATCCTGCTCCTGAAGAATTCTGCTCTGGTCAGTGCACGTTTCCACTCTATCCTTTCTACCCTGCAAGGATCTTTTCCGACCATGGATGAATCAAAAAACCTGGTATTATGCTCAGTCCATTTCGGGGCAACAACAATAGGCTCCCAGCCGTATTCTTTCAAATATTTTGCAAACTTGACCAACCTGAATGTGCCGCCAATATTTAACGGATAAAAAGAATATACCGGCATCAACACTTTCATCATTTTCATTACAGGAGGACTATCCTATTAAAATTCATGAATGCACAATTCCTTGCTTTTGTATTATTTGTAAGAAGCTTCAACCTGGCAATTCCATTAGGTGATTAATAAACTCCGGATATACTTTCTTCGAATCATATTCTTGTAGAAAAAGCTTTCTGCTCTGTTTTCTCATTTCCGATACTCCGATATCGTTTTGAATAAAATGCTTTAAAGCATTTGCTATTTCTTTAGGGGTTGGATTTGAAGAAAGCAGAATCCCATTCTGACCATTCACAATCTCAGCATTACCTCCAACATTAGTGGCAATAATCGGAATTCCAAAGCTAATAGCTTCTTTAATAGTCACGGGCTGACCTTCTGTACTGCTGACATTAATGAAAACATCAACCGGATAATTTTTATAATGACCAATTATTTGATTTAATTCTACCTGACCTTTGAAAATGGCCGTCACGTTGTCAGCAAGTGTATTACAAGCTGTATTTTCAATTTCAGAACGTAAATCACCATCACCAAAATGGATCCATTCTATTTTTTTGTCCGACAAAATAGCAGATAGCTCTTTCAATCCTTGAATTATCAAATGTAGTCTCTTCAGCGCAATAATACTTGAACACGAAACTACTCGAAAAATAAGATCCTGAGAAGGTTTGTTCAGTTCATTTTGATCATCAACACCTAAATAACTGGTTTTAATTTTATGAACCGGAAGACGGTATTTTTTTAAAAGATAAGCAGTCCCCGCCTGCATACAAGGAAATATCAGGTCTATTTTCTTAATTAAATTAGCTCGAAATGGAATATAGTTAAATAAGTGTCTTTCTTCAAACAAATCATAACCATGAGCACGTGTGACAATATTTAATTCGGGAATCTTCTTTTTTAGAAAAACTAACGCATTTGTTTGTTTATCAAACCAGTATGTATAAAATATGGTTTTGCTGATATTTATTTCCTCATCAACTATAAACTTTTTTAACCACGAATAAATCATTATACTTTCCAGGTAATGAGACCGTATCCTTCTCCTTTTCCTGAAATTGAATAATAAAGTGGGGTTTAAGATTATCTCAATAAAATAATAATTGATGAACCTTATTAATTCCAATAAAAACGCCGGCCTATGTTTTTTATTAAATTTCAGCTCCTGCAAGTGGGTATATAACCCTGTATTGATTTCAATATTCTCAAAACCTATGTTCACTTTTTCGCCTGTAATATTTTGAGGTACAATTACAACACGATCAAAGGATTTCGACAGGAAAGGCATTTCCTGCTTTAAGAATCCATATTCAACAACTTTAGAAAAAGGGAAAAATTGAGTAAAAAGGACCAGATCCATTTGCCTCCTAGTTGGTCGTATACAGGTTACTTCCCAATAACATTTTTACAATATTCTTCAAGTGAATATAAACATATTTAACAAAAAGTAGTGCGGCAAATTTACGAGACTGTTGATGGACAGCTAAAAAATTACTTAAAGAGACATGAAATATATATTTGTAGCTGTTTTGGGAGTAATGTTTTAAATACTTTTTATATTTTGTATTCGCAATCGACAGGTACATATTTCTATGGTAATCACAATATATCTTCCTGGAAATAGATCTTTCCTGACTTTTTATAAACTTAATACAAGAATCTAATTCTGATTTGCCAATAACTCTTTGTGATAGATGAATTCTAATAGATGGTTGGTAATCACTTAAAATTTTATACTTTTCCGAGAACCTAACAGTGAAATCATAATCCTGATGCCTTTCCAAGGATTCATCCCACAAAACATCCAGAGCTGCATCCTTTTTAAAAAAGTGAGAAGGTGTTGGGGCGAATCCATATGATAAAAGGTAATTTATCATCAATTCATTGTCTTCAATGGGACGACTGAGTCGTATCTTTTGATTTTTCCCATCAAAAAAATACGCACTTCCAATAATGCCATCACATTTCCATTCCTGTATTTTTTGAATTCTTCGTTCCAGGTGATGCGGCAAAAATTCATCATCCGCGTCAAGCATCGCAATATATTCACCTTTAGCGTTCCTTATACCTGTATTTCTTGCAACATTTGCATTGATATGAATATCATTCCTATAATACCTAATTCTTGGGTCATGAAATTCATTGCATATTATCTCCAAATTTTCATCTGATCCGTCGTCAATAACCAGTATTTCAAAGTTCTGAAAGGTTTGACATATAACGCTTTGAATAGCCCGCTTTAATTCATCAGGTCGGTTAAACACCGGTATAATTACTGAAACCAAAGGTTTTACCATGCTCATAACTTAAATGGTCTTGAAACATCTTTCATTTTCTTATATTAAATAAATATCTAAATCTATCAAATTATACACCCCATCAGCCTCCGGATTTTCAGCAAACACTCTCTTGTCCGCATCAAAGCGATTGGGAAGATAGAAATCATCGGCGTCAAAGAAAGCGATATAAGGGCTGGTGGCATTTTCTAGGCCCAGGTTTCGGCTTGCGCCGACACCATGGTTGCCTTTGTCGGGATGCAGATATAACTTCACCCGTGTACCTTTCTCCTCTAATTGCCGGCAAATCTCTAACACATTATTGATTGCCATCTTTAAAATATTCAGATGCCTTTCAAGTTTGAAGTTAGACCTTCCTCTGTCCCTTCCTATTTCTCTCATAAGATTGGCTTTTTCTGTATTATCTGGAGGCCAGCAGGTTCGCCGACAAAGCCTCAAGCGTCCGGCGGGTATGATCGGGACGGTTGTAAACAAAGAGGATGATTGGGGCTAAACTCATCAAAATAATTTCAATCCGAAAGGTTTTCTTTAAAATTTTTCGAGGGATTTACACGTAACGCCCCAGCCCAACTCCCCGCGTCGGGAAAATGATGGCCGATTGTCGATATGCGTCTGTCAGGCCACGCTTTCTTTAAATCTCTTGATAACCTTGAATTCGTCTTTTTTAATAGCTATCTCTTCCTCAATATCAAAGTCATCCTGCAACCCCAGCCAGAATTTTGCCGAATTACCAAAATAATTACTCAGCCTCAAGGCAGTATCGGCAGTTATCCTTCTCTTCCCCTTTAAGATTTCACTGGTCCTGGTTTGAGGGATATTAATATCCTTTGATAGTTTGTACGCGGAAATTTTTAAAGGAATTAAAAATTCTTCCTGTAGAATTTCACCCGGATGAATATTTTTTAGTTTTTCCATAAAAGCCTATATTAATGATAATTAATAATCTCTACATTGTAAGAATGTCCATTTTCCCAATGAAAGATAATTCGCCATTGGTCGTTGATTCGTATACTATGTAAATCCTTTAATTCCCCTTTTAATTTCTCCAGGCTGTTTGATGGAGGAATGTTTAAGTCATTCAAATTCAATGAATTATTCAACATCCTGAGTTTTCTCCTGGCAACCTGTTGAATATCACCAGGTAATTTTTTGGATCGGACCCCATTCCAGATTTTTTCAGTTTCTTTAGAGCCAAAGGATTGAATCATAATAACGCATTACAATACTAACGGCAAAGGTAAGTATTATTTTTAACGCTCCAGGTCCGGGCCGGGTTATATCTTCCGGGCATACTGGACAATCCATTTTTTAATGCTATCGAAGTCCAGATTGCCTTTTGAAATTTCTCTTATAAAAATGTATTTATCAGTTTGCGAAGCGCTTAAATCATATCCGGATTCCATCAGAAAGAATCTCAGCATGACATACCCAATTCGTTTATTTCCATCAATAAAAGCATGATTTTTTACTAAACTTTCTACCAAAGCAGCAGCTTTGTCATAAATGGTTGGGTATAAATCCTTTCCGTCAAATGTAGAATATGGTCTTTGGATTGCTGCTTTTAGAGCATTTAGATCTCTTATGCCAGTGCTGCCGACGAATTCATCAATCAGGATAGAATGAAAATATTTGACGATTTCGATATTAATCATTTAGCTAACTTCTGTAAAAGAGAGCGATCTTCTTTTAATATCTTTCTGAAATTTTGGAGTGTATCAATATTTTCAGGTGTACTTTTCTTGAGTTGATTCAGATAAGAAAGAATATCAGGAAGATAGCTTTCAGGCACTTCATCAATTACTTTATTGATTTTCTTTTTAATGTCTTGCGAGGTCATACTTAGCTTTTTTACAAAGATACGTAAAAGAGGAGAAAAATAAACTACCATCAAAATGGTCCAAAACGGCTGAGTGTATGTGCCGTAAGGGATTGCGAAAAGGTTTTTATTCATCTGACTTTATGTTAACTTTTCTTATTCTGTTTGTTAGTTCCAACATTTGAGTTATTAATTCATCAAATGTTTTTTTTGACTTGTCATAGATAAAACTTTCCCGTAAGTTTTCGTAATCATATCTCCAATCGTTTTGCAACTTTTCAGGTGGACAAATCTGTATTTGGTCGGAATAATGCGTTCGATAATCCATATCCTGAATATTGTTGAATTTCTGTCGGTGTTTGATTATGGTTTTGTACAATTCTGGGTTTTGCAGTGCCGATTCTGCATACGGGCTATCCATCATTTTTTCTAAATCGTACAAGTGTCTCGACATTCTCTCTGAGCGTGGATTTTCTTTTTGATATTCTTCGTGCAATAAAAATATCTTTTCTAAAAAAGTACGTTCCGGCAATACAGTGTTAAACAGACATTTTATTTCATTATCTATCCTCGGATACTGAGAGTGAACAAGTGTGGTAATTTCTTTTTCTAAATTGGGTTCATCAAGCGACATCGCACTAAATTCAATTCTTACTACAGGTAGAATATAACCAATTACCGTGGTAAGAATACTTTTGTATCTCACTTCAATAGTTACAATCATTTCACTACTGTTTTGGGTAATAAGTTCTATTTCATAGCCATTTATTCCGACAGAGATCAGTATTTTATCAATCTCCGTTATCAGTGTTTCTTTTACGTAATGAAATGCGTTTCGGCGAATTGCTGTTCGTTGCTGAGCGGTATCTTCCGGTAAGTTAAAGAACGAGCGGCTTATTGCTATGTCAATGTCTTCACTGAAACGATTAATAAGCCCCCACGCCTTGCTCAAAGAAGTTCCACCTTTGAATTGTAAAAAATCAGCCCACGATGTTTTTGACAATGCCATCAAAATGGCACATACCCACCAATCTTTTTCTACCGCCTGCTCAACAATGCTCTTTGTTCCTGCCGTTTGTTGAAGCATGACAAGTCTTTCGTCTTTATTATATTGTAACCAAATGCTCATTCGGTTATCTTTTTAATGATTGGTAAAAGTAATTCCTTAATCCACATAGGGGATAAGTATAAGTCGTGCATCATTGTAGTCCTTTCGTCTGTTTTACTCTCTGAAATAAGATTAATGATTTTATTCCTGATTTCGTTTGTAACACGACTTTCTCCAAGTTCTTTTAAAGCGATGATAATTAGTGGTAAAAGTTTACCTTTAAATTGAAAGTTTTTTTGAACGACATTTTTAAAAATAATGTTTCTTTCACCAACTTTTACTTTTCGTTTTGCACCGTTAGTAATATAGACAGCGTTCATCGGAACTTGCGTGGAAAATCCCAGAATATTCAATGCTGTATCGCCTGTTGGCATAATTTGTGCCCTGTCGCGTTCGGCAATCTTTTGGGCAATTTGGTCTAATGTTGGGTATAAAATACCAAACTGAGTATTTTTAGGATTCATATAAATGCCTGTAGCCACACGAACAATTGTGCCTTCGTTTTGCATACGCGATAGCGTCCTTGTAACAAGATTATCGTTATCTAAATCCTCAAAATCATTGATTGTAAACAATTCTCCAACCTTGATATTTTTAATTCGGTCTCTTATTGTTTGTGAAATACTGTGTTCCATATTTTACATCGATAATGTGTCTGAAATATTCGGTATATTTCGGACAATAATACGAATTTTTTGTTAATATTTCAACCAACGTTGAATTCATAAAGTGAGTTTTTTATGCTTGCGTGTAACGCTCCAGCCCAGCGCCCCAAGCCGGGAAAATGATTGTCGATGGTCGATGGTCCTGGCTGCGGTATGCGTGTTCGTTACCACCCGTCTTGAATAAGGCTAATCGTAATGAAATCGGCATTTAGCGATATGTATCTCATCATCAGCCATCCTATAGATTAATCGATGCTCGTCGGTAATTCTTCTGGACCAGAATCCTTGATATTTATATTTTAATGGTTCAGGCTTACCAAGTCCGGAATATGGATTGCGAGAAATATCTTTCACCAGATTGTTTATTCTTTCCATGATCTTTCTTTCGGTTTTTTGCCAATACAAATAATCCTCCCAGGATTCATCCACAAAAATGAGTTTCATGACTCAATCAGATCTTTTTGAAACGAAGACCCATTTTTCAATTTCTCAATTGCTGAATCCAACCTCTGCTCATTGATCTGAGAAGATAATTCATGATAAGTCGCTTTTAAAGAATTATATTCTTCTAAAGACATAATTACCACTCCGGTATCTTTTCCGCGATTAATGATCAGCGTTTCAAAGTTTCTGGTCACACTGTCCAAATACCTCTTAATGTCCTTCCGGAATTCGGATATTGTTGTGGTTAACATAATAATGCTCCTTTCTGTACAAATAAAGGTACAAATATACGTACAAAAAGATTAAATTCGCAAAATAACTACTATTTATTTTCTCAAAATGGGTGGTAACGCTCAGCCCAGTGCCCCAAGCCGGGAAAATGATTGTCGATGGGCGATGTGCTATTGTTATGCGTAGCAGGGAAATAAGAGTCAGGTTAAGCTCAGTTCCTGGTTATCCAGTTCAATTTTAAGCTTAATATTTGTTCTAAGCGCATGAAATATTTTAATTACAGTTCCAATAGTCATGTTTCGACTATTTTTTTCAAGTTTAGATATTTCTGACATATTTACCCCAATTAATTGCCCTAATTCTTCCTGGGTCATGTTTCTCTCTTTCCGTGTTTTTTTAATCATTTCCCCAAGTATCTCCATTTTTAAATCAAATTCATATTGATCCCGATCAGGAGTGCCCGGTCTACCGATATATTTGTCCTTGAATTGGTCCAGGGTGATTCCTTGTTGAGCATGCTTTGCCATTGTATTATGCTTTAAAGTACTCTAATCTAATCTTCAATGCCTTTTGAATTTCTGATTTTGGGATTTTTTGTGATTTTTTAATAAAGCCATGAGTGCAAATTACCAGTGTGTTTTGGTTATCAGTTTTATCCCAGAATGCTAATAATCTATATTCATTTGATTGAAAGGTTGTTCTAAATTCCTATATATCATCATTCAATTTCTTGAATAAATTTGGATCGAGCATGATGCGCGCTTTATCAATATTGAGGACGATCTTGTTTCTTGCTTTGATGTCTAAGGAGGTGAGAAAGATCTCAACTTCTTTTAAAAACACAACATCAAAATACTCCATCATCACAATTTAAGTTAAAATGATAAAATAATAATGTTTCTATAAATAGCAACAAATGGATTGAAAAAAGGAAAATTTAATGCTGTATTGTTTCAGAAGTGAGCTTATACCTTTTTTGTTGCTATTTCACTATCAAGGTACAACAAACTTTGATGCGAGAGATGCTGTTTGTATAACCACTTAAGCCCCAGTGTTTTATACCGCGTGTCACCAACAGTGTTTTTATTTGTTAATCCAATTATCTCCATGTAATATCAACAGGATTTCGTCTTGGGATAGAAGTTATTTTATAACTTGAATATCCAAATAACATTGGACAAGCTGCTTTACGTCCTTCTGGTATTAATAACATATCTTTTAATGGCTTATAATTGTCTAAAGCCATTTTAACAAATCCAGCCCAGCATGTACCTATACCAAAAGCAGGTGCAGCAATATCAAAATGTGTCAAAGCAATAATTGCCTCGGTCGGGTCGTCAATTGGGTCAATAGGAACATGTGCAAAAAGTAAATGAGGAGCGTTATGACATATTAAATCCAATCCACTATCCCAAGTTGCAATTATCCCAGGCACATAATCTGCAAGCGGGTGTGTTGTATTTTGTATCGTTCTCATCCAATCAATAGTCAAACTAGCAACAAGTTTTACCTCTGCTGGCTCATGAATAACAATCCATTTTACTGGTTGTCCATTTCCTCCTGATGCAGCATAACGGGCAACATCAATAACCTTAGCAATTAATTCTTTATCAATAGTCTTAGATGAATAATGCCTTACAGAACGACGACCTTTTATATAAAATGCTAAATTCTGTGGTTCAATCATACTGTCTGAAGAAGTTGCATTAATTTTTTCTTCAAGAAGGAAGTCTAAGGTAAGAGCTTTCTGTGCACAAAAAGACTCACAATGCCCACATTTTATACAATAATCTGATTTTTCTTTAGGAATTGTTGGATAACTTGAGTCAGTTGTTTTGTCTATAATACCCATTACACAAACTGTTGCACAAGTATTACATTTAGTACATATCTTTTGGTCAATAATTATTTGAGACATTTATTCATTAATAATACTTATTCAAATCTAATAGTTTTCAATCATACGATTCATCTGTTAGCGCCGTTTTTAACATTGTTGGTAACTATTTGCTAAAACCAATGCATTTATTTTTGATATTCTGCTGTAATTTACTTATGATCAGCTCCGTTGCATCAGTAAAACACGCAACACCTTATTCTTCGCTCTTAATAGAAAGAAAGACGCCTTTCCCTTGCCGAAAAACCGGTAATGTATCGCATTATAAAACACCGGGTTAGTTAACAGGTTCCTGTTCTTCATGAAACTGAAAAGAAAATAAAAAACAGATGGCAGGTATGGCTCTGCGATGATCTGTTTGCTGGTTTTCATACACCACAAATGCTTCACATCTATACCGGGGAGACTGGCATTTTGTGACCATTGGTACAAAGAATCCCAGAGTTTAACCTGGTTCCGGGCCTTTTGCTTATGCTCATTTTGAACGCTGAGAATCCGGTTATCGTCATGCACTCCTCTTTTTGCAACGGGGACTTTGATCTCGCCCGGGAAAAGTCTTGCATAGTATACAAGCCGGATAATAAAGTCGGAATCCTGGTGAAGCCTCAGTTCCGGATTAAACCATTGATCCATCTTTTCCAGGATATTTTTTTTGATGGTAAGGCAATCGAGTGAGAAATAACCGAAACCTTTGGTCCTCGAAATAAATGACGGGAAAAGTTCTTCCGGTTTTACCGGAGTTGTAACTGTTGTTAATTCAGAAGGAAAGTAGTTCCTGTATTGTTTCGCCGCTTCCGGGCTATAAAAGTGTACCCCCAACGCATTATACACCCCATCAGCCTGGGGATTCTCGGCAAATACTCTCTTATCTGCATCAAACCTGTTTGGCAGGTAGAAATCGTCAGCATCCAGAAAAGCAATATAAGGGCAGGTGGCGCTTTTAAGGCCCAGGTTGCGGCTTGCGCCGGCGCCATGGTTGCCTTTGTCAGGATGCTGTAATAATTTTACCCGTGAATCTTTCTCCGCCAATTGCCGGCAAACCTCTAACGCGTTATCTGGTGAACTATCCTCGATCAACAGCACTTCTTTCACTTCGGGGAACTGCAGCGCGGATTCCACGGCTTTGGCAACATACTTCTCAGCATTGTAAACGGGGATGATGACGGAAACCTCGAATTTAATGTCAGTCATTTGTTTTTAGAAATGTCAACCCTTTGGTTTGCACCATACTTGCCTTCTTTTTTATCTCTTCCTTATGTCGGGAAAAATATTCTATCTCCAGGTAAATCGATTTTGCCAAATTTATCTTAAGCAGCAAAATACTTTTTAATAAACTTAATATCAGACCATTAATATATTTGCCAACCTGTTGTTGATCGCTTGGGTCGAAAAGTCGAACCATTAGAATAGTCCTTTTCAATATACGCTCTTTTTCAGGACTATCTTTTTGTATTCTTCCGTGGTATCCTTTGGCTGACGGAACATAGCCGCATTTTAATCTAAAATAATGGCATCGGTTCACATATTCACGGTCCTCTCCATACAGAAAAAAGAAGGGATTAAAACCGCCGACAGTTTCTATTGTTTTCCTTGGCATTAACCAAAAAGCGGCATTAACAAAATCTATTTGATAAATGTTATGCAGACCATTGACACCTTTTAAGGCAAGGTCTGATACAAAATTGTGATTCGAATCCCGGTGTATGTAATTAGAAAACCCATAGTCTAAAGAAGTTCCGTTTCCATCCAGATGCAAGGGGCTTATTATGCCATATTCGGGATGCAATTCAGATGCATTTATCAATTTTTCAATTGTATCGCTTTCTACCCATGCATCCTGGTTCAGTAAAAAAACAAAATCCGCTCCGGCTTCGTAGGCTTTTTTCATGCCGATGTTATTTGCTCTCCCAAAACCGATATTTTTATCTGATCGGATCATATAAACCATTGGATATTTTTCATTTATTACTTCCGGTGTACTATCGTTGGATGCATTATCAATTGAAATAACTTTTACAGGAATAGTTGAATTCAGCAGACTGCCAAAACATTTGTCAATCCACTTAAGCGCATTGAAAGTCACTACTATTGCGTAAATGTTCATCCTTTAACTAACTAAAATTCCTGCAATCTCACTAAATGAATTCTTCACCAATTGTTTCTGTTTAACATTGTCTTCCTCTAAAATAGTTATCGGCAGGTTTATTCGTTGAACAGAATTATCATATATGTTTTCAAAATCACTAATTTCATTAAATGGAGTTGTAGCCCAACAGTCAACATAATACTTTACTTTTTTAATTTTTGGGTTAATTGCTAAATATGGTTTATTAAACGACATTGCTGTAATGATCCCATGTAAACTTGTTCCTATAAATATTTGTGAAGAAGCAATCACTTCCATTATTTGTAAAATATCTCCCGGAATGATCAGCTTATTAGGGTAATTGGCCTTTCCCGCTAACCATTTTAAAGATTTTATATCATCGTGCCCAGGACAAATTCCAATTGGTATGAAATACACAGGAAGTCCTGTTTCTTTTGATAACTTATTCAATTGTTCATTAATAACATCCAATTTACCTTCATTTTTATGATGACCTATTTGAAAAGCAATATATTTTTCCTTGCTATTGGATTCAAAAGAATAATAATCGCTCATCAGTATGGCAACATCTGGCGTTATTTTGACTTCTACATCTGTAAAATTCTCAATAATACTCCTATGTGTAAACTTCTCCCTGACACTTAAATAAATAGATTCTCTTAGAGTATTATGAACGACCTCTTTTTCAGGAAGAGATGCTATTCCTGTCCCTCCGACTGAATGAAATATAATATTAAAATTGTCTTGTAAAAATTTGCCTGAGGGAATGAAAGGATAAGGTATTTCTTCATAACCTAATATTGACCTGGTAATGTTTTCAAGGATTTTCTTATTTGAAAAAATATTATAAATCTGATTAAAATTTGGATAAATAAAGCTAAGTAACCGGCTCCAATTAGCTCCTAATACCTCTCCTCCTGCAACAATAATTGTCGGTTTTTTATCAGATTGCGAAGCTTTGAGTAAACTCTTATAAGATTTTGTCGGTAAAGCACCAATCCTGGATAAATCCGACTTTACAATTGCGACATTATGTATTTGAAATTTCCCTAATCTGTTAAGTTCATTGGATGTTATGATGGGAAATAATAGATCGCCATAGTTAAAACGGTCAGAAGCAGAAAGGATATAAATTTCCGGATTCATTTTATTTCCCAATTTGCGTTTGATAGAACTTTTCCTTGATAAGTTATATTCGGTAGCTTTCCGGTTTTGTAAACATCATTCTCTTCAACTCTTAATAATCCTATCTGTGGAAAACTTACCAATGAGCGATCATTATCAAAAATTGTAAGAATAATTTCATATTCTCCAGGACAAAGTTTATTAAATGATTCATTGATAATCACTACCAGATTTTTATCTATTGTCAGAGGATCTTTAAGCTCATATTTACTATGGTATGTCATTATTCGCGTTCCATGTAAATCATTTATACCTAATCCCAATGCACCATGATAAATAGGTTTATCTACATTAATGCTTAAGTAAACCTCTAAAGGATTTCCAGCAAATACAATGTTATCTCGTCTTCCTTTATCATTGAACTCAACTCTAACTTTAATTCCTTCTTTCTCAGCAAGAAAATTATTGATAGGGGATGACTTATAAAAATTATCGTTGATATAATGATCGATACATTCCTCTATTTTTCCAAAGAAACTTATTTCTCCGTTATGGAGATGTAATCCGGAGAAGCATAGATTTCTCACCGCCGCCATATTATGGCTCACAAACAGCACCGTTCTTCCTTCCTGGCGGCTCACGTCCTGCATTTTGCCGACGGCTTTTTTCTGGAATTCGGCGTCGCCCACGGCCAGCACCTCGTCAACGACAAGGATCTCGGGCTCCAGGTGCGCCGCCACCGCAAAGCCCAGCCGCACGGTCATCCCGCTGCTGTATCGCTTCACCGGGGTGTCGATGTAGCGCTCCACGCCGGCAAAATCCACGATCTCGTCGAACTTGCGCCTGATCTCGGCTTTCGTCATGCCCATGATGCTGCCGTTCATGAAGATGTTCTCCCGCCCGGTCATCTCGGGGTGGAAGCCGGTGCCCACCTCCAGCAGCGAAGCAATGCGCCCGCGGTAGCTCACCGTGCCCGTCGTGGGGCGCGTCACCCGCGAGAGGATCTTCAGCAGCGTCGACTTGCCCGCCCCGTTGCGCCCGATGATGCCCAGCACTTCTCCCTGCCGCACCTCCAGGTTAATGTCCCGTAGCGCCCACACGTACTGCGACGTCCCCCGGTCCTTCTGCACGTTCGCCTCACCGATCTTCAAATACGGATCCTCGCCGCGCATCACGCTCACCGCCCACCAGCGCTTCAGGTCATGCGACAGCGTACCGGTACCTACCAGGCCGAGACGGTACTGTTTGGATAGGTTTTCTATGGTTATCGATACATTACTCATCTAAATTCCGAATTCCAAGCACCAAATTCCAAACAAATTCAAAAATCAAAAATCAAAAATCAAAAATTAAAATGCAAAACGAAAATTGAAAAATGAAATGAAAAATCAAAAATGAAAAACGAAAAATGAAAAATTCCGCCGCTCCTTTCAATAGCACACGAATAACACGAATCAAACGAATTTTCACGAATTTTTTTCACTTTACTCTTCCCGTCCTCCCGTCCTTCCGTCCTCCCGTCCTCCCGTCTTATTCGGTCTATGGTTTGATGCACCACACTGCATATAGCGGTACGGACTTAATATTGTTCTCGTAACCGAAGTTTTTCGTGGATATCCTGACAGAATAACCTGGATTGTATTTCATGACGAACTGCTGCAGGCTTTTTGACCTGACGTTCCGCAATGATTTGACCTCCACGGGCACCACATCGCCATTCCTGAACTGCAAAACGAAATCCAGTTCTGCCTTCCCTTGTGATTCCCAGTAACAGGTTTCAAAACCGTTAGTGTGAAAGGCCCCGGCAACATAATTCTCGGTCAGCGCTCCTTTCACCTGTTCATAACCGGCAATTTCCCTGTAAAAAGCCGATGAAGGCAATCCGTATTTTGCGCCTAAAAGCCCGGTGTCATTCATGTAAACCTTGAAATAATCCGGCTCCTTCCATGCAGTCAGTGGAAAAATGCCGCTGCCGACCTTTATACATTTCGTAATGATACCGGCAGCATCGAGCCAGTCGATCGCAGTTTCAAATTGTGCTGCCCTGGCGCCGCTCTTAATCGTTTGATACTGAAATTTCCGGTTCTCCTTAGCAAGCTGTGCCGGGATGCTGTTAAATACCGCCATGATCCTGACCGTTTCCGAAGGCGTTGCATACTTAGCCATATCAGCGATGTAAGCATCATTGATGCTTTGCTGGCTGATGAGAATCTTATTGTGATCACCCGTTTCCACCCAGGTCCTGACTACCTCCGGCATGCCTCCGGTCTGCAGGTATTTATAATACAGATCGAGATAAGTCTCATGAAGGGAACAGGCCAGGTTATTTCGGAAACATTCATCGATGATCCCGATCGAATTTGAATGCCCCATAGCCTGCATAAACTCCTCGAAATCCAATGGATACATGCTAAGAAAATCGATCTTTCCCACGGGGAAGGAATACTTGTCGCGGTTGACCGCAACGCCAGGCAGGCTTCCGGCAGCGACAAGATGATACCCGGGAGCTTCTTCCCGGAAGTATTTCAACGAGGTCATCGCTTTCTCGCATGACTGTATCTCGTCAAAGATGACCAGGGTTTCAGATTTCAGAACGGTCTGGCCTGTGAAAGCAGATAATTCATTGATAATTCTGCCCGGATCCAGGTTTCGCTCGAAGACAGCCTGCAAATCCTTATTACTCTCCAGATTAATGTAAAGGATATTTTTATAATGATTTTTCCCGAAATTCAGCAGCGACCACGTCTTTCCCACCTGCCTTGCACCCTTGAGAAGTAAAGGCTTCCTGTTATTGGAATTCTTCCATTGAAGTAATTGGTTGTCGATTTTACGTTCCATTTAATGTAATCAAATTTACATTTCTGGTTCTAATTTATGCAAAGATACAACACTTTGTTAAATTCCAAATTCCAAATTCCAAGCACCAAATTCCAAACAAATTCAAAAATCAAAAATCAAAAATCAAAAATCAAATGAAAAATCAAAAATGAAATGAAAAATCAAAAATGAAAAACGAAAATTGAAAAATTCCGCCGCTCCCTTCAATAGAACACGAATAACACGAATCAAACGAATTTTCACGAATTTTTTTCATTTATGCGTTCCTCCCTGCCTCCATGCCTCACACCGTATCCATAAATCCTTTCTCGACCTTATTAAAGATCATCACACCCAGGAAAAGCATGACCGTCAAGAACAGCAGGCTGTAGCCCAGGTGCCACCAGGAGAAGACACCCTGGCCGATGGCGCCGTACTTGAAGGTCTCGATCACGGAGGTCATCGGGTTGAGCACCAGGATCCAGCGCTTATCGGCCGGGATGGTGTTCAGCGGGTAGATGACGGGAGAAGCATACATCCAGAGCTGCACAGCGAACTGCAGCAGGAAGGTCAGGTCGCGGTACTTCGTGGTGAGGGAAGAGAAGATGATGCCGAAGCCCAGGCTCAGCCCGGCGGCCATCAGCACCAGCAGCGGCAGCAGCAGGATATAAACGTTCGGGCGGACCATCGATCCGGCCTGGAAGTAATACCAGGCGTAGAGCACCAGGAAGATCGCGAACTGGATGCCGAACCGCACCAGGTTTGAGATCGTGACCGACAGGGGCACAACGAGCCGCGGAAAGTAAACCTTGCCGAAGACATGCTGGTTGTCGATGAACACCCGGCTGTTGCGCGTGAGGCAGTCGGCGAAGTAGTTCCACAGGATGATGCCGCTGAAGTAGAACAGCGGCCCGGGGATGCCGTCGGTGGAGATGCCGGCCAGCCTGCCGAAGATGAACATGAACATGACCGTGGTGAGCACCGGCTGGATGACAAACCACAGCGGCCCGAGGATGGTCTGCTTGTAAAACGTGACAATATCACGCTTCACATACATCATCATCAGGTCGCGGTAAGCCCAGAGCTCTTTCAGGTTCAGCTCGAGCAGCCCGGAACGCGGTTTGATCAAGGTGAGAGGGTTGTTCTGCAGGTCAGTCATGGGTTATATTCCAAATTCCAAATTCCAAATCCCAAGCACCAAATAAATCAAAAATCAAAAATCAAAAATGAAAAATAAAATGAAAAAAGAAAAATGAAAAAAGAAAATTGAAAAATTCCGCCGCTCCCTTCAATAGAACACGAATAACACGAATCAGACGAATTTTCACGATTTTTTTTCATTTTACTCTTCCCGTCCTCCCGTCCTCCCGTCCTCCCGTCTTCCCGTCCTCCCGTCTTCCCGTCTCCCCGCCTCCCCGCCTCACATCATCCACTTCCACGCCGGTATGATATTAATCGTTGCTCCATGATCCTGCACAACTTCTTCCCGATCCCAGGTGATCACCGTGAGATCATCGCAGCCTGTTTCCCTGCCGGCTTCTGTCAGGGCGCTGATTTCACGTTTATACGTCTTTTCCCCTGACAGGTCGAAACAAACCTGGATTAGACGAGTAATTTTATGGCCTTCACGACAGGCAAAGTCCACTTCCCTGTCATTGCGGGTGCGGTAATAGAATATCTCCATGCCGGGCCGGTAGTTTCTTCTCAGCAAATCGATAAAAACCAGGTTCTCCAGTAATCTTCCGTCGTTGCGCGACAATTCAAAAGACCGGGCCATGATAAAGCCATTATCGGCGATATACACCTTCTGCGGCGCCTTCTGTACCTGTTTCACTTTGACGGAATACCGGGGCAGATAGAAAAACAGGTACGGCTCCGATAAATACTGGCAGAATTTTTTTACCGTTGCCACACTTTTCAGGTCCAGGTCCTTCATTACCTGGTTGTAAGAAAAAGGATTGCAGTAATTAGTTATAAGGTAATGGGCCAGATCGTATAATGTCCTGGGTGTGCGCACCTTAAAGCGTCGGACAACATCTTTCAGCAACACCGAATCGAACAATCCGCTTAGGTAATTCTTCACAAGCCCCCTTATCATGATCGTTTCAGGATAACCGCCATAGACCATGCAATCCCTCAGATTCTGCAGGATGGCGCCGGTGATCGCAGGCGTAATTTCATTGTCAGGAGGCACGTCAACAGTTCTGTAAGCCAGCACTTCTGTGAAACTGAAAGGGAAGATCTCGACCTGCAAATAACGACCCGTAAGTACGGTTGCCAGCTCCTGTGACAACAATTTCGCGTTCGACCCGGTAATCACCATGTTCACATTCCGGCGATGCAGCTTATTGACCCACAGCTCCCAGTGATCCAGGTTTTGTATTTCGTCCAGAAGCAAGAAGTCATACCCGGGATAAACCTCTGCCAGGTATTTGACGACCTGGTCCTCATCAAAGTTTTGCAGCAGCAATTCGTCATCGAAGTTCAGGTAGGCAAAATTCCGTCCTTTCAACAACTGCAGGCAAAAGACCGACTTTCCGGCCCGCCGTGGACCTGTGACAATCTTAACCAGTCCTGATTCCAGGTATTCCAGCCTGTTGAGCGGTACCTGCCGTTCAAGGTACTCTTTGCCCAGGAGCTGCTGCAACTCCTCTTTCTGCTGATAAATGACAGATCTTAACATTTTATATTATTCTATTGAACAAATTTCAGATATTTTATTCAATAGAAGATGTTTTTTGATTAAATTGTTAAATTGTTATATTGTTATATTGTTATATTGTTATATTGCTAAATTGTTAGTTTTATGCCGACCGCCGACCGCCGACCGCCGACCGCCGACCGCCGACTGCTGACTGCCGGCTGTTTCACGCGCTCATCCTTTCGATCAGCACCGGCATCGTCACCCGGTAGACTACCCAGAACAGGAACAACAGCACCACCAGGACGGCGTTGACATACAGGAAACTGTCGAGGAATCCCGCCGGGGTGTTGGTGAGCCAGTTTCGGGCGGTCATAATGATTGGGGTCATCGGGTTGAAATAAAACACTTGCGCCACCCAGCCTGACTTTGGGATCGGGAAGACGACTGGCGTGACAAACATCACGAACTGCATGGCAATCGGGATACCGCGACCGATATCGGTATACAGCATGCCGATCGGGGTGATGAACATGCCCATCGTGATGCCGGCCAGCATCAGCGAAAAAACAGCCAGGGGAAACAGCAGCAGGCTCCAGCCGGGATAAATGCCCATGATCATCAGCGCGGCCAGGATCAGCACCACTTTGATGCCGGAATTGAACAGGATCTGGTAAATGCCCGACAGGATGAGCGATTCTCTCGGAAAATTGATCTTCGAGAGCATGGCTTTCGCGCTGTTGGTCTGGTTCAGCGGCATACTGAGACTGTCCATAAAGACGGACCAGAGCATGGTGCCGGTGAATACATAAACCGGGTAAGGGATATCGGTTGTGCTGACATTGACAATGCCTGATCCTTTCAGGAAGATCCAGGTGACGGTCCCGGCCAGCGGCACGATGAACGCCCAAAGGATGCCAAGAAAGCTCTGGCGGTACATCGCGCTGATATCGCGCACGGCCAGTCGCCAGGCCAGTTCACGGCCCCGCATCAGGTCGCCCCACATCTCCCGCACCATCTTTTTCGGCGACCGCAGCGAGGATTCAGGGGTGTAGATTGTTGTTTTCATGGGTTTCCTGGCTGTTGTTTCAAGGTTTTAAATTCCAAATTCCAAATCCCAAGCTCCAAACAAATTCAAAAATCAAAAATTAAAATCAAAAAGAAAAATAAAAATCAAAAAATCCGCCGCTTCCTTTAATAGAACACGGATGACACGAATCAGAAGAATTTTCACGGATTTTTTTCATTTTACGCAACTTTTACAGATATGTAACTCCTAAGAGTTCGACCGCCGACTGTCGACTGTCATGGTTTCACTTCCCAATGTCCGCCCTTGGCAGGGCCCACTCGGCGGATCAATCCAAGGTTTTTAAGTTTGGCCAGGTTTGTTTCTATTTTACGCTGAGATATTCCAATTTTTATGGCTAATTTTTGCGCGGTGACAAACCTGTCTGATTTTATCACATTAAGAATTTTTTGCTGGTTCTCAGTAATGTTTTCTCCGACCTTTTCTCCGACCTTTTCTCCGACCTTTTCTCCCACAGTTTCTACTACCTCTGATCCCCATTTGGTTGTGATCTTCTGCTTTTCATATTTAAGCTCCACAAGGAAGCCATTCCCCATTTCTCGATAATCAAACATCATACTGGGATATTCACGTATTTCCTCTCGTATTCTGATAAAACCGCTTCCATATTTTTCAATATCCTTTGTCAGGTAAAATGCTTCAGCAATGAGTTTGTTTCTTGTTTGCGACTGATACCTGTCTGTCTTAAGCTCTTCAATGGTAATACCACCATAAAGTTTTCCCGGATTAAAAAAAGTAATACTCTGATCGAAAATCTTAATCTGAATATCAACAGGGCTGGTGTATTCCCGATGAATAACAGCATTAAGCACAAGTTCACGCAGAGCCGGTATAGGGTATTCGAATATTTCTGTTCGCTTAGTTGTTATACCGGTAATTTCAAAAGCTACCTTAATTTGCCCGATAATATAGCGCATCGTTTCTTCAACAACTTCAAAAAGACTACCTCTGAAGATTTTATCATCAATGATCATAGATGGGGTTTTAAACCTGCCTACGTGGACGCTGTGATTCATATCTTCTTTTGCAAACAGGAGCATAGCTGCATTGACAGGAACATTATCGACGAGCATTTTGAGTTTACTCAACGCGTCTGCGATATTGTCGGAAAGGATAAATCTCCCGCCATTGTTCACTTTTTGAATGAATTTCCTTACCTTTTCATGATCCAGATCCTCCATTGTGCCACGTGGATAAGGGTAAGCATCCCAAGAGGATTGGATGCTTTTCAAGTGTATATCAGCTATTTCATGAACACTTAATTGATGATTTGAGTTTCTGACACGCTTAAAGTACCGGCCTTTGAATGAAACTGGTTTTATTGGGTATTCACTCACCTTTATCTCGATAACAACTTTGCCATCAAGCTTATGTTCAATGATTTCCGGGATTATTGAAGGGCTTGTTTTAATTTTAATTTCATTGATCCATTGCTGGAGCGTTTCTTTTCCAACAGATAATCCAATGATCTCATGGTTGTTGTTTACACCGATAAACACAGACCCACCACTTGTATTCGCAAAAGCTACAATGGTCTCAATTGTTTCATCATTGAAGCTCAGTTTGAACTCAACAATAACGCCTTCTCCTGATTTTAGGATTTTATATATATCGAGCAATTGTTTCACTCTTTTTAAATTAATTCGCCAAATCGCCAAATCCAACGCTCTCTTCTTCAATAGCATACAGACCCCGATAGCTATCGGGGCGGATGAGACGGATTTTCACGGATTTTCAATTAATTTCACCTCTTTTTGAGGATACCAGGTCGCTTTTTCGATGATCTCCTCTTTGAACTCACTGTCAAGGCGCATGAAATCAATAATCTGGTCTTCTTTGGGAAAATGGCTGTGGCAGTATCGCGGAAATATTGTTTCAGGGACTATGCCGATATAATCCGTACCGGTCACCATTCTGAATATTTCACCGGATTCCCTTAGAATAAACGGAATGTCAGACTGGTAAAGCGCACAGGCCATTTTCACCGTTTCAACAACCCTGACCCGGCTGCTGCCTGCAAGGATCAATTTCCAGCCGGATTCTGACCGGCTGATGTAAAGGGATATATGTGTCGAATTACCTCCTCTGAATATTTCCCAGGGATGTCCGCCACAGTGGCTTTCGTGCTCAAACCAATGAATAAACGCTTCTTCTGAATCTTCGTCAACATTTCTCAATCCACAATCACGTCCGTCGGCCATAACCAGGTACTTCTCCTTTGGGCTCAGCTTCTTATCACCTTTGTTGAAATATGAATTAGCATCATACCCTATTTCGCAATAT
This sequence comes from uncultured Bacteroidales bacterium, assembly GCA_964447005.1. GTDB lineage: Bacteria > Bacteroidota > Bacteroidia > Bacteroidales > JAGOPY01 > JAGOPY01. The sequence continues at coordinate 72,355 of CAYUQP010000016.1, forward strand.
CTGAAAAAGTCGCCAGAAGTCATTGATTTTAATCCCGGTAACAGATCTTCTTCTTTAGATTGTTCCACAATCTTTGACAGGATACCGGTCATGTCCGGAGTCAGATTCTGTTGGAAATGAGCCTTTTCATCCGGGAAAATATCCCAGAAGTCCTTTCTGATGATCTTGCCGTATCTTTTCTGGTAAGGCAGTTTGGTTTCAACATATGTATTGTATGCCACGGGATCCTCTTTTATCCTGGAGATGACTTCACTGACACGGTCAAAAAGCCAGTCCAGAAATTCCTTATCCCATTCAACATCACGCATCGCCTTATTCCTGTCAGATGTCGATAATGCCAGTTCCAGGTCAAAATGGAAATAAAGTTCACCGTTGAACCTAATCACCCTGAGATCGAACCATTTAGCCTGGTCGGGATATTCATATAACCATAACTCCTTGAAATCCTTCTTGGTGTTCACAAGTCCTTCTTTCCGGTACTCTTTAAAGCTCCCGAAGTCCTCAATCGATCCCCTGTCTGCTTCAATCCATATGCTTCGCATTTCATCGTCTCCCTGTATTTCAAGTTCGCAAAGCAGCTCAAGGATACCGGTAAGCCTTGCCAGGCAATCCGGATCTTCTATTAATGGATACTGCCTGGAATAGTGCAGGTAACGGTCAATTTCCGGAGCAAGCATATTTATCAGGTATAACAGAAGTTTTTTGCTTCAATTACAAAATATTCAAATGTATCTGATACTTTTTCGATTTACCGAAGAGGAAGGGAATCGGTTTTAAATTCCAAGCACCAAGCACCAAAATCCAAACAAATCTCAAAAATCAAAAATCAAAATGAAAAATAAAATGAAAAAAGAAAAATGAAAAACGAAATGAAAAATGAAAAACGAAAAACGAAAAATGAAAAATTCCACCGCTCCTTTCAATAGCACACGGATGACACGGATGAGACGGATTTTCACGGATTATCCATGTTCCAGGGTTCCAGCGTTCACCATTTCCCCAACTCAAAACTATCCAACTTCAACTCAATAACTCAAAAACTCAAACTCTAAACTAAAAACTAAAAACTCAAAACTTATACAGTATCCATAAATCCTTTTTCCACTTTATTAAATATCATCACTCCCAGGAAGAGCATGACGGTCATGAACAGCAGGCTGTAGCCAAGGTGCCACCAGGAGAAGACACCCTGGCCGATGGCGCCGTACTTGAAGGTCTCGATCACGGAGGTCATCGGGTTGAGCACCAGGATCCACTGTTTATTTTGCGGGATGGTGTTCAGCGGGTAGATCACCGGCGAAGCGTACATCCAAAGCTGCACGGCGAACTGAAGCAGGAAGGTCAGGTCGCGGTATTTCGTGGTGAGGGAGGAGAAGATGATGCCGAAGCCCAGGCTGAGGCCGGCGGCCATCAGCACCAGCAGCGGCAGCAGCAGGATGTGGACGTTCGGGCGGACCACCGTTCCGGCCTGGAAATAATACCAGGCGTAGATCACCAGGAAGATCGCGAACTGTATGCCGAAGCGCACCAGGTTGGAAATGGTGACCGACAGGGGCACGACCAGCCGTGGGAAATAAACCTTTCCGAACACGTGCTGGTTGTCGATGAACACCCGGCTGTTGCGCGTGAGGCAGTCGGCGAAGTAGTTCCACAGGATGATGCCGCTGAAGTAGAACAGCGGCCCGGGGATGCCGTCGGTGGAGATGCCGGCCAGCCTGCCGAAGATGAACATGAACATGACCGTGGTGAGCACCGGCTGGATGACAAACCACAGCGGCCCGAGGATGGTCTGCTTGTAAAACGTGACAATATCGCGCTTCACGTACATCATCGTCAGGTCGCGGTAGGCCCAGAGCTCGCCCAGGTTCAGCTCGAGCAATCCCGACCTCGGTTTGATCAGTGTGAGTCCCTCTTTTTGCAGGTCAGTCATGGGTTAAATTCCAAATTCCAAGCACCATCCGCCTAGGCGGACCAAACAAATTCCAAGCACCAAGCACCAAAATCCAAACAAATCTCAAAAATCAAAAATCAAAATGAAAAATAAAATGAAAAAAGAAAAATGAAAAACGAAATGAAAAATGAAAAACGAAAAACGAAAAATGAAAAATTCCACCGCTCCTTTCAATAGCACACGGATGACACGGATGAGACGGATTTTCACGGATTATTGATGTTCCAGGGTTCCAAAGTTCCAAAGTTCCAGGATTTCCCATCTCTCCAACTCAAAACTACTCAACTCCAACTCTATAACTCAATAACTCAATAACTCAAACTAAAAACTAAAAACTAAAAACTAAAAACTAAAAACTTTTTAAAGCTTCGCCCGGTCGCTCCCATTTACAGGGAGGACAAGTCAGGTTATTAGCATCAAATTTAAGAATTAACCTTGAATATTATTTACTTTGTGAAACTTTGAGTGATAGCTGAAGCTGTGACGCAAAGTTTCGCAGAGAAGACGCGAAGTTTCGCAAAGTTTTTAATTAAATAACAAAGTCATGTTGACAAGATATTTTACAATTCTTCTCCTTTTCTCCCTGTCTCCCAGTCTCCTTTTCTCCCTGTCTCCCGGTCTCCTTTTCTCTTCCCCGGGACCTGGCGACACGACGCTGGTTCAGACCTTCACCTTCGATTCGATCGTCACCCGGCGGGCTGTATTCCAGTTTCCGGAAGAAGGCGCCCGATACGAAAAGATCCTGATGTATTACACGCTGAAATGCGACTCGCTCACCCCGCACGACCAGTATCCCTGCGGCGAGTGGGACTACACGACCTACACGAGGATTTTCCGTCCTAACCCTGACGGCACCACGGAGCAATTTGAGATCGGGCGTTTCATCACCCCTTACGGCAAGCGGCTCGACCTGGGCCTCAACGGCTTCACCTGGGTATACGATGTCACGGACTATGAGCCGCTGCTCCACGGGCCGGTGGACCTGCAGGCAGCCAACGGCCAGGAGCTGCTCGACCTGAAGTTCCTGTTCATCGAGGGGATCCCGCCACGTGACGTCATTTCCGTGCGGAACATCTGGCCGGAAGGCTCATATATCTACAAGGACCTGGCCGACGACGTTTTGCTGCAAGCTGCAAGCCTCAAGCTGCAAGCGAATGCTGAATCTTTCATGTTGCGGGCCAGGATCTCAGGCCACGGGCATTTCGGGCCGTTCAACTGCTGCGAGTGGGACCCGAAGCTGCACACGTATGTGCTCAATAATGAGAAAAAATTCGAATGGAAGGTCTGGCGCGATTGCGGGATGAACCCGGTTCACCCGCAGGGAGGCACCTGGCAGTTCGATCGCGCAGGCTGGTGCCCCGGCACGTTTGTCGACACCTATGATTTCGAGATCACGCCCTTTGTAAAACCAGGTGAAACCGTCAGCATCGATTACCTTATCCAGCCTTACGACACGGCCAACGGCGAAGAAGGCGGCAACTACGAAATGGCCATGCACCTGTTCGAATATTCAGCTCCCAATTACAAACTTGAACTGGAACTGAACGATATCCTTTCCCCGAACACCAGGCAGGAATACCGGAGGATGAACCCCGTGAGCCTGAATCCGGTGATCCGGGTGAAGAACCGGGGAACCGACACGATCGCCGGTTTTACGGTGGTTTACGGGCTGCAGGGCAACGAGCCGGAAAAATACGAGTGGAGCGGCAGCCTGGGATTCATGCAGATGGCCGACATCATCCTGCCGAAACCTTCCTGGAAAGGGCTTACTGAAGAATCGCGCTTCGAAGCCCGGATTGAATCAGTGAACGGGACGATGGATGAACTGATCACAAACAACAGCCTGGTCTCAGCGGTGGAAAAGCCGGTCATTCTGCCGCCGGAGTTCATCATCCACGTTAAAACGCAGGGCTTCGGCCGGGCGGCCGACAATGCGTACGGCATCGTCAATTCCATGGGAGATACGGTCTACGCAAGGAAAATCTTTGAGGACGATTCGGTTTACCACGACCGGGTTTTACTCGGGCCTGGCGCGTATGATTTCACGTTCACCGATAAGAGCGAAGACGGCATGATCCGTCACTGGTGGCTGCGCGATGAAGCGCCTGATAAAATTGGCGAGAACGGGGAATTGAAGATCCTCGGAACGGATGAGGCGGAGATCATGAACCTGGGGTATGATTTTGCGGAGAAGAGGACGTTGCAGTTTTTTGTTGGTGAACCAAGGTAACTACTTCATCAGTTTCTCCAGGTTTTCGATATAATCCAGCGAGTCGTCCTCGAAAAACTCGATATGGGGTATGATCCGCACCTGGCGCCGGATCTGGTTGCCCAGCCTGTAGCGGAACCCGGGGATGTGCTCCCGGACCGCTTCCAATTCCGGTTTTTTATCGCGTAAGGCAAAGATGCTCAGGTAAAACCTTGCAATGCTGAGATCTTTGGTCACGTTCACCTTGGTGATCGTGATCATCGAGTTGGGAAAAAGCCTGCGCATCTCGATCTCAAAAATATCCCCCATCTCCTTCTGGAGCATCCGCGCCATTTTTTGTTGTCTCGTCGTGTCCATAATCTGCCTGTTTTAATCCTAACGCCTGTCATAATTCAATATTACAGCTATCCCGTATTTAATTACACGAAGTTACACGAAGAAGGCACGAAGAATCGCGAAGCGTCAAAAAATTCCCGAATTCAACATTCAACCTTCAACATCCAACATTACAAAGGTATATTTCCGTGCTTCCGCGGCGGGTTTGATTTGCTTTTGGTCTGGGTCATCTCCAGTGACTGGATCAACTTGAAGCGGGTCTGTTTCGGGTAGATGATCTCGTCGATATAGCCCAGTTCCGCGGCCTTGTATGGGCTGGCAAACGTCGCCTTGTACTCGTCCACTTTAGTTTTCCTGGCTTCCGGGTCGAGGTTCTTAAAGAGAATATTGACCGCGCCTTCCGGGCCCATGACGGCAATTTCAGCCGACGGATAGGCAAAGTTCACATCGGCGCCGATGTGCTTTGAGGACATCACGTCGTAAGCTCCGCCGTAAGCTTTGCGGGTGATCACGGTGATCTTGGGCACGGTAGCTTCGCAGTATGCGTAAAGCAGCTTGGCACCGTGCTTGATGATCCCGCCGAATTCCTGGTTGGTGCCCGGAAGGAAGCCGGGCACATCCACGAAGGTGATGATCGGGATGTTGAAGGCATCGCAGAAACGGACAAAGCGTGCGCCTTTGATCGAGGAGCTGATATCGAGCACCCCGGCAAGGTGGGCAGGGTTATTCGCCAGGATACCTACTGAACGTCCGTCCAGGCGTGCAAACCCAATGACAATGTTTGGGGCGTAATGCGGCTGGATCTCGAAGAAATTATTGTTGTCGACCACCGTGGTGATGAGGTCTTTCATGTCGTAAGGCTTGTTGGGATCATCCGGGATCAGGGACTGCAGGCTTTCATTTTCACGGTGGATGTCATCGATCGTGGACAAGACCGGGGGATCTTCCATGTTGTTCGAAGGCAAATAACCCAGCAGTTCGCGGATCATCATCAGCGCCTGCTCGTCGTTCTCGGCCAGCAGGTGGGCCACGCCGCTTTTGGCGTTATGGGTCATGGCGCCGCCGAGGTCTTCCTTGGTGACCTCTTCATGGGTCACTGCCTTGATCACGTCAGGGCCTGTGACGAACATGTAGGAGCTGTCTTTAGCCATGATGATGTAATCGGTCATGGCCGGCGAATAAACCGCACCGCCCGCGCAAGGCCCGAGAATGGCGGAGATCTGGGGGATCACCCCGGAGGCCATTACGTTGCGGTAGAATATGTCGGCGTAGCCGGCAAGGCTCTCCACCCCTTCCTGGATGCGCGCCCCGCCGGAATCATTGAGCCCGATTACAGGAGCCCCCATGCGCATCGCCAGGTCCATGACTTTGGCGATCTTATCGGCATTGGCACGGCTCAGCGAACCGCCAAAAACGGTGAAATCCTGGGCAAAAACATAAACCAGCCGCCCGTCGATCTTGCCATAACCGGTCACCACCCCATCGCCGGGTATCTTGTTTTTATCCATATCGAAGTCCTTGGCCCGGTGGGTCATGAACTTATCTTTTTCAACAAAGGTGCCGGGATCGAGCAGGAGCTCCAGCCGTTCGCGGGCCGTGAGACGACCTGCCTGGTGCTGCTTCTCAATTCGCTCAACGCCTCCCCCCAGTTCGGCCTGTTTGTCTTTTTCTTCAAAAACCCTGTATTTTTCTTCTAATGTTGACATAACAAAAGATTTATGATTTGAGATTTGAGATTTGTTTGGAATTTGGTGCTTGGTGCTTGGAATTTGTTTGGAATTTGGTGCTTGGAATTTGGA
>CAYUQP010000017.1:0-75785 GCA_964447005.1 uncultured Bacteroidales bacterium
CATCCTAACTAAGACCTCTTAGTTCTGTTACACCCTCAATAGGGGGCAGGGGGTATAGGGGGTGAGGCTAGAGAACCTGAATCTCTTTCTTTACTTTCACTTCCTCTTTCTTCGGCAGCGTGATCGTTAGTATTCCGTTGATATATTCAGCTTTAATACTGTCCTTGTCAACTGCTTCAGGGATGGAGAATGAACGGCAGAAATTACGGCGGCCGAATTCGCGCATGCGATAGTTCATTTCGGTCTGCTCTTCCTGGTTTTCCGTGTTTTCCATTTCAGAGGAAATGCTCAGCACATCCTTTTCCAGGTTTATTTTGAAATCTTCTTTTCCGAACCCGGGCACGGCCATCTCAACGCGATACTCCTGGCCGGTCTCCGAAATATTCGTGGCGGGCATCCAGCGGCACTTGCGCTCGGTCTGCTGTTCCTGGTTCATGAAATTGTTTAATAACATCCGCATAACGGGGTCGTGGGCTATTCTCATGTAAGTCATAACTTTAAATTTTAAGTTTTAAATTTTGAATTTTAAATTGATTTGTGATTGGAGATTTGTTCAAGAATTGTTCCGGGAGGAAAAATCAAAATAAATGCGCCATAATGACAGCGTACTACTATTACAACATGTCAGTATGGCATCAAACCTCACCCCCTGTCCCCCTCTCCATTTTGGAGAGGGGGAAAAAGGGGCAGGGGGTAAAGGGGGTGAGGTCAGCCTGCGTGGAAATACTGCTGCACGAGCTTCATGATCTCGGCTTCGTTTTGCCCGATGTCGCGGCGAAGGTTCTTGTCGTTGAACGATTTGAGGTACCGGATGATCCAGTCTATCATTCCCTCGGAGAAAATCCCGTGTTGCAGGTAGATTGTTTTTTGCTGTTCGAGCGCTTCGGCTGATTCCCAGCAGGAGGTCGGAAGCTGGGAAAGCCCTTTCAGCCGGTCCTTATGTTCATCTTTGAAAATATTCACATCGACATAAGTCCGTTCGGCGTATTGTAACCCGTCTTTCATTTCGAGGCCATGCCTCGCGGCCACGGCCAGGCCGGCCATCAGCAGGTAAATATCGGCGGTCCCATCGGCGCCGCGGTATTCCACGGTCTGTTTCTCGGTAAAGCTGTTCTTTGGAGGTTCTTCCAGGGGATTAGCCATATGGACCATGTTCACGTTGCCTGTCCAGCCCAGCGGCACCCTGACCAGCACTGAACGGTTGCGGTCGCCCCAGCAGATATTCGTCGGCGCCTCCTGGTGCGGTACCAGGCGGAAATACGACGTGGGATTGATATTACCGAAGGAAGTCAGCGAAGGCGACAGGTCCAGGAACCCGGAAATCATTCGTTTGGCGGTGTCGCTGAGCTTACCATCCGCGATCATCACATTCTTCCCGTCCTTCATCAACCGGGTGTGCACGTGAAGGCCGCTTCCTGCTTTGCCCAACGTTATCTTGGGTGCGAAGGAAATACTAACGCCATATTTATACGCAAGCGACCTTAAAATCCATTTCGCGATCAGCAATTGTTCAGCGGCACTTTCCAGGGGGCAGGGCAGAAATTCGATCTCGTTCTGTTCATACAACAGGTTACCGACCGAAAAATTGCCCACTTCCGAGTGGCCGTATTTGATCTGTCCGCCGGCCTGTGCAATGGCCTGCATCGCTTCAGCCCGCAGGTGTTCCCATTTGGTGAACGGCGTGGACTCATGGTAGCCGCGCTGGTCAACAGCCTGGAAAAGATCCTCCTTGTCGCTGATCACGTAATATTCAAGCTCGCCCATTGCCTGCAGTTCAAAGCCCGTCTTCTCCTTCAGCGCGTTATCGGCTTTTCTCAGGATGTATTCCGGGGAGCTTTCCAGCGGCTCGCCGTCCTTGTTAAAATAAGAGCAAATAATATCCAGGGTGGGAATTTCAGTGAAGGGATTCACAAAAGCGGTCCTGTATTTCGGGATCACGTAAAGATCGCTGGAACCCGCTTCAATAAAGGAGAACAGGCTGGATCCGTCAACCCGTTCACCCATTGTGAGGATAGTTTCCAGGTGCTTGCGGCTGTTGATGATGAAATTCAGTGTCTTCAGTCTTCCATCCCATCCGACATACCGGAAATTGATCATTTCAATGTTATTGTCTTCGATATATTTAATGATATCCTGTTTTGTAAATTCCTCGGCCGGCTTGTTCAGGTATTGAATCAGCGGATTCGGGTTCATCTCGGTTAAAGCTTTCATAGGTATATGTTTAGTTTGGTGTCAGATAATTGGCAAACTTAGCAAAAATTCACACTACATTTGTATCATTAACTTTCATACTATGCCCATCAGCAACGAAATAATCTTCTTCTCAGGCTTTATTGTCCTGATCCTGCTCATGCTCTTTATCGATCTCGGTGTTTTCAGCAAAAACAGTCACATAGTTTCCTTAAAGGAATCCGTGACATGGACCGTGGTATGGGTCAGCCTTTCCATTGGTTTTTATTTCCTGCTGCGTTTCCACGGTGACCTGATCCATGGCTATGAAAGCATCGAGCAGATCCAGGCCAGCATTGAAAAGTACCGGCATCCCATCAGCATTGAAGGACTGACGTTCGACCAGGCGCTGGATGTCTTCAATAAAAACCTGTCGATGCAATACATCACGGGTTACATCATCGAATATTCCCTGAGCCTCGACAATGTGTTCGTGATCCTGCTCATTTTCCTTTCTTTCAATATCCCGGAAAAATTATATAAGAAAGTCTTGTTCTGGGGCATCCTCGGAGCGATCATCATGCGATTCATTTTCATTTTCACCTTGTCGGCGGTCATCGCCAAATTCGCATGGGTGATGTATATTTTTGGCCTGTTCCTGTTATTTACGGCGTTGAAAATGCTAAGGGATTTTCTCCGGAAGAAAGAAGAAAAGATCGATATTGAGCATCATGTGATGGTGCGTCTGACCAAGAAGATCTTCCCGGTGCACCCACGGTTTGAAGGTGAAAAATTCTGGGTAAAGAAAAACAAAATCGTTTATGCCACGCCCTTGTTCATCGCATTGATGGTGATCGAATTCAGCGACCTGATCTTTGCCGTCGACTCTGTCCCGGCCATTTTCGCCGTCACCCGCGATCCGTATATCGTGTTCTTCTCCAACATTTTCGCCATCATGGGTCTGCGTTCGCTTTTCTTCCTGGTGTCGCATTTCTTCAGCAAGTTCTTCTACCTGAAACTGGGACTGGCTGTGCTGCTGGCATTCATCGGATTAAAAATGCTGTTGCATGATTTTTACAAGATTTCTACCAATGCATCGCTGATCGTGATCTGCTCTATTTTGGTACTCAGCATAATCGCTTCACTAATCCATAACAAAAGAGAACCATAAATCAACCATCCACAATAAAAATCGAAAATCGACCATCGACCATCGACAATCGAAAATGATTAAAGCGCTTATTATCGACGATGAGCCCATAATCCGCAGGATGCTTTCGCTGATGCTGAAGCAGCACTGTCCGGATGTCCATGTGTCGGGGGAGGCAGGAAGCGTCACGGAAGCTTACGGGCTGATTTTGGAGATGAATCCCGACCTTGTATTCCTCGACATAAAGATGGATGACGGCACCGGCTTCGACTTGCTGCAGAAATTCAAAAAAGTAGATTTTCATGTCATCTTCATCACAGCATTCGAAGAATATGCCGTGAAAGCCTTCCGCTTCAGCGCGGTCGATTACCTGCTCAAGCCGGTGGAAGTGGATGAGCTAATCTCATCGGTTGAAAAACTGAAACATCTTCTGAATGCTGAGCAGGATATGCGGATCACCACCCTGGTGAAGAACATGCAGGAAGGCAAGAAAGAGGACCGAAAGATCGTTTTGCGGACCCATGAGCGGTTTCATTTTGTGAAAATGTCGGAAATTCTATACTGCGAAAGCGAGGCCAACTATACGACTTTTTATCTCGTAAACGGCATAGCTATTCTTGTGTCGAAACCTCTAAAAGAATTTGAGGATATGCTCGTTGACTATAATTTTTACCGGCCACATAAATCTTATCTCATCAACCTTTCCAACATTTCCGGCTTCGAGAAAAGCGAAGGCGGGTGCATTATCATGAGCAACAACGCCCGGGTGCCGATCGCATCGAGGAAAAGAGAGGAGTTTCTGAGGATCGTGGAGGGAATGTAGTTTAGTCTTTAGTCTTTGGTCTTTGGTCTTTGGTCTTTTGCCGGCGTACTTGCAATTATCCCTGCAATTTCTTATTTTAGGCAAAAATTTCTCTTGCGAAGCAAGCTCAATCCGGTCTGTATTTTCATCCTGCTTTTCTTCCTGCAGGGTGTTCAGGCTTTTTCCGAAACCTATTTTGAAGAGAAGAAATACGACCCTGACAGTCTGAAACGCATTCTTGTAACGGCCACGGGTGCTGAACGGGTAAAGACGCTTTGCATCCTGGCGGAGCAGTATCGCATTGATGAGGCCGACTCAAGCATTGTTTATGCTGAAGAAGCGTATCGGCTATCCCGCAGCACGGATGACCCGGAACTGGACCTGCTGGCGACCTATACGATCGGGCTGGCTTACCATCACAAGGGAGATTATCCGAAAGCCATCCGTTACAGCCTTGACACAAAAGAGATGGCGCTGGCAAAAAACGATACGATGATGTTTTACAAGGTGATGCATTGTGTCGCGCTCTCTTACCTGTATTCAAACAACCCTGATCTTTTCATCAGTACTTTGCATGAAGCGCTGAATTACCTGGCTTCCTGGAAGGATCCGGCCCGGCAGTTTGAATTACAGATCAGTCTGGGATGGTCTTTTATGCGGATCGAGCGTTACCGCGAAGCTATCTCTGGTTTCCTGAGAGCTGCGGCCTGTGCTGATACCGCGACTTCAATCTCACCTGACAGGGTTGCTTTGAATTACGCGCATCTGGCCCGCTGTTATCTTAGCATTGCTTCATATGACAGCGCAAAGATCATCATCGACAAAGTTGAAATGTTTTGCCTGCAACATGGCCTGGACCTCGCGGATTATGTGCTCAGTGGTAAAAGTGATTATTTCATGTATACCAAAGCTTATGATTCTGCCCTTATATATTTCAAAAGGAAAACGGACATTGCGATCAATGAAGGGAGGATTTTTGGCCAAGCCGTGGACTATGTTAAAATGGCCACGATTTATTTAACCTTGGGTGATACGAACCATGCAGTGAGTCTTCTGAAGAATGCCGTGGAAAAAGCAGAATGGGTCTGTGAAAATAAATCAGATTACCTCGAATATGACAAATCGGTTAACGACTCGTTTGTCCCGGAACAGAACGTACCTGATTTTTACGAGAAGGGCGGTCTCAGATGGCTGATCCGGGCTCATACCAGTCTGTATGAGATTTATAAATCAAAGGGGGATACGAAAAACGCGCTGGTCCATCTCGAGGAACTCAACAAAGCGAATGACCGGTTAAGGGAGCTGGACCGGAAGAAGGATGTCATGGAAGTGAACACCCGCTATGAGACTGAGCGGAAAGAGCAGAAGATCCAATTGCTTACCAGTGAGAACAGGCTGAAAGACCTCCAGCTTGAGCAAACCCGGTATTTCCTGTCAGCCCTGGCCGGATTCATCCTGCTGGCCATACTGGTGGTTATCTTGCTGATCCGCCAGAACCGGATGAGAGCCATGCAGGACAAGACGATCCTGGAGCAGCGGCTATTGCGTGCCCAGATGAACCCTCATTTCCTGTTCAACACGCTGACCAACATCCAGGGCTACATGATCGAGAACGACGTGACGCGTGCCAGCCAGTACCTGTCGCGCTTTGCCAGGCTCATGCGCAATATCCTCGACAACACCGCCCGCGAGTCGGTCCCGCTCGGGCAGGAGATCAGCACCATCGAAAATTACCTCGAGCTGCAGAAGCTCCGTTACCAGGGAAAGTTTGATTATGAGATCATTATCGACGAAAACATCGATACCGAATCGGTCTTCATCCCTCCCATGCTCGCCCAGCCATTTATCGAGAATGCCATCGAGCATGGCATCAGGCATGCCCGGGTTAAAGGAAAGATCACGGTTCAAGTGTTAAATTGTTCAATTGTTAAATTGTTAAAGGGTCACACCGGGGGATTGAGGGATAAGATGATTGAAATTATTATCACTGACAACGGTGTCGGACGGGTGGAATCGGCAAAAGTCGAGCAGCCACAATCGAAAAATCACCGGCCGATGGCCACCTCGATCACCCGGGAACGATTGCAAGTGCTAGCCCGCCGGGTAAACCGAAAGCTCAGGAAAAAGATCAGCCTGGAGATCACGGATATGCATGATGAAGAAGGGAAGTCATGTGGGACGAAGGTCAGGCTTGTGGTGCCGACTGCCGACCGCTAGTATTCCGAAGGGTTTTGTTGCAGGTATTCGCGGAGGAAATTGGGGCAAAAATCAAATCCGTTTATCCATGAGATTCCGCCAAAATCGTCCACCTTCACATTATTAAATACGGCAGGATCTTTGAGTTTTTCGGAGATACCTCCTTTTATGAACAGCTTCACATCAAGATCGGCGGAAAAGCCATCTGAAAATTGAACTTCCACGATCATATCTCCTTTTGGTGTGACTGAAATTACGCGGTGCATTATTCAAGAGGTTTAATATTTTTCAATTCCTGCATTTCCCTTGCCCGGTCCCAGTTTTCCATCAGCTCTTCGCGGTGCTCTTCTGCCCATTCAAGCACCATAGCCTTTGCTCTCCTGGGCAGATCCCCGCCGATTATCCGGAGTGTTTGAATATCTATCTCAGCATGTGAATCTCCATAACGCGCGTGAAAATGAGGCGGATTATGCTCGTTGAAGAACATGCCGATTATTATTCCGAAAAATCTTGAAATCTCAGGCATAACAACTTATTATCGACAAAGATAATCATAATTTCACCCATAGGCCGAAGCGATAATCCTGAAAATCCCGGCGTTCATACATCTAATTCATACTCCGGTTTGCGATGTTGTAAATCAGAGTCGCTGGTCATTGATGGTCACTGGTTGTTATTTGGAACACTGAAACATTGGAACCCTGGAAGAAAAAAAACACTCGCGTAATTCCCCCGCTCCCCACCCCTGGCCCCTCCCCGTGTAAACGCCTGTGTTCCATAGTAATCATCACGTCGGGGAGGGGGAATCGTTTCCACAATCCCGCCACGAGCTACAAACAGTGGACTCCGCTGGAGTCCAACTGTCCAATCGGAGCGTAGCGGAGATCCCGACCTTGTCGAAACGTCCTTAAACTCAAGACTTGAAGCTTCTGGCTTACAGCTTGCAGCTTGAGGCTTGCAGCTTGAGGCTCTCACCCCTTGTACAAGCCGAAAAACTGATCCTCATAGCTGCTGCCGACCGGTATCTCTTTTTCCCCAATAAAGATCGTTTTGTTTCTGACTTTCTCTATTTTGGTAAAAGGAACGATGAAGGAGCGGTGCACCCGGACGAAGCTCTTCTCCGGGAGCTTCTCCAGGATGGATTTCATTGTTATTCGGGCTATCAGCGGCTTGCGGGCGGAGGTATAGATCTTCAGGTAGTCATCCAGCCCTTCGATATATTTAATATCATCAAGCATGATCTTTACCAGGCTGTAATCTGCCCTGACAAACAAATATTGCTGCAGGGCGGATTCCTGGTTATGATAAAATTTGTAAAAATCCTGCGCTTTGTTCACAGCCTGCTGGAAACGCTCGAACGTGTAAGGCTTGAGCAGGTAATCCACGGCGTTCAGGTTGAAACCTTCCACACCGTATTCGCTGTACGCCGTGGTGAAAATGACCATGATCTCCTTCGGGATCATCCGGGCGAAATCAACGCCAGTCATGGAAGGCATCCTGATATCGAGGAAAACCAGGTCGCAAGGGAACTTTTCCAGGTAATCCAGCGCCTCCCGCGGATGGGTAAAGGTTTTTACCAGTTCGATGAATTCCACTTTGCCGCAGAAATGCTCCACGATCCGGAGTGCAGGAGGTTCATCATCCAGTGCTATAGCTGTGATCATGACAGTTTTATGGTTAAATCGACTTTAAAATGTGATTCGCCGTCTTCGATAATTAGCCGATGTTTTTCAGGATACAGCAAAGCCAGCCGTTGCTTCGCGTTGCTTATGCCCAATCCGCCCGCTTCGCTATCTGGAAGGTCTTTCACCTTTTGGTTAAATACGCTCAGATGGAGCGCATCATCCGACAAAACGATCCCGATGGATATCTGAGAATCAGACTCCGGGTTTACCCCGAATTTAAACGCGTTCTCGATGAACGGGATCAGGATGAGCGGTGCGATGTATTTACCCGGCTCCGCCTCGCAGGGCTGGTAACCGATCCGCACCGTATCCCCGAAACGGACCTTCTGCAGGTCGATGTAATCGGTGATGTAACTAATCTCCTTATCCAGCGGCACGAAATCATGGCTGGCATCGGTGATCACATAGCGCATCATACCCGAAAGCTTGACCACCGCTTCAGGTGTTCTATCATCCTTCTGAATGGCCAGTGAATAGATGGAATTCAGCGTGTTGAAGAGGAAGTGCGGGTTGATCTGGGCCTTGAAATACGACAGTTCCGCGCGGAGCTTTTCCCTCTCGGTCTGCTTCAGCCGGTTGTTAATTTTCAACAGCAGGGAGAAGAACACCACCGCCAGGAAGAAGACCAGGTTATGCCCCATGCGGAACATCATCCGGTAGCGGCCGAATCCCGGCCTTGCTCCCGGCCCCGGACCTTGTGGATTGTGGCCATGGCCCTGGAAAGGCACCAGGAGTTCCGGTAAAAAAACGATGATGAAATAACAGCCCAGCAGGATCAGAATGAATAAGAAGTATTTCTTCTGAAAATACAGTTTCGGTATCAGCAAGTAATAGACCAGGTAAAAGAACAGGAGGATGAGGATATTATTGATGTATCCCCTGACAGCCCGGTCATCACTGAAGAATTCAGCGATTCCGCCTTCTCCCGGCCAGAAAAGGATCGGAAGCAGCAAAAAGATCGTGCAACCGACAACGTGAAAAAAGATCTGGGTGTATTTGCTTTTCATGGTCATCCCCGTTGTGAATGTAAAAGTAGGGGGATTATTGTTTCAGGAGATGAAATTGAGGTATTAAGGGGGATTTTGGCGGTGAATCGGATTGATCTTTCCAGAGCCTGTCACAAACGTCATGAAAACTAATTTTTTATCGCAACTCCGACGGGTAAATCCGTCGGTTTATAATTTGTAACGATCATAGAACCAACGGATTTACCCGTTGGAGTTAGAATCTTCAGAAAAGTCAACAGAAAGGGATTCAGACTTTTGTTGCAGCTTCTTGATACAGAATATTAATTAATTTAGCCATTCTTTAAAGAAATTCCACCCCATGAAAGCAATCACTAACCTTCCCGTCGTCATTCTGGTCATAAGTATTTTGTGCATTCATCCCGTTATGTCCCAGATCCTCATCAACGAATACTCTGCCTCGAACCTGGAGACCATCGGGGATAATTACCAGAAATACGAAGACTGGATTGAACTATATAACGCCGGGAATACAAGTGTAAACCTGGATGGATACTATTTGAGCGATGATCCTTCGGATCCGTATAAATGGGAATTTCCGGGGGATGTGATCGTCTATTCACACCAGTTCCTGAAAGTCTGGATCTCGGGACGGGATGAGATCTCTGCCGGCAACTGCCACACAAATTTCAAGATGACGCAAACCAAGCCCGAACCGGAATGGATCGTTTTTTCGGATCCGGAAGGGGAGCTGCTGGAGCAGATGCAGTTGCAGAATACCCAAAAGGACCATTCACGTGGCAGGAGAAACGATGGGGGAGAAGACTGGGGAGTTTTTACAACGCCGACCCCGGGCACCTCCAACGAATCCTCCATTGCTTACGCGGCTTATGCTGCCAGACCTGAAGTGGATATTTACGGCGGTTTTTACAACAGCAACGTGACGGTCACGATCACCACGGACGAGCCCAATTCCAAAATCAGGTATACGCTCGATGGGACAGAACCTCTTTCCTATGCGACACAATACACGGAGCCGATAATCATTAATTCAACGAAAATATTGAAAGCCCGGGTGTTCAGCAACGATCCGACCATTCTCCCGGGGTTGATCGAGTTCAACACATACCTGATCAATGAAAGCCACAACCTCCCGGTCGTTTCCGTTGCAGGAACAAACCTGACCGACTTGCTGAATGGAAATGCCAGCCTTAAGCCATGGGGGTCCATCGAATATTTCAACAAGGATAAAATAAGGACCAATGCCGCTTACGGCGAGTTCAACGAACACGGGCAGGATTCGTGGGTGCATCCGCAGCGTAGCATCGATTACATCACCCGTGATGAAGCCGGGTACAGCTTTGCCCTCCTGGAGAAATTCTTCTCCACCTCCGACCGCGAGGAGTTCCAGCGGGTCATCCTGCGTGCCGCCGGCGATGATAACTACCCGGGAATTGACACCAGCGCCCACCTGCGGGATGATTTTATCCAGACCCTGTCAGAGAAATCCGGACAACTTCTCGACTGGAGAAGATCGGAACGGGTAGCCATGTACGCCAACGGGGACTACTGGGGCATCTATGCCATCCGTGAAAAAGTCTCCGACCATGATTACACAGATTACTATTATGACCAGGGCAAATACGACATCCAATTCCTCATGCTCTGGGGCGGTACCTGGGCTGAGTATGGCGGGGAGCAGGCGCTCGACGACTGGTATGAGCTGCATGATTTCATCATGTACAACGACATGAGCAATCCGTTCACCTACGCGGCCGTAACGGCACAATACGATGTGAGGAGCCTGGTCGATTATGTGATCCTGAATTCCTACGTGGTCTGCTCCGACTGGATGAACTGGAACGTGGGCTGGTGGCGCGGATTGAACCCCGAAGGCAGCCATAAAAAATGGGCCTACATCCTCTGGGATGAAGACGCAACCTTTGGCCATTACATCAACTATACTGGTATACCGGCACAGTCACCGTACGTTTCACCCTGTTACCCTGAAGGACTGACCGACCCGTGGCAGGACCCCGAAGGGCACATTGCCGTCCTGAACAAACTAAGGACCAACGCCGAATTCGACCAGTACTACATTTCCCGGTATATCGACCTGCTGAATACCACGTTTAACGACGATTACATGCTCAACCTGCTCGACAGCATGGCGGCCATCATTTCAGTGGAAATGGGCCAGCATGTGCAGCGGTGGGGTGGAAGCTTTCCCCAGTGGCAGTCCAATGTTCAAAAAATCAGGGATTTTATTATAACACGAAACAGTATGATCGATGCAGGGCTGAAGAACTGCTATGACCTCACCGGGCCGTATGATCTTGTCATACAACGGGAGCCGGAAGGCGTTGGGGGCGTTATGATCAATTCTCTGGAAATGAACCAGTTCCCATGGAATGGGCAATATTTCGGAGGCATTGATGTTAAGTTGCAGGCTATCGAGAACAATCCTTATTATGAATTTGACCGCTGGGTGTTGAAAAACCACCAGGTATCGCCTGCCGACACGCTAAAGGAAGTTATCCTGAGCCTTACCCAGGGGGATTCGATCCTGGCGCTTTTCAAGCCGCGGGTGTTCCAGGACTCGCTGGTGATCAACGAGATCAACTACAACGCCCCCGATGGCGCCGATCCGGGCGACTGGGTCGAATTCTACAACCCGCATCCATACGACCTGGATGCTTCAGGGTGGGTGTACAAGGATGAAAATGACGCGCATATTTTCTCCTTCCCGGCCGGAACGGTGATTCCGTCGCATGGATATATCGTGGCGGCGGAAGACCTGGGTACCTTCAGCCAGATTTTCCCGGACGTTGAGAATGTTATTGGGTCAGCCGGATTCGGGCTGGCTGGCGGCGGGGAACTTATCAGGCTGTATAATGCCGAAGGAACGCTGGTAGATAACGTGCTTTATGACGACAATGCTCCATGGCCGACTGAGCCCGACGGCAACGGACCGACGCTCGAACTGATCAACCCGGGGCTCGACAATGCCCAGGGGATCAACTGGATGGCGTCAGCATTGAATGGAACGCCAGGAGAACAAAACAGCAGTTTCGTGGGGGTTCCTGCTCCTCAGCCGCTATTACCTGTCAGTTGCCAGGTGCTTCCGAACCCGTTCCACCAGAATGCAATTATCCGCGTCAAAGCGGATAAAGTGATGGAAGACGCCTCTATTGAGATCTTTAATCTCTACGGGCAAAAACTACAGCAGATACCATCCATCAACACGAATTATATCCCTCTCCCAGGGCACGATCTGTCAGCAGGGATCTACGTTTACCGGTTGCTGGATGACAGGGGATTGGTGCTGTTCACCGGGAAATTTGTGGTGAATTAAAAGCTCACCTCACCACAAACGGCACGATCATCGCAATAAGTCCCGTGCTGATCACCACCATGATGAACAGGTTGTACCTCACCGTGTAATTGCCCAGCAGCGAGGCGTCATAGTATTTGTCGACTCCCTGGTCCTTGTACATCCGGATCAGTCCGTCAACCAGTTTGGCGCGGGTTTGCTTTCCTTTCAGAATCCCGATGATGACTACGATGTTCACCACGATGATCAGGAAGACAAAGAGGTACATGACGATCAGGAGCGAATTGTCGGTGCGGGAATCCTTCACCAGGGCCGAATTGACGCCCAGTGCGATCAGGTTCAGCAGGATCGAGGTCAGGATGAAAATCGTATCCGTCTTCGTGTTCTGCTGCAGTTCCGTTGTAATGTGCTTGTGTACGTGCTCAATCATAGCGTTGTAATTTTAATTTTTTTCGAAACTCCGAAGACTAAAGCCGTCGGTTCGAAGTGAAGATCGTTTAATAAAAAGGTTGACATTCCTCATCAGCTTTCGTAAATTTACAACTTATTATTCTGCATTTCGTGAGTAAAATTAAACCGGGAACAACAGAAATTACTGAAATCCTGTTGTAAATCATTTGTAAAACCTTTTACAAGCATTCTGCATACGATTCTGATAAAACCAGTTCATCTTTGCCAAAGAAAGAAAATACCGATTTTGAGTTGCTGAAGAAAAAGATCGTGGCAGTCATGCAGCAGTCTTACCCGGGGATCAGTGCGTCCATTTCCGAATGGAAAGGCCAGGATATTGTCAATTTCCAGGAAGAACTGCTGCAAAAGGTGAACGCCCACATCAGCGAGAAATGGTTTTATACCCACATGAAATCTGAAAGCAATAAACTTCCGCGGATCGATGTGCTCAACCTGCTGAGCAAATATGCAGGCTATACCGACTGGAGTGATTTTGTATTTAAAAACAACGGAAAGGATTTAAAGCCATTTATCACGAGCGGTAACCGGTATTTCATAATTGTCCCGGTACTGGTTATTGGCATATTGGGCATATTTCTGTTAATCAATAAATTAATAAGTACACGGGAATATACATTCTGTTTCTATGATGCCACCACGAAAGAACCCATAACCAGTGACAATACCAATAACACTATCAATAACAATGAATTGATTGAAGTAAGTATCATATTGGAGAATGAATCGCCGGTGAATTATTTGTGCGGTACGGATGGATGCTTCACCATGAAAACAGACCGGAGTTTCATAACCATGGTTGTCCGGTCGCCTTACTACAGGGACGATACGATCAGAAGAACGCTGAAGAAGTTCAACCAGCACGAAATGATAGGCTTGCGGGCGAATGATTATGCACTGATGCTGAAATATTTCTCGGAGATGAATGTGAAGGACTGGCAGAAGCGGCGCCGGAAACTCGATGAGATGTTCACCGATGACGCGATAATCTGCCAGGTCTTAGGCGATAAACGTGGAACAGGAATGGAACTCTACAGCAAGTGGGAATTCATCGATAAAATGACCATGCCATCTCAAAGCCTTAAGAACATTGAGATCCTCGACACTAAATATATCGGTGACCGTATCGCGGTACTCCGTTTCAGGACTACAGATGAATCAAGATGAAGAAGCTGTTAAACATATTGATGATCATTCTGATATACTTCATTTTCTGCGGGAAATCCTGCGAGGATGACAGCGCTCCCGCCCCATGGCAGCAAAGGCAGGCTGAACTGGCTAAAGATACCCTTCGCGTTGAATTTGAAACGGATTACCTTTCGGAAGAAGCACGCCATGCCGCTGAGATCAATGCAATACAAAAGCTGCATGACCTTGCCGATTATGTGGAGGTTTTTTCAGATCAGTCGCTCGACAGCGCGTTCAGGGAAAAAGCGGGTGAGATGATCGGGGAGATGTTCATTTCACAGGATAACTTGCTATTATTTATGCTGGATAGCAAAGGGAAGATGAAGCAGGTGACCCTGGAAGAATTCCTGGAAAAAGGATTTGGGGGAAATTATCTTAAGGCAGAAGTCAATTTTGATTCCATCCTGGTGACGAAGCCTTTGGAAAAATCAGGCGCTGAGCTTTATTCGGGCAAACTGGCTGCATTCCAGACTGTTGTCCTGCATTCTTCCGGTAAAAGCACGAACTCTTACTCTCTGCTGGTCATAAATAACTTCATCTCTTTCAGGCAAATAGAAGTAATCGGCCAGGATACGTTGAAGGTCTGGAAGGTTTCTTTAGGAAATTTCGACGGGACTATAAAAAATTTGTTCTGATGTGTAAAAATTCGCTGTGGAACTCAGTGAAATCCTCCGTGGATCTCTGTGTAACTTAACTGTGTGAATACTGCCATCAAAAATATCCGTCTAAAAAGTTACAATAACAACTCTATGGTAACAGATTATATCAGGAAACGGATCAGCAAGCACTTCACCGGGCAGACCGGGGCGGTTTTCACTAATCAGATTCCATCTCCGGAAACACTGGCCGAGAAATTCAGCCCGATCCATGAAGCCGGGCTCTACCTGCATATTCCTTTCTGCGACCGCATCTGCCCTTATTGCCCTTACAACAAGGAGATCTTCACCCTTGAAGCCTGCCGGGAATATAAAGCCGCCCTCCTGAAAGAAATCGATTCATACATACCTCTCCTGGACAACAAACCAATCACCAGCTTCTACATTGGAGGCGGCACACCGACAACTATGATCGGTCATGGGCTGGAGGAAATTATTGAACATATTTACCGGAATCTCAATATGCAATGCCAGGTGCACCTTGAGTGCCACCCAAACCACCTTTCTGAGGAGAACCTGGATGCCATCGAAGCCATGGGAGTGAAATACCTGAGCATCGGCGTGGAAGCGCTGCAGGACAGGCATCTTAAAGCCATTGAAAGGCCCTACACGGCCGATGAGGTGAAAAGGGCCGTCAGGCGGGCGGCGGAACGAAATTTCGAATGCGTGAACATCGACTTCATGTTCGACCTTCCGGGACAGACAGCCGAAGAAATCGAACAGGCCGGCCGTGAGATGGTCGGGATAGGTGTCGACCAGGTGGCGACATACCCGATGTTCCGGTTTCATTACACCCGGATGGGGAAAAATGGACAGATCAATCCCGTTACCCTGGCGACTTTATTCCGTCGCCGAAAATTGCTGAAAATCCTCGAGGATTCTTTTTATGGTTCCGGGTTTGAGCGCTCGTCCGTTTGGGCCTTTACCAAACAAGGCGTGGCGAAGTATTGCTCGGTCACCGTTCCGCTTTATGTTGGCCTGGGCACCAGCGGGAGCAGCTACCTAGAGGATATTTTCTATGTTAACACCTTCAGCGTCAGCGAGTATATTAAAAGCATCAATGCCGGCAGAGCTCCGATTTCACTGTCCATCGACCTTTCGGAAGAAATGCAGATGGCCGGATGGCTCTACTGGAGGCTTTATGAGACCCGGTTCCGGAAGAGCGATTTCGAACGGCGTTTCAGAAGCAGTTTTGACGATCATTACGGTATGTATATCAGCCTTCTGTCAAAGATCGGCTACCTGAACAACGGCGGCGACGAGATCAGGCTGACCGACAAAGGAACCTACTGGATCCACGCGTTTGAAGATTTCTTCTCGATCAGTTACATTAACAAACTCTGGGGCACGGCGAAGCATGAACCGTGGCCGGAGCGCGTCGTTCTCTGAACGAAGTGTTAAGTGTTGAGGGTTTAGTGGTAAGTGCAGGAATTTTCTTGTTAAAGTTGTTGAAAATACCGCTTCATTGCTTCCGTAATCCGCTTAAGTTCTTCTGCACTGAATTGATTGGCATAACATCTCCTAAAGACCTCAATTTTAAGATCAATATCAGTTAAATTATTGTTTTCCTGAATAATAGCACTTTCAATAATCTTCCGGCCAAAAATCATTAAATCTTCACAAACTTGAAAACGCTTGGCCACAGGCATTAAAAGAAATATTTCCAATTGCTTGATATAAATATCAGGTTGTGTATCGGTCATAATGATCAGATTAGCCCGAACGTTTTTAAATGCAAATTCTTACACCATAAATTAATATATTCCCTGTCAATCTCAGGCAACAGCATCAGCATCCTTATGTCCTGGCTCTGCTTTTCGCTTTGCAGTTCCTGGATCCAGGCGAGTTTTGATATGACAAGATCCTCCGGTGATACGACCCAAACAGGAGTCTCCATAATTACCTTTTTAACTCTTCTTGAAAACTCCAGTAATCTGTATTCCGTGTTTTTCCTGATTATAAAATCAATCTTAAAACCCGAATTGTGATCAATCGCATTAAACATCCCGCCTTTTTTTATCTCTTGAATGACCGTTTCATAATCAATATAATAACCTGTCTTGAATATATCAAGGAAGCCATGTACAATGCTCAGGTTCAATTCAATGACCAGGTCAATATCCATCGACATCCTGGGGATGCAATACATGTTGAACGCCATGCTGCCGGAAATCATATAGGGAATTCCTTTTTGATCTAATGAGGAGGTGATATTTCGGATCAGTTCATGGATCATGATTCAAAGATAATGAATACTGATCATAATGGAGCTTTAGAACTTATATCTTTCTTAGTACATAATAATTACTAAATACCACATAGTACATTTCCTCCATTTCTTCCCTATCTTTACGCCTGTAAACCAATTCTCCCGCCTTGAAATCATTCAGGCATATTTTAAAAGCCGTTCCGGTTTGGGCATTTGCTCTTGCACTGCTGGCTGTATCGGTGAATACCATTTATTTTATTTACAAACACCAGATCTCGGTCGACGGGCAATCAAATCACAGGATCAACGGCAGATCCGTAATCAGTCATGTTACTCCGGGCGGAGCTGCAGACAAGGCAGGTATGCTGCCGGGCGATACCCTGATCACCGTCGATGGAATGGACGTTCACGAATGGTCGAACATTAACCATGACGTCAGGGCAGGAGATACGTGCATTTATGGTGTGATCAGAAACGGGCAGCCATTGGACCTGCCCGTCGTCTTCACTTCCCCCTTTTTGTTCTTTTATGGTTTCACGATAACAATTTATGTAATCCTGATCCTTCTGTCCATTGCCAGCCTTTACCTGGTTTATACAAAACCGGATGACCCCACGGTAAGGTTGTTTTTCATTTATCTGCAACTATTTGCCATAAGTCAGAATGCCACATTTTTACTTTTCCGGGATACCCTGGCGCTAGGTTCCAGCATTTTTTTCTGGTTAAGCGGTTGTTTGATGGGGCCGGTCCTGATTCATTTCCACCTGTTATTTCCAAGG
Source organism: uncultured Bacteroidales bacterium (assembly GCA_964447005.1). Lineage (GTDB taxonomy): Bacteria > Bacteroidota > Bacteroidia > Bacteroidales > JAGOPY01 > JAGOPY01. Next base: position 17,602 of record CAYUQP010000017.1, read on the forward strand.
ACTGCAAAAATTTATAACCGGTTAAGGCACCTGCCCTTATTTATCTACATGGCAGGCATAATCATTTTTATATATTGCTTAGTCTATTATATACCCATGGTTTTTGGCCGCTATGGGCTCTTTGAGTTTTTTTCGGTCAGAAGAATTGTGCTTTCCTGGCTGTCTTTAACTTATTTATCAGCACTGGTTATAGTTTTCTACCAGTTTGTCACGATAAAAGATACCCTTTCACGCAACCAGCTGCGCCTGGTGATCATCGGCTCTTTTTTCGGTATTTACACGGCAGTGATGCTTGCTGTTGCACCGGGTTTTATGATGCATATTTCAGCCGGATATCCATATTTTGTTCCTGTTTTACAGGGTATTGGCGGACTGATAATGATCGCCTTCATCCTCATTGCAATCTTCCGGTACCGTATCTGGGACATCACGGTCATTATCCGGAAGGCAGCGCTATACCTTGGCGCTACATCAATGATCACACTTTCGTATTTCTTTATTCTTTTCCTGGTAAACCGATTAACCGATAGCCAATCCGATCTCATTCGATTCCTCGCACTTGCATTGTCTGTGATCATTTTCCTGGTATTGCGCGACAAGCTGCAGAATCTCCTGGACCGGTTATTTCAGCGGGAAAATTATGATTCGGCGGCGGTGGTGGCTGAATTTGAGGAGGAACTGGCCGCGGTATCCAGGATTGAGGATCTAGGATTGAGGATCCTGGAACGAATGGATGATATTTTTCATTTCAAATCTGTTCTTTTATGCTTGAAGAAAGAAGAAAATCTTTTCGAGCCGGCGTTTGTATTGGGAGAGAAGGATAGTACACCGCAAAAAGAATTTCAGATCAGTACGGAATTTGAAAATAAATTACTGAGATCGAAGGTCTTTTCTCCCGGGGAATTATCAAATCTTACAGTTATTCCAGGTTCTGAACAGTTCGAACTCGTCGTTCCGATGATCAAAGATGGCAAGCCGTTCGGTTTCTTTCTTTGTGGGCCGAAGAAGTCGGAAAAGAGTTATTCGATGCAGGATATCAGGGTACTTTCCCTGATCGCAAAACGGGTTATTGCATTATTTCAAACAGCAATGCTTTACCAGAAGGACCTTGACCGGCAGCTTATGCTGGAGCGGGAGCGGACGAGGATCTCGCAGGATATGCACGATGACGTGGGGGCGAGCCTGACCCGGATCTCGATCCTGAGCGAGCTGGCCAAAAACCGGCCGGATATCGCCGGTGAAACCAAACAATGGCTCACACAGATCAGCGATACTTCCCGGAATGTGATGGAAGAGATGAGCCAGATCGTCTGGGCGCTGAACCCGAAGAACGACACGCTGGAAGGGCTGGCGGCCTACCTGCGCCGTTTCGCCAATGAGTACCTGGAGCCGACATCGATAAATTATTCTTTTGACTTCCCAGCATCATTGCCCGTCAGGGCGCTGACTGTTGAAATCCGGAGGAACGTTTACCTCGTCGTCAGGGAAGCGCTGCATAACGTGGTGAAGCATTCCGGCGCGACAAGAGTGGATATAAGATTCTCAATTCTCGATTCGCGATTCTCGATATCTATCAGGGATGATGGGAAAGGGTTTGATCCGGAAAAGCTTGAATTTCCGGGAAACGGGCTGGTGAATATGAAAAAGAGGATGAAAGATATAGGGGGAGAGATCGTGATCCGGTCAGAGGTGGGTGCGGGGACAGAGGTCGAACTGACTTGCAGTGCATAGAAACATCAGATTCCCGCTTTCGCGGGAATGACGGTTGCATGAAAAAACAGGAAGAAATTCTCCCCTCACCGAATGGGGAGGGGTTGGGGGAGGGGCCGGAAATTACTACTAAAAGGGGAGTGCAAACCGGGCTCTATCATCGTAACTTAGCATAGATTTTTTAATCATGTCAAACTCAGAGAATCCAATCCGGGTAGCAATCGTTGAGGACGACAAAACCGTTCGCGAAGGCCTGCAGATGCTGCTGAACGGCTCTCCGGGTTTTGAATGTGTCGCAGCCTACGGAACCGGCGAAGATGCAGTCGCAGGGCTGCCAACTATTAATACCGCCGTTGTACTGATGGACATCAACCTGCCCGGCATGAACAGCATCGAATGCATCCTGGCCCTGAAAGAACAGGAACTGCCAGCACAGTTCATCATGCTGACCGTTTTCGAAGACGCCGACGCGATCTTCAAGTCGCTCTCCGCCGGCGCCACCGGCTATCTCCTGAAACAAACCCCGCCGGTGAAACTTCTCGAAGCCATCCAGGACGTGTATAAAGGCGGTTCTCCCATGTCGGGCGAGATCGCCCGCAAGGTGGTGCAGTCATTCCAGCACCCGGTCCCAGCCTCAGGAACTTCAAACGGCCTGACCAAACGGGAAGAAGAGATCCTGGACTACCTGATGAAAGGATACTTCTACAAAGAGATCGCGGCTGTACTGTTCATCAGCACTGAAACCGTGAGGACGCACATCAGGAATATCTATGAAAAACTGCAGGTGAGGACGAGGAGCGAAGCGATACTGAAGTACCTGAGGAAGTAATTACTACTAAATGGTGATTGACTCTCCCCTGCTGCCAGCCGTAACTTTGACCCATAAACCAATCAAAATCCTCAAGCCATGAAAAAGTTCTTCACTATCGTTTTAACGCTTCACGCCTCACTCTTCACTCTTCACTCGTCAGAAGCACAGATCATCCACGTGCCTGATGACTATCTTACAATCCAGGAAGGGATCACGGCCGCTGATCCGGGTGACACGGTTCTTGTCGCCGACGGCCTTTATTATGAGAATATCAACTTCCTCGGCAAGAAACCATTGATGGTTGCCAGCCATTTTATGATTGATGGCGATACCAACCACATAAACAACACCATTATTAACGGCAGCCAGCCGGATGATCCGAATTTCGGTTCTGTTGTTACCTTTAATTCGGGTGAAGATACCACCTCTGTGCTTTGCGGATTTACCATCACCGGCGGGTCTGGAAATATCGAATCTTCAATCAATTACAAGATGGGCGGAGGGGTGCAAATCGTGTATTCCGGTGGAAAATTGTTAAATAATCATATACTGGGTAATTCGATTAATTATGATCATGGTGTTTTTGGTGGAGGGGTCACAGCCGGTGGTCCAATCGGTGAGATACCTTGGGTTGTCCTGCGTTATAACAGGATCAGCAATAATACAGCCGTAAGTTTTAGTCATGAAGCAACAGGAGGAGGAGTTACAATATATTATAATGTTATTTTAGAAGATAACGAAATAAACAATAATACAGCAAATGCTCCTTATAAATGCTCTGGCGGTGGGGTGGAGATTGGTGGTGCTTTTGATGTCATTGAACTAAAAGTGAGGAACAATATTATCAAAAATAACAAGGCAATTTCGACGGGCGATTTATCCGTCTATTCGATCACGGGAGGTTTATGCCTTGCCTGGAGACTAACCGGCATAGTTTCAGGCAATGACATTTCATATAATCTGGTGGAATCGGCAGACCTTACCTGGGGACAGGGATCGGGCGTACTGGTTCAGGAAGCTATTACTGATGAATTCGTTTTTGAGAATAATTTCGTTACAAATAACACTTATCATGGACAATGGTGCCTGGGTGGAGGGATGCTTCTCTACAATACCGGAGGGAAATTTCAGAATAATATTATTCGTGATAATCAGAGCACCAGTGGAGCAGGTATTGCCATCCAGGATTGTACTGATGAATTTCCCGTACTGATCAACAACACAGTTACCGGTAATGTAGCCTTGAACCAGGGTGGTGGATTATTACTTGATAATGCCAATGCTCATGTAATAAACACAATTATCTGGGGAAACAGCGCTCCGAATGCCGCTTCGATTTACCAGGGAACGGGCAGCCTGGAGGTCAGGTATTCCGATGTGGAAGGCGACGATTACTGGCCCGGTGATGGAAATGAAAATGTTGACCCGGGATTTGGCGGCGACGGGTATCACCTTGGTGATGAAAGCATGCTGTGGAACGAAGGCATTGCGGCCATTGTGATCAACGGTATCACATATGAATGCCCTGAATATGATATAGATGGTGAACCAAGGCTATTGGATGGTCAGGATCCTGATATTGGAGCGGATGAACTCTTTCCTACTTCTGTTGAGGAGCCGTCAGTCGGCGGTCGTCAGTTGTCAGTCACATGTTATCCGAATCCCACCATCGGGATTGTCGATTTTCGATTTTCGATGGTCGATGGTCGATGGTCAATGGTCAATGGTCAATGGGTTACAATGAAAATCTACAACGCCCGGGGCCAGGAAGTTGCAACGGTGCTGGATGGCCCGTGGCCGGGTGGCCAGGTGGTCAGGTGGGATGCGACGGGTTTGCCGGCCGGCGTTTACTTCTATCGAACATCGAACTTCGACAATCAGCAATCGACAATGGGAAAGATCGTGAAGTTCTGACTAAAGTCTTAAGTGTTGAGTTTTAAGTGTTAAGTTCGGGAATTCTTAATAATTCTTGTAAATTCAAGGGCGGAGGTTGATCAGGCGTTAGAAGAATAGCGGGTAAGCTGGGAATTTCGCGATCGTCAATATTCCTGGATAAGCACATCCGTGGGAATGTGCAGTTCCTTGTTCAGCCGGCGGATCATGCCTATGGATAATTTCCGCTTCCTGTTCAGGATCTCAGAAACACGACTCCGAAATCCCAGAACCTTAACAAGGTCACGGTCGGTGTAACCGAGTTGCGCCATCCTGAATTTAACGGCTTCGATCGGATCGGGCAGATCGACGGGAAAATGCTCGTTTTCATAATTCTCTATGAGCAATGCCAGCAGTTCAAGCTCGTCACCTTCCGGCGTTCCAGATTTCGCGTCGAAGATCATTTCAAGCCTCTGAAGTGCCTGGTTATACTCCTCCCTGGATTTAATTATTTTCGTTTTCACGTTATATATTATTGGCGTCTATGTTGTTGTATTCTTCATGCGTTCCGATGAACCTGATCCAGACCAGGCCATAATCATAATTTATTTTAACGATGAGCCGGCATGAATTTCCTTTAATATTGAAGATTATCCGCTTTGATTTCAAAATACTCACGAAAGGATATTCCTTCCTGAGATCCTCCGGCGACTTCCAGGATGCTTTTTCCGCTTCATTATGCCATGACTTTAATTGCTCTTTGCAATCCGGATGAGTCTCCCAGAACTCTCTCAGCATCCTCTTAGAAATCACCCTCATCTTTTTTCTTACAAAATTAATAAATATTTCCCAGAATGGTAACAATATAATAAATTACCTGACGATTATTGTTAAAATCACTGCGATAATAAACTTTACTCGTAACTACCCTCATCCCTCCACCTCCACCACCGCCGGGCAATGATCCGAATGCACCGCCTCTGGCATGATGTAAGCGTTCTTCAGCCTGTTCTCAAGATTTACTGTGACCATGTGGTAGTCGATGCGCCACCCCAGGTTCCTGGAGCGGGCATCCACCCGGTAGCTCCACCAGGTATAATGATGCGGGTCTTTGTTGAAATGACGGAAGGTGTCGATGAAGCCACTATTTAAAAACTTCGACATCCATTCTCTCTCTTCGGGAAGAAAACCGGAATTTTTTGCATTCCCTACCGGATCGTGGATATCGATGGGCCGGTGACAGATATTGTAATCACCTGAGATGACGAGATAAGGCCTTTCTTTCCTTAATTGATTGACATACGCCTGAAAATCATCCAGCCATTTCATTTTGAAGTCCTGCCGGTGGTCGCCGCTGGAGCCGGAAGGGTGGTAGACCGACACCACGGAGAGTTCCCCGTAATCCGCCCGCAGGAAACGCCCTTCGTCATCATAAACCTTCATGCCCATACCGGTTACAACCTTATCCGGCTCTTTTTTTGTCAGGATGGCCACGCCGCTGTAGCCTTTCTTCTGCGCCGAATGCCAGTGGCTCCGGTAGCCCATCATTTCAAAATCGAGCACAGGGATCTGGTCCGGCTGGGCTTTAGTTTCCTGTAAAAGTAAAATATCGGGACCGGCTTCTGTCAGCCATTCAAAGAAACCTTTCTGGATAGCAGCCCGTATGCCGTTGACGTTGTAAGTGATGATCTTCATCTTACAAAGAACGGGAAAATTGCTACACTTTTTCACTACCTTCGCACCTTAGATGAAACTATTCTCCAAACGCGGTATCTGGTTCCGGTTCATGGTCTGGCAGGCCAGGCGGATCAACCACAGGACCTTCCTGCTGCTGATGAGCGTGGTTGTGGGTATTGCTTCGGGTACTTCGGCGGTGATCCTGAAGAATTCCGTCAGTTTCATCCGTGACCTGCTGATCAGCAGCGCCCCGATCTACCAGGAGAATTTCCTCTATTTTGCCCTTCCGGCCATCGGTATCCTGCTGGCCATCCTGTTTGTGAAATACGTAATAAAGGATCATGTTGAGCATGGCGTTCCCAGCATCCTTCACGCCATCCGGCGCAACAACGGGGTGATCAAGCGGCATAATATGTTTTCCAGCATCGTGACCAGCGCGCTGACGGTCGGTTTCGGCGGCTCCGTAGGACTGGAAGGTCCCACGCTGGCTACGGGCGCAGCGGTCGGGTCGAATATCGGCCAGTACCTGCGGCTTAGCTACAAAGACCTGATCCTGATGATGACCCTGGCCTGCGCGGGAGCGATGGCGGCCATCTTCAAATCGCCCATCGCCGCCATCGTCTTTGCCATCGAAGTGCTCTTGATCGACCTGACCATGGCTTCGGTGATCCCCTTGCTGATCGCTTCGGTCACCGCCGTATTGACTTCCTACTTCTTCCTGGGTAATGCTGTCCTTTATCCGTTTGAAATTACCGATGCGTTTCATTTCAGGCATATTCCATATTATTTATTGCTTGGCGCCATGGCGGGAATGGTTTCAGTGTATTTTACAAGGATTTATATCGGTGTGGAAAAACATTTCAGGAAGATCGAAAAGTGGTGGGTGCGCTGGTTGTCGGGCGGTGCGGTACTGGGCATGCTGATTTTCTTCTTTCCGGCGCTCTATGGGGAAGGCTACGAAGCGGTCAATACCTTCATGAAAGGTGACTACAGCCCGTTGTTTAACGGAAGCCCGTTTTACCATTTCCAGGACAGCGTCTGGATCGTGTTCCTGCTCTTCCTGATGGTCCTGTTCTTTAAAGTGATCGCCACCGCCACCACGTTTGGCGCCGGCGGGGTGGGAGGGATCTTTGCCCCGGCGTTGTTCATGGGGGTGATAACCGGGTTGTTCTTTGCTGAACTGGTCAACCAATCCGGGCTGACGATCCTGCCTGCCGCCAATTTCGCCATGGTGGGCATGGGCGGACTGATCGCAGGCGTTCTGCATGCACCCCTCACCGGAATTTTTCTCATTGCAGAGATCACCGGCGGTTACGACCTGATCGTGCCCCTGATGCTGGTCTCAACGATCAGTTATGCCACCACAAAAATGTTTGTCAGCAATTCGGTCTATACTTACCAGCAGGCAGCCAGGGGAGAGCTTTTCACGCATGACAAGGATAAAACCGTCATGTCATTGCTCAATGTGCAGGATGTACTGGAAACGAATTTCATTTCGGTTCATCCCGAGGCAAAGCTGAGGGATCTCATCCAGGTCATCTCCGAGTCAAAGCGAAATATCTTTCCGGTTGTGGACGATGACAATGTTTTCTTTGGATTTGTCAGGCTTGATGATATCCGACACATCATGTTCAAGCCGGAGCTTTATGATACGGTGATTATCAATACCCTGATGGTAAAACCCGACACGTTCGTGTCGCCTGAGGATTCGATGGAAACAATCGCTGAAAAGTTTGCGAATTATGACAAATACAACCTGCCGGTGCTGAAAGACGGAAAATATGTGGGTTTTGTTTCCAGGGCGAATGTTTTCAGCACTTACCGCGAGATGGTCCGGAAGTTCTCAGTTGAATGATTTCAAAGCTGCATCGGCAGAGGTTACCGGCAATTTGCACTCTTTTCCCGAACAAACATAGATCAGGGTTTCTCCTTCAACGTAACGGTTTATAAACACAGGTAATTCACTGTCGGATTCGCTTACGCAGAAAAATGCGTTCGGATGATAATTCTTCTGCATAGCTGCAGCTTTTTCACGGAATTCTTTTCCGGTGATAACCACGGTATAAAACGGATGGGCCGTTTGAAGCATGACCGATCCCCAGTTGGCGAAGGCGGAGGGATATCTCATGAACTGGTCTTTCATTTTAATGAGCATTTTCTCAGAAAGATCCAGATATTTTTCATCCTCAAAGATCAACCCGAGAATTTTCAGGACGCCTGCCATGACCGAGTTGGATGACGGGATCACGTTATCGTGTATTTCATGCTTACGGGCGATGAGTGGCGGATCAAGGTCGGAGGTGAGAAAAAACATCCCTTTTTCTGTGTCAAAAAAATGCGCCAGCGTGTAATCAGCCAGTAATTTTGCTTTCCGGAGATACTCCTCGTCGAATGTCGCCTGGTATAGCTCCAGGAGGCCGTCTGCGAGGAAGCAATAGTCCTCCAGGAATCCGTTGATCGACGCTTTTTTCTTGTTATAGCTGTGATATAACCGCCCCTCGGCCTGCATCACTTTTCCCATAATGAATTCTGCATTCTGCATTGCTGCCTCCAGGTACTCATTCTTCCCGAACACCCTGTAAGCATCGGCCAACGCTTTGATCATCATCCCGTTCCATGAGGTAAGGATCTTATTGTCGAGCCCGGGATGAATTCTTTTATTTCTGACCTTCAATAGTTTAGCTTTAGCAGGTTTCAGGATGCCCTTAAAAGCAGACGGATGCAATCCCTGGGATTTGGCAAATTCTTCCGGTGATTGTGTCCGGATCAGAATATTCTTCCCCAATTCCCAGAAGCCTTTTCCGCCGATATGATAATATTTTTTAATGAAATCAGAATGATTGCCGAGGATTTGATTGATCTCTGCTGTTCCCCACGTATAATATTTTCCTTCTTCTCCCTCAGAATCCGCATCCAGCGATGAATAAAATCCACCTTCTTCCGATTTCATCTCGCGAAGGCAAAAACGTATAGTTTCTTCTCCGATCTCCTTAAAAAGCTGTTCGCCGGAAGCATGGTATGCTTCAGCATAGAGCCAGATCAACTGGGCATTGTCGTAAAGCATTTTTTCAAAATGAGGAACCTTCCAGCTTGCGTCGGTGGAATAGCGGGCAAAACCGCCCCCGATCTGGTCATAGATCCCTCCATAAGCCATTTTCCGGAGGGTGAGGTATACAAATTCGATTATTGCGTCGTTTTTTGAATTAGAACCATATCGAAGCAAAAAAGCCAGGCTGGCCGGCATCGGGAACTTGGGCGCTCCTGCAAATCCTCCTTCCTTGAAGTCGAAATGCTTCTCCAAATTTGCAACTGCCCTGTTTATGTCATTTATTTCCAGCGGTTTCCCGGAGGCAACTGCCGGTTTGAGATCATTCTTTTGTACACCGTTGGTGAGCGATGCTGCCTGTTCTTCCAGTTCTTTTTTGCTGGTCCGGTAAAGTTCGGCTATATTTTCCATGAGCTGAATCCACTGGCCCCGGCGGAAGTAGGTGCCGCCGAAGAACGGCCTTCCGTCGGGCAATGCAAAGCAGTTCAGCGGCCAGCCGCCACTGCCGGTGATGAGCTGCACGGCATTCATGTAAACCTGGTCCACATCGGGCCGTTCTTCCCGGTCCACCTTGATGCAGATGAAATACTTGTTCATGATCGCCGCCACTTCTTCGTCCTCAAACGACTCCTTTTCCATCACATGACACCAGTGACAGGCCGAATAGCCAATGCTGATCAGCAGCATCTTATCCAAAGACCTCGCTTTAGCGAGCGTCGATTCGCTCCATGGATGCCATTCCACTGGATTGTGTGCATGCTGCAGCAGGTAAGGGCTGGTTTCGTGGATCAGTGAGTTGGTATTTTTTGGCTGGATCATTAAAGATATTTTATCCGTGTTAATCCGTCTCATCTGTGTCATCCGTGTTCTGTCAATGGCACACAGATGACACGAATTAAACAGATAATCACGGATTCGTTCCGTATAAAAGTAAGAAATTTCCCCGCGATTAAAGTCAGATTGAAATAAAACTATTGAAACAGGTACCTTTGATAAGCTTTATTGAATTCCTCAGCCCTGGGGTCGCCTTTTTCTTTGTAGAACTCGTAAACCAGCCGGTAACCTTCCGCAACCTCAAGAGAATCATTTTGTGAAAGCTGCTTTGGCGTGCCCTCCAAAGCCGGTATCATAACCGTTTTCCCGATAATTGCCTGGTCCGGATCTTTAATGATATCCTGGTTGGTTTTATAGATCAGCACCCAGAGGAAGGGGTTGCCGTATTCCTCGCGGGCGAGCTGGAACAGGTGCTTGCCTTCAGAAATAGTAATAAGTCTTGAGTCTTGAGTCTTGAGTCTTGAGTTGGAGTTTTGAGTTGTGAGCTGTGGTTCCGGGTTCCAGGTTCCAGGTTCCTGGTTCTTTGCCAATGGTGAGGTATCAGCTATTATTGCTGCCTGAGTACCGCTCAATGCATCAACCGAAGTCGGAATCTTCAAATCACCACCAGAACCTGGAACCTGGAACCCGGAACCTGGAACCCGGAACCCGGAACCTGGAACTGTATCAGCCGGCTGCATGCTTTCTTCTGACTTCTGACTGCCGACTGCTGTCTTCTCCGCCGGGTAAAAATTCCTGAAGTAGAACACCACGCTCAGCGCGGCAATCAACAAAACTGCCACCGGAATGATCCAGTGAACCCTGCGTTTTCTCACCGGCTCTTCCGGTTCATACTTGTAATCAATGACTTCTGAAGTAACCTCTTCAGGCGCTTCCGGTAATTTATCAACGAACAAAATATCCTCTTCTGTCTTCTGACTTCCGGATTCTGACTTCTGACTTCCGTCTTCTGTCTTCCGACTTTTGTCTTCTGACTTCTGACTTCCGGCCGGGACAACCCTATAGCTCAACAACCGGTTATCCCTGTTGATAAAATCCTTCAGTGATTGCTCCGGCAGGAAAGTGATCCGGTAATGAGGCGGTATCAGAACGCTTTCACCGGTTTTGGGATTTCTTCCGGGCCTCGACAGCGTCCATTTCATCCGGAAGGTACCGAGCCCTTTCACACGCACTTCACCATCCCGCATAAGGCCTTCTTCGATGATTTCCGGGATGGCATGCAGGATCTCCGCGGCCAGCTTTTTCTTCATGCCCGATTGCTGCACCAGCCGGTCGATCAGTTCGCTTGTATTGACCGTTTCGCTCATGGCTGGTAATTTTTGAGTTTATCTTTCAGCGTATCGGCCGGCTGAAAATGAACGCTGTTCTTCGGCGGCATGATCGCCTTTTTTTCAATGGCAGGTATATAAGCGGTCTTGCTGGGGCTTTTCTTCACCTGGAAACTGCCCAGGTGAAGGATGGTCAGCTTGTTTTCTTCATAAACCGTTTCACGGATAGCACGTGTAGAGTGATCAAGCAGCTTTTCTGCTTCCTTCTGGCTGACGTTGAGTTTTTTTGCCAGTGAGCTGATAAAATCCCGGGTATTCAAGTTTTTAGTTTTGAGTTCTGAGTTTTGAATTTAAGTTATAGAGTTATTAAGTTAATTACCAAAGATACAATTAATCAACTCAAAAACTACAACTAAAAAACTAACTAACTCAAACTCAGAACCAAGAACTCAAAACTAAAAACTATCTAGAATCCGGACCACTGTTATTAATAACTTGCACTTCCTCCTGCTGCACCGGTATTCTTTCCTCCTGAATACCGACAGGATGCTGCCCAAGGATCAGTTCCCCGTTTTCGAAATACAATCCCTCGCCGTTAGTTTCAAGGTTGTTATCATTGTGCAGGCCTCTTGAAAGCTTGTTCACATAACCGGCATCGATTACTTCCTTTGCCAGTTGCGGCGCTTCGTAGCCGGCCCGCTTTCCTACCGCGATGTAATTGACCATCACATTGCTCTTGCCCGAGTTGGTTTCTTCAATAGAACATCCTGCACTGGTAACTTCGGTAAGAAAAACGCCGTTACATTTCCCGATTGGCGTCACGGTGACTATGACCGGTTCTTTTGGGGAAACACATTCTGAAAACGACCGGTCAAATATTATTTCCGCCTTTCCCTGCGAAAGGATTGCCGTTCCTGATGTCATAATTGTTACGCCGGTGGAAACATTGGTATAAAGAGGGGTATTGTTGCCATTACCGTTATTTTGGAGGTGAACATCAAGGTCATTTTTATAAGTTGTCCCATTGGTGAACAGGGCATAGTTTTCCCCTTCAGTGTAAGTGCCGTAGATCTTTCCATGGATATCCGCTCCCATCAGGTCGCCCCAGGCGCCAATGCCAATCCCGGTACAGGCTGGCTGTCCGGCTTTTCCGCCTCCATTACCCGGAGCGGTTGAAAAATACCCTCCATACAATGTGCTTCCGCTGCTCTTGTATGCTAACGCTCCCCAGGTTGCACCAGCCCAGTTTGACCCTAATATTCCCCCGCACCTGGTATAAATCAGATAACTAAATCCGCAGGTTCCGAAGGAGTATTCATCGCCCCAGGAATCATATCCCTTCATAGCACAGTTTGCTGAATACAATCCATAGCCTGATCCATCGCTTTCGGCTGAACGGGTTTTGCGGGCATATAAGGCTGCCTGTCCGTCTCCGTCATCCGGTTCCTCAACATGATAGAAGTAATTACAAATAGCATCGGTATATCCCAGTTGGGATATGCTGTTGTTATCGACATAAACATCCAGCAAGGCATCAGGCGTTGTGGTGTGGATCCCGACATTCCCTCCGCTTTTGATATACAGGGCATTGGCCACACTGTTCGGCTCTATCAGGAATACATCGAGTAAATTGGCCTGGTCCCTGATCTTAAACCCTCCTGTAGTAGTGGCTTTAAACTTCCAGTTAGCCCCGCTTAAATTGTCAATCATGGAATACGTCGCGCCTCCTCCTGCTCCAAGGTTCTGTATTGTAATCGTGGGTTCGCCCATGTATTTAGCTACATGGAGCAGCGAGGAAGGAGTGGAAGTACTAACCCCGACATTGCCGGTGTTGGTATTGTAAATGTGGTCGCCGTTTGACAACCACTGGCTTGTTGCATCATCCAGGCAAAACAATACCATGAAGGCAACCAGACCAGCCAATAATCTTAAGGATTTCATAGGAAATTGGATTTAAGGTTAACAACCCGCTAAGGTAACCTTAATCCTAATAAAAGTCAAGAAATAATAACATAAATCCCAACTCGAAAACTAACTAACTCAAACTCAAAACTAAGAACTCAAAACTAAAAACTCATTTATGAACCCGTCGCACAAACTCTTCTACTTCAGGAACTCCACCCTGGTAAACAAGGTAGCCATTGTAAGGCTCGCGCAGTGTGATCTCGTCGTTGACCGGTGTCAACATCATCTGTCGTACCTTCTGTGGGTCATTGGTCTGGCCCAGGATCCAGCTCAGCTTGACCCAGGCCACTTCAGGCAGCATATTTCCTGCTGGGATAACTCCTTTGGCCATCATGTCTCGGCCGGTGTCGTAAACAAACATGTGCACATAACCCCAGATGGTCTGCACCGTCATAAAGACATGCACGCCCTTTTCTTTGGCCCTCACCAGTGCCGGGTAAAGCTCCTTGTTGACATGCCCCAGGCCGGTGCCGACAATGATGATCCCCCGGTATCCCGCGTCGATCATGGCATCCATCACATCGGGCTTGATCCCCGGGTAATAATACAGCATGGTCACTTCGTCGCTGAAATAAGGGAAGATGTTGACTTTCCGGTCAGTGCGGCGTTTGTTGTAGTTCTGGTGGATAGGGATGACCCCTTTGCGGCTGACCCTGGCTACCGGAACATCTCCGATCGTGCGGAAAGTGGACCGGTAGGATGAATGCATCTTCCTGACGCGCGTCCCCTTGTGGAGCAAACCGTACTCGTCGGACGTGGGGCCGAACATGCACACCATCACCTCGGCAATGTCGCCGGTGCCTGCAGCCGTCATGGCGTGCATGAGGTTCAGCGCCGCGTCGGAGCTGGGCCGGTCGCTGGAGCGCTGCGAGCCCACCAGGATGATCGGTACGGGCAGGTTCTGGCACATGAAAGTGAGCACCGCGCCGGTATGGTGCAGCGTGTCGGTCCCATGACCGATCACAATCCCGTCGACTCCTTTCTCGATTTCTTTTCCAATAGCCTGTGAAAGGGCAACATACTGCTTCGGCCCCATGTTCTCGCTGAACACAGCGAAGATCTTTTCAGTTTCCAGGTTGCAGATGTCGGCCAGCTCAGGCACAGCGCCATAAAGCTCACCCGGCGTGAATGCAGGGATCACGGCCCCGGTGCGGTAATCGAGGCGGGAAGCGATCGTGCCGCCGGTGCCCAGCAGTTTTACCTTCGGAAGGCCGGGCGTCACAGGGAATTCTTTCTCCGGGATCTTGTATACGGCTTTCTTGAAGCCCGTTTCCTTCATCGAGGTGATCGTCCTGATATCCACGCCGATGTTATACCCTGTGGGTATCTTGATCACTATGTGCTTGTCGTCGTCGTTCTCTGCCCTGGGCAGAACGGTTCCGGTGAACTTTCCACGGGTCGTTTCAACCACCGTTTGTCCCCAGACCCGGGTATTGAATTTCTTGAGTGTGGCGAGCGCATCGCCTTTGTAGCCTTGGAAAATATCGTCAGTCATTATCAGTTGGTTAAATGTGTTTGTTGGTTATATTAAGCCTGAAGTTCCAGCCACCTTGAGAAAAAAACATCCAAAATAAAATAGCTATCATCATGCTTATAGATCAGCTCCTTCTCCATAAGTGAATCAATTCCTCTCTTGACCGTGCTTGCACTGCTTAAGTCATATTGCTTGATAAAACTCAAGGATGTGATGTTTTTAACACCATTCTCTTTTGAAATTGCTTTTAATAATTGCCACTGATGCTGTGTAAGCAAGTTTCTGAACTCAAAATAAAATGGTTCCTGTTCAAGAAGGATTTGGTGCATAGCATCTGAGATATCTTCTACGGTAATAGTTTGGTACTTTTTTTCGAAAATCTTATTACAGCAATATTGAACATAATGGGTGTGGATTTTTGCCCAATCCACGATTTTTGAAATCACCGATTCATCAATGTCCATTCGGTGATTTGCAAAGATTTGTTTAATGAACCTGATATAATCGGTTTTTGCGATCGCACCCAGGAACATAAGTTCAGTGCTTTGATAGAAGGGCCTTGCGGGATTTGAAAAGATCTGTCCCAGCAGCGATCTGTTGCTTCCTGAAAAAATAAGGGTCACATTATGCATCTGCTGAACATGGCCCCTTAATAAGGCCTCCACGTTCTTTTCAGGATATTTTGTTATTTGCTGAAACTCATCAAAGGCAAGTACGATAGGCCTGGTCTTGCTTTTTGCATCCAGTATTCTGAACAGATCTCCTATGGTTTGTTGCGCTTCTTCTTCAGAAGAAATCCTGAAAGTTGCCGTTGGAAGTCCAGTGAAAGGATCGGCTGAGATCACTGGCCTGATATAACGGAAAGAACCGATGTATTCCATCAGCCTGTCTTGAAATGTTTTCCTGAAAGACAGGATCGCGCTGGCCAGTTTATTGATAAATCCATTTAAGGTGTCAGTATCATATATATCCACGTAGATCGAATCATAATCCTCCTTGTCCAGATGGTGGAATACATGATGAATCAGCCCGGTCTTCCCCATTTTTCTTAAAGAAATCAGGGTCAGATTCCGCTGATTTTCAATGGCATTGATAATTCTGCCAGTTTCGGATTCACGGTCGCAAAAATACTCGGGACCTGCATATCCTTTTATGATGAATGGATTCATGTTTTTTCCTCAAAAATACAAAACAATTTGCGTTAAACAAAATGCATTACGCAAAATGTTTAATTTCTTCACTTAACACGGTCAGGTCAATATTCCCTAAGGCAACCTTCCGCAATTCACCCATGATCCAGTTGATCCTCACTTCCGGTGTGCCCTTTTTGCCGATTTCTTTGAATTTATTGTTCAGGAATTCGGCTTTTGCCAGGATATCTTCCTTTTTAATCCTTTTAAACCCGATGCTGGTCAGCACCGATTCGAAGTCCATCTTGGGATGCATATAGATCACCGGCAGCATGTTCCCGGCAAGGAACAGGTTGAGCTTGTTCTCTTTCAGGAAGCGGAAAAGCGCGAAGATGACCTCGTACCGGAATTCTGCAGGCCTGGCATACCGCCCTTCGACATATTTGAGATGATGCCCGAAGAAGGTCCCGACCTGGCGTGGATTATAATTTAACTCATTCACGATCCGCTCGATGACCGGGAACAGGTTCTTGGAAAAGATATAAGTGTAGGTATCTTCCGGGATTTTCCATTCCATGAGCTGGTGATAGCGGTCAATGATGTCCGACGGCATGTTTTTGCTAAGTTCTTCGATCAGTTCATCTTCCAGCGGGATCGGGGCGGAGTCGGTGTCCGGGTACATGCGGTCGGCGCCGGGGAGAACCCTTTCAAAGATCGTCGTTCCGTTTTCGAAGGACTTGCGCGTCTCGTTCGGCACCCCTTCGAAAGCCATTTTGCAGCGCTCTTCGATGGTTTCGAGGGCGGTCTGCATGTCGGCTTCGGGCCCCCAGAAGATTAGTTGCGCATCGCTTTCCTTTGCCTTGAAGAGTTTCCGGACCTGGTCCCAGTCTTTCTGCGGTACCAGCGGCGAGAGGTCTTCCGTGTGCGCCATGTGCGGTTTTTCAATGCAGGCGATCACCTTCAGGCGGTCGCTGATCTCATCGGCGAACATTTTGCCGGGCTGCGTGAAATGCGACAGGATGCCTTTAAAATCCGGCAGGTTCACGGCGACGATCTTGTTTTTGCTGTTGCGGGCCTCTTTCAGGGGCTTGTATTTGAAATTAAAATTATGATAGGGGATGACCTTGTAAGCGATATTCCAGGAGGAAGGATTTTTAACCCGTTGTTTGAGCTTTTCCCGGATATGGAGCAGCGCCCACTGGCGGAAGCTTTCATTGTGTGTCAGTTCGGGGATCCATTTCGTATGGGCCACGCCCTTGATTTCCACCCTGGAGCCGCCGCGGCAGCTCACGTTGACGTCCTCGCGCCCGGCGCCCATGCCCGTACGCACCTTGCCCGTGCTGCGGTTCAGGAAACGGATATAATTGCAGGCTTCCCTGACTTCCTCAGGATTGGCACAATCCGGATAGGTCACCGTTTCGATCAGCGGCATGCCCAGCCGGTCGGTCTTATAGCCTCGCTGGTGGCCGACGTCCCACATTTCCCGGCAGGAATCTTCCTCAAGACTGAGCTGGATCAGCCTGACCTTTTTGTGCCGCAGCGGGATCTCTCCTTCCACGCCGATGATGGCCGTCCGCTGAAAACCGGTGGGAATTGAGCCGTCGAGGTACTGCTTGCGGGTGATGTGCACCTCGCCCACGATATTGAGTTTTGAAAGCAGGGAGATCTCGATGGCAATATTCAGCGCCTCCTGGTCTATTTTGAATGGCGGGGTGTCGTCGACATCATAGGTGCAGGCCGTTTCGTTCTTGATGCGGTAGACGATCTCCTTTTTGGTCTTGAACTCCATCAGGGCTGTGCCGTCATATTCACCCAACTCGCTGAGCGTGGGGCGCATGTGGCGGATCAGTTCGGCGTCGTAAATTTCGTGTTTGTTGTAAATTCCGGCAGGACAGCGGCAAAACAGCTTGTATTTCGTGAGCAGTTGCTGGTGCACTTCCAGTCCCGACATGAAGCCGATCCGGTCGTAATCGGCCTGGGTGGCTTTCTTACGCGTCACATAGCCGATTTCCTCCCGGGTCTTGATATAGTTGGCTTTAGGATCGAATTTGAGTTTATTCATCATAATTGTGAATCAAATAACAAGGAGCCAAAAGTAAGGAAAAATGACGATGGCAGAATAGCTCTTTAAATATTCGTAATTTTACACAAAAAACCGTCATGAGGTCTGTTCTGGCAGATAAGATTAATGCAATGCTATGGGATTTGCCCGAGTCCCGGAGACAGGAGATCTGCAGGAAAATTATCGATAATGCTGCTGAGACCTTCCGGAATGATGAACAGCTTTTTATCAAAGCACTTAGCAGCCTTCAATGGCATGAGCTGATCAGGTTGACGGGCAAAGAAGATCTTATAGAATTACTCACAGATGCTACCATTCAAAAATTATTCCCGGTTAAACGACGCTCATATTACACAAATGCACGACGATTATTATCAAAATATTCTTTACCCGCTTCAGGACAGAATTCTTAAATTGATTTCCCCGCTTCCCGTTGATTTTTATCTTACCGGGGAAACTGTTCTTAGCCGGGTTTATTTACATCATCGATATTCAGATGATCTTGACTTCTTTGCCAATAATATCAATGATTTTAAAAACCAGGTCGACCGGGTGATTAAAGCATTCAGAGCAATGTCTGTCTCATTTGAGGTTGCTCTTGCCGATGAAAGCTATGCAAGGATATTTATACATGAAGGAAAGTTGTCCATTAAAATCGACCTGATCAATGATGTCAGTTTTCGATCCGGTCAAGCCGGTGCTACTTCACTCTTTATCAGAACAGACAACATTCATAATATTTTGTCAAATAAATTGACAGCATTTAGCCGTTATGCAGCTAAAGATGTGGTTGATATCGTGTATATGTATGAAAAGCAGTCATTTAACTAGGAGAAGGTGTTCCAGGATGCTAATGAAAAAGATGTTTGGGTAAATCCAATAAATGCTGCTGAGATATTGGAAAAATTCCCGGTGGAACAACTTCATGATATAGCCTGGATTGGTGAGCCTCCTTCAAGCCTGTGGTTTACGGATCGTTTAAAAGGAATTATTCGCGGTATCATTGAGGGATCTGATAACATTCCGGATTTTGATTTCAATGTTCCATCCGGTTAATCCTTTCGTTTAACAGATCATTCTTCTTTTCCAGCTCGATCACATAAAGCGTCAACTCTTCAGTTTGGACAGAGCTGATGACTTTGAAGGAAAGAATTAAGGCTATTAAATTTAAAACATTATCCTGATTGTTTTCTAACAAATTACTGGAATTTTTCATCCAATCATCTAATATGGAAAGATTCTAAATCTAAATGCTGTTATTGAATCTGTATGGGCGCTTTTTATAACTTTGAGCGATGACATTTCTTTATAAAAACGCTGCCACGTTTATATTTCCAGTTGCCGCCTTTTTATTGGTTCTTTGTACCTCCCGGAACCACGACCCGGGGATAACATCCGACAGTGCTTTTTATCTTGAAACAGCAGGAAACATCATATCAGGAAAAGGCCTGACCGATGACTATGGGCGCGTTAATGCCCACTGGCCGCCTCTTTATCCGATAGTCCTTGCCGGTGCCTCCCGGGTGACAGGAATGGACTGCATTACCTCGGGCAAATTCCTCAATGCGTTGATTATCGGGCTCATGTTCCTGGTATTCAATCTTATCCTGGCTAAAATCCTGATCACATCGTGGTTCAGGTGGAGTGCCAATTTATTCCTGTTATTATCTCTGCCCCTGACTGTATTTACGATGTTCTGGTCGGAGGTTCCGTTTATGTTGATCCTGATGATGGTCATATTGTTCGGCCTTAATTGGATAAAGACGGCTTCGTTACGGTGGCTGATCATAGCCGGCATTTTTTCCGGCCTCTTAATACTGACACGTTACGCCGGTGTCGGTTTTACGGCAGGTTTCGTGGTTTACCTTCTATTCTTCTCTGGTCATGACTACTTGACGAAAATTCGTAATGTACTTATCTATGCAGGACTTGCCGGTCTTCTCGTCTCTCCATGGGTAATCTTTGTAATCGCTTCCGGTGGGGCTGAAATAAGGTCGTTTAATACCCACATGATAACACCTGAACACTTTGCGACTCTCTTCAGAACATTTTATTCCTGGCTCTTACCGGAAAAATTCGGGATTCCCGGGATCGTTTTCGGTCCATTCTTTCTTACCTGTTTTCTCGTCGCAGCGTATATGTACAGGAAATACTACATTTCAGGCGCCATTTTCAAAAGATTCGATATCACCGGAAAAGAGTTAGCATTATTCCTGTTAAGTCTCAGTATATTCTACCTGTTTATGCTGATCACATCCATCAGCTTTTTTGATGCACATACTCAATTGAATAACAGGATATTATCTCCGTTATACGCGTTATTGCTCATTTTAATTATGATTATATTGGAGAATGTGACGGCCAGGATACAGGTAAAGGTTCCGGTCTTTATCCTGCTTGGCAGCCTGCTGATCAGCAATGCAGTTTACAATGGCCGATTATGGCACAGGCACTTTGTTGAAGGAAGCGGATACCGGTCACTGGAATGGCAAGGATCAGCAACCTTGCTGGCGGTTAAGTCATTTACCGGGTATGTAATATATACCAACGCGCCGGATGTAATCACATTGAACTATCCCGGACTGACAGGCCGGGTAAAAAATCTTCCGTTAAAGATTAATTCGAATACAGGAATTGCAAACAGGAATTATACAGTTGATCTTGAAAGAATGAAGACTTTCGTGGAATCCGGAGAAGGGGTTATCATATATTTCAACAGGTTCACGGCACGTGATTATTTCATCCCGAAAGAAGAACTCCTCCAAATTTTTATTAAAAATGATATACAGTTGGAAGATGGATTAATTGTTGTTCTGTAAGATTCATCCTGACCGTCAAATAATTTTAATAGATTTACAACATTAATTTAATCAATGTGAGCTTATCCCCCGAAGACCGGCAGGATCTCATCGAATCCCGCGATATCGTCATCAAAGACTGCCAGGTGGTTTGCCTTGCGCTGGGGCCTTACCGCAACCTGACCACCCTGACCGCGGCCACCCTTTTCCTGCATCCATCCTGCCAGGTTTTAAACCACGCCGGGAACCGGATCTACGGCGTCGATGAGATCGACTTCATCTCCGATTTCAGCAAAGAAAAACTGGACCGGTTCCTTCAATTTGCCATTCAGCTTTCCGGGGGAGGAAAGCGCGGCGATTACGGGGGATCGATTGTCCATTCACATGCCTTTGATGAACAGTATGCCATGAAGGAGATCTTCGGGCATACCGGGTTTGACCTGGTCAAGAAAAAGATCAAATGTCTTTTCTGGAAAGAATCGCTGGCAACCGGCAACCTGATCCGGGAAAAGCACTTCGATTTCGAAAAGGCATTTGCAACCGATCAAAGGCTCCGGTTCCTCATGCCGGTAAGGAACCCCATGGATTGCGCATCGTCGAACATCCTGTCGACTCATTCCACGCGGTTTACAAACGTGAAAAACGTGAGGTCGTTCAGTGAGGTGCTGCAGGCTGTCCTGGGTGAGATACAGTGGTTTGAGACACTCCGGCAGGCTTATCCGGACCGGTTCTTCCGATACTTTGAACATTCGATAAACCGTGACATGCTGGTCAGCATGGCGCGATTCTTAGGCCTGGAACCTGACGGGGAATGGCTAGAAAATTCTATGGCCGCGATGGTAACCCGTTCGAACTATGAATACGACCGGCAGCAGGTTGATCTTTACCTCGACCTGGTCGAAAAGATGTTCCTGCATTATCCGGCTCTTGCGTCCCAGTTGAGGCCGTTTGCCGACTCTGTCAAACTGAAATAC
The DNA here is from genome assembly GCA_964447005.1 of uncultured Bacteroidales bacterium. GTDB lineage: Bacteria > Bacteroidota > Bacteroidia > Bacteroidales > JAGOPY01 > JAGOPY01. The sequence continues at coordinate 39,223 of CAYUQP010000017.1, forward strand.
CCGGTTACCGAATGAAGAACTGCCTCGTCATGGGATTCGGCCGCAGCGGGACCAGCCTGATGGGCGGCATCCTGCACAAAGCAGGTTATTACATGGGCGATAACCTGTATCCGCCACGCCACAGCAATCCCTTGGGCTTTTTTGAGAATGATTTCATCAACGGGATCAACGAACGCATCCTTGAAAAATATGATTATTCAGCCCTGAACCCGGATTACCCGAAATTCGACAGGCCGTGGTCGCCCTACCGGCCTTATTACGGGCACCGGTGGCTCACTTATATTGACCCTGATGTGACGATCGGCCAGGCTGATCCCGCCATTGAAGAGAAAATAAAGCTGGCTGTTTCCAAATCCGGCTTTGCTTACAAAGACCCCCGGTTTGATTACACGCTCCCGGTCTGGGAAAAATTCCTGGACGAGGAAGTCATTTTCATATGTATGTTCCGGGAACCGGATGTCACGGTAGAGAGCGTGCTCAGGGAATGCGCCTCGGCCTACTATTTGTCGCAGTTTTATATCGACAGGGAACTGGCTTTTAAGCTGTGGATCAACAGCTATTCCCATTTGCTGAACAATATCACCCCAGATAACCAGTACAGGGCTTTCTTCATCCACTACCAGCAGATCTTGAAAAGGAAGTCGCTTTCGATGTTGTCTGATATCCTGGATGTTAAGCTTGATTATTCATTTGTGGCTGAGGAACTTAACAGAAGCAGGCCGGCTGGTAACTCCCCGGCGGAGGCAATGGAGATTTACCAGCAGCTTTGTGACCTGGCGGGTTACGACGAATTTTGATCAGAAATCTGTTTAAACGGCTGCAATTTATTTTGAAAAAGGTTCGCGGATGCTGCCGATAAGCCGGGCAATGATGGAACCATAACGATATGTCCTTGATTTCATTATCATTTCCAATTTACCAGATGTGTTATTGTATTTCTTTTCGAGCATAATATAATCTGTTTCTTTCTGTTTCAATATTGCTTCAAGTTCCCTGAACCTCTTTTCCGCCTTTTCGTTTTCATCCTGCGGATCGGCTGTAGCAACAGGTCGTGCTGCCATAAGTTTTCTTAGAAGGGTAATTGCATCCGGTTGCCTGGTTTTTTCAGCAATGATCGTAAGAAAATACCGGTAAAGTGCAATTAAATCATTTTTAGAAAGAATTTTAAACCATTCGTCATGAATGATTATCTGCCATTGTTCGAGACGATCGCGTATGGCAACCATTTCGCTTTTCTCAAGGATTTCAACGGGTACCTCATTTTCCTTGTTGATCAATAGATGCAAGACAACATGCTGATCAGATGTATTGCTGATTTTAAAATCCGAAAAATTACATGAACTGTTCCATTGTTTAAAATTTGCAACGATGTAGCGGTTCATCAGGGTATTGATAGTTGCCCGTTCTTTATCATCAATTTGTTTTAAAAAATTCGTTCCGTCCTGATGAATGACCCGGTCTTCGTGGGGAATATGGAAAAGTGCATCAGGATCTAAATCTGACCTGGTCAGCCCGCTTTCGATCATCCGGTCAAACAGGTCGGTATCATCCCAGCCATAGGTTGTTATAAATTCATTATAGCCGTTAACCCTGAAAAAATCACTCCGAAAATAAAAAGCCATTCCGTTCAGGTGGGTTTCATTTTCATTTCTGGCTATTCTCCAGTTTCCCGTGAAGAACCGGCCGGGCTTTAACTCATGTTTTGCAAAGAATCCGGGCATGATCTTAACGTCAGCATCAATTTTCAGGATTTTATCTTTTGAAGCTAACCGGGCTGCGAGATTATAGGCATATGACAACACCCATTTTGCCTGGTCCTTTACGATAGCCAGAAAAATCCTGTCATCCCGGAATCCGGCCAAAAGGTCCTCGATACTGTTGTCTGATGACCAGTCAACAATGATGATCTCATCGATCTCAGGATTAGCCAGCCAGGTCGGCAGTGTCTGCCGGAGCATTTCTTCCCTGTTCTTCACCGCGGTGATCAGTGAAATGCCCTCGGTGACCTTTTTTCCGGTCATGCTATAGGCTTCCTGTGGTAAATTATTCATTTTGAAAATGAGTTATTTCTCTATTTTTACACTATGAAACTGTTTTTCCGGCAAAAAAAAGCCGAACCATCTTTGCCGCTGGTGTCCATCATTACTGCTACTTACAATGCAGCGGAAACGCTTGAGCGGACTATCGGCAGTGTGGTACAACAAATTTATAAAAATATCGAATTTATTATTATTGACGGTTTATCCGGGGATAATACCCTGCCTGTCGTTAAAGCTGCAGCAAAAAAAGACAAAAGAATAAGGTTTCTGAGCGAAAAGGACCAGGGGGCCTATGATGCGATGAATAAGGGGATTTCTATGTGCCGGGGAGATTGGATTTATTTCCTGGGGGCCGACGATATGCTCATTAATGAAAACATTCTCCAGGAATTGTTTGATTCAGGATATTTCAACCAGGATAAAGTATTTTATGGCAATGTAATGATCGAAGGGGACACTTCATGGGCAAAAGACCGGGAAATTTATGCCGGGGAGTTTGATCTGGCCAGGTTGCTGGAACAGAATATCTGTCACCAGGCGATTTTCTATCCACGAACGATGATCCGGAAAGCCGGTCTCTTCAATACGGAATATACTGTTTGCGCCGACTGGGATTACAACCTGCGGTGTTATGCCCTCAGCCCTTTCCTTTACGTGGACAAAGTCATTGCACGGTTCAGGGGAGGAGGGATATCGACCGTTATTAAAACCGATCCCTTCCTGGAAGACCTCCCTGGAAATATCATCAGCTGCTTTAGCCTGGATCCGGGCGACCCGAACCTTGTCATACCTGGTTCTCCTTTCAGAAAGATCATTGAGAACTACAGTAAGTTGCAGGAGAAAAAGACAAATCAGCAGAATTCAGGGCAATAGAGCGGTCATGATCAAGGCAATAGCCATATACCTTCCGCAGTTCCACCCGATCCCCGAGAATGACCGGGCATGGGGTGAAGGCTTCACGGAATGGACAAATGTCAGGAAGGCAAAACGGTTGTTTTGGGGGCACTACCAGCCGCAATTACCGGGCGAGCTGGGTTTTTATGATCTCCGCCAGGCTGAGACCAGGGAAAAGCAGGCTAAATTGGCCGCAGATCACGGAATCTATGGTTTTTGTTATTATCATTACTGGTTCAACGGGAAGAGGCTGCTGCATGAACCATTTGATGCCGTCCTGCAGTCAGGGTCCCCCGATTTCCCCTTTTGTCTGTTCTGGGCTAACGAAACCTGGAGCCGGCGATGGCTTGGCGAAGAAAGGGATATCATCATCCAACAGACTTACAGCGAGGAGGATGACTATGTTCATATCTCATGGCTCATTGAGGCGTTCAAGGACCCTCGTTATATAAAAGTGAACAACAGACCTTTGTTTCTTATTTACCGGCCGACGCATTTCCCGGATATTTCGGCAACGCTCAGGATTTTCAGGACAGAGTCTTTAAAAGCCGGTCTTGAAAATCCTTTCCTGGTTGCCTCTAACTCTCATGCCGGTAAGACGGACCTGCGGAAGGTTGGCTTCGACGGCATCCTTAATTTTGAACCGCAATTGTCGGTGCTCCCTTATTTTATGGACGATGAAAGAAGCCGTCAGAAATTGCTAAATAACGTGAAAATTGGAATCCTGAGCAATAAACTGAAGGTTTATGATTATGGGGAAGCACACCGGAAAATGCAGGAGAGAACATTTTCATACCCGTACTTTCCGTGTACGTTTGTCAATTGGGACAATTCTCCCAGGCGGGGGAAAAATGGAATCATCATTCATAATTCATCCCCGTTAAAGTTCCAATATTATCTTGAAAAAAGCTTTGATAAATTAAACGGGATGCAATTCGATGAAAGTAAAAACTTTGCTTTTATCAATGCCTGGAACGAATGGGCAGAAGGCAACTATCTCGAACCAGACAAGCGCTATGGATTGAAATATCTTCAGGCAGTTAAAGACGCACTGACTAAATTTCAGGAATTATGATCATCGGTCCCGGTTTCATCTGGCTACATTTCCCTAAATGTGCGGGCAGTTTCACGGAGAAATTGTTGAGAAGAGTTGCCCCGCGGGATGGATCGGTGGTGTTTGACCCGATCGATCCGAAGCAGGTGACCTGGCATCATACGATCAGGCAGCGGGAGAGAAAAACGGGCACTTCGCTGGCCGGGAAAGAGATCGTATGCAACTTCAGGAGATTGCCATACTGGATCATCAGCAGGATACAATATGAGCAGAAACGCACCGGGAAAGCAGTGCCCCGGGAAATGTACATCAAAGGAAGTTTCTTTGAGCAGGACGGTCGCGAATGCCATGCTGATCTTTACGTTGAACGGTATTCCGAGCCACAGGTTGACCATTGGATCCGGACTGAGTTTATCCGGGAAGATTTTTCAAATGTCTTTTCGAGATATTTTGACCTCGATCAAGAAATTATCAATGATTTTATGAAGGAAAAGATCAATGTTTCAGGCTGGGACGGCGACCTTTCAAAATGGTTCGGGCCGGGTGACCTGGAAAGACTTTATGAGTCCTGCCCGAAATGGAAGGTTCTTGAAATGGAATTATATGGTGATCTGGTAACAGACCGGTTCTGAGGCATCGTAATTAAATCTTCCCGTTATGTTTTGAAATCCAGATATCAGCGATCAGTGAAGCGATTCGGCCGGCTTCTTCTTCAGGAAGAATGAAGCCGGTTGATTTTTGATCGAACTCACCCTGAAAAATGGAGGTTTTATGCGGGAAATAATTCATCCTTACCCATTCATTTGATTCTTTGAACACCTGTCTGTATTGTTCAATTAATTCATCCGGCATCATGTATTTTGGCCTGGAAAAATGTTTCTCAAAATATTTGACAATATCTGCCCTGAGAGGATTGATCCTGTCATCGACAATCCTGGGAATGATCTCGTTGATTTTTCTCAGGATGCTGATACCTGTTGCAGAAAGGGTTTCGTTCAGTTTTTCGGGAAATAAATAGACTTTATCTGCCGGGATCCCGGTTACGTGAAAAAAGTCTTCAATGATAGAACCGTTAACCAGGTCAGTCGGAGTGTAAAGCCTCGGGATCAGGGCATCCTTTCCAAAAACCGATCCGAATTGTTCCAGGGTGTTTTTATGATTGCAAACATGGTTAAAGTATGGATTATCAGGCGGAGGAGGGTTTTTGATCGTATGACCCGATTTAATGGCTGTAGAAAAAAGCGAGTTCGCAATTTCTACCGGATCGCGCAGGTAAATGATGACTTTGACCTCACCGATGCCCAGAGCCGTTATGATTTCCCGCAAGCGATGAATTTCATCTGAACGGGTTAGCCTTGATTGAAAATGTTCAGATGAAAAGATAATTTTCAGAGGCGAAGGCAGGCTTGAAGCTATAGCTATTTCTTTGTTCAGGTCTTCGATTGTTTTTTGCTGAAAACCTGCCAGGTCGCCGGCGTCATTCCTTATTCCCATGCTCACCGTCAGGCCATCCCGCCGGTCATGATCATACGCGGCAATGGCGAGCCTGGTATGATTGATCTTCCCGGCGCTCTCCGGCAGGTAATATCCGTAACCCGTCAATTTTTCCCTGTTCAGGTTCAGAAAATGCTGCAGGGCAGTGCTGCCGGTCTTTTCAACCCCGATATGTAAAAAACACTTCAAGGCAGACTATTTAAAATTCAGTGCCCGTGCCGTAGCGTTCAGGTAGGCGTAGCCGAATTTCCGGTCGGGTTCAAGGTAAGCCCCTTCGGCCCATTCGTTCCAGGCATTGATGAAGATGAACTGCCTGTCATCGGGCAGATTTTTCACGGTGTATTGCATCAGCCCCTGCAGCCAGTCCTGGTAAACCTTCGGCGTCGATTCATGGTAAACATTGGCCTGGATCCGCCTTGAAGTATTGTCCCATTGCGGAAATAATCCCCTGAAAAGCAGGTAACCGGGCTTTTCGCGACTTAACGAATCGGCGATGTATTCCTTAAGGCTGAAAATGTCGCCCTTGAAACCGGGATCGAAAAGCCCCACATCGTTTTTTATGGAGATCTTTTTAAAACCATGCGGCGGGAATTCCAAAGCGGCGTTACAACCGTATTCTACGGGATCATGGACCGGATCGAAAAGAGTCTGGACCATCACCAGGAATAAGCCTTTGAAGCCCGATTTGATCATGTGTTCCCTCCATTGATCCGCGGTTTTCTTAAAGTCAGGGAACAGTCCAGGGCGGTAAACGATCAGCAGCGGTTTGCCATCCACCAGGATATAGCGTTCATCCCGGAAAGCCGGCATGGCATCTTCGAGAAACGCCATGTTCTCCCGGTCGTCATGCACCTGGTCGAGCAGGATGCCGCCGCGCTTGCGGTTGCCGTCCCAGCGTGAGGTCCAGGGCTCATTGGCCCAGTGGATACAAAATGGGAAATCAAGATCGGGATCACTTAGGAACTGGTTCAGCGGCAGCCTCATTACCGGCTTCATGTCCAGGAAATAATGGTGGAAGCAGAAGCCATGGATCCCGTGTTGTTTAGCCAGTTCCACCTGGCGTTGCATGACCTCTTTCACGCGGAGGTCATAGAATCCAAGCTCACCGGGCAGCCTGGGCTGGTAATGACCCGGAAACAGCGGCAGGGCGCGTGTCACGTTATGCCACTCGGTAAATCCTTTTCCCCAGAAACGGTCGTTTTCTTCAAATGGATGAAACTGTGGAAGATAGAAGGCTATGAGCTTCAGCGTCGATTCCGGAATGACCGGGACTTCTTCTTTTTCGTATGTTTCCAGCGTTTCCGGCGGCAGGTAGGTCCGGTTGATCAGTTGGGCAAGATGATTCACCGACGGATCATGCTTTTCGGGCTCGTTATTCAAATGACTCTCCGGTAAAGGGATTGCTGACTTTTGCCATAATGAGCGGATCTTCCGTAGCATCAAGGTATTATTTCAAGGATTCAGTGACAAAGATATTTTATTTGGATAAAGTTAATGACATGATGCTTGTAATTCAGGTTTTAAAATAAAAATTACTTTTGAAGATAAGATATCGGACAAACTATGACAAAAACCCTGGCGATCATCCTGAATCACAACCTTCCGGAATACACCAACTGGCTTTATTATTCGCTGAAAAAATACATAGATGGCACGTATGACCTGATGGTGATGGATAATGGTTCTAAACCGGAACTGGTGCCGAAATATGCACAAATCAGGCTGGAAAAGAACCTGTTCTGGGGAGGGGCACTGAATGAAGCGTTCAAAATAATTTTGCAAAATAAGGAATATGATTCCCTGCTTTTTTTGAACAATGACCTTGAACTGACGCCGAATATTTTTGTGAAAACGCTGAGGGAAGAATTGTTTTCTGGCAAGTTCGCCATCGTTTCTCCGTGTATTGCCGGCAAGCCCCAGCCCTGGCGACAAATGATGAACTGGGGGAGCAGCAGTCCCCGCGTTGTAAAATGGATCGATAACCAGGCGCCCTTGTTCCACAGGAAGATCATCGAAGCCATCGGGCAGTTCCCCCCGGAGCTTTATATCGGCTGGGGGCAGGATATGATGTGCTACGACGTTTGCCGGGATCATGGCTGGGAAATTGCTGTGCTTGACAACCTGTGCATTCTGCATTACGGGAAACAGACCATGCTTCAGAACAAGCTGTTCTCGCTGGAACAGAAAAGCGGACCGGCCGGTGATCAAACCCCTGCCGTGTCATGGGAAGACTATAAAGCTGAAGCGATACGCACCCGGGATGCATATTTTGCAGCGCACCCGCTGAAGTACGAGTCATTTGACGAGTTGTTAGCGTATGGATTGAATTATCAGTATACCAGCCCGTTTTCCTTGAAAGACAAATTAAAGAATTGGTTTTGACCTGTTGAGGCTGACTCTTTCATCACGATTTAAAATTCTTTATCGTATGAAAAGTTATCAAAATCAATCTTATAAAGATTATAGACCGTTTCTTTCAATGTGTTGGAATAAAATCTTTTATAACGTTCAGGTCCTTCGAAATTGGTCTGATTCGCGCCCCTGCCCCAGTAAAGAGGTATTTCTTTGCCAAGCAATTCGCAGATATCTGACCACGTCTCATCAATCTGTTCGAGCTTGAAATACCGGTCGATCAGAAGTGTATCATTTTTTGTCATAATGGTTGATTGCGGAATGAAGTGGGCATCCATCGAAGGCTCACTGAACAGCAAAGCCACCAGCTCGATAAACTCATGAAATGTTAACGCTTCAAGTACTTCCAGGTTTTTCAAAAGGATCCTGTAAGAATCATCTGTGATTTCAACTGTTTTTCCGGGTTCGGAAATTTCCATGACAAGATTTTCTTTTTTGCAGTAAGCAGCCAGGAGTTGCGCCTGGTTGACCTGCAGAAACAGGTTCTCTTTTCGTTTTCTGAGATCTTCCGGATTAATCCTGCATTTGTCAAAATATAGAGAAACCAGCCTGTCGTATGGGTTCCTAACAATGGCGATTTTTAAGTGATTGTCGAAATGCAGGATTTTCTCCGGTGTAATGAATACCTTGATATCGGGAAAGTTCTCTCTGAGCAGTTTGCCTGCGATTGAATTCATCACTTTATAATTGGTAAAGAACATGAATTTTTTACCCGATTCATTGATGTATATTTTTGACATGGATACTTACCTGATACCGTATCGAAAATGTTAAACTAAGATCTTGAATTTAAAGTAATGATTCGTTTTCTTTTCATTTACCGATAATCTTCCTTACAAGGGCAGCTGGTTTGGCAACCAGTGCCGAGCCGATTTTCCAGGACATCGAATTATGAATGGCAGTCAGTTTCTGATTTGCTTCCCTGTACAACCTGTTCATTTCATCAAGCCTGCTTTTCAGGTGATTGCTTTTCTCTTGCTGCTGGACAAGATCGGTTTTAATTTTCTCACGTTCATTCCTTGCCAGCTCAAGGTCCCTGGTCAGTTTATCTTTTTGGTTTTCGAGCGACTTATGCCTGGCTTCAAGTTCCTGGTGCTTGAGTTCAAGCCCTTGATGCTTTGATTCAAGATTGAGGTGACCTGACTCAAGTGATTTGTAATTGGATTCGAGGGATTTATAGCTGGATTCAAGCGCTTCATTTTTGGATGCTATTGTCTTGTGCGATGAAATCAATGACTCATAACGTGACTCCAGATCTTCAAGTTTCGCTTCAACTGATTCATATTTGGTTGCAATGGCCTGGTAGCTTTCCAGGATTTCCTGGGCCTTTTCCAGTTTCTGGTCCTGTGAAAGCAATTCACTGGCCAGTTGCTTTCTTAAAAGCAGCAGTTTGAAATATTCTTCATTGATCTTTTCTTTATCAGGGATGATGGTCATTATCTCATCATATTGCGGAAGAATGGCCTCCAATGAGAAATTCTTTCTGCAGTATTCTTTAAGTTGGTTCCCGAGATGTGAATATACTTTTGGATCGGTTCTGTTAAGGATCAGACCTGCGGCTTCCTGCAAATCCTTGAAGATCAGTTCTCCCGGGAAAAGTTGTGATGCACCGTCCCAGTTGCGGATTACGGGAACGGATGCCGAAGCCATGCCCTCCGCGATAGCCATGTGAAACGATTCAAATTCACTGGGTGAGATGATGAAGCCGATCCGCGTGAACCATTCCTGTACATCGCTGCCGTGAGGTTCCAGTATGACGGCATCCTGCAGATCTCCGGATTCAAGATCAGTATAAAACGCTTTGTAGTAATCCTGCTCATCCTGTTTTTTCCATAGCCACGGCAGTTCTTCCGGCCTTTTGCTCTTGATGGAAAGCTTGAAACGTTTGTCGGTCTTTCGGAGTGCTCTAAGGAGTTCCACCGCCAGGTGCGGAGCCTTACGCTTTGGCAGGATGCCCAGCAATCCGAGGCTGAACCGGGCATCTTCAGTCTTGGGCCTGTCAAACGATTTAGTATCGATAAGATTAGGAATGACCAGGCATTTCTCTTTACTGGCAGGGATCATCGCCACCAGCTTTTCTTTCATCAGGGGGCCCACCACAATGGCCCGGTTTACATTGTCCCAATTGGTTTCGCCGAGGAAATTCGTGCTGAGTTCCTGAAGGTGAATACGGGTGATGAGCTTCTGACCGGGGATCTTGTTATGAGAAAACCACTGAAGGTTTCCTAATCCCCATTCGCAGAAGATCAGGTCGTAGAGCGGCAGCTCTCTTCCGATTGTCTCCGTATCCTGCAGGGCATGTCCCGGGTAAGTTTTGACTGTAACCCGATAATCCGGTTTACTTTCATAGTGATGAATGACATGCGTTAAGAATTTCAAGTCATGACCAATAAATAAGATACTCGTTCTATGCATTTTGGTTTCGCGTTTTAAAGATCATAATCCTCTGTTTTCCACCTGAATTTGTTGATCCAGTTAACGGTATCTTCTTTTTTCATGGCAGAAGAGCTGATGTCGCTCTCGGTCATGTCCTGGATGGCGAGATTGGGAAGAAATATATAACAGTTTTTATCATAGACATTTTGAATATGGAAAATGGCGCCCTCATCAACAGGCAGGTCCAGTTTTTCTGAATAAAAGAGCAAGGGGAGAAACACTTTCCTGTCTATTCCTACGGCGTGTGAAGCCACGCTGGAACCATGGCAGCGGTAAAACATATCCCTGTACATGGTGATATACGGTTCCCAGCGGTGTTGCATGGCGCCGAGCATGAACAGCTTCCAGCCGGAAGGAAGCTGTTGTACATGTTTTTCAAATTCTTCATTGAAGTTTTTATGCAGCACGATATCGTCGTCAAAGATCAGTATCCTGTTGAAATCGTTCCGGATGGCCTCTTTCAGGATGCTGATGTATGAAAGCGCGTATCCCAGCGCTCCCGGGCTTTGCACGGCTTTCCGGTTCAGTTTGCTTTCCATGAACTGGATACGGGCGATATAATGATGATATTTCAGGAACTTGTCACGGTAATCAGTCAGTGCTTCGACGCCTTCCGGAAGGGTCATCAAAGGGGAAGCGGCGTATTTTTCCCATTGCGACTTCACCGGTTCCCCGTAGCCGTCCACAGCCGGGAATCGGGTGATCTCCAGCTTATGTCGCTCAGCGACCCGGCGGATCTTTTCCCACCGGTCCGCACGCCGGTCGAGGTTCATTACATAGATCCGGTCAAAGTAGTCGTTGATGTTGAACGGATTATCCGTTTGTTTTTCTTTAGATTCGGTAAAATAACTCCTTATCAGGAACGACCGGTAATCATCGGTTTGATCATCAGCCGGTTTAATATACGAAGAAGGATCGGTGCGTCTAAGCCAGCCGGCTTCGTGACGAAGGCAGACCAGCGGGACCTGCTGTTCCAGCGTCACGATGGAGAACCAGATGCCCGACAGTTCAGGCTGGTAAAAGAAATGGCGCGACACCCGGATGGTATCGGTGTGGTAAGCCAGCGCCAGGTCATTGGCCAAAGGAACAGGCATGTCTTCCACCAGGCAGCTTGTTTCATCGAGATAACGTGACGAAGCCTCAAGTGAAAGAAAAGGCTGATCAAGAAGGTAACCGCCTGCAGCGATAACCTCCTCGCGGCCATGAGCTTCAATCCTAGCTTTCATTTTCTCCACGTAGTCTTCCGGATAGATCATCCGGTCGGAGCAAATGAAATGATAGCCGTGCAGATCGTCGGTCCAGTAATACTTGCCGCATTCTCCCAGGTTGCCGAAATCCTGCGACCGGGTCAGGTATATTTTGGGATGATCCAGGAAAGCAGGAATATCGGCAAAACCAGCCAGGAAGATGTGCAGGGTGTCGACCTGGTCAAGAAGGCTGTTTATGGCCGTTTCCAGTTGGCCGGTCCTTTCAGGATAAGCGGTTAAGGTGGCATGCACGGTTTCAGGTTCCGGTGAATAAGCACCTGAACCGGTTTTGTACCTTGCTATCAGTTCCTGAAATAAATGCATATTCAAATTTACAAAAAACCGTCATTGATATACCTTCCTGATTTAATGATTTTTGCCGAAACGTCAAGCATCTTTTTGATCAGGTCATCATCGATCCTGGCAAAGAATATGTCGTTGTCTGTCCCGCCCCAAAGCATATGGGTATGAAATTCAAAAAAATGTATATGCTTACTGATTTTTCGATAACATACTTTCCTGGCTTCATCGGCAGGGATTATTTTTTGAGAAAAAACGATGACAGTGCAGCTAAATTTTCCACGGGTGTATATTTTGGAAAATTCCTGCGCTTTGCTAAAGATCGAATCCAGGTCGGAGTTTTTATTGATCCGGTGGAGATAAAGGAAAACGATATTCTTCTTTCCCCGGACTTCAAGCTGACGTTGAATTTTCCTTTCAAAGGACTCCCTGGCTTTATCAGAACCGATGATATCATGATGGGTCATTTCAAAACCCCTCATATGCATTTCGTTGTAAATAGGATCACATTGGTTGATCAGTGTAGATCTCACCACTTTCTTCTTATCGGAAATTCCATAGGCAAGATTTTCTATTTGTATTAAACCTGAATAATTTATTTTCTCCAGGTTCAGCGCGTAATCCAGGTTGCTTCTCCCATTCGAATATGGGGTGCTGAACCCTTTCAATCCATGGCGGTTAAGAATGTCATCCGGAAGGCAGTTCTCCCCGAGTGAAAGCCAGAGCACTTCCGAAAAATTGACCTTTTTTGAAAAGGACAAGTGATCTGCCAGCCACTTTATCAGAATTCCCGGCATTGCAGAGGATTTGTTCTTCATCATTTTACCAGTGAAAGCAACAATTGATCGTATTTCGGCAGGATCACCGATCTGTCGAAGTTTTCCACGGCGTAGCGTTTCACCTGATCGCTTTCACGCCGGAAGGTTTCCTGGTCCGTGTGACGCAGGATGATTTCCGCAGCTTCTTTCACCTCGGTAAAAACATATTTTGAAGGATATAATGGCGTAGCGCCGGGCCAGTTCCTGACAACCGGGACTGATCCGGCAGCCATTCCTTCAGCTACGGATTGGTGGGACCCTTCAAATTCACTGGGTGAAAGAATAAAGCCGATCCTGTGGAACCAGTCAGGTACATCGTCGCCATGAGGCTCAAAAATGACGGAGTCCTTCAACCCCCTGGATTCAATCATAGCGTAAAGCTGGTCATAATATTCCCTTTCTTCGGGTCTTCTCCACAACCATTCGAGCTCTTCAGGCCTTTTACTTTTAATGGAGATTTTGAACCTGTCATCGTGTTGTTTCAGTTCATACAGGATTTCAACGCCGAGATGCGGCCATTTGCGCATCGGCAGGATGCCCATCATGCCCAGCGTGAACCGGGCGTCTTCTTCTTTGGGCCTATCCAGGTTGCAGCAGTCGATCACATTGTAAATCAGCCTGCTCTTATGAGCATGATCCGGGAACAACTGCCTGAATCGTTCAAGCTGAAATTCGCTGATAAAGATCATTGCGTCTACCTGCTCCCAATTCGTCTCATTTAAAAAATCAGTGCTGAACTCCTGCAGATGGATCCTTACAACCAGTTTCAGTCCCCTCGGCTTATGCTGTGAAATAAAACTGACGTTTCCCAATCCCCATTCACAGAATGCGATTTTATAACCAGGCAGCATCCTCAGCAATGCTTTCTTGTCATTGATCACATGCGACGGGTAAGTATACTGTTCTACGCTGAAATCTTGTTTCTCTTTTAAATGATTGATGACCGGCGTCAAGAATTTAAGATCATGCCCCACAATCAGCAAACCCGGTTTCCTATGGTTTATTTTTTTGAAAATATTGAATAACATGACAATTTTTTAAAATTGAACAACAAGTTGGTAAAATGGAGGTAGTTGTTGAATATCAGCCTATTGATCATTTTCTGGCCGGGCGCCATTTTTCCGGGGGCGGGTTATGGGTCAGCATTTCCCGTTCGATAGTTTCTAATTTCATGAACAGTTTATCCGCCTGTCTTTCTGAACGTTTGCTTTTGGTTCCTGTTTTCGGGTTGGTGATCCGGATGTCCGTCTTGATGATTATGCCTTTCCCTTTCCTTTTAATATAAATCACTTTTGAAGGCATATCATTGTTAAATGTAGGGCAGTTCCAATCCCGCACAGGATCAGTCTGACCATTAACAAAAGAAATACTGGCATCGTTTATAACCATCCGGTCCGGCATGAAAGAATCATCCTGGGCAGGTAAACCAGCCACACCGGGCATCCACAGAAAACACAATAATAGTAATATGGCAGAATCCCACTTCATTTTTCAACTCAGAAACCTGCGTTTTAGCTTGTTCCAGAAGCTAATCCCGGATTGTTTGTCAGTTATAGGATTGGTATTCATCTTCCAGTTGTCCCTGAATATATCCAGGGAAGGAAGTATTGTTTCACTGATCCGGGTAAAGGAATGATCAAGGCTTACATGGTATGTTTTTCTTGCCGCTTTCTCATACAACTCCGGATTGGTGAACGCCAGCCTGATCTTTTGCACAAGGTCTTCAGCGGTATCCACAAAAAATGGGTAATCTGTGCCGAGCAATCTTTCATGGATTGGGATTCGTCTGACAAGCACCGGTTTACCCAGTCTTCCGTATTCAAGCAATTTGGTTGAGAGCTCCATGCTGCGCTCATTGTCAATGGTCTCGCTTCGCCAGCACAGGCCCAGGTCAGCGTTTTCAATGAAATCGCTGACTTCCTCCCGGCCAAGGGCTTTAGCCCAGTTGACGCCGGGCGTCTGCTCCATCATCTCAATCATCTTCTCCCTGGGAACTTTGAGGTCGAGATGGAATTTATCGCCGGCGATATTGAAGCGGTATCCTTCATCTTTTAATATGCCAAAAGCCTGGAGCGATTCGAACACGAAATAATCGTTGGAGAATTTCCCCACATAGACCAGTGCGTTGTTTTTATTACGGAATTCCGGTTCCTTTTCAGGAAAATCAGGTACCATGGGCGGCAAAACGGCAATTTCGGCCGTACGGCTTCCGACGATCTTCTGAAAGGTGCTTTTCATCTCCTCTGTCTGAAGGAATACGAGGCGGGCTTTGGATACCAGTGCCTGCAATTCCTCCTTTTCTTCTTTGCTGACAAGATCGGGATCGTCGTTAAATCCGGTGAAATAAGGGATGATCCTGCCGGGTTCCTCCAGGGTGGCCACTGCCTTTTTGCATACCTCCAGCCCCCTGAAGAGCATGCAATGATATTCTTTTTGCTGTGTCAGTTTTTGGAGTATCCGGATGGCGTCTTCAGGGACCATCCTGTTTTTATTTTGAAAACCGAATCCCGGGAAAGCCTGGTAAGGATCGGTCAGCATGACATTCGGAAGCTTCCTCAGGTCCTGCAACAGCAGATCCTTGGTGATCCTGGCCTTCAGCAGTACCTCTACTGCGTTGGAAGGGTCTCTTGCCAGTACCTGCACCAGTGAACTCAGCCAGATTGACGACCCGTCGGTCAGGTTCATGTCCACGTCGGCATAGACCAGGATGTTCATTATACTTTTACTGTTATTCACACTCATTTAAATTGTTTCAATGTTCGATCAGGAATCCACTTTGATCCAGGTGTTGTTTGTGAGGTAAACTGCTGTAAATAAGCCAAGAATACTCTTGATGACTGAATTATTTGTTGGTGGTTCAGCATTAAGGATCTTTTCCAGTTTACCATAGTCCACCAGTTTGAACATACTATTGTTTGCATTTTGAAGTAAATAGTCCCTGATTACAGTTCTGAGATAACCATCATAGCCCGACCTCCAATTATGGGCACTATGGTTAACAGGGCCCGGGGGTAGTGGGGCACGCTTCTCCCATTCCTGCATGGATTGTCCCGATGAAGGCGCGTGCATCTCAAATTTCCAGCGGCTGTCGGCAAACCGGTGATAAGCAAGCTGTGGATTAATGTTTTTTAGCAATTGGAAGTAAAGGTGTTCTTCTTTGCGGAATTCGAGTGGGAAATGCCAGGCAAGCTTTAGCAAGTTGTCATTGAGAAAGGGGCTGAAGCTGAATGCTCCAAAGGAACTGCCCTGCCTGATGCTTCCAATTCCTCTCGTTTCACGGTAAACAGTATACATCCAATCATAAAAGTTGATGAATGGGAATCCGGAATTCAGGAATTTTTCCATGATGCTTTCATTATAAGCAAGTTGGGATTGGATAGCTTCTTCCTTTAAGAACAGGCTGGCATTATGTAGTGTCAGATCCTTAAGGAATTTTTTGGCAGCTTCCAGGTTACCCACTCGTGGGCGGTCCAATGACCGGTCATATCCCCCTCTAAGCAGCTCGCCACCGTGACCGCTTAATAAAAATGCGGGCTTTTGCCTGATCTCGTATGTGGGGTCGTTAATACTCAGCATCCCTTCTCCAACCTGAATATGATGATCAACCTTTTTGAAAATATCAATCTCAGGAGCAATGTTATTGGAATCTCTGGCCGATGTAATGTGTTCCGGGCAATCTAACAACTGAACTACTTCCTTTGCGACCACCATATCGGGAAATAGCTCCCCGCCGCTGGTTATGCATGAATACCGGATACCCGCTTTATGACAGGCGGCTGCCAGAATTCTGCTATCCTTTCCTCCTGAGAGGTTAACACTGATTTTATCTTTGAATTTCGAAAACAGCTTTATTCCACTGACAAGCTCTTCCTGAATCGGATCGATTAAACCTTCCAGATAGCTCTCATCATTTGTTTCATAAAAATAATAGGGCTTGTATGGACTGATGCGGAAATCAGATGCGGAAATTGCAATCTTATGCCCGTTTGGAAGCAGTTTAACCCCTTTGTACGGTGTCAGATCGTTAACTAACCAGCCTGCAGTGGCAAAAGTTAACAAAGCGTCTTCGTCGTAATCAAAATTTATGCTCCTGTTGCCCAATCCCCAGACCAGGGAAGCACGATTCCCTACAACAATGCAATATCGGTTTTCAAGAAAATATACAGGCTCAACCCTTGTAAGGCAATTGAAAGCTTCAATCTTTCCTTCATTGATGTACAACAGGTTATAATATCCGCCAATATTTTCAGGGAGCAGCGTACCGTTTCTCAAACCTCCCAACAAGGCATTCGCCCAGGATTCAGCATGATTGTTTTGAAAAAGCGGAATGCCATTAAATGTGCAAAATGAATTTCCCTGGTGTTCGGTATATCTTTTAATAGGACAATGTGAGGCATGTATTGAAAAGGATGCAGCAATGATATTCTTATCCTTAAAAATGACCCTTTCATGGTTTTCTTTCAGAAAAGGCACTGTAACAGCAGAGATTCCGGGCAACAATTGTTCATATACAGGCGTTAATTCCGTATTTTTAATAAATGCTGCTACAAAAATGTTCATGTTCATTGATTAAAAATTAATGTTGACTAAATTATAACTCCTTCAATGGTTTCTTGACAGATGTCAGAATAATTTGCGATGAAATTATATGGATCTATCGAGAAAATATTATTGTACCCCGAGGAAAACATCTCATTCATCAGTAATGTTCTTATTCTTTCAGCAGTAAGCAAATCATTTCTTATAACTATTGAAGCGGCAGGGGTGTCTGCAGTATAGCGGAATTCATGACCCTTATCAATCAGGGTGCATTTCCCGGATTGATCCGTATGGAAAAACGATTTTTTCCCGAGAATACCAGCCCCTGAATAACCTATGGCCAGCGCGTAATCCCGCAAATAATTGATCCCGTAATAATGTTCCGGGTTCATCATTGCCAAATAATCGACGTCAGGGATGTCCGGAACGAGTTTCTCTACATCCGCGGATTCCTGTTCAATGAAAATAATCTCATTTGGTAAAAGGCGGTTTCTTGCTTCCTCAAACGAATTCTCTTGGATCTGCCCTCCCGTTTTCACCAGGAAAAGCACCTTGAAATCACGGTAATGCTGTTGTTGCAAAAATTCTGAAACAGTCCGGATCTCCGCGTCAGATGAAACCGGCGATACCACCAGGAATTTCGGACGCGGTTTTTCCATGGCCCTGATCCCTGCTAAGGCGAAAATTTCCTTTGTCCGGTGGTGATAGGTGTGATTCTCGAGCACCTTCCGCATCCCGTTCAGCGATTGCTTCCACCAGAATGTTTCGTCGCCCAGCAGCTTCTCAAGATAATCCCTGGTGTCTTTTTCGGTTTCGGTGATGAACACGGTATCTTCCCCAAGGATATCTATGATACCCTTTGAATAAGTGCTGATAACGGGAGTCCCGCAGGCCAGCAGTTCAAAAACCCGCCGGGCGAACATGGTCGGCGAATTGCGCACGGAATTGACGTTGAGGAATACTTTATATTTACGATAGGCCCTGACCATATCATCATATTCGAGTTTCCCCCGGATCGATGGCTGGTAAATGTCGGGGAAACGATAGTTCTCAGCATATTTGGGATCCGCGCCGTGCATCCTGTCGTAAATGTCCAGCCCGAAATCCAGCGCGGGCTTCAGGATCACATCCATGTCATCCCTGCGGTCAGCATATCGCTTCGCGTGGTAAGTGCCGGCAAAACAAACCTGGCCGTCCCTTTCCTGCTCAAGGACGGGATTATGCAATTCAGGCTGGGCCGCGAAAGGCAGCGCGTAGACATGCCCGTGGCCGGCCTGTTCTTTATAACCCGGAATGCAATCGGCATCGGTGGTGAAAATATAATCGAACCGCTTTGCCGTATCCAGGAACTTCTCATAATGAACGGGATCTTCCTTGTTCCAGAAAATAGTCGGGATCCCTTTCTCTTTGCACGTGTCGATCAGCGACCTGATGGGTTCCATGAACCGCTCCTGGTAAGTCCCGATGCGGTACTGCCAGGTATCGTCGTTTCCGTGCCAGGCTGATTCGACGAAAAGGGCATCAAAGGAAAATTGCTCGAGGTTTTCTTTCCAGTTTTCGGGGGTAGGACTTACTATGTTGAACTCGGGACTGAAACAGGATTTGGTGAAAACATCCATAATGCAAAGCAGGTCGGGCTTTTGCGGCTCCTGTGACAGATTAAGTTCAGGAGCGGGTATGTATGCAGGTTCCTGCTCAGGATCAGGTTTCACCATAGGCCTGGCAGGATAAACAAATTGCTTTTTGATCAGGTAGAAAATGTATGCCGGGTTTTTAATCAGCTTTTTTTTCCAGTTTTCTGTCGGCTGTACTTTCATCTGTTTTAATAATAGATTTAATGCATTATTAAATAGAAGATTTTTTTACTCTCGTAAAAATTTCTAATTTTAAATTTTTCTGCTACGATTTTCAAAAATAATAGTTTATTCCGACGGGAAGGAATTTAATATTGGAGGAAAAGCCGGGTTTTATGAAATTGCTCTTTATCAGTATCAGGGACGTCAACAGGAAAACATCGGGAGGTGAGAAATGCACCAACCGGAATTACCTTTCGTTTTGCGATTTGCTGGGCAAAGAAAATGTCGAGGTCGTCAATATTCTGGATATTCAGGAAACCGGGATGCTAAATACCGCCATAAAACGCTTTGGTTTCCTCCAGGGTTATTACGTCGGGCTCTCGGTATCGATAAAAAACCGGATACTCGAAAAAGCCTATGGCTTTGATTATGTTTTTATTGACGCTTCTTACCTTGGAATCCTGGCCTGGCATCTCAAGAAATCCGGCTATAAAGGAAAAATCATCAGCTTTTTTCATAACGTAGAAGTGTCGGTCATGCGGCAGAAAGCCCGCCTTAACCCATTTCATGCATGGAAGATCGTTTCCGTCCGGTACAATGAGAAAATGGCGGTGCACCATTCGGACAGGATCGTTGTACTGACAAGCAGGGATAAGGAAGAACTGGAGCGCATTTACCATACCAACCGGGCTGAGATCATCCCGATCAGCCTGCCGGATGAATACATGCCCGCCGAACACGGGATGACCTCTTATCCCCCGGTATTTTTGTTTGTCGGCGATAACTGGTTTCCCAACATTCACGGGATCAGGTGGTTCATTGAGAATGTCCTGGATAATGCCGATATCCGGATGCAGATCGCAGGCAGGAACATGGAGCACTTACGGGATAAGTTCGCTCATCCGAAAGCCGAATTCATGGGTTTTGTCGACGACCTCCCGAAAGCAATCGCGGAGGCGGATTATTTTCTCAGCCCGGTCTTCAGGGGAGGAGGGATGAAGGTCAAGATCTGCGAAGCGCTGATGCACGGAAAACATATCATTGCGACTTCGGAAGCTTTTGAGGGCTATGAAATCGATCCCATGGAAGTTGGCGCCCGGTGCAATACCGCAGGAGAATTTATCACGGCCATTGAGCGCCTGGGCAGGGAGCCACGGAGAAAATTCAATGTGAAAAGCAGGGAATATTACCTCCGTAACTATTCATTCGGCGCTACGCTGGAGCTTTTCCGCAAATTGCTGCAATAAATTAATTTATTACAGGTCTGCCTGTTTCAGGACAGGATCGCTGAAAATTCCCTCATTTAAAGGAACATCCGAATCCAGGTAATTAAAAGGATCAATCGATAATATTCGTCCATCTTTATCCGTCACCGTTGCATTACCGGCATAATCCATGATCCGGGAGGGATTAAAGGTGCTTTTGCAGTGCACGGAAGTGGCGCCGTCCAGGCTTGTCACGAAACGGTATTCATTTCCGGGATTGACTTTTTCTGTGCTTTTTCCGGTGCCAATTTTACAAATGCTCTTTTTGCCCATCACATCCGGGTCGGCATACTTCAGGGCCAGGGCAAAGTCGCCGAGGTAATGCGGCCCGTAATACTTCCCGGCATTGATAAATGCAATATGCGTTGAGCCGGAGTTTTCCATTACCCTCTTTTCCAGTTGGTCATCACCGGAATGCAGGATGCTGACCGATATTGGGGCCAGTATTGACCTGATTTCGCTGATGCTGTCCTCATCAAATCCTTCCCCTTCGATGATCAGCGCCACGTCGAATTCACTGAAAAGCTGCCTGCGCAGCATTTTTTCGAGGTAACGGATCTCATTCATGGACGCCACCTTTGAAACCAGGGTGAACCGGACGCTGTTTTTATCCCGGTACTCCAACCCCAGAGCCTCGTAGATCGTCCGGGTCCGCTCGCCGTAGGTGTGGTGGTTCAACACGGTCCGCATCCCGTTCAGTGACATTTTCCACCAGTACAGCTCGTCTGTCAGAAGATTTTCAAGATGCTTACGGGTGTCTTCCTCTGACTCGCTGATCAGAACCGTGCCTTTTCCGAGCAGGTTGATGATCCCTTCGGAGTAATTGCTGATCACGGGCGTTCCGCAGGCCAGCAACTCGAACACCCGCCTGGCGAACATGGTCGGGGAGTACCGCACGGAATTCACGTTCAGGAAGACTTTGTAGCGCTTGTAGGCTTTCAGCATTTCCCTGTATTCCAGCTTGCCCCTGATGGCTTCCCGGTATATATCAGGGAAACGCAGGTTTTCGGCATATTTACCGGCATCCCCGAAGTTCCGGTCGAAGATGTCCAGGCCAAACTCCAGCGCCGGTTTCAGCAGAAAATCCATGTCGTTCTTTCGTTCATGGTAACGGTGGCCGTAATAGGTACCGGCAAAGCAAACTGGACCTGTCCTTTCTTCCAAAGCCAGCGGGTTATGGATCTCAGGCTGGGCCGCGAACGGAAGCGCGTGGACGCCGGCTCCGTGCGCTTTCGCCCTGTAAGCCTTCATACAGCCCGAATCAGTGGTGAAGATGTGGTCGCAATGCCTGGCGGCTTCAATGAACTGGTCGAAGTGAACGGGATCCTCCTTGTTCCAGAAAGCGGTCGGGATGTTCTTTTCTTTGGCCCAGCGGATCAGTTTGACCAGCGAAGGGTTGTTTTCCCTTTCAAGATTGGCGACCTGCCCGGTCCAGCTTCCTTCGTTGCCGTTCCAGGCCGACTCGATGAGCAGCCCTTTGACAGGGGTAGTTCCCAGGATCGTGTCCCAGTTGGAAGGGGTGAACTGTATCGTGTTAAATTCAGGTTTAAAGCAGGATTGCGTGAAGGTGTCGAAAATGACGCCGAAATTATCCTTTGAAGGATCATGTTCTTTTCCGGAAAACGCTGTTACCGTGGCTTCCAGGAGCATAGCCTGTTCTTCCGGATCTTGTCCACGGCCTTCTTTCAGGACCGTGGCCCGGTCAGAACCTTCTTTTTTTTTTGAACCGAAGAGGTTCAGTAGCCAGTCGGCCGGGGCCACGAACAAACGCCCGATCCGCCAGGTCCATGTCTTTTTATAGACTTTTTCCCTTTCACTGAGCTGGCTGTAAAAAGCGTTTTCATATTCCCGCAGCCTTCGTACCAGGTCTTTTTCTTTGTGTTCCATAGCCTGGTTGGCTTCCATGAGCTCCCGGACCTCCTGTTCGAGCCGTTTAATCATTTCTTCCGGTGATTGTTGTCCGGTCATTTTATCGTTTATTTAAATCATAAAGACTTAGATCCCAGCGTGCTATGCCGGCAAAATCGGCCTGCTTCCTTCCCGTCCGGATATCGCTTTCGCTCACATCGGCGATGACCATGTTGGGCACCAGCACAAAACATTCGCTTTTGAATCTCCGGGCTGCACTGCGCAATGCCCCGGAATCCAGCGGACAGTTCATGGCGGAGGACTCATCCAGCAGGAAAGGGATAATGTCAGCCCTCAATCCGACGGCGAAAGCCCCGTCGGTGTTCAGCGGCAGATAATAACGGACAGGATCGGATTCATTAAACACGCCTTCCGGTGTGATGATATCGGCTCCTTCTTCCCAGGTATGCTGGCTGGCACCGAGATAAAGCACTTTCCAGTTTTCCGGTATAATCTTCATCGCCTGGCCGAACATCTTTTCAAAATCTCTGGCAAAAACAACATCATCTTCCAGGCACAGGATGCTGCCGTAGCCTCGTTCCTTTGCTTCTGAAAGAAGGTTCCTGTATGTTAACAGGATACCCCATGCGCCGGGCGAAACGATTACCTTGCGTTTCAGCTTCACCTCCATCTCATGGGCTGTTCCGGGATCGATCGGTTCGTTGAAGTATTTTTCGAATTCCTTCCGGTTCTCCTCTTCAGCCCCGTCTACCGCCGGAAAAAATTCCGCCCGGATACGCAGGTGTTCCAATTTTTTGATCATGGCTTCCCTCCGGTCGGTCCTCCTGGCCAGGTTGATCACGTAAATATGGTCGAAGAACCGGTTGAGCGGCGACAGTTCCTCTTCACTCAGGCCGGAACAGGTAAAAATTCTGGATACTGCTTCATTACCGGCCAGGTTTCCCGGTGATGATCCCGGCTGATTTATACCCGGCGCCCTGCTTCGTAAAGCCTTATCCACTTCCCTGGTCGACCGGTAGTCGGCACGGAGCGTTTTGAAAGAAACTTTACTAAGCCTTCCCTCGCGGATGACCAGCACCGCCTGCTGAATTATCCAGAAAAAGGACCAGGGCTTATAATATCGCTGCAGGAATTTCATTCCTCACCCTCATTTCTTCTCTTCAGATTTTGCGGTCGGCCAAATTCTGCCCAGGATCTGCTCGTCATAATGCCGGATCACTTTCATCGGTTCACCGTCCATGATCAACTGCCCTTTATCGATCAGGATAGCCCGGGTGCACAATTCCTTGATCGAGCCCAGGGAGTGGGACACATAGAGTATCGTTTTTCCGTTTCTGAAAAATTCCCTCATTTTCTGGTAGCTTTTTTCCCTGAAATCTGCGTCACCAACCGATAACACCTCATCGAGGATGAGGATATCGGGATCGATGTTCACCGAAACGGAAAAAGCCAGCCTTGACTTCATTCCGCTTGAATAATTCTTGATGGGCTGATCGATAAATTCTCCCACTGCTGCAAAATCGATGATCTCGTCAACTTTTTTCCTGACCATTGATTTCGGATAGCCTAACACCGCCGTATAAAAATAAATATTTTCGTATCCTGTGAATTCGGGATGGAATCCCGAGCCCAGTTCGATCAGGGGAACGATGTTACCTTTAGTCCGCACTGTGCCTGCAGTGGGAACGGTAATGCCGGCGATAAGTTTCAGCAACGTCGATTTGCCTGAGCCGTTTTTCCCTAGTATACCTATGATCTCACCCCGCTGAACCTTCAGATTTATATTACGTAATGAATAAAATTCAGTGTGGTATTTGTTGAGGAATGGCATTAATGCCGCAATAGCCCGGTACTTCTTGCTCTTGTATAGCTTATATCGCTTGGAAACATTCTCGACTTCTATGACGATCTCGTTATTCATTGGCTAAGTCATTAAATTTAAATGGCATCGGCGAAATGCGGTCTCAGGCGTTTAAAGACAAAAACCCCGATTACGAAGAAGAACAGGGTCATACCCCAGAAATACATGGTGTTTTGATGGTGTATCCAGAATGGAACCTGGTAAATGAGGCTTTCCCGGTAACCGTCAACGATGTAGAACAAGGGATTGAACCTGAAATAAATCAGGAACTCATTCGGCATACCCCTGGGATCCCAGAAGATTGGTGTAAAAAAGAACAACACCCGCATGACAATCGTGACGATATAATTAATGTCCGGAAAAAAGAGTGAAATGGATGATGTCAGCCAGGTAACGCCAATCAGCAAAACGCAGCTGGCAAATAGATAGTAAAATACCTGTAGCCAGTAAAGCGTCACCGGGATGTCGTTGAACACCAGGATCACTGCTACGATCACCAGTATTATGATATGGATCATAACTTCCGATGCAATCTTCACCAGTGGGATCAGCGCTGCCCTGAAGTTGACCTTGCTGATAAGGAACCCAAAGCTTTTAAAGCTCCTGGTCGCGGAATTCAGTGTTTTATTGAAGAAATCGTAGGCTACGATACCGGTGATGAGATAAGTCGCAAATGGAATTTCCATGGTTGTGCCTGACCTGACATAAGTAAATATGAACCAAAGGATCAGCATCATGGCAAGCGGTTCAAGGATTGCCCAGGATAATCCGAAGATGTTGTTAATATACTTTATCCTGAAATCGCGCTTGGTAAGTTCCCAGATGATGGACCGGTTGAGGTAGATCTGCTTTACAAAGTCAACGCCTTCTAATATGATTCTCTTTAAAAACATGATCAGGTTAAAAAGTGCATGATTTAAACGTTGTTTCCCGCCTGTCCGGCATATTTTGCATAGACTTCCGCGATGCCCTGCTCAAGGCTGATTTTGTGCCTGAAACCGAGTTTTTTCAGTAGTGAATTGTCCATGATCTTCCGGGGCGTGCCGTCAGGCTTGCTCTTGTCCCAGCGGATCTCTCCTGTAAAACCCACAATTTTCTGCACCACCAGGGCCAGCTCGCGGATGCTCAGGTCTTCTCCCACGCCGATATTGACATGGGTCAGGCCAAATTCATCATAAAGTTGCCGTGCATCCAGATTCTCCATGATGTGAATGCAGGCCGCCGCCATATCGTCCACGTGCATGAATTCGCGCAAAGGTGTCCCGGTGCCCCAGAGTTCAACGAACTCAGATCCGTTGATCTTTGCCTCGTGAAATTTCCGGATCAGTGCCGGAAGCACGTGTGAGGTCTGCAGGTCGAAATTGTCGTTCGGACCGTACAAATTGGTCGGCATGACTGAAATAAAGTTGCAACCGTACTGCCGGTAATAGGATTCGCACATTTTGATGCCGGCGATCTTGGCGATGGCATAAGGCTCATTGGTCGGTTCGAGGGTGCCGGTCAGCAGGTGCTGCTCTTTAAGCGGCTGCGGGGCCATTTTGGGGTAAATGCAGGAACTGCCGAGGAACAACAACTTTTTCGCGCCGTTTTTATAAGCCGAATGGATGATGTTGTTCTGGATCATCAGGTTTTCGTAGATGAACTGCCCGCGGTAGGTGTTGTTAGCCAGTATGCCCCCAACCCGGGCTGCCGCATCAAACACGTATTCCGGTTCTTCCGCCTCAAAAAAAGCTTCCGTGTCATCCTGGCGCACCAGGTTCAGCTCTTCCAGGGTCCGAAGGAGGAAGTTGCGGTAACCGCGTGCCTGCAGGTTTCTCAGCAGGGCCGAGCCAACCATGCCGGTGTGCCCGGCGATATATATTTTCGCATCTTTATTCATAATAATTCAGGACGTTGAACCCCCCGTCCTTCAGGTACTGCTCTCTTTGCATCAGCTTAATGTCCGATTCCATCATGTCCCTGACCAGGTCATCCAGCGTAAGTTCCGGTTCCCAGCCCAGTCTTGCTTTGGCTTTTGAAGCATTGCCAAGTAAAATATCAACTTCGGTGGGACGATAATACCGCGGATCGATTTCCACGACGCATTTCCCTGTTAGTTCCGGGTTCCGGGTTCCGTGTTCCGTGTTTAGAAAATCCAATTTCCATTTTCCAGTTTCATTAAACCTGATAAGGTATCCTTTCTCCTCAATCCCTTGCCCCCGGAAGTCAATTTCTGCACCGATATAAGCAAAGGCTTTTTTTACAAAATCCCTTACCGATGTAGTTTTACCGGTAGCAATCACAAAATCTTCCGGTTTTTCCTGCTGCATCATCAGGTACATGGCTTTGACGAAATCCTTGGCATGGCCCCAGTCGCGCTTAGCGTCCAGGTTGCCAAGGAAGAGTTTGTCCTGCAAACCCATCGATATCCGCGCTACAGCCCGGGTGATCTTGCGCGTTACGAACGTCTCGCCGCGCACCGGCGATTCATGGTTGAACAGGATGCCGTTGCAGGCGAAGATGTTATATGCTTCACGGTAGTTTACCGTGATCCAGTAAGCATATAATTTGGCGGCTGCATAAGGTGAGCGTGGGTAGAACGATGTTTTTTCCGTCTGGGGTATTTCCTGTGCCAGCCCGTAAAGCTCGCTGGTGCTGGCCTGGTAATAGCGGGTCTTTCCAGTCAGCCCCAGCAGCCGGATCGCTTCCAGTAACCTCAACGCGCCAACTGCATCGGCATTGGCCGTGTATTCGGGCGTCTCGAAGCTGACCCTGACATGCGACTGGGCTCCCAGGTTGTATATTTCGTCGGGTTGCACATCCCGGATGATCCGGATCAGGTTGGTGGAATCGGTCAGGTCGCCGTAATGCAGAACAAATTTCTGATGCTCCACGTGCGGATCTTCATACAGGTGGTCGATGCGCTCGGTGTTGATCAGCGAGCTTCTCCGCTTGATGCCATGGACAATGTATCCTTTCTTCAGAAGGAACTCGGCGAGATAAGCGCCGTCCTGCCCGGTGATCCCTGTGATAAGTGCGACTTTAGGCATAGTTTATTCAAAAAAACATTGCTAAATTAATATTATTCCAGGATGAAATCCTGTATTTTTGACAAATGGAGCGATCAATCCCCATTATCGCCATTGGCTACAACAGGCCGGAAGCTTTGCAAAGACTGCTGAGTTCATTGCTAAAAGCATCTTATCCCGATAAGGTTGAACTAATTATCAGTATTGACGGAGACGGGGAAGCAGGGAGGCAGGGAGGCATGGAGGCGGGGAGGCAGGGAAGCATGGAGGCATGGAGGACGGGAGGAGGAGTTGAGGCGGTGAGGAGGGTGGCAACTGATTTTGTATGGCCGTTTGGAGAGAAAAAGCTGATCTTTCATGAAAAAAATCTTGGTCTCAGGAAACACGTGCTTTCCTGTGGGGATTTGAGCAAGGATTATGATGGCGTGATCGTGCTGGAAGATGATCTTTATGTGGCGCCGGGTTTCTATGAATACGTGCTGAAGGCTTTTGAGTTTTATCAGAATGATCTGAAGATCGCGGGCATTTCGCTTTATTCGCATGCGTACAACGAAACGGCGCAGTTCCCTTTCCGCCCGGTGCCGGATGATTCGGATGTGTTTTTCCTCCAGTATGCTCCATCCCTGGGACAATGCTGGAGCCGGGAAAGCTGGAATGCGTTCAGGGCCTGGTATGACGAGTTGGGAGATGGCAAGATGCCCGTTCACCTTCCGCCGAATATTGTCATGTGGCCGGAAACGTCCTGGAAAAAATACTTTATCGCGTATATTATTCAGCACGACCTTTATTTTGCGTACCCCAGGTATTCCATGACCACGCTTTTCAGCGACACCGGGACGAACCTGAGGGTCAGGGAGAATATTTTCCAGGTGCCGCTGTGGCTTGATAAAAAGGAGTTTCTGTTTAAGCAGTTCTATGATTCATCGGCGGTTTACGATGTGTACTGCGAAATCCTTCCTGCCTGTTTAAAGAAACGGAACCCGGCCCTGGATGAACATTATTTTGAAACGGATCTTTATGGCATGAAGTCTAAAGAATCTACAAAATGCGAAATGTATTTATCTTCAAGAAAATGCAAAAAACCGGAAATAACCTTCGGCCGGGAGATGAAACCCCATGAGATGAATATCATCGCCGGAATCCCGGGCGATTATTTTTCACTGGGCAGGAAGGAAGACTTCGATGAACCGGGTTATTTCGTCAGGCTGCTGAAATGCCATGAAAAGAAAGAACTGGCCTACTGGTACCCGATCCGGGAATATCACTTCTATAAAAACCGGCTGCTGACTACAGAAAATACATCGAGGTTTTATTTATATCCCGGATTTTTGATTAGAAAGTTTATGGTCATGGCTCGTTATTCTTACCGGTATTTCTTAAAAAAATAGGATTTACTTTTTATTATTGTTTCTAATAATCCGTGGTCATCCGTTATATCCGTGTCATCCGTGTGCCATTGATAGAACATGGATTAACGCGGATGCGACGGATTTTCACGGATTTTATCCAGATAAAAGAACATCCCAAACAACAAATATATTACCGCAATCCCTTCCCAGGGCTTCAGAATATGAAACCTCCTTCCCGGGTATGCTTCCGTCCAGAACCCCTCCGGCATGGTTCCCCTGTTGAGCGAGAACCAGTTTGACCCGTCCTGGATGCCGGTGGGATCAATCGTCATTTTGCCCGATAGGTAAAGGCCTGCGAAAATTACCAGCAAACCGGCAGCAGTTAGTATAGCCGGTGACCTGTACCATTTGTAGCTTTTTATTCCGACAGCATCATTTCCCATCGTAAATACCATGATCGCCCCGGCCCCCGCCCCAAGCAGGTTCAGCACATTGTCGTTGAAATCAAAATATTCGAACTCTGGCACCAGGTAGATATACTGGAAAAGCTCGTCCAGAACCCCCAGCAAGGTCACCCAGAAAACAGTTGCGCCGTAACTTCTGAACACTGGCAGCAAAATGACCGCAACGATCATGTATTCCACAAAATGAATGGCTTCGATGTTATATACCATGAGAAACCGGAACGAAAAAAGCATCAGGCCGGTGATCGCGACGACCAGCAAGGTGTTTTGAAGTTTGTTTTCCGACTTGTAAATATTCCGCGCAAACCAGCCTGTTACAATTACCAGCAGGATAAGGAAAAAATAAGCGAGGTATGAATTATACAAGTCCCGACCGATGGCATTGCGCATTTTGATGGCAATCTGGGTTATCTCGTCATGAAAAGTCACGATGCTGAAATAAACCACGATGGCAATCAAAACTGCTATTGTTTTATTCCTACCAAGCCATTTCAGGATTCTCTTCATTGCACAAATATAAACCTTATACGAATTTCTTTCTTTGCGAAACTTTACGCTTTCTTTGCGAAACTTTGCGTTATAGCTTTAAAATTATTACGCAAAGTTACGCAGAGGATACGCAGAGTTTCGCAAAGAGAGTTTCTAATTGAATATTTGTAAATTCGCCTGGCAAATAAAATCATGAAAATTTCCATCGTCACCCCTTCGTTCAACCAGGTTTCTTTTCTTAAAGAAACAATAAAAAGTATTCATACACAGCAAGTTAATGTTCAGATCGAACACATCATCATGGATGGAGGTTCGACGGACGGGACGGTTGAGTACCTGAAAACGTTGGGTGATCAGGTGGTCTGGAGGTCAGGAAAAGACAAGGGGCAGGCCGATGCGGTGAATAAGGGGATTCGCATGGCCGCAGGAGATATCATCGGATGGCTGAATTCCGACGACCTGTACCTCCCGGGCGCTCTGCAGGCCGTGGCGGACTATTTTACCGCGCACCCTGATTGCCGGTGGCTTTACGGGCGCTGCCGCATCATCGATAAAGACGGCAAAGAACGGTGGAAATGGATCACCCGCTATAAAAATGCCAGGCTGAAGCAATTCACCTACAGCAAGCTCTTGAGAGAAAATTTCATCTCCCAGCCGGCTGTCTTTTTCAGAAAAGAAATCTTTGATGAAGCAGGTCTTTTAAACCTATCCTTGAATTATGCCATGGATTATGACCTGTGGTTGCGGTTGGGCAGGATAAGCCCGGCAGGAGTTATCGACCAGGACCTTTCAAGTTTCAGGCGTCACGGTACTTCCAAGAGCGAAACGGGATTCAGGGAACAGTTTTTCGAGCAATATGCCGTGGCTAAAAAATACAGCCCTTCACTTTTCAACCGGCTTGTCCACCGGTTCAATATTTTCAAGATCATCACCTCCTACCGTATTCTCGGCTTGTTTTCCCGTTTTTAGGTCTTCCACTTCTTTTTTAAGCAGGGCCAGTTCCTGGGTCAGGACTTTATTCTTCTCAGAAAGCTTTGAAATATTGATGGAGAATTCGATCAGGATCAGGAAAACAGCCAGAAGCAATATCAGGAATAATGCCGCGGGAGGATATGCGATGCCGATAAGCCCGGCAAAAAATTCAAGGCCATCTCGCCAGATCGAGAAAAAGATGAACACAATACTGGACGACAGCCACAACAGGGAATATTCTTCCTTGATCTTCTTGTTCCTGACAAGGAAAAGAATATAGAGAAAAAGACTGATACTTACGGCAATAGCTATATATTGCGTGGTCCGGACATTGATCCCTATCTGGCTGATCATATCAATCATGGCGATATATTTTGGATCTTATTGACGACATAAACATTGCCAGCATGACTTTGATCATGTAGTACGGGCCTTTCGTGATCGGGATGGACGACACGCCGCCTTTTCTCTCATGCATCTGGGTGTAGGTCTCCCTGATCCGGAATCCGTTTTTACCCAGCAGGATAATGACTTCGGGTTCAGGAAAATCAGTGGGATAATAGTCGGCAAGAAATCTGAGTGCTTTGCGGTTATAAGCCCTGAAACCGGATGTGTGGTCAGTGATGCGCTGCCGGATGAGAAGGTATGAGAACCATTCAAAGATTCGGATCCCAATCCGGCGGGACACTGAAGATTTGAAACCCTGATGTTTCTGCCTGAACCGTGATCCTATCGCAACATCGGCTTCATTGTTCGTAACGATCTCCAGCAGTTTGTGGATCTCCTCGGCGCTGTGCTGGCCATCCCCGTCGAATTGAAGCGCAAAGTCATATCCATTGTTTTTTGCATAGCGGAAGCCGGTCTGAACACACCCCCCGATGCCCAGGTTGATCGGCAGGTCTATCACCGTCGCAAGTCTTGTCTGGCGTGCGATTTCACTGGTACGGTCCAGCGAGGCATCATTGATCACCAGGATATCCCATGCATCATTCTCAGAGAAAAGCTTGAGGATCACTCCCCTGATATTTTCCTCCTCATTAAATGCCGGTACGATGATCAGGATTCTTTTCACTGATATTATTTACAGCTCATTATAGTTTACAGTATTGCCTCAGGTATTGCTCTGCGGCCTTATATCCTCTCGCCGCGGCTGTTTCCCAGTCTTTGCAGGCGCCCGCTCCATCGTTCATGCCGAATAATTTCGCATAAGCACGGTTGTAATAAGCCTGCCCGAAATCCGGATTGAGTTTGATGCAGGAATTGAAATTATCAATGGCTTCGTTATATTGTTTAAGCGTGATCAGGGAAACACCCTTTCCGTTGTAAAACAAATGATTTCGCGGATCGATGCTGATGGCCTTGTCGATATCTACAATGGCTTCTTGATGTTGCTCAAGCGCCGCTTTTGTCAACCCCCGGTTAAAGAAACCCAGGGGATTTCTTGGATCCAGCCGGATGGCCGTGTTATAATCTTCAATAGCGCCACTGTAATCTTTAGCTCTTCTCTTTGCATTCCCCCTGTTATAATAAACTGCCGATGATCTGTTGCCCAGCTCAATGCTCTTGTCATAATCCTGGATTGCTTTTTTCAGGTCGCTCAGGGCCGCGTGCGCGATGCCCCTGTTATAATATGCCGTGGTGTATTTCGGGTCAAGCTGGATGGCAATGTCGTAATCCTTCAGGGCACCGCTGTTATCTCCTGTCTCTTTTTTCAGGTTCGCCCTCCCGTTATATGCCAATGGAAAGCCGGGATTGTTCCGGATGGAGGTGTTAAAACACTCCATAGCCTTTTCATGGTCTTTGATTTCGCTGTAATACGTGGCGAGCCAGTACCATGAACGCTCTCTCTTGGGAGATTTCTTTACGCTGTCGGACCAGAGGGTGTAAGGATTTTCCCATACGGCGTTGCGATTAAGCGAAGCCCCGATGTAGATTGCTGTAAGCAACGACAGCGCGATCACGGGATAAGACAATTTCTTAGCCGACAGAAAATAGAAAGCCAGGTAGCTGATGGCAAATCCAAAACCTAACACGGCAAGATACAGCCGGTGTTCGAAGATCACGTCACGGATAGGGATGATGCTGGATTCGAGCGAAAGCGTCAGGTAAAACCAGAAAATCGCGAAAGAAGCGACAAACCATTTCTTCATGAACAACCATACGCCCAGGGCCAGGGTCAGCAGGATAAATGCCAGGCTCAGCAGTTCCTTTACCCCCCATAAGCTCGTAGAAACAGTGAAGTAATAGTCCAGGTGCTGGTTGACCGGCAGGAACAACAATTGCCAGTATTTCACCATGACCCGGAACTGGGTGTAAAGGTACTCGGTGCGGCTGATCCTTTCGTATTCAACCGGCAGGCCCTGGATGATCAGGCCCAGCGCGATGAGCACCCCAACTATACCTGAAAATATCCCCAGGAATCTCCGGTCGATCTTTTCTTCCGTATTGCGGATAAAGAGGATCTCAACCAGGATGAAAGCCAGTGGAAAGGTAATAGCATTCTGTTTGGAAAGGAATCCCAGGAAACCTGTGATGAACGCCCCCGCATAAAACGCATAAGGGACCCATGCTTTACCGGTAGGGCTCTTCAGATGGGCCTTCCGGCCCCGCACATACAGTAACACTGACCACATATAAAAAAGTCCCGCCAGTACGGCCATTCGTTGAATTACATACGTTACAGCTTGCGTCTGGATTGGGTGTGCTACAAATATCAGGGCTGTAAAGAGCGCAATCAGGGTCTTGTTTTCCTGGATGATCTTGTTTTTCTTGAATATTGACAGTGACATGATCTCCAGGCATAGCAGGAAAGCCATGAAGGCTGCCAGC
This sequence comes from uncultured Bacteroidales bacterium, assembly GCA_964447005.1. Taxonomy (GTDB): domain Bacteria; phylum Bacteroidota; class Bacteroidia; order Bacteroidales; family JAGOPY01; genus JAGOPY01. The sequence goes on from CAYUQP010000017.1 coordinate 72,358, forward strand.
ACGTGGTACAACAGGTTCGAAATATGGAAAACGGTTACCTCAGGCCTGCCGGCTGAATTTTTATCCGCAAGTTTGTAATCTATTGCCAGCGTTAAAAAGGAAAAAGGACGATTTCCCAAACCTTTCCAGTGTGAAAGTTCGAACATGTTGTCAAGATCCCTGATCTTCTGGCCATCAACAATATGGTATCCGTCATCGAACTGGAAAGAATTATCAAATGAATTGGCATAAGCGATAATCCCGGCAATCGCAATCAGGATTATGGCATATTTTTTAATAAATTTCTGGTTCACGTTTTTTCAGCTTAATGATTACTTTCAGGCAATTCAGTATATCGTTGCCAAAAATACTAAAATATAAGGATGAAGGTTATAAAAAGATGGTGAGGCTGTGTCAAAAGACAGTTTGGCTTCTATTATTTCGCATCGCCGACGACTAAAGCCGTCGGTTGATCTTTTGCAACTATCTCGGAACCAACGGCTTTAGTCGCTGGAGTTCGAATCTACAGAATCAGTCTTTAATGCTCAAAACGGTTTCAGCAGCCTGTTCTGACCAGGAACAGATATCAGCGATTTCACGTTCGTTCATGACCGCCTTGCTGTGCATCATTGAATAGCCTTTCAGCGGCATCTCACCGCTGGTTACAACCTCACAGATCTCGTTCAGGAGCTTGATCTGCTTTTTTTTATCATAGGTGGCCCAGGCTGAAAAATTCAGTTGTTCTTTTCCTTTTTTGATGTGATTGGCCAGGATCCAGCTCACAGGAGCCACCCGGTTATAGAACGGATAGACTGTTTTATCCGAATGACAGTCATAGCAGGCGTTGACCATCTTCTGCTTGACCTTCGCCGGAATTTCCACCGAGAATACAATGTCGTTCTGAGGATTGGCTATACGAACATTTTTCTCCGGGCGAAAGAACTGGATTACGATCAGCAGGACAAAAAAGGCAACAATGATAATCCACGCTTTTCTCATTCTCCCATTAGTTTGGAGGATTCTTCAGCGATCCATTTGGTGACCTGTTCTTTTTGTTCCGTTGTGAGTGCCTTGTCCGGGAATTTAGCGAGATATTTCGCCGGCGGCATATCGCCGCTGGTGATCACTTCGCTGATGCCTTCCAGTTTGCCGACTTTTTTAGCAGAGGTCATCTCGCTCCATTTCGAAAAATTCAGTTTCATCTTGGCTTTTTCACCGGTGGAAGCGTCCGTATGGCAATCATAGCAGGAGGTCTCCATGATTTTCTGGATGTCTTCCGGGAAAAGTGCCGCTGTTTTATCCTGGGGCGGATTGATATCTTTTCCTGTGGGAGCCGCGAATGCCATGAAAGCTAACGCTGCAAGAAGCAATAGAAATACGGAGGTAATGGATTTGTTCATATTCAGCTATTTAATTGGTTTAACATCGTTGACTGTTATGCAAAGGTATAATTTTTTTCTCTGTGTCTCTCTGTGCTATCTCCACGGAACTCCGTGTAACTTACCGGCTCTCCTGAATCTTCGGATATAACATCCTGATATCCACCGTATCATTTTTGGTTAAATCAAAAGCAGCCTGCTCAAATTTTGGCCTTGCAAGGCTTCTCGTCTTTGTTGAGAAACCATAACCTTCCAATGGGATCCCTTTCTCGTTCATTTCAAGAACACCGTTCTGATTTTCATCATGATAAACAGAGATGGCATAGTTTCCCCCGGGAATGTTTTTAAAGACCACGGTTTCCATTTCCTCGTCGACACCGATCTTGCGTTTTAGAAAGGCGCTGTCGGCAACCTGGAACGATCCGGGCCGGTTGTGCAGGCTGATGTAAAGGTCGCCTTTCAACGGTTTCAGCCCTGAAACATTTACCGTAAGATCGTACTTATCGCTGATGGGGCTCATGCTGAGGTTTAGCAGTAGAATGATATAGATCAGGTTCTTCAACATCCTTTCTTTGTGCTGCTTTGCGTCTTCTTTGCGTAACTCTGCGTAACAGCCATCAAGCTATTTCGCGAAGTTTCGCAAAGATAGCGCAAAGTTTCGCAGAGGGATCAAATGAACTTAAGAAACAAACATCCCGCGTTGATTTTGGATTAATTTTACTCATCGAATTAAATATGAAGAATAAGAACATCCTGATATTTTTATTGCTTTTATTCTGTTGTTCTCATTTTCTGATGGCACAGAATGAACACAAGGCATTTAAGCAGGATGACGTATTTTCCCTCTTTGTCAAAGAAAGCAAGAAAGCAGCCCGCGACAGCCTGAAATCAAGACCCGCGGAGCCTTATAAACCTTATTTTTCAGTCACTCCCTACGTCGGTTATAACCCGGCTTACGGACTTCTGGTCGGGGTTGGAAGCACGATCGGAATGTACCTGGGGAATCCCGAAACAACATCTATCTCCTCGGCGGTAGTTGCTGCCAATGTTACGGCTAAAGGTCAGATCCTTATGAACCTGAGAACTAACCTGATCATGCGCGACTCAAGGTTCATTTTACGGGGTGACTGGCGGTATCTCATCTTCTCCCAATCGACTTACGGATTGGGGACCGGGATTGCCCACCAGGGGAGGATCGGGCTGATACTGCCGGATGGAGGGCAGACATCCCCTATCGCGGTTGATGAAGAACCCATTAAGTATAATTACATCAGGCTGTATGAGACATTTTATTTCAGGGTGAATAACTGGTTGTACACGGGGATAGGGTATTCCCTTGATAATTTTACTAATATCGATGATGAGAAACTTAACCTGGATACCATACCCCAGTACATCACGCATCACTATGAGTATTGCGCGGATCACGGCTTCAACCCGCAAAAGCAAACCATTTCGGGCTTGAGCCTGGAACTGATGATCGACAGCCGGGATAACACGATCCGCCCGACAAAAGGCTACTTCGCCGACATTGCTTTCAGACCGAATTTCACTTTCCTTGGCAGCTCGAAGAACAGCCTGATGCTGAACACTGAATTCAGGACCTACGTCAGTTTATCGGCAGAACGCACCGATCACCTGGTTGGGTTCTGGTATATCGGCCAGTTCACGAAATCGGGTGCCGTACCGTATCTCGGATTGCCATCAATCGCGTGGGATATGTATAACCGCACCGGCAGGGGCTATATCCAGGGAAGCATCCGGGGAGTGGACTTTTTGTATGGTGAAGCAGAATATCGTTTTCCCATCAGCCGCTATACCGGCATCCTGGGCGGGGTGCTCTTTGCAAACATTACTACCGCCAGTTCGGATGACGACAACCGGAAACTTTTCGAATACTTTGACACGGCAGCAGGCGCCGGCATCCGCATCATGTTCAACCGCACGACCCTTTCAAACCTCGGAATTGACCTGGGCTTCGGCAAAGGCGGAGAACCGGCGGTTTACTTCAATCTCAACGAAACTTTTTAACATTGTCGATTTTCGATTGTCGATTTTCGATTTTCGATG
>CAYUQP010000018.1:0-72238 GCA_964447005.1 uncultured Bacteroidales bacterium
TGATATTAGGTTACTATTATCTTGATGGCAACTGGGACATTTATCTCTGGAAAATGAACACGGACCTGGAAGACGACACGCTTTACACACAGCCTTTTACCTATGATAGTTTATGTCCTTATGAAATCCAGTCGGATACGGTGGAACTAGATTGTGGATTATTTGTGAATATTGATGAAATCCCAACTAAGGAAGAATACGAATCAACGATTAAGATTTCGCCGAATCCGGCCAGGGAATGGGTGGCGCTTACGCTGCCGGATGTGCTTGCCGAAGGAGAGGTGGAGTCAGTGGTGTATGATATATTTGGTAGGGAGGCAGGGAAGCGGGGAAGCGGGGGAATTTTACCAGTTAACCGGATGATTTCTCTTGATGTATCAAGTTTTTCGCCAGGTATGTATGTTGCGGTTATTGTGGATCAAAAGGGCACGAGGTATACGGGGAAGTTTGTTGTGATGAAGTAATTATACGATTCAGCATTATTTTTAAGACAGGAAGACGGGAAGAATATAAGATTCCTACAGTCCTTCATTCTTATAGTCCTACTCCCCGTTCTTCTCCTTCCACATCTTATTGAACGTCTTCGCCTGAAGCTTCGGCAGCTCTCGCCGCGGGCCCCAGGAAGAAGCAAAGAAATTGCGGAAAAGAAGATTTTTGAAGCCGCCGCCCATGTTCATGCGCTTGCGGCTGAGCAGGACCTTTTTCATGTTCTTCATCACGAAACGCTCGCCGCCGGAACTCAGCCCTTCTTCCACGCTTTCCATGCGGTTTACAAGAAGTAATTCGTGTAACGGTATGTGCACGGGGCACACCTCTGTGCAACTTCCGCAGAGTGAAGAGGCAAAGCTCAGGTGCTTGTAATCCTGCATGTTTTCCATGTGGGGCGTGATCACCGAGCCGATCGGGCCGGTATACACGGAATCATAGGTGTAGCCCCCGATGTTTTTATAGACCGGGCAGGCGTTCAGGCAGGCACCGCAACGGATGCACGACAATGCCCGCCGGATGCGCTCATGCTTCAGCACATCGCTGCGCCCGTTGTCGAGCAAAACCACGTACATTTCGTCCGGGCCGTCGGTATCTTCCTCCTTTTTCGGGCCAAAGACGATGCTGTTGTAAACCGTGACGTTCTGTCCCGTTCCTGCCGTGGCCAGCAGGGGCCAGAACAACTGCAGGTCGTTGATGGAAGGGATCAGTTTCTCGATGCCGGCCACCACGATGTGAACCTTCGGGAACGACATCGACATCAGCCCGTTGCCTTCGTTTTCGGTGACACAAACAGCACCCATATCGGCCAGCAGGAAGTTCGCCCCGGTGATGCCGGCCGACGCTTCCATGAATTTTTCCCTGAGGTATTTCCTTGTGAAGGCCGTGATCTCCGGGGGCGCCGCATCAGCCGGCAGGCCGAATTTCCGGTTGAACAGGGCCGAAACGTCCTCCTTTGATTTGTGCATGGCCGGTGTGAGGATGTGATAAGGTTTTTCTCCGGCAAGCTGAACAATGAACTCACCCAGGTCGGTCTCAATGGCTTCGATCTTTTTCTTTTCCAGGATCTCGTTCAGTTCCAGCTCCTCGGAGATCATGGATTTGGATTTGACCACCGAGGTTGCCTTCACGCTTTTCAGAATGCCCATGATCTCTTTCACCGCATCTTTAGCCGTCGGGGCCCAGATCACTTTCCCGCCGTTCTTTGTAAAATTCGCCTCAAACTCAATGAGGTACTTGTCCAGGTCGTTTAGGATCTTGTGCTTCAGGTTGGCGGCCCTTCTGCGGGCCAGCTCCAGGTCGTTGAACTGGCGTTTGCCTTTTTCAACATTTACCTGGTACTTGGATATATTGTTTTTCAGTTTTCGCCTGTGTTCCAGGTCAAAACTGATCTTTTCAGCGTCTTTGAGGAATTTTTTTTGTGGTTCCATTGTTATTGGTCACTAGTCACTAGTCACTGGTCATTAGTCATTGTTTTTTTTTACCTTGTCCATTATTATATCTTCTTCACCCGCAATTCATGTCTTCCTCCTTCGAAATCTGTTTCCAGAAATATCTTCACCATTTTCAAAGCCAGTTCTTTTTCAATAAACCTTCCGGAAAGGGCGATGATGTTGGCGTTGTTGTGCTGTCTAGCCAGGCGGGCGATTTCTTCGGTCCAGCAAAGGGCAGCCCGCACGTTGGGGTACTTGTTGGCAACCATCTGGGCTCCGTTCCCGCTTCCGCAGATAATGATCCCCAGCGGATACGTTGCATTGTTGATCTCCTTTGCCAGGGGATGGATAAAATCAGGGTAATCGACACTGTCGGGGCTGAACGTGCCAAAATCTTTGAGTTCGTAACCTTCCCTTATCAGCGATTCTTTCAGGAATTCTTTCAGTTCAAATCCTCCATGATCGCAGGCTATAGGGATCATAATTTTTTTCATCTTTGTGAATCTTTGCGTCTACTTTGAGAACCTTTGCGTAACAACTTAATGGCTATATCGCAAAGTTACGCAAAGAAGACACTAAGTTTCGCAAAGGATTTTTAAAGTAACTGACATTTCAACATTTCATTGTTATTTTCTGTTAATAACCGTTTAAAAATGGCACCGGATTTGTTTAAAACTTTCTTCTGGGTATGATAAACTCATGTTGACCGGATTTTGTGACGAGATATGAAGATTTGAAGGCAGGTTTGTTAACACTCTTTTATGGATCATCTCTTGCAAATTTTAAACAGTGAAGGTTATCGACATCATGTTAATAATTCTTAAACTTCGTAAAATCAAATAATAATCAAGAAATTTGCAAAAAATTGCTGTTAACAAAATTGAATAACTCATATTATCAAATTCCGGAAGCAAAAGTTTTCATCCATGTTAACAGGAATAATGAATATAATAATTTTCTTTAAATAAAAGATATAATACAGTAACGGTGAATATCGATTTCAAACGGGAATTTTTAAAGTTAAAAAAGGAAAAGAACGCCATACTCCTGGCCCATTATTACCAGGTGGATGAAATCCAGGAAATTGCCGACTATGTTGGCGACAGCCTGGGTTTATCACAGCAGGCAGCTCAATCCGATGCCGACATCATTGTGTTTGCCGGGGTGCATTTTATGGCCGAAACGGCTAAAATTTTAAATCCAAAGACAAAAGTACTTATTCCGGACATGAATGCAGGATGTTCACTGGCCGATAATTGCCCGATCGATCAGTTCGAAGATTTCATTAAACAATACCCGGATCATATCGTCATTTCCTATATCAATTGCAGTGCTGCCGTGAAAACTGTGTCCGATGTGATCTGTACTTCCGGTAACGCGGTGCAGATCGTCGAATCCTTTCCCAGGGACCAAAAAATCATTTTTGCGCCCGACAAAAACCTGGGCGGGTATATCAACCGGCTCACCGGGAGGGATATGGTTTTATGGGACGGAACCTGCCAGGTACATGACATTCTACAGTCCGAAGCGATCATTAATCTTAAGATACAGCATCCGGACGCAAAATTGATAGCACACCCGGAATGCAAGGCCCTTATCCTTGAAATAGCCGATTTTGTGGGATCGACCACTGCTTTGCTGAATTACACGATAAAGGATGATTCGAAAAAATACATTGTTGCCACCGAAACGGGCATTCTTTACAAAATGAGGGAATCATCGCCTGAAAAGGAATTTATCATTGTTCCTTCCGATGAAACCTGTTCGTGCAACGATTGTCCGTATATGAAGCTCAACACCATGCAAAAGCTTTACCTCTGCCTGAAAAATGAAAGGCCCGAAATTGTCATGAGCCCCGAAGTCATTGAAAAAGCAAGATTGCCCATCGAACGGATGATGGAGATTTCGCGCAAAGCAAACCTTATCAAATAACCGGATCGTGAAAAAAATTGTTCTTACGCTGGCGGTTTTAATGGTGGTGGTTGCTTCCGGAACTTATGCCCAGGAAGGGGAAAAACCGGTCAGTGATGGCTACCAGGTATTTTATCATCCGAACGGGAAGATTGCCAGCGAAGGCACCATGCGCAACGGAAAGCCCGACGGTTACTGGAAAACTTATAATGAAGAGGGTATCCTGGTTTCGGAAGGCAACCGGAAAAATTTCCAGCTCGACAGCAACTGGATCTTTTATGATGAAAAAGGAAAAATTGCGCTGGAAATCAATTATTTGAACGGAAAAAAAGACGGCATCAGGAAAACCTACCGGGAAGATGAGATCATCGAAGAACTCTTCAAAAATGACATTAAAGAAGGCCTGACCAGTTATTATTTTCCTGACGGAAGAATCAAACGGGAAGTGAATTTCAAAAACGGGCTCGAAGACGGGCTTTCGAAAGAATTTGAAACCGATGGAAGGATCATCACCCTGACCACGTACAAAAGCGGATTTATTGTTGACAGGGAGCTGATCAACCGGTACGACAACAACGGGAAGAAGCATGGCCTGTGGAAATATTTTTACCCGGATGGAAAGATCAAGCGGGAAGGGGCGTATAAACATGGTGAAGAGAACGGATATTTCAAGGAATACGACAAGGACGGCAATCTCATCACGACGGAGAAATACGCGGAAGGGGTCAAGCTTGAGGATGTTGCGGAACTTGTAAAGCTGGATGTGAGGAAGGATTATTATCCCGACGGGAAAGTCAAAGTGTCGGCCACTTACAACAAAGCCGGCCAGCCGGAAGGCGTGCGGCGCGAGTATGCTCCCGATGGCAGCGTTGAAAAATCGTACATTTTCAGGAACGGGATCATGATCGGTGAGGGGGTAGTTACGGAGAAAGGCGAGCGGGACGGGTTCTGGAAGGAATATTACAACGACGGTCGTTTGAGGGCGGAAGGAAAATACAACAAAGACGTAAAAGAAGGACCGTGGAAATTTTATCACCTGAACGGGGTGGTGGAACAGGAAGGGACCTATTACAAAGGAAAGCCCGAAGGCGACTGGCGCTGGTATTACGCGGGCGGCGAGCTGTTGCGGGAGGAAATTTATTACAACGGCCTGCTTGACGGGCTCATGACGGAATATGATACCGAAGGTGAAGTGATCACCAAAGGAGAATACATTGAAGGGAAAGAAGAAGGGGAATGGTTTTACCGGGCGGGCGATAATGAGACGACGGGCAGTTACGCCGAGGGCATGCGGAATGGCTTATGGAAATATTACGATATTCCCGGGGAAGGAAAACAAAAGGTGCTTCGTTTTGAAGGGAGGTTCATTGAAGACAACCCGCATGGCAGGCATACTTATTACTGGGACAACGGCAACAGGAAAGACGAGGGAGAATACCAGATGGGCCGGAAGGAGGGGGAATGGGTTCATTATTCTTACGATGGATTGCCGTTCATTATCGTAAGCTATGAAAACGGGGTAGAATACCGGTATGACGGGATACAGATCGCTGAATCCGCGTCGGGCGGGGAATAAAAAAAAATTACTATTTTTGCGATTCTCATTAATTAAAGAAAGAAAATATGAAAAAACTTACATTTTTGTCGTTATTTGTGACCTTCCTGTTATCAGCCAACGCAATTATTGCCCAGGAAGGGATTAAAGCCGCCAATCCGGCAGCCATTACCGAAGTACAGGCCGCAGTGATTACGCCTGAAAAATTCCAGGACTTTGCAGCCGAAAATGTAGGCAAGGAAGTTGAGATCCAGGGAATGGTGATCCACGTATGCAAGCATGGCGGAAAAAAAATGTTCATCATCGGCGAAGATCCCGAAATGAGGGTGAAGATCACCGCGAGTGACAAGATCGGTGAGTTCAAGCCTGAACTCGAAGGCAGCACCGTAGCCGTAAAAGGCATTGTTGAGCCGATCGAGGAAGAAGTCGTTCCGGAAGAAGAAAAGCACGATCAGGATGCCGATCACACCAATTATTACCATAAACCGCAATATGCCATTTCCTGCATGGCATTCCGCACCCTGGATTAAGAATGAAATTTCAATGGAGAAAGTGGTTCAGGGTAGTACACCGTGATTTCGGTTATTTATTTTTCGGGCTTACCCTGGTATATTCCATTTCCGGCATTACCCTGAACCATCTTGACGACTGGAACTCGAACTACATTATCATCCGCGAGGAGATCACGATAGAAAACCCGGAGCGGATCTACAAAGGCATCACCAAGCCGGAAGTCCGGGAGATCATGGATGAGCTGGGGCAGGCCCGCAGTTACAAGAATCATTATTTTCCGCGGGAAGGAACATTGAAGGTTTTCCTGAAGGGTGGTTCGGTAATAATAGATACGGAATCCGGCAACGCGTTACTGGAAAAGGTTACGCGCCGCCCTTTTTTCCGTGAAATGAATTACCTGCATTACAATCCCCAGGTAAGCTGGACGTGGATTTCGGACGTATTTGCCGGCGCGTTGATCATCCTGGCCATTACCGGGCTTTTCCTTGTCAGGGGAGCCAAGGGGATCACGGGACGCGGCGCCTGGCTGACGGTACTCGGGATTGTCATCCCGATCATTTTCCTTCTTATTTATTTTTACTAAGACCCAAGAGCTATGAACGCAATCTGGTTCAGCGTAATATTCACAGCCTGGTACATCCTGGCCCTGGTAGTTTCCGAAAAGGTCGGAAAGAAACGGAAGATCGGGGAAGAATGGTCGTTTTTCCTTAGTTTTATGTTAACACCGCTGGTCGGATTGGTGGCAAGCTTTTTATCAAAACCAAAAGATTAGTTTCTTTTACCACAAAGGCGCACGAAGGGTTTTCACAAAGGCACACGAAGGGTTAAATTTAGTAATCAATTACTTTGTGCGCCTTCGTGAATATCCTTTGTGTTCCTTTGTGGTTAAATTACCTTCCGTGTACTTTTTTTCACTTACGATCTGGAAATCCATCTCCTTGCGCGAAACGTCGATCTTCTTCACCCGTATTTTTACCTTGTCACCCAGTTTGTACTGATTCCCCGTTCGCTGGCCGGTGACCTGGTAATTGTCTTCATCAAGAAAATAGTAATCATCCGCCAGGTCGCGCAGGCGGACCATCCCCTCGCATTTGCTTTCGATGAGTTCTACATAGATGCCCCATTTGCTGACGCCGGAAATGAGCCCGTAGAACTCTTCCCCGATCTTGTCGAGCAGATATTCGGCCTGCTTGTACTTGACACTGGCCCGTTCGGCTTCCACGGCTTTCCGTTCCATGTCCGAGGAATGTTCGCATTTCTTTTCGTATTCTTCCTGCCCGACGGCATGACCGCCATTAAGATACCGTTCGATCAGGCGGTGGACCATCAGGTCGGGATAGCGCCGGATGGGAGAGGTGAAATGGGTGTAAAACTTGAACCCGAGCCCGTAATGACCGATGTTGAGCGTGGAATAGACGGCCTTGGCCATGGTCCGGATGGCAATGGTCTCGATCATGTTCTGTTCGCCGCGCCCTTCGATCTGTTTGAACAGGTTGTTGAACGAGGAAGCCAGCCCCTTGCGGTTTTCGATGTTCAGCTTATATCCCAGCTTGGACAGGAATTGAGCGAACGTGGCCAGCTTTTCCTGGCTTGGCGTATCGTGGATGCGGTACACGAAGGTTTTGGCCTTGTCGCCGGCCTTCACTTTCCCGATCATTTCCGCCACGTGTTTGTTGGCCAGGAGCATGAAATCCTCGATCAGGCGGTTCGATTCCTTTTGTTCCTTGATGTAAACGCTGACCGGTTTGCCTTTCTCGTCCAGGACGAATTTCACCTCGTTGCTCTCAAAGTTGATCGATCCCTTGCGGAACCGCTCCTCGCGCAGTTTGGTCGCCAGTTTGTTCAGGATCAGGATTTCCTCTGAGAATTCCCCCTGCCCGCTTTCGATGATCTCCTGCACTTCTTCGTAGTTGAACCTCCGGTTGGAATTGATCACGGTGCGGCCGACCCACTGGGACTTTATTTCAGCCTCTTCAGTGAGCTCAAAAACGGCGGCATAGCAAAGCTTGTCCGTATGCGGGTTAAGCGAGCAGAGGTCATTGGAAAGCTTTTCAGGCAGCATCGGGATGGTCCGGTCGACCAGGTACACGGAGGTGCCCCGGTCGAACGCTTCCTTGTCGATCAGGCTGCCTTCTTTTACATAGAATGAAACGTCGGCGATGTGAACGCCCACTTCATAGTTTCCATTGGATAATTTTTTCAGCGAAAGCGCATCGTCGAAATCCTTGGCGTCCGCTGGGTCGATGGTCATCGTGAACACATCCCGGAAATCCTTTCTTTTTTTGATCTCTTCCGGGGTGATCCCGCGGTCGGTCTTTACCGCTTCGTTTTCCACTTTTTCGGGGAAAACCCAGGGGAAGTCAAATTCCACCAGGATCGATTTCATTTCCACGTCATTGTCACCGGGCGTTCCCAGCACCTGTACCACCGTGCCGATGGGATTTTTCGAGTGCTCCGGCCAGTCGGTGATCTTCACCACGACCTTCTGCCCGGTTTTGGCCCCGTTGATCCCGTCTTTCGGGATGAGGATATCGACCGGCATGGTGTTGTTGTCGCTGATCAGGTATGCGAAGTGCTTTGAAACGTCGATGATCCCGACATACTGTTCCTTGGCCCGTTCGATGATCTCGATGATCTGTCCTTCCGGTTTCCGGTCTTTCCGCTGCGGGAACAGGAGCACCTTCACATGGTCGCCATGCAGTGCACGGGAGGTGTTGTTTGGGGCAATGTAGATGTCTTCGCCCCCTTCGTCGTTGATGATGTAGGCCTTCCCGGTCCCTTTCATATCGACTTTGCCCGTGATATATTTTTTCAGGTGCGGGGATTCAGTCACGAATGCCGGGCTGAGCTTGTATTTGCCGGGTCTTATCTCGTTCAGTGAGCCGTCTTCGATCAGCTCTACCAGGATCACGCTGACCAGGTCTTTACTGGCTTTATCCTTTAGTCCCAGTGCGGCTGCTACCTGTTTATAGTTCAATGCCCGCGAAGGGGTTTTGGAGAATACTTTCAGCACGCTTTCCGAAAAGGCATTCTTACCACGTAGGCGGGAGGGTTTTTTTTGAGGTTTTTTGGACATTTTTGTAAGTTTTGAGTCTTGAGTCTTGAGTCTTGAGTTGGAGTTATTGGGTTTTGAGTTAGAGAGTTATTTTGAATTTTTATTTTGATTTTTGTTTGGAATTTGGTGCTTGGAATTTGGAATTTACCCACGCATATCCGGTTTCCACGATTTTACCGTCTTTCATGACGGCGATGCGGTCGGAGATGAATTTTACGACGGAAAGGTCATGGGAGATGAAGATGTAGGTGAACCCGAATTCATCCTTGAGTTCCTTCAGCAGGTTCAGCACCTGGGCCTGGACCGAAACGTCGAGCGCGGAGACGGATTCGTCGCATACGATGAATTTCGGCCTGACCGCCAGGGCCCGGGCGATGCACACCCTCTGGCGCTGCCCGCCCGACAATTCATGCGGGTAACGGTAATAATAGTCTTCCTCCAGGCCGACTTTGCGAAGCAATTCCCGGGCGGCCTGTTTTCTTTCCCGGTAATCTTTTCCGATGAGGTGCACGGCCATCGGTTCGGTCAGGGCAGAACCGATTCTCATTTTGGGATTCAGCGAAGAATAAGGGTCCTGGAAAATGATCTGCATATCCTTTCGCAGTTTTTTCAGGTCGCTGCGCCGGATCGCCCGCAGGTCGGTGCCATTGAAGCGGATCTGACCACCGGAAGGCCCGGCCAGTCTCAGGATTGTGCGTCCCAGGGTGGTTTTCCCGCAGCCGGATTCACCCACCAGGCCGAGGACCTCGCCGGGAAAAACCTCCAGGTCCACCCCGTCGACCGCTTTGACCAGCCGCTTGCCACTCCCGAACGATGTCTCCAGGTTTTTAATTTCCAGCAATGGCTTTTTACTGTAGATCAGCCCGAGTTTTTGGCGGTATTGTTCTTCGTCCCTCTCCAGGGCTTTGAGGATCGTTTCTGCAGGGGTATTGCTGTTTTGAAAATCAGAAATGACGGGCAGTTTATCCAGCGCAATGCCGAGCGGGGGGCGGCATGCCAGCAAACCGCGGGTGTAGGGATGCTGCGGATTTTCGAAGACGTCTTTCACCGTTCCGGTCTCAACAACCCGGCCGTCTTTCATCACCATGACTTCGTCAGCGATGGAAGCAACCAGCCCGAGATCATGGGTGATGAACAGCACCGACATCCCGTAGCGCACCTGCAGGTCTTTGATCAGTTGCAGGATGCTTTTCTGCACGGTCACATCGAGCGCGGTGGTGGGCTCGTCGGCGATGAGAATATCGGGCCGGGTAGATACGGCCATGGCGATCATCACCCGCTGCCGCTGTCCGCCGGAAAGTTCGTGGGGAAAAGATCTGAAAACCCGCTCCGGGTCGGGAAGTCGCACTTCATGGAACAGCTCCAGGGTTCTTACCCGGGCTTCTTTTCGTGTCACGTTCTCGTGGGCCCGGATGGCTTCCATGACCTGGTTTCCGCATCGGGTGACCGGGTTCAGGCTGGTCATGGGTTCCTGGAAGATCATGGAAATGCGCTTTCCACGGACCTGCTGCATCTGCTTGCTGTTCATCCGGTGAAGATCCTCAGGCCTGCCTTCCAGGTCAAATAAGCGGATATGAGCGGCATGGACCGTTGCCGGCGGGCAGGGCAGAAGCTGCAGAATTGACAGGGCGGTGACCGATTTACCCGATCCCGACTCCCCGACGATGCCCATGATCCGCCCTCTTTTCAGCGAGAAACTGATCTCCCGGACCGCGGTATGAATTTCACCTTCCATTTGGAAGGAAACAGTAAGATTTTGAATATCAAGTATATCTGTAAACATCTGCAGCACAGGATCATTTCAAAGGTAATATTTTTCACCGGGACCGGGTATTTTCAATTGAAAAAGCGGATTAACAGAGTATGAAAACAATCAGAAATCTAGCTGAAGACTTGTTCAGCTTATTTTTCCCGAACCTGTGCCTGGGCTGCGGGCAGCCGCTGGTAAGGGGAGAGGTGGCGGTTTGTTCGATCTGTCATTTTCATCTTCCGAAAACATATTTTCACAACGACCCGGATAACCCGCTGAATAAGGTGTTCTGGGGCCGGGTGAACCTTGAGGCGGTGGCCGCCTACGTTTATTTCCAGAAAGGAAGCACGGTGCAGCACCTGCTTCACCAGTTGAAATACAAGGGCAAGCACGAGATTGGATTTCATATCGGCAAGTGGTATGGCCAGGATCTGCGGTATGCACCGGTCTTTCGCGATGTCGAACTGGTAGTCCCCGTTCCCCTGCACCCGAACAAGCTCCGCAAACGGGGCTACAACCAGAGCCGCATGTTCGCGGAAGGGCTGGCTTCGGTCATGCAGGCCCGGCTGGAAGACAAAAGCCTTTACCGGAAAGTGGACTCGAAGACCCAGACCCGCAAGGCGCGTTACAACCGCTGGGAAAACGTGGAGAACATTTTCGCGGTCAAAAACCCCGAAAAAATACAGGGGCGCCACATTCTGCTGGTTGACGATGTGATCACCACAGGCGCTACGCTGGAGGCCTGCGTGCAGGCATTACTTGAAGTACCTGGAGTTAAAGTCAGCGTTGCAACGATTGCATATGCAAGCTATTGATATTAACGGTTTCTTGTCAACACCCCCGCTTTTTTGTGCCGGTCCGTTGTTCCGTTCATCCGGAGAGCCTCCATGTAGATTACGTAGATCCCTTCACCTGCCGGGGTGCGGTCGTCCAGGGTTCCATCCCAGGAGAACATTCCGCTGGTCGCCGGCATTTCATTGGTGACCAATGTCCTGGCCAGACGACCTTCACTGTTGAAAATCAAGATGTTGATCAGCCTTCCGGGAGAATCGAAGCGGTAAAAGATCCCGAGATTGTCGTCAATCCCGTCCCCATCCGGGGAGAATACTTCCGGAGAAAGAGAAAATGCATCCTCGTAACCTGTGGTTTCCAGGTACTGTGAATTCCGGTAACCTGGGGTGCCAAAACCTGCCGTGGCTGCGGCGGAATGCCAGTTCAGCGGGTCCGTCCCGGGCCGTTCCGGGCTGATGCGTTCAAGGGCAACCCCATCATAAGAAAGCAGCATCAGGAAATGCATCGCTTCGGAATATTCCATCCCGTCGATCACCTCAGCGAACCTGTTCATCAGTAATACCTTGCCCTGGTCATTATTGTAGGATGGAAATGAAGGAAGTTCCAGGAAAGCGTCCGGGTTTTCCCTGTAATACTGGCTTTTCACCATTTCAGGATCAGAAGTCAGCACCATGTATTGGCCCGGGAACAGGGACCGGCAGGAAGAAGCCACATCAACAGCCTGGGTATCCGGAAGCTGCATGGTATTGGTCTTAACAGAGGCCAGCTTCAATTCCTGCAGATCAATGGTTTTGGAAGAACGGTTATATATTTCAACATAATCCACCCCGTCACCCAGCGGATTGAACAGCACTTCATTAATCACAATGTCGAACGGCAGGGCAGCCTGTGGAACGGCAAAAGGAATTTCCAGGGTTGATCCGAGCGAATAGCCGGTGCAATTCAGCAAACCCGGATTTACAACCAGCTTGTAAATCTGATCGTGATTGAAGGGTTCATTAAATACCAGCCGGACGGTTTTGTAATCGGGAGGAAGAGGAAAGGCGCTGTCGGGAATGCCGGGAAAGGGATCGGCAAAGTAATGTTCGGTTGAGGCCGCATCAAAACCGTCGAGCAGTTCGCTGAATTCTGCGAGCACCTCGGCCGGGCCCGTACAGCAGGCGTTGATGACATGCAGGCTGCCGGAAAGCTGTCCTGCTACGGCATTGATCTTCCCGGGCGTCCCTCCGTCATAGCCGGTCGAGGCTGTCCAGTTCTCCGACATGACGCAGGGCTGTTCCGTATCGATCATCTCGAGCGACCAGCCGCCCTCCGATTTGCTACCGTCACGATACCACGAAAGATCATACTGCACGAAACAAACTGTCATGCCCGACGAGTCGTTGATCCCGATGGACGTCCCTGCATTCGGCAGCGAGAAGGAGGCCAGACCTATTGAAGGAGCGATGTGGCGCATGATATCCACCGCATCTTCATCACAAAAAATCACAAAACCGCCCGGAAGAAGCTCATAACCGGCAAGCTGGTATTCTTTAGATGATATGCTAAGCCTTAATCCATCAAGGTTCAATGAAACGGTGCTTCTGTTCATGATCTCGATGTATTCGAATTCCGGAAGTTCACGCGGTGGTGTTGGATCAGCCATGATCTCGGTGATGATGAGATCGTAAGGCCGGATCGAGTAGTACATTACCGTGGTTGAAAGCGGGCCGGAGTTGTTCCCGGCCGGATCCTGTACCGACAGGATATTCAATGTGTAAAGCAGGCCCGGTTCCATTTCTGGCTCAAAGAACAGGTGAACCTTCGCAGGGTCCAGCAAGCGCACGGCTGCGTAAGGCTGTCCCATTCCGGGCACGAGTTCGTAGTTTTCAACATTTTCCATACTTTCACGTTCCACGGGCTCACTGAAGGTTAGCAATACCTCCGAAAGATTGACTGCGGTTGCCTGCAGCAGGGCTGGGGGCAAAGTATCCACGATCAGCGGCCCGGCATAGATATCATCGAAATAAAACTTCGTGGTATTGGAAGAAGAATACTGGCAGAAAAGGCCGAAATGATCACCGGCCGGAAAATCTGTATCCGTGATCTCTCCCTGGTAACTCAGTGAATGGCCTCCCAGCGAATCGCAGTAAAACTTCCAGCGGCCCTGGTAATCCCTTGTGATGCGGAACCGCAATGAATTGGCGGAATTGCCGGTGAATGCCGAAGCCAGACGGAAGATACTGCTTGTTTCCAGCGAATCCTGTGTGCAGAAAAAGATGCTGTCGTCCGCGCCGCCAACCTGGAGGAAATAGCCGTCCAGAGGGCCTTTCAGGTCGTCGGTGTTGCTTAAAAGGTAAACGCGGGCGTAATTTCCCGACGAGGTATTCATGCTGAGCTTGAGCCAGAACTGCCATTCCAGGTCCCCGGATAAGGTCCAGGGAACCGACAGGCAGGAATTACCCGCCTCCGGCGCGTCGAGCTGCAGCGCGGGCCTCATTTCCTGCGGCACAGCCGTGGATGAGGTGATCCTGAAATGACCCGGGTCACCCGCCCAGGAAGGATTTGACGTAAGATCGCCATCCGAAAAATCATCCTCAACCTGTGCCATGAGAAGCACGGGGAGGAAAAGCCAAAACAATAAAAGTGTTCTCATAGGTTTTTTATTGTTTATCGGCTTTTTCTATGTTTTATACCCGGTACCCCCTCAATTTTTTAAAATTAAAAAGACTATTTTTGCAGCGTTTAACAGGTATCAGCATGAAAATCTGCGTAGTTGGCGCAACAGGACTGGTTGGCAGCGAAATCGTCAGGGTACTGGAGGAATACGATCTCGGGGAGATTGAATTTTTTCCGGTCGCCTCAGAAAGATCCGTTGGGAAGCTTGTAAAGTTCAGGGGCCATGAGTATCCCGTGATCGGCATGCAGGAAGCGGTGGAAAAAAAGGCACAGATCGCCGTTTTCTCAGCCGGCGCTGCTGCTTCCCGTCAATGGGCTCCGCTATTTGCCGCCGCCGGGACCACGGTGATCGATAATTCCTCAGCCTGGCGCACAAACCCGGAAATCCCGCTGGTAGTCCCGGAGATCAATGCACACATCCTCAATTCATCACATAAGATCATCTCTAACCCCAACTGTTCGACGATCCAGATGGTGCTGGTCCTGGCGCCGTTGCACCGAAGGTACCGCATCCGGCGAGTAGTCGTTTCCACTTACCAGTCGGTGACCGGCAGCGGGGCCAAAGGATTTCAGCAGCTTGAAAACGAGCGCAGGGGAATCGATGCAGCGCTTTTTTACCCTCACCGGATCGATCTGAACCTGATCCCCCACGGAGGTGATTTTACGGCAGACGGTTACACCACCGAAGAAATCAAGCTCGATTTCGAAACCCGGAAGATCATCGGGGATGACAGCATTAAAGTTACTGCTACAGTAGTCCGCGTTCCGGTTTATGGCGGTCATTCCGAGTCGGTGAACGTGGAATTTGAGCGCCCTTTCGAAGTGGATGAAATCAGAGAATTACTGTCCGGGGAGCAGGGAATTGTTGTCCAGGATGACCCGTCTAATGCCATTTACCCGATGCCGCTCAACTGCCGGGGCCGGAACGAGGTGTTTGTCGGAAGGATCAGGCGCGATCATACCCTATCCAACGGCCTGAACATGTGGATCGTATCGGATAACCTGAGGAAAGGCGCGGCGACCAATGCCATACAAATTGCTAAGTACCTGATCGATGAAAATCTATCATAACATCGATTTGTTTCAACCGGTGCCCAACCCGGTGGTGACCGTCGGCACGTTCGACGGGGTCCACCTGGGCCACCAGCAGATCTTTGCCCGGATGAAGGAAGAAGCGCGTCGCTGCGGCGGAGAAACGGTCGTGGTCACTTTTTATCCTCATCCCCGGCTGGTCATTCATCCCGACAGCAAGAACCTGAAGTTCATCAATACCCAGGAAAGAAAATACGAGATCATCAACAAAAACGAGATCGATCACCTGGTCATCATACCTTTCACCCGGGAATTCTCAAATCTTTCAGCCGGGGAGTTCGTGAAACGTTATCTTGTGGAAAAGATCAAGATGCACAAGCTGATTGTCGGGTATGACCATCATTTCGGGAAAGACCGCCTCGGTGGATACAATGAATTGAAAGGGCAGGGGAAGATTTACGGGTTTGAGCTGCAAGAGGTCCCCGCCATGATGATCGACGGGGTGCCGGTCAGCTCGACCAAGATCCGCAATGCGCTGATCGAAGGCGACATCAGGCTGGCCAATTCATTGCTGGGCTATCATTATTCGATTTCGGGGAAAGTGGTGTACGGCAACCGGATCGGCCGCACGATCGGTTTTCCGACGGCCAATATCGAGCAGGACGACGAGTACAAGCTGATCTCAGCCGTCGGTGTTTATGCCTGCAAGGTGGATTATCACGGTAGGATTTACAAAGGCATGGGAAACATTGGTTACCGCCCCACGATTGATATCGGTGACCTGACCATCGAGGTCAACATCTTCGATTTCGACGAAGAGATCTACGGCGAACATATTATTATCTACTTCATAGAGCGGATCAGGGACGAGAAGAAATTTGAAAACCTTTCGGCGCTGAGGGATCAGCTTACCATCGACCGGGGAAAAGCTATGGAGATCCTTTCCTGACGATCAGCCCCACCTGCATAATTCCCGGCAGATCGGCCTTCGACATGGCGCTGGAGATTTCCACGGTACAGGTCCCGGCTTCGGTGAAAACAAAACCCTTCCGTGCCGGGTACTCAATATCCCACAGGTCGCCCATGCCTTCCCCAAGCAAATTGCCCTCTTTATCACGGAGGAGGATTTCATGTTCCGAGATCCTCATTTCCCCGGAAGGGGTATAAAGTATAAAGCTAACCTCGAGGGATTTTAAGGGCACTTCGGTGTGATGGCGGATCGCGATATAAAAATCATAGGCAGCGGAAATATCTTTTATATCTACATTGAACGTCTTAACATCGAAACGGTTCCATGTAATTCTCTCAATATCAATATGTTCTTCATAAATTGTTCTATGCCCACAGGAAGTCAGCAGGAACACCAGGGCTGAAACCGCAAGGAATAGTTTTTTCATGATCCTGTTTTTAACAAAAATAATTGAAATGATGATTATTTTCGTTCTTCAAACCTTTTAAAATGGCGGGGAAGAAATATTACACAGTCTGGAAAGGATTACAAACGGGGGTTTTTGATAAATGGAAAGAATGCGAGGCCCGGATCAGGGGCGTCGACGGGGCGCGGTACCGTTCATTTCAGAGCAAAGAGGAAGCGGAGCGTGCATATCTGGGCCGGTGGGAGGATTATATCGGCAAGGGAAGCAAAAAGGTTTCCAAACCAAAGTCCGGAAACCCGGTTTGGGATAGCTGGAGCGTTGATGCAGCCTGTTCCGGAAATCCCGGCATTATGGAATACCGGGGCGTGGAGACGAAAACGGGAAAGCAGCTATTTCACCAGGGGCCGTTTTCCTTAGGTACCAACAATATCGGCGAGTTTCTCGGCATTGTGCATGCCCTGGCACTGCTCAAAAAAAGGAACAGCGGGATGACCGTCTACACCGATTCTAAGACAGCAATCAAATGGATAAAAGACAAGAAGATTAAAACGAAGCTTCCGCGGGATGCCAGGACGGAAGCATTGTTTGAACTGCTGGACCGGGCAATTTTATGGCTTGAAAGCAATGAATATGCCAACCCGGTACTGAAATGGGAAACGGAACAATGGGGGGAAATCCCGGCAGATTTTGGCCGTAAATAATGGTAGAGACGTAGCATGTTACCTCTCTACCATTATTCGCGGCCGAACCATTATACATTCGCCGGGGAGATCGAAATATTGATCTCAATGATGAAGTGCAGCCCGATGTCGAGAACCAATCGCAGGAACAGGAGCAGCAACAACGTCAGTGTAATGTAACCGAAATTGATGCGCCTTTTCCTTTTCGACTTTAAAAGGTTCAGTTCAGGTTTTACTTTTTCATTGAAAAACGCGGGAAAGACCAGAAAAGCCATGCTGAAGAACATGAGGGTTTCGTAAGGGTAATCGAAATTTTTCGGCGCCCTGAGGATCAGCATGACCACCGTACCGATGAACCAGGGCAGCGCCATCTGGTAAAAGATGAACGATAACCTGTGATCGCCCCTGATGCGGTTCAATGAATCGGAAGTTTCCAGGACATGTTTCGTGGTAAAATACCCGATAATCCCAAGTATAAACAGTGAAATCAGCGAGAACATGAATTTGAAAGCGGTGTTCAGGTAAAGCCAGGCCGCTACATATCCAAAACCTTCGTCAGTCACGATCCCTGAAGGGAAAGCGCCGAAAAAGTGATTGAATAAATGGTAAGCGCTCCACAGGATGAATAATTTCTGCAGGCCGGCAAACCGATTGACTTTGAAGACCACCTGGATAAGGAACAAGGCCAGGCCAAGGCATAAAAATGGCGGAACACCGGTAACGACCAGGATATTCAGCCTGTTCCAAAGCGGTGAATGGTCGTTGAATTGCAGATCATAAAAAAAGAGGGTGGAGTCAAGCCCGTAGAAAGAAGCCACCAGCATGCAGGTCAGCCAGTAAAAAAGGTAGGTGAGAATATAGGTGGTAATGAAGATCATCGTGGAATTCAGGGTTATGGTCAGGTTCCTGAATGCAGGATGCTTCCGTGAATACCAGGGGATGGCTTTTTCCTGTCCTGCTTCGGCCCCGGCTTCGCCGGAGCTGAACAATGTTTTGGCCAGCCCGGGCCCGCTGTCCCTTTTCCGGCGCTCTGCCTCCGCTTTACGGCGGTGATGTCTTTTTAATTGTTCTTTGGCCCGGTGTTCCTTTCTGATTTCTCTTTTTTGCAGATAAAGCTTATAAGCTTCACGGATAGCGTTTTTCTTTTTCTTAGGGATGCGTTTCGGTTTGTCTTTTAACCCCTGTTCACGGATTGCCGGAATTTGCTGGTTCGTGCCGAATATATCGCCAGCCGGTTCTTCGGTGACCAGCTCGGAAGGCCTTTGGGCATGCCGGCTCTGGTCTTTCCACTGCACCGGATCAAAGTTTTTCGGCAGGTTTATGCCGGGAAATTCAGTTCTGTGATAATTTTTATCGGACCTTTTACCCCGCAGACGGCCAAGAATCTTACTGATAAAATTCTTTTTCCGTGGCTTTTTATGATGATGGCCGTGGTTAGACATTTTGCCCGCTTTATTGGGTTTAAGGTGTTAAAAGTCTTATTTTAGCCGCCAACTTTTCCATTATACTGGTTACAAATGAAAAAATTACTCAGCGAGATAGACAAAAGTATAAAAAAATATAAGCTTGATGTATTGAAAGATGTAATGATATTTATTGTCATTACGCTGGTCGTGCATTACAGCTATAGATACTGGGCAAAATCAACAGCTTACTGGCCTATTAAGAATGTAATGGTGAGTTCTCATGAATTCATGACAGATATGGTTTTTCAGCAAAGTGTTTGGATCATTGATAATATTTTAAATATTCCATTTTCTGTTGAAGATCGAACATTTCTTTTTGAAAATAACGGTTTTATTACGATCAACCATGGATGTTCTGGCCTTAAACCAATGTTGCAGTACCTTTTACTTATGCTGCTTTTTCCCGGCCCGTGGAAGCATAAAGCCTGGTTCATCCCGATGGGTCTGCTCATTGTTCACCTCACCAATTTATTCCGAATTTCCGGTCTGGCTGTGGTGACCATTACCATTCCGGAATACTGGGATTTCGCCCATGACAATCTTTTCCGCCCGTTTTTCTACGTGGTGATCTTTTCGCTCTGGGTTTGGTGGGCAGAAAAATTCAGGGTTACCTAAGTGTGAAGGTGGTGTGCCCGATGATCGCGTTCTCGCAGAAAATATCGACGTGGTAAAGACCGGCCATCATTTCCTGGCTGGTGTATTCTTTCTTCCAGTAAAGACAAAGATCTAACGACCTGTTGGCATAATCTACACTTTGCATCATGGAATATTGAAGGAGTTCGCCCTGGTATTCAAAAGAATATTCATCCGACCGGCCTTTGACAAGGATTTCCTGGTCAGGACGGGCAATCCGGATATAAATATCTTTTTTGCCCGGGCTTGCAATTTCATTCTTATCAATGGTAAAACATACCCTGACCTGGTCGACGCGCTGGACTTTGTCGGTAGTGACCTCTTTCTCGCCCCCGCTGCGCATCCTCAGTCCGGCCGCTTCCATATTGATCGCTTTCAGGATAGCCGCGATCTCGACCTTCCCTGAAAGCACCTTGCGGTCCTGCTCGATCTGTTCTTTTTCCTTCCGCAGGTCTTTCAGGTCTTTCTTAATGGCCACATTTTCTTCCGTCAGGCTGGCATTGACCAGGTACAGCGAGTCCATGGTCCTGACATAATTCTGTGCAATGACCTGGAGCTGGGCCAGCTTCTTTTTCACCTTGTAATATTCCCATTCAGTATCCAGCAGCTTTTTAATTTCGACGGCGTTCGCCTGGATGATGCTGTCCTTGGCCATCAGGGAATCCGCAAGCTGGCCATATTCAACCTTCACCTTGTCATGCTCCACCAGCAGCGAATCCAGTTCCTGCCGGAGCTCGACACGCTGCTGTTCCTTTTCAGCCACCAGGGATTTCAGGCTGGATCTTGTCTGGAAAAGAATAATTATCAGGATGATGATCAGAATAGCCAGCACCACGGCCACAATGGTCATGGTCGTGTTGCTTCTGCCATTTACTTTATTTTGATTTGGAGTTGTTTCCATTTCCGGTGGATTTTGCACAAAGTTACTAAAAATCAACGCAGGCGCTTAAATTCGGTCGCTAATCTTTCCAAGGATTTAACAAGGATATGACGGGGACATGCGATGTTCATCCGCTGGAATCCTTCACCGCCCGGGCCAAAGGTGGGTCCGTCCACAAAACCCAGACCGGCCTTGTCGATCAGCCGTCTTTTCAGCTCAGCATCAGAATTGCCGAACCTTCTGAAATCCATCCAGAGCATGTAAGTGGCTTCGGCGGGACTGACCTTTATTTCAGGGATTTCGGCAGAGATAAAATCTACAGCCAGTAGTATATTTTTTTCCAGGTAGGCAATGAGTTCGCCGAGCCATTCGTCACCTTCCCGGTAAGCCGCTTCGGCGGCAACAATGCCGAAAAGGTTTGCGCTCAGGTGTGTCTTTTCTTCTGCAACCTTGAATTGATTACGCAAAAATTCGTCTGGGATGATGATCGTTGACGTGAAAAGCCCGGCGAGGTTGAAGGTTTTGCTCGGTGCAATGCAGGTGATGATATTGCGGGCAATGTCTTCCGACAGGGTAGCCAACGGGATATGACGGTATGGGCTCAACACCAGGTCGCAGTGGATCTCGTCGCTCACAATCAATACCCCGTATTTAATGCTCAACGCCCCGAGCCATTCCAGTTCATTCCTCTTCCAGCAGCGGCTTACCGGATTATGAGGGCTGCACAGGATGAGCATCTTTGCACCGTCTTTCATTTTCCTTTCCAGGTCTTCAAAATCAATTGAGTACCTTCCTTCTTTTTCCAGGAGCTGGTTGTAAACCAGTGTCCGTCCGTTAGTTTTAACACAGGAAAAGAAGGGGAAATAAACAGGGGGCTGGACGATGATCTTATCCCCGGGTTCTGTAAGCCCCTGGACGATAACATTCAGGCCGGTAACCACGCCGGGGCTGTACAGGAGCCATTCTTTCCGGATATCCCATCCATGTCGCCGTTTCTGCCAGTCGACAACCGCGTCGTTGTAACTGTCGGGGATGATGGAATATCCGTAAATGGGGTGTTCAATACGACGGCTTAACGCTTCGGATACAAATGGCGGAACAGGGAAATCCATGTCCGCCACCCACATGGGGATCACATCCTCCCGCCCGAAAATCGCCTGCCTCAGGTCATATTTGACGCAGTTCGTACCCTCGCGGGCAATTGATGTATCAAAATTATAGCTCATTGTGTCCGTCCTCCCGTCCTACAGTCCTCCCGTCCTACAGTCTTACAGTCTTCCCGTCCTCCCGTCCTAATGCGCCGGTCCGATCACCTTCAGCTTATCCCCCGTCTGTTCCACGATCATCCTCAGGAACCACTCGGGATAACCTGGCTGTTCCACTTTCGGGGCATGGTAGATATACCCTTCCGGCACGTCAACCGCAGTTTTGATGTTCCCGTCCATGTAACGGGTGAACAGGTAGCCGTAGAACTTCTTCCAGTCGAGCACGGTGTTGTTGCCCAGGTTGACCGAAAAGTCGGTCAGGTAGCTTACGGCCTGGGCCGGATCATAATGATAAAGGGATTTTGCTTTTTTATCCACTTCGGTGACCATCGCGATGAATTGCTTTTCTTCTGTCTGTTGTTTGGAATAGATCTCGGGATGGATGTATGAATAGCGGGTATAGGCCAGGTTGGAGATCTGGTTGAACACCCAGAAAGCGGCATCGTCCACGAATTCCATCATGGCGCCGTATCCGACGGCCATTTTTTCGGGGGCGCGGGTAATGGAAGCGTACATCGGCATAAGGAGGCTGCTGCTGGCGTCGTCCACGCCAAACCAGAAGATGCCCCCGATCGGGTCGGGCAGCCAGGAACGCGACTGGGTCACGAACCAGAACCCGGTCTGCTGGGTTGATGTGGCCCTTTCGTTGCAGTAGGTCACACCGTCGACTTCCCAGGTGAGCGGACGCCAGCGGTAAGGGCTGCCCCAGGGGCCGGCCCCGACGTCGAGGGTCATGTCCAGCTCAGTGCCTTCCAGGTGGTCGCGCATGAAGTTCATCATTTCATGCAGCTCGATCAGATGGTCCGGCTTGACCCACAATGGCATGCGATTGGTCGCGAATTTGTTTTCATTAACGGTCCCGTCGGCAAAGGTTTCCCCGTGCTCAATGCGGCCGCTGGCATAATCGATATACTGGTCCAGGCCTTTGTTCACAGACTTGAAGAAAGACCAAACGCGCACCTCGCAAAAACGGGCAGCACTGAAATCCACCGGGGCATATACGTCGGAGAAACTGAAATCTTTGTCTTTTCCATTGAACCAGCCTTTTTCGCGGGCAAAAGAGATCACATCATCCGAATAGATGCATTCAACCTCCGGGTTCATGATTTTGGAACGCTGGCTGAACGTGATCGATTTTTTACCGTCGGTAAGGGGAAAAGTGGTGATCCGGGCATGGTTGGCATGCGCGGAGACATAACCGTCGGGAATCCTTCGGGCAACCCATACGGCGCCTTTCTGTCCTTCGCCTTTGCCGATGAGCTCGAAGATCCAGGCCTCGTTCTTGTCCGCCACGGAGAACGATTCCCCGGAGCTGGCATAACCGTATTCATTCATCAGTTCCGTGATGACCTTAATGGCTTCGCGGGCCGACGTGGAGCGCTGCAGGCCGATATAGATCAGGCTGCCGTAGTCCATGATGGCCCCGGCCTGGGAACCCAGTTCCGGGCGGCCTCCGTAGGTTGTTTCGCCAATGGCAACCTGGTGCTCGTTCATGTTACCCACCACGTTGTAGGTCACTGGCGCCTGCGGGATCTGCCCGAGGAATTTGCCGGTGTCCCATTCGTACACATCGAGCATGGTTCCGGCCGGCCAGGTGGCGGCGGGCCAGTGGTATAACTCGCCGTAAAGCGTATGTGAATCGGCTGAATAGGAGATCATCACCGAACCGTCTTTCGAAGCGCCTTTCGTAATAAGGAAGTTTGTGCAGGCTCGGCTTTCCAGACCTGTCCAGGCAGTAAAAATAAAGGCTAAAGCTATGATTAGTCTTTGTTTCATTTTTTTACAATTTATTGTTAGTTAAGTATTAAGGTTTGCAAATTTATAATAATCCGTGTAAATTCGTAAAAATTCGTGTTATCCGTGTTCTGTTTATGGCACACGGATGACACGGATGATGCGGATTAACACGGATTTTATCAGAACCCGATATTGAATCCCAGGCGGAATGTAGTAACCTCTCCCTGAAATAATAATGGAGAATACTTATCCAGATAATATTTTGCAGAATACCCGTCCACCTCAAATCCTTCTGCATTACCGAGCATCAGCCCCGCGAAAACGTAAGCGTTGTTCAGGAACTCGTAACGTCCCTGCAAGGCTATTTCACTGTTCCGCCAGGTGAGGTCCTGCATCACGGGCTTTGATGTGACATCAGGATCATAATTATAGGTATAATCGTTATAATGCAATCCCAGTTCATAAGAAAGATCGATAACAAGTCCTCTGACAGGTTTATAGCAAATGGAAACAAAGACCTCCTGTGAATTATCCCTGAGATAATGGCCAAGGTTATACCAGTTCGATTCGAAGGTGGTGGTCTGTATATTATGTTGGTAAGTCATAGGAAGCGTATAAGTATATTCACCGGTCAGCGCGAGATTTTGCACAGGCCAGTTGCTTAAGCGGAATCCTCCTTTCCATGAAATAAAATTGTACTCATCGGGCTCGGTAACTCTTTTTATGGAAAATTCATCGACAAAAATTGAAAGGAAAAGATGCAGTTTCCTGATATTCCTGGAACTTATATCGAGGAAAAGCTGGGAATTCTGCCCTGTCTGGCCGGCCTTGTTGGTGGCATTCAGCGTGTGGTCGACCGATTTGTAGAAAAGGAAAGGGACAAGGTAGGCAGGGTGCACGTTCATATCACTGTATACGATCGAATTCCCTAATGATATTTCCAGGTTACGCACAGGTCTGAAAGTGAACATGTTCGCCGCGATGTATTTCGGATAGAAAACAGCCCTGTAAACATTGCCATCCCAGTAAGAATTAGCGCTGTCGACCACTTCTGAGACCAGCCAGCCGTGGAAATAGTTGAATTCGAACCAGCGGATGGGGGTCAACTGCAGTTTCAGCTGCGCGAAGGAAGGGGTACGGCCGGATAAAATATTCGAGCCGTTATAATTATTTCCCCATTCATTGTGATCTTTCACGATACCGAATGCCCCCCATTTCCACGAAGCCATGAGACCGCCGCGTGTTTCGCTGTATTCCAGGCCTCCGTCGGGACTGCTTTTTTTCGGGGCCCCGGGCATCTGGTTGAAATATTCCGGATCGGTCAGGATCTCATTTTCATAGTTATCCCGCAGGCTGGTGTAAGCGCCGATATGTTCCGTGATATAAGCGAACGCTTCCAGCCCTCCATAACGGTGGTAAGCGCTGCCGTTCTCATTGAAGTAGTAGTCGATTCCGTATATGGGCCTCAGCGAAGCAGTGAAAATGGAATCTTTATAATGAAGCCCCAACGGGTTTAAAGCCGTGGACAGGTGATCGCTTTCCGGGAAAAGGTTCAGCGGCTTCATCCCCCTGGTATCAGCTTGCAATTCCAGCCGGTAATCCTTCAGATAAAACTCCAGGTCGGCCCGCTGGCGTTTATTGAGCTGATCCTGTTTTCCGGATACCTCGTTCAGTTTTTCTGCGATGAAAGTCCTTGAATAAGGCTTGATGGCCGAATTGATCTCAATCAGCTTTTCGTTGGCCAGTTCGTCAAGAAAGTCATAGATCGCTGTACGGGAGATGTGCTCGTAAACAACCTGAGTTCTTGAGAATGCCGGGATTAATACCAGGATGATAGAAATCAGACAATAGTTAAGATTTTTTTTTACCACAGATACCACAGATTTACACAGAGTTAATTACTACGGGCACTCCGGACGACAATATTGTAGAGCGCCTTCCAGAAGTAGCGCCAGTCGGTCAGCAACGGATGCCGGAAATAAGCGTCAAGGTATTTATTTTCCGAAGCCTGGATCTCTTCAAGTGTTTTGGGCATGTCGGCATAGAACGGCGGGACCAGCCCGGGACGGGTCTTGATGCGCCTGGCTTTCAGTTCCTCGCTGTAAAGGTCGAAGTAATGCCGGCTGAGCGGGCGCACACCCACCAGCTTCAGATCGCCCCGCAGCAGGTTGATCAGCATCGGCAGCTCATCGATCCAGAGCTTGCGCATGATCCTCCCGGCGGTGCTGACCCTGAAATCATTGCGGAATTTTCCGCCCTCTTCCAGGTTCTGCGTCCGGTAAATATAGTCCTGCAAATATTCCGAATAAGGATGCATGGTGCGCATCTTGTAAACATAAATGATCTTGCCGTTCTTTCCCACCCTTTTCAGCCTGATTAGCGGACCGTAAGTGGGATGATAATCAAAAGAGGGCTCCTGGATCTTTCTGGCCACAAAGTATAAGCGGTCGCCGACCTGTTCATTATCGATCAGCTCAAAACCACAGGAATAAAGTCGTCCAAAAGTTTCCGCTTTCGAGATGGCCCGGTCGTATCCGTTAGTAAACCAGAAATAAATATTCTTGGTAACCGGCAGTTTCGGAAAGACGCGCACGAACAGGTAGTAAAAGAAATAAAAGATCCCGTTGATCACCACCGGGTATTTTCTCATGATCTGCTTTTTCCTTATCTGGTTGGTTACCACGCAGTTGATGTAAAGCCCATACAATGGTAAACGGCTGTTCACTGCCTCGAAGAACTTATTGACCCTTTTGAAATCGTTCACCTTGCTCAGGTTGACAATAGCCCCAAAATAACCCTCGGGCTGGTTCAGTATGTTGAACGGCGTGGTGGTCGAAACCACCAGGGTTTTCTGGTGCCCCAGGTCGATGTTTTTTTCAATGAACCGGTACACCTCTTCGCCGGCTTCATTGATCACCAGGTCGCGGTTCAGCGGAATAACACCCTTATCAGGACTTTCAGACAGTATCTTCTCTGCTTCATCCCGGCTGACCAGCCCGGCCTTCACCTTGATCAGGGCCTGCTGAAAGGTGTCGAAATGCTCTGCATCACGGCTCAGTTTGCGGTTGTAATAATAAACGTAAACCAGAACGACTTCGGATAAGAAAGAAAGCCCCAACGTCCCGAAAACGATCATCCGCGAAAACTCGAAATACTGGAACAGCAGCATCAGGAAAAAGATCGCGGACAAAATAATGGTGTTGCCCGTGACAACGGGAAACAGCAGGTCGTGCAATGTTTCCTTCTTATGCAGCCGGTATTTATCAATGGAAACGGATACCAGCAACCAGAGTGACAGGAAAAATAGAAATTGCGGGAAATACTCCGGCAGATATATTCGTTTGGAAGCCGGCTTTATCCAGATGAATATCAGGAATGATGCGGTTACAACAAAAATATCAATTAACAGGTAGATAAACGTGCGGCGGCGATTCATTTGCTGTTAATTTGGGAGGTCAAATTTATCATTTATCCACTCAGATTTTTCGAAGTAACGACAATAAATTATATCCCAATTCCGAGATTAAGTAGATAAACCGGTTGTTGATCCGCGCAAACCGCCCGTAGTTCACCATTTCACCCCCGAACCGGGCCTTGAAATCACGTACCCCGTATTCCCGTTCGGGAATGCCCACTCCCATGAAATCAAAGCGGGGGATATCGTTTTGGAGCGCATAATCGATGGCGGCCCAGGTGGCCAGCACGCTGGGAAAGACCTCCCTGTACTGCTGGTCCAGCCCGCAGACATACCACTCGTAAATGGTCTTTCCCGCCGTGACCGGCGACAGGATGCCGCCGATGATCTTTCCCCGGTACTCGACAAGCCGGATGATCCCCACCTGCCCGGCTTTTGAATTGTAATAAAACTGTTCAAAGAAATCCCGGTCGGGGAGCGGCTTTTTCACCTTATTCCGGTAAAGATCAAGCAATATCTCGTAAAAAGAACCGACCTGTTCAACCGAGGCCGGTTCAATGATCCTCGCCCCCAGCTCCAGTCCCTTCCTGACCTGCCTCATCCGCGAGGTGCTCATATTCTTTTTCACGGTTTCATAATCCGAAGTATCCACAAGCAGATTCAGCCGGTCGCGCATCTTAAATCCATGCCGGTTGAAAACATCCAGGTGCTCCGACAGGTCGAAGAAATTCCGGAACTGGATGAAGATGGAACGGTGTTTTACACAACTGATCAGTCCTTGCAGTAGCAGATCCAGTAATTCCTGCTTGTTTTCTATGACAGGATCGATCAGCGGGCCGCCATAGATGACGGTCCGGGATGAGAAATATCCTGCCGGGCCATCCATTTCCCTGATGATCACACCGGCCAGGATGCCGGCCAGCTTTCCCGTTACCCGGTCCGCAGCGCCAACGACCACAGGCGTCATTCGTTCTGTGCGGGCAAAAAGCTCATACATCTCCGGCGACTGGAACACCGTCCCGTCGGGATGAGATTCCACAAAGGATGACCAGCAGAGAGCGGCTAATTTTTCGGGATCGTATATCAGTTCCAAGTTCATTTGACAACCTCACCCCCTTTACCCCCCGCCCCCTATTCCCCCTCTCCAATTTGGAGAGGGGGACAGGGGGTGAGGTTGGGAATTTATGACTACTTTACAGCCCTTTTCGCTGGTCTCCTCAAGAGCAAGACCACCGCACCTAAAATTATTCCAATGACATTCGCAACCAGGTCGTTGATGTTGAACGACCGGTAGGTAAGCAAATACTGTATTGCTTCGGTCAAAACCGCCAGCACGATCCCTGCTGCGATCCAGCCGAATGCTTTGATCGGCTCACTCCTGAAACTCACCCCGGTGGCCAGCCAGACCAGGACCACCCAGGGGATGAACACGGCAAAATGCACCAGGTAATCGAGCCTGATCGACAGGACGAAATTATTGTTCAGCGCCGAATCCCCGCTGTTGATCGGCAGGACTGCCAGCAGAACCAGGAGAGCGGTGTATGTGAGGGTTAATTTTTTGAGCAACCCGGTATGTGGTTTAAATTCCAAAATCCAAGCACCAAAAACCAAACAAATTCCAAATTACAAGTACCAAATCCCAAACAAAACTCAAACTCAAAAATCCCAAATAACTCAACAACTAACTAACTCAAGCTCAAAACTTAAAACTTAAAATTTAAAATTTCTTCCAGGCACCTCTCCGCCGTCTTCCCGTCCCAAAGTTCCGGCCGCACAGGGTTTCTTGGCATTTTCAGGGTTTCGAGGAATTCTTTTTTTATCCGTTCTACGTTATTTCCGACCAGCACGCTGGCGCCGCCGTGTTCACGGAGCGTCACCGGCCGTTCGGTGTTCCAGCGCATTGTAAGGCAGGGGGTGCCGAGCACGGTGCATTCTTCCTGCAGTCCCCCGCTGTCGGTCAGCAGGATGCGTGCTTCCATGTTCAGCCGGAGCATCTCCAGGTACCCGATGGGGTGCAGCATGACCAGGTTGGGATTGGCCATGGCCTCATCCCAGATGCCGAACTGCTTCATCATCTTCTGAGCCCTTGGGTGCACCGGCCAGAACAACGGCATGGTAGCGGCCACCTCGTCGGCGAGGAAGCGGAACAGCGGCACCAGGACGTCTTCGCGGTCGACGTTGGAAGGGCGGTGGAGAGTGATGACAGCGTATCCGGACCTCTCCCCCTGGCCCCCTCTCCTTAAGGAGAGGGGGATTAGGGGGTCGGGGGGTAAGGGGGTGAGGTGGGAATCAGGAATCAGGAATGTTGAATGTTGAATGATATTGCTATTTATAATATCAAGAATCTCCAGTGCGGCGGCCCGTTCACGGTTCGCTTCGAGGGTGTCGATCATGATGTTGCCCACGAAGCCTATTTTTTCTTCGGGGACGCCTTCCTTGCGGAGGTTATCGCCCGAGATGCGGTCGGGGATGAGCAGCAGGTCGGCCAGGCGGTCGGTCACCAGGCGGTTGATCTCCTCGGGCATGGCCATGTCGCCCGAGCGCAGCCCAGCCTCGATATGGCAGACCTTCACGAGTTCCTTCTTTGCAGTCACCGAGCAGGCCAGCGTCGCGTTCACATCGCCGACAACGACAACCCAGTCGGGTTTTTCCTGTTGCAGCACCTTTTCGAACTCGATCATCGTGCGGCCCACCTGCTCGGCATGGGAGCCCGAGCCCACCTCGAGGTTGATGTCCGGCTCGGGGATGCCCAGGTCCTCGAAAAAGGCCTGCGACATGCGGATGTCGTAGTGCTGGCCGGTGTGGACGAGAAGGTGTTCCACGCCCCCCGGTCTCACCTCACCCCCCGGCCCCCTCTCCTCAAGGAGAGGGGGAGTGGGGGGCAGGGGGGAAAGGGGGTGAGGTGGGACCAGGGAGTGAAGTGAGGAGGAGTTATACTTTTCTATTGCCCGGATGAACGGGGCGATCTTCATAAAGTTCGGCCTTGCGCCGACGACGGAGATTATTTTCATGGGTGTTCGATTGTTCGATTGTTCAATTGTCCAATTGTTCCATTGTTCCATTGTTCCATTGTTAAACGGATTTTCGGAATTATAACTAAGCTTCATGCCGCAAGCTCCAAGCTGTATGCCCTTAGCTCTTAGCTCTTAGCCCTAAGCTCTTAGCTCTTCGCCCTACGCCCTATGCCCCGGGCCATCAGCACTAACCTCTTCACCACATTCTTCACATTCTGCATCACCAGTTCCTTCACCCACGGGATTGGGTCATCCGTCCAGCGCTGCGGGTGGAAGGTGAACATGATCTGGTCGGGGAGCAGGGAGGCGGCGTTGATAATATCCTGGGTGCTATGAAATTTAAAATTTTGAATTTTAAATTTTGAATTTTGGATTTGTTTGGAATTTGGTGCCTGGAATTTGGAATTTGTCCTGTCGCGCACACTCACCTTCTCCCCGTCCCACCTCCTTCCCGTGTCGGTCAGGTAGAGGACCTGGGTGAAGTCGATGTCGAAGTAGGGTTCGCCCAGAATTCCGTAATCGCGGTAGTGTTTCGGGTTACGGGTTACGGGATACGGGTTACGGGTTGATTGTTCCAGGGTTCCAGGGTTCCAATGTTCCACTTCTGAGTGCTGACCACCGACCGCCGACTGCCGACCGCCGACTACATCCCCGCTTCTCCCCTTCTCCCTGTCTCCCTGTCTCCACATCTCCCGGTTGTCCCATTTCGACAGCGGCGCGCCTTCCATGCAGATGGTTTTTACCGGGGCGATCTCACGCAGTGTTGCCAGGTTTTTCTCAAATCGTTTTAAGGCAGCTTCATAATTTCCATGGCAATGCGAAAGATCATCGTAGTGGTAGCCGATTTCATGGCCCAGCAAACTTATTTTACGGATGATTTCTTTGTCGAAATGATTTGGTAGAAAACGAAAATAGTACGTTCCGCGGACCCCCAGTTCTTTTTGTATCTCCGCGAACGCCAGGGCATTGCCGTAACGTGCTTCTACATCGTGACGCAGGATGATGCATTTCGGGGCAGGATTCTCCAGGAATTCCGCGAAGGTCTGGAAGGTGTAACCCCGGGCTGTCAGGGAGGACAGGAGTTTTTTATAGGTTTTTATTGTGAAATCCAAAGAGTTATACTGTTCGATTGTTCAATTGTTCAATTGTTAAAAGAATTCCGACTGCTGACTGCCGACTGCCGACTGCTGACTGCCGACTGCCGACTGCCGACTGTTTTAACCGGCTCCCTAGAACAACCAGGCAATACCAAGTGTGATCCCCGGTAAAATATCTTCATCACCCTGGTAAATGTCATAACCGACGATGGCGGAAATATCGAGACTGGCACGGAACATCTCGGAGATGCGGAGGTTGTTCGTTACTCCCATATCCGCGCAAAAATTAGGCTGGTCATAGGTACCGTTGTAAAAATATCCCGTTCCACCGTGGAGGTATAAAGACCACAGTTGCGAATCGTCGTAATTCCTGAACAGGCTGTTGACATTCAGTACCGCTTCCCCGTAATAATAACCGTACGGATGCTTTTCTTCGTCGGCAATGGTATGAAAATACCAGCCCTTATAACCGATCTGCAAAGCAATCGAAGGAGAGAACCACTTTCCGGCGCTTACGTTAAGCAACGGTGCGTAATTTGACGCTATAAAGTCCTCATCTTTAATGCCCGACATTTGTGTTCCAAACCGCAGATTGATTTGCCAATCGCCCCAGTTATCATACTTGCTTGCTGTCTCTTGTGCCTGGCTGCCCGAAAAGAGAAGGATCAGAAAGCAGAACGATATGATGAAAGACTTTATTTTAATCGCTGATTTCATAATTTATCTTTTCAAGAATTGCTGAAAATGACGAATAACATGATCATAACCGGTATAATTTGGGTATTTTGTTAACCGTTTCAACGACCTGTTTAAAATCAAGACCAACGATTTCAAGATACCATCGGAGGGTTTCGTACCTCGGCCGGTTTTCTTCCTCCACGAGTTTAAGCGCAGTTTCCCGGTCAATCATCCCCTCCCTGATCTGGTTACTTCTGAAAGTGTCATTTTCGGAAAATCCGGCTACAGTGAAGTAGATATAATTGTAGAAGCTGGCAGTGCCATCACCGATCCTCCAGGTGGATTTTGTATCGATTGCTCTTTCCCATTCATACTCATCTGTTATTAGTCTGGTGATTTCATTTTCGTCCCAGTGGTAATAGTCGAACAGGTGGTAATAATCCCTTTTCGGTGCGATGTACCTTGTTGCAAATGAACCCATTGTATCCAGAATTGACTGGTTTATATAGGAAGGATTTTTCAGCATACTTCCTCCGACAAAACCCATTAATTTAAGCTGGTTAATTTTTGATAGCGAATAAATTCTTTTCTTATTGAATTTTGGCGAAAGTCCCGCAAAACCTGTTTTAAACTCAGTGTTTTCGAGATTATTGATTCCCCATATATTGAGTTTAATGCCGGTACGTTTTTTAACTACATTGGTATAGTAAAAAAAATATTTATCACCGGCCATAAACAGAGGGATCATGCCCAGTTTCGGGTCTTTAAGCCACGCGCTGATATTTTTCCTGATATTCTCTCTTTTCCAGCGAATATCTGCTGAAACGATAATATTTTCAACACCCAGTTTACCACAGACACGGGCGATATTCCTCCGGGCGAGGTCAGTGACCATGCCCCAGTCGTAAGTAAAAGCGATAGGATGAAGGCCCAGGTTTTTCTTCACGATGTGCAAAGAATAAGTAGAGTCTCTGCCACCGCTGAATGGTACGATACAATCAGGTTTTCCCTGGCTGTTCCTGTAAGGCTCAACCAGTTGCATCAGTTGTTCCATCGACCCGGTCATGTTTTTCGGTTTGTAATGGTTGCAAAAATTACAAACACCATGATCATCATATTCAATAAACGGGAAAGTTTCCGGGAGCAGGCATTTTGTGCAGCGTTTCAGGTTGCGCACCGCTTCTATATTGTATTCCAGCAGGTTAAAAAGATGCTGTTCATTATTACGGTTAATAAAGATTGCCGGATCGATGACTACTTCATATTGGGCCGCTTTATTTTCGATGGATTGTTTATTGATGGTGAGCAGTTTTTCCCCAATATTGAGAACAGGAAGGTTGTTTGATTCAGACAGGCTGAATTGGTTTATTTTTAATGAAGTCATATTGACCGAAATACCGGTATTGCTGACAAGTTGTATGTGTCCGCCGGCATGTTCAAATTCCTCAAAAACCCTGTCTTTCAGCAATTCTTCCAGGAAGTAGCTTTCCGAAGCAAAACCAAAATAGGTTTTATGGTCGGTAACATAATAAAATGAACCATTATTAGTAGCAAACACAAACTCTGGAGAATCAGCGAACATCATAGCGACAGAATATGTTCCTTTGAGTTTGCTGAACGATTCATTACAAGCGCAAATAAGGTTATTTCCGGAAGAAAGTTCTGACCGGACCAGGGCCGGGATGATTTCCGTATCTATTGTATACTCTCTGGTCAGACCAGGGTTGTTAATCCAGATTTCATCCACGTTTACAATTATCCCATTGTGGATCACGAGGATATTATCCTTTATAACGGGCTGATTATTAACCTCATAGAGTTGCGATCCGTTTGTTACCAACCGGGCATGCCCAAACACAGAAAATCCGGAACCTGAGGCATAGGATTTCAAAGAATCATCGAGAGTTTCCCTGAATGCAGGATCCTTTAACAATGAAGAAACCGGTATATCTCCTTTAATCACATTGATATGACCGGAAGTGTCGTTTCTGAAAGCGATACCTGAAGAATCTTTACCGCGGGACTCCGACAGGAGGGCAAGTTTATTCAGCACCCCCGAAATGGTTTGCTGTTTGTACGCAGCCCCCGGTTTGACAATGATTCCGAATATTCCGCACATAATTATTTGAATATTTTGTATTTGACAATCTGGCGTTTGATAATGTTTTTCGATTTGATGAATACTTTATTCATCCACCAGGGCAGGCAGGCTTCGAAAAAGCTATCGGGATGGGTATTGAACAGAATTTTATCCGGCAAAGCACCTTGGCGGATAAGATCGCAAAAATGCCAGGTATCTTTTATTGGAATGTCAAAACGGGAATCGACCTTGTCTCTGACACTGCTGGCCGTATTGTTCCATCCCCAGCCGTTATCGGTGATGTAGAAAACCTCATCATAATTCACATCAAGTGAGGTATCCCCAATAATGCCGTATGAACGGTAATCATATCTTTTCTCCCCTTTTCCGTGTCTCCAAATCTCCTTGTTGTCCCATTTCGATAAGGGGCTTCCATGCATGCAGATAGTTTTTGCAGGGTAAACTGCACGAATCTTTTTGAGGTTATTTTCAAATAAGAGAATGGCTCTTTCACGGTCTCCGCCGGCTATAGAAAGGTCTTCGTAATGGTAGGAGACTTCATGGCCCATCCCGGCTATTTTCCGCATGATAACAGGTTTATAAACCGATGGAATAATGCGAAAGAAGTAAGTCGAGCGTATGTCCATTCCCTGTTCCAGCGATGCCATTTTCAGGGCATTACCGGGAAAACGGTCGACATCATGCCGGAGAATGACTGTTTTTATACCCGGGTTTATGAGGAAATCCTCAAAAGGTGTAAAAGTATAACCCGCATCCCGGAAGCTTTCCAGAATCTTTTTATAAGCCGATAAAGTAAATTCTTTCATGTTCCAACCTCAAAACTTTGAACTTAGAATTTATTGAGATAATCCGGTTGTTTCTGCAGTATTTTCGTGCTTTCCGGAAAATTTTCCACAAACCAGACGAGCATGGCGGTCACATCGATTTTGCTTTCGAGGAGTTTCCTGCTTCGTTCCTTCCAGGTTTTTTTATAATCGGGCATAGCCAGGATTTCATTTATTTTTTCTATCACGCCATCTCCGTTCCTGAAATTAAAGACTGTGCCAAATTTTTCCTGGTCTTCATTATAGCATCGCACAAGTGAATTAATATAGATAGAAGGCGTTCCCAGCAGTCCGGCCTCGGAAGCCATGGTGGCTCCTTCGCCCACGAAAATGTCGGCAAAGGCAAGCGCGTCGTGCATTTTCTCAAAGGGTATCCTGATGCGGTATGGCTCAAGGTCAGCCGGCAATTTCCCTTCGGATGAAATGAAAACACGCATGGTTCCGGAGAGGTGATCGACGATTTTTTGTTTATCATGCAGGCTCAGTCCCGATTGGCCCGCATCGTGCGTGGCGTCCCAGGAGACAAAGCGGACGATGCTGTATTTTGTGTCTTTCGAAATATTCAGATGCTCGTAGATATGATCATCCGCTATAAAATAGTTGGGATGAAGGAAGCAAATTTCCTGGTAGCCGCGGTAGCGGACCTGTTTTTTACCAAGGTTTTCGGGGATATTTTCAGGGCTAAGCACGGCTTGTGTAAATGGGAGGTAAAGACGTATCTGTTCCATATTCCCGCTATCTTCCAGTTGTATGAAGGGTTTCCGCATGAGGAAGGCCACGTGGGCGGCGCTGATGCTTCCGGCGCCGAGGAAAATATCGGGCCTGACCTTTAACGAATATGCCAGCAATTTGATGTTGTAAATCAATAAGGCCATGATCTTACCGCTCAGCGTTTTTTTGTGGTTGCCCAGCTTTTTGTATTCAAATCCGCAACTTTCGAGCAGATAAGGCTCGAATTCTTTTTCAATCGTCGTGAAATATACACAGTGTCCTTTTCCCTGTATGATCCTGGCAAAATGTTTGAAATAATGCACGTGGGCGGGGTGGCGGATGTCGATCAGGAATCGCAAAATTTTAAGATGATTCTTTTAAACATTTCTTGACCACTTCAGTGATATGCGCAATATCATTCAGTGAATAATTCTCATTTACAGGTAATAGTAAATGATGGTCTAAAATATTTTTTTCATTCTCAAAACTTGATTTTTCATTCTCACTTACATAAAACCAATTATGCGTATAAGCCAATGTTTCAATATTTTGTTTTTTTAATTCTCTTTTTAGCCGATCTCTATTTTTCACAATTATTGGAAAACCTGAAATTACATAAGGCCCATCAAACTTGTAGAGTTTTTGATTTTCCATCAAATTCAGATTCTTATCATAGAATTTAGCATTTCTAATTCTATTGCTGATGAACGATTTTAAATCGTAGTGATTTAATTGGTTTAAAGTTCCTGTAGAAATTTTTTGCGGACTTAGGTGGCAAATTATTTTATAATAAATAAGATTAAAAAATTTTGCAGTGAGATCAAAAACCAGATTATTTTTCTTGATAATCTTGGTTTGTAAGCCTTTAACATGTATTGAAATGCGACTACTTATTATTGCTGTTTTTTTTAGTATGAAAGATTTCCTAAATCTAAGTTTACTAATATCAATTTCAGGATCATTAATGATAAACAGGCTGCCATCGGGAACAGGAAGGAATTTAGTCAGTGAAAAAAATGAAATATGGCCTTTTGAGCCAAGAAAGTTGTTATCTGATGAGCTTGAAAAAAGAGCTTGTGCACAATCTTCAAAAACGAATATTTTATTTTGTCTTGCAATTTCCATTATTGGTTCCATTTGTTGAGGAAAACCAAAATAGTGGATGACAAAAATAGCTTTAACTTTATATAAATTAATCTTTTGAATGATATCATTCAAATCAGGGCTGAGTCGTTCATCGCATTTATAAAATATATACTTTGCTTTTTTTCGTTGAAAAGGCAAGACAACACCCTGTGCTGAAAAAGCAGGTAATAAGGTTATTCTATTTTCTTCATTTAATTTTAAATGCTCAATGAATAGTTCAATGCCACCCCTGGCTGAAAAAGTATAAAAATGAGCCCGATCACTAATTAGAATATCTATTATGCGTGATTTATCACTCAAAATGAACCTTCTATCAGGTAATCTTTTATATGTAAACAGGGACATTCTTAAAGAAATTATTAAGAGAAAAATCTGTCCTGGTAGTCTGGATTTTCTTTCATTGTATTAAAGCTTTGTGGATAATTTTCAATAAACCATACTAAAAAGGCTGTGAAATCAATTTTTTCTTTTAGCAATTGTAAACTTTTTTGTTTCCATGCATTTTTTAAATCTTTCACATCTAATAATTCTACTACTTTTTTAATTAATTGAGAATTGTCTTTGATATTTATCACTGTTCCATATTTTTCCTGATCTAGATTATAACAAACAGATTGAGAATTCACATAAATTGATGGTGTGCCTAGTAATCCAGCTTCAGATGCCATAGTTGCTCCTTCTCCAATATATAAACTTGCGAAATAGAGTGCATCATGCATTCTTTGCGGGGGAATATTAATTTTGTATGGCTCGAATTCTGCTGGAAGATTTTTTTCAGAAGAAATGAAGATTTTCATTTTCTTATCTAACAAATTAATTAAGTCTTTTTTTATTTGATAGCTGATGCCCTCTTGATTAATATCGTGGGTAGCGTTCCAACCAACAAATCGTAATAAACAATATGGCTGACTTTCATCAATTCCAAGAAGGTCTAGTACCGACTTATTTGGCTTGAAATAATTAGGATGAATTGAGGCTACTTCAAAATAGGATTTAACCCTTACATGCTTCTTGCCTAACTGTAGGTGAAAAACATCTGGAGTTATGAATACTTTTGAGAAAGGCTTAATTGGACGAATTTGTTCAAGATTACCGGTATCCTCCAATGTGATATGAGCTTTTCTAAGGATAAAAGATGTATAAGCAGCAGCAAATGAACCGGAACTAACAAAAACATCTGGTTTAATTCTGGAAGAATAAATTAATAACTTGATAGTCTTTATTGCCACACCATATATTTTATTCAGAAGGCCTTTTCTGTGTTTATCAATAAAGTAATAATTAAAGCCATATGCCTTAAGTAATTCCAATTCAAATTCCTTTTGATGGGTTGTAAAGAAAACTTCATGCTTCCTTTCAAGCATTATCTTTGCAAAATTCCTGAAATAATGCACATTGGCAGGATGTCCTATATCTATTAGAATTTTCATTTTTTTATTGCTAAAAAAGTTTTCTTAATTTAATCAAGTTATTCAAAAGGAAATAAACCAATGGATTATAAATAGAAATGAATCTTCCCGGACTTACCAACTCCCCTCCAAATTTCATTTTATAATCCCTCACACCATAAGATTTCAAAGGGCTACCAGCACCTCCGAAATCAAATGTTTCGTAATTGTTTTCCGCACCCCATTTGAATATTTCCCAGGGAAGTATATCATTGGGATGGTAAGGGAGAAAATCATCTTTACTTCCGGCATACCAGTCAAAAATCTCTTTATTATAGCAAAGAACATACCTTACACCAATTAATTGATTATCCAGGAATGCGCCAAAAATTTTAAGTTGATTATTAACTCCAAGAAGTTCAATGGAATAATCAAAAATACTTTTATCCGGAAGAGGAATTTTTAGCTTATTATACAACTTGTTTAGGATAAAATAAGATTCATCAAGTAATAACCTATCATTGAGATCCACAAGTTTCACAATTACCCCTTTATTTATTGCTTTTTTTATTTCTTTTCTGCGGTACTTATGAATAGAAGACCAAATTTCTTCAATTGACCGGGTAAGATCAACCGTTATGTTAAGATGATCTATATATTTAAACCCTGTCTGATTGAATATATTTATCTTATCTCCCCAAATCCAATAATTTCTAAACAAGGCATATATAGATTTTTTTCTTGTAATTTCCTTGAACTTTTTTAAAGTAATTTTTAATAATTCCTCATCATTATTAATAACCAAAGGCCCTCCATCAATTACAACCCTTGAGGTCAGGTAATCAATTGGTGAAGAGAATTCTGATTGTATCACAGCCAGAAGTAATGAAACTATTTCGCCATTAAAAGTAACTGCTACTAAAACCGGAGTATAATTTTTTGTATTCGAAAAAATCTTATACATGTCAGGCGTTTGAAAGATATTGCCATTTGGATGTCTTTTCACGAACTCCGCCCAGCTCCCAGGTTCTAAATTTTCAATATCAGTGATTATCTTATACATTTGTTCTCCTAATAATCTTGCATAGCTATTTAGCTTGAGAATATAGATTTATTAACTTTTTAGCAATTACTATCTCATCCAGGCCTAATTCGACGAGTTTCCGCCTTCCCTTTGTATGATTTCCGAACTTCAGGGCGAGCCTGATTTTTTCCATGACATCTTTTGGATCGGTTTTGCAAACATACGATCCTTCTGTGCCTTCCAGCAGGGTTCTGATGTCGCCGACATCGGTTGAGACCAAGGGCCGGTCACAGGCCATGGCTTCTTTTATGACATTGGGCGAACCTTCCCATAACGAAGTCAGGAGCACCACTTCAGCAGCATTAAGGTAGAGCGCTACTTTTTCGTTTTCAATCCCATAAACAATAAGCAATTCAACCTGCTCATCATTTAGCAGGCCGACAGCTTCTTCAGCCAGTTTGAAATTCTTTTCCGGTCGGGCGGGATTGGCCAGGAAGAGGATGTATTTTTTTTCAGGATCCAGGGAAAGTATAGCCCTGGCTTCCTGCTTATCCATAGGCTGAAATTTCTTTAGATCAATACCGTTAGGAATAATGTGCGCATCTTTAATCCCCGATTTCTTTTTCAAATCAGCCGATTTGACAATGGTTGCCGCCCATGAAAAGCGGTGAAAGAGCTTTATCAGCATCCTGCTGACGGCACTTTCATGCACATCGCTGCCCATCAGCGATACGATAAGGGGAATCTTTATACATGAAAGCGTTGGAACCAGTGCCGAATCAAAATAATGGGCATGCACAAGGTCATAGTTGTTTTCATGGCATTTTCGCCTGAACGCGGGAATGTTGGATAAATAGCCCCTGATGCCCCGCCCTTTAATTAGAAAAAGATCAACCTCAATGCCCTGCTTTTGCAAGGATAAAGCCTGGTTCATGACAATGGGGCTGATCCCGCTCCTGCTGTTTCCGCTGCTTACAAACAGAACCCTCATATTAATCTTTACGCTTCATATTGTTTTCTTTTGATGTAAGAAACAATACTGTTCACATATTCATTTTCAAGGTCCGATTTCCCCCTTTTAATCTGCCATTCTGATCCTTGTTTTTCAAAATAGAAATCAGAATAGGTCAACGTATAACTGCCAAAATAGATAGCCTGAAACTCAAAAAGGTGAAACCGGTTTCCATCAAAAGCCAGGTCAAGCGACACGTGAGGCAGATCAAGCCTAGTGAACACTTTTTCAGCAAAATCGAGCAATCCATCCGGTAAATTTTCTTCATACGATAGCAAGCCACCGCCACTGGCCCTGAAATCATCTTTCCGGTTTCTTCTTTTTATGGCATAATATTTCTTGTCAAAGACAAGTACTTTATAATCATTTTCCAGACCCGGGATAAAATTCTGAGCAATAAATTTCTTTCTATGTGATGATTCCCTCAGATAACCTTTATGCTTATAAGATCTCACTAAGTCCCTCAGATCATATCGCCAATCTTTAGTGGCACTTAATTTTTTCGCCTGGATGTAAATTTCTTCCTTATTTTTTGCCAGGCTCACACCCCTGCTCATTGCACCACCGGCGGGTTTGAGAACCATCGGA
This sequence comes from uncultured Bacteroidales bacterium, assembly GCA_964447005.1. Taxonomy (GTDB): domain Bacteria; phylum Bacteroidota; class Bacteroidia; order Bacteroidales; family JAGOPY01; genus JAGOPY01. Next base: position 40,221 of record CAYUQP010000018.1, read on the forward strand.
AAATCAACGAAGTCTTTCTCCATTTCTTTCTTTAATTCTTCAAAAGTCCCGTAATAATGTGAAGTAAGGCTTCCTAACTCATTCTGGTTTTCAGAGAGATCACGCAAAATTTCCATGAAGATCTTGTTATTGTTGGCTTTCAGAAATTTATACGCCGGAATGAGGAAGGCCCCCGTTAATTCAAGGCCATAAACAATGTCTTCTATAAATGATTTATAATGATATTGGCCATCTTCTGCTGAAGTGTATATTACAAGTTGACCCTTATAATCATCGGTGCGAAACCGAATATCCTGAAAAGGCGTGAAAACAGTTTGGAAACCTTGCTCATGGAAGTGTTTACAGAGTAGTTCTTTGTCCATACCACTGCGATAGGGTGAATCGTTATACTTTGATCCGAAGCGGCCCTTGTAATCCGTGAGCAGGTAAATTTTACGCATGGTGCATGTCAAGATAAAGGTTTATGGAAAAAGCAATAAGCAAGAGGTCCCTTTCCTTTAGGTTATTTATATAAGATCCGGCATTGAGGATTTGACCGGTTCCTTCCTGCCGGAAATACTCTGAACGGCTTACCTGATTAATGAACAGCTCCTTGTTTTTTTCAAAGCAAGTGATGAGCGATAAATTATCAAGGTTTGTTGGTTTTATTTTCCTTGCCAGTCTCTTCCTGAAAAAATTAAATGTGATATTGGCCAACCCGCTGTAAGTAGTCAGATCAACCGGACGGTAACCTTTACCAGTGACCAGGCCGGCAAGCAGGGGGGAAGTCTTTTTGATCACATGGCCGTAAAGCACCTGTCCCTTGTAGCGCTTTGCCGGGTTCTTCACGAAAAATTTACTGTACAGGCCCGCAATGGAATATTTCATCAGTTCGGCATTAAAGGCATAATCGAAATAAGGATTACGCACAATCATTTTATCCGACATCGAAGTGATGACAGGACCGTAAACTTTCCTGAAGATCTCTTCATACAGGTAAATGTATATTCGCTCGTTCAGGCTCATTTCTCCTGAAGTTTTATCCTGGTAATCAGACAATTCATCGATAAGTGACTCCAGATCTTTATTAACAAGGTCCTCATTTAGCAATCGGAGTTTTTCGGAATTCCTGATTTTTGAAACCCATACTTTATTCTTTGAGAACTCAAAAAAATCGACCAGTTCATGGGATGTTACAGCTCCCCGGATATCCAGCGACCTGAAAATCTCGCTGCCGCCGAAGCCGGTCAGCATGTAATCGCTATGCTGAGCCACGCGTTTTGCTGCATAAAGAAAATGCGTGTATGAAATATTGGTAAGTGCGGCGCTTTGTTCCAGCAACTCCCTGGCATTATCAAGGAACGAACCGATATACCCGGGTTCGTCAAGGTAAACGGGGTGGTGTGTAATCCCCAAGCTGGCGGCGTGTTCCAGCGGCAGATAAACATCGTCATTTTTAATGCTTCCAAGCGAAAAGGTTGAGAAGTCGGCGTTGTGGTATTTGGCGCACGACACCAGAGTCCGCCCGTCGAAACCGCCAGTGAAGGTGATGTTAAAATGCTCTCCGGGGAAATATCCTCTGATCGTATCGATCAGAATATCAGACAGATGATTGATGTGTTTCCTGTAAGGAATGGGATTTTGCTGAAACAGAGCGGTGATGTCCAGGTATTTTTGAACCTGTAATTTTCCGTTTTTAAATTGCAGTTTCGAATTGGCCGGCAGGTTTCTGACTTCTTCATAAATAGTACGGTCGAACAAAGGATAATTGAACAGCACGGTTTCAAGGATGAAGCGCCTGCTGATATGCGGGGTGATATCAGCGGAATTTACCAGCAGTTGAAGATCGGAGGAGGCGAAAAAGTCTTTATCTTTCTCCGCGTAAAAAACCGGGAAGATGCCGAAAATACTGCTGGCCACTTCAATGCTGTGTTCATCATGATTAATACGGATGATATAAAAAGTGCCTTTAATATTTTTAAAATAGGAGGCAAGGTCTTTTTCATCGCTGTTCAATCTCCCTGCACCGGTCAGGTTTATGATATCGCCGAAGATAAATGTATTTTGAGCATTTCCGCTGAGTTCGATGTAATCGATGGAAGTATGGATATAAATTCCCGGAGAATCGATATTCTTCTTTAAATCCTTAACCCTTAGGATGTTCAGGTTTACGGTTTCGCTTTTTCTGTTGAATCGTATTAGAAAGGGATATTTCATCAGATCATTGTAAGGTATTTCTCAGCCAGCGCCGGCCAGGAGTAGTTTTGCTTCGTGTTTTCATAGTTGAAGGAAGGGTAGCGGGCCGTCATTTCCTCCAGCGCACCGAGTATACCTTCCGCATTGTTCCGGCATTTTACCGCACAGGCCGTTTCGTCCGCGTAATCACGCGTCGGCGAAGCAGTATTCTCGTAAATATAGAGGATCGGCCGGTTGATCCCCGTCAGCTCCAGTATCTTCCCCGGCACCTGTATGCCGCTTTTGTTGTCGATGAACACGGTGGCATCGCAGTTTTCATATTCCGTGAGGAGTTGAGCAGGACTGATGCTGCCGCCATAGTAAAACTGCTCATTTTCCTCAGGCAATAGGTCGGGGTGGATATTGCCGAAGATGCGGAGAGTCGCGTGGCCGTAAGACCTGATGGCTGCATATAGCGCATAGGGCTCCCGCAGTTCCTTGTACAGTCCGCCGGCATAAAGCAGCCGCAGAGGATCCCCCGGCCTGCGGACCTTTGGCTGAACCGAGCCGAACAAAGGATGGAATCCCTGCTCGACCACATGGACCGTCCCCGGCTTCAGCACATCGCCGTAATGGTGCTCGTAATGCTCTTTCAACGCCCGTGTCGGAACCACGATCCGGTCGAAAAGAGGCAGGTGTTTCCGTTCAAAACGCCTGGCGAAGGTGGTCGACAAAGGCTTTACCAGGGCCAGGCCGGTGTTGCCGTAAAACGGATCGCCGGTGTCGTAGATCAGCAACGCGCCCGGAAATAGCTTCTTCAGCCTGCGCCCCAGCCGCTGCAGCGAAAATGGCGCCACGCTGACAATGATGGCGTCGAATGCCTGCCCGTCCTGTTTAAGCCGACGCAACTGCCGCATGATTGGACGGTGCTCAAAGATGAACTTATCGGGGAAAATCAGTCGGTAGAAAATGCTGGCCCGCCATACTTTGCGCATCATTTCCCTTACCCTCCGCTTCAGGGTTTTCTTCGCTTCAATATATTGCTTGAACGCGATTTGGTTTTTGGAGATCAGCAGTCGCCCCGCCGGAGAATATTCTGTTTTGATCACCCTGACATCTTTGTCGAGATCCAGCTCATAATCTTCGAAATTGTTCATCGTCACGATCGTCACCCGGGCGCTTTTCTGCCATTGGCGCGCCAGTTCCCTGAACCGGATCGGCTGGGGCGAGTTGCCCGTGATGTTGACGTTGATGATCAGGATTTGTTTCATCTGTTGATACCCCACCACTTGTTGCTCAGCCTGGCATTGCCCATGATCAGCTTCAGCACGCGCCAGGAGGTGTCGGTGATTTGGTAGTCGGCTGGGATGGAGCGGAATGTTTGTTCCAGGGTTCCAGAGTTCCAGAGTTCCAGGTTCCGGGTTTCAGGTTCCAGGTTTGACTGACGACTGACGACTGACGACTGACGACTTGAATGTTCTTTAATGACCAGGTCCACCGAATCGAGCACCACCTCGGGATCGAAGCCGGTGAGAATGATCGTACCGCAATCCTGCGCTTCGGGACGCTCCATCGACTGCCGCAACGAAATGGCCGGGAAACCGAGGATCGCGCTTTCCTCGCTGATCGTCCCGCTGTCGGAAATCACGCACTTCGCATGCATCTGGAGATTGATGTAATCCAGGAAACCAAATGGCTTCATGAAGTGTATCAGCTTAGAGCTTAGGGCATAGGGCTTAGGGCTTTCGTATGGTGACTGGTGACTGGTGACTGGTGACTCTTCCTGTCCAACTGTCCAACTGTCCAACTGTCCAACTGCTTCCAGCCTCTTGCGGGTACGCGGATGGGTGGAAACGATCACCGGGAGCTGGTACTTCTCTGCCAGCCGGTTCAGGATATCCAGGATCTTCTGCAGGTTTTCCGGGTTGTCCACGTTTTCTTCACGGTGGAAAGAGACGAGGAAGAAATCCCCCACCTCACCCCCTGGCCCCCTCTCCTCCAGGAGAGGGGGAAAAGGGGGTCGGGGGGTTAAGGGGGTGAGGCTGTCGATTTTCGATTTGTAGTACAATAGCACTTCCTGCATTGGGCTTCCGGTGAGATAGATCCTACGGTGAGGAAGGCCTTCGGAAATGAGGTGCCTTCTGGCATGCTCAGTGTAAACCAGGTTGAAATCGGCAATGTGATCGATGATGCGGCGGTTGATCTCTTCGGGAACGTTGAAGTCGAAGCTGCGGTTGCCGGCCTCCATGTGAAAGATGGGGATATGCATTCGTTTAGCCATGTAGGCTGCCAGGCAGGAGTTCGTGTCGCCCAGCACCAGCATGGCGTCGGGCATCTCCTTACGCAGCACCTCCTCCGATTTTCGCATAATGTCACCGACGGCGGCACCCAGCGATGAAGTGTCGACATTCAGGAAATAATCGGGTTTGCGAAGCTCCAGGTCTTCGAAAAAGACCTCATTCAGTTCGTAATCGTAATTTTGCCCGGTATGGACCAGGATGTGGTTTACGTGCTGGTCGAGCAGCGAAATGGTTCTGGATAGCCTGATGATTTCGGGCCTTGTGCCGACAACGGTCAGGACTTTGATTTTTGATTTTGTCATATTCGATGTGAATGGCACGCGGATTTTCACGGATGAAAGGGATTTTCGCGGATTTTTTAATCCGTGATCATTCGTTTGATTCGTGTCATCCGTGTTCTATTGGAAATAGTGTCTTAAAGAATGAATTGCATTGCGCATCGGCTTCTTTTCAACCGGCATAAAAACGGAATTAAGGGTACGGTCTACTGGTTCGCCGACATTTCCCACGGGGACAATATTTATATTTCTTTCAAACACTTCGTTAAAAATCAGAAGCAGTTCGTATTTATTGACAGGTTCGTTTTCGACCCAATGAACGACATGATTGATCTTTCTCCAGGTATCGAAAAGGTTTTCCGACATGATGCGGTCGCAGAGTTGTGCAAATTGCAAGGTGGTCACGCCATTCCAGAAGTGATGCGTAAAGCCCTGCACGGTGCTGCCGTCGGGGTTGGAGAGGAACCATTCGAGGAGGCTTTTCTTTCCGGTCAATTCCGGGCCAATGATGGACGTTCGGATGTTCAGGAAATTGGGCAGCCGCACCTCGCCCAGGCTTTTGGTTTTGCCATAAACATCCAGCGGGTCATGGGGATCGTTTTCGGTGTAGTTGCCTTTGCTACCGCTGTAAACGCAATCGGTGGCGATGGTCAGGATGCGGGTCCCGGGGCAGTATTGCGCGCAGGCTTCCGCGAGAAAGTGGGGAAAGAGGGCATTGACCACAATGGCGTTCTTCACACCTGCCGGATCATCATCTTTGCACCACGGCTTGATAATGCCGATGCAGTTGATGATGTAACCGGGTTGGAAGCGGCAGGCAATATTTTTTATTTGCTCTTCAACCTGGCCGGAAGCATCGAAATGAGTGAGGTTTTCGTTGTCCGGGAATGGGTTGGCGCCGAAAAAGGTTCCGAATACTTCGTAATTTTCCTGTTTATTGAAGTAATTGAACAGCATGGAACCGAGCATCCCGTTGATGCCCATTATCAAGATTTTCATCATTTTAATATTTTATGGCACACAAATGACGCGGATTAGACGGATTTTCACGGATTAAGGGCTTCCCGGACTTCGGGGAGTTTGAGCAGTAGTTCTTTGGTTTCCTCCAAGTTGAGCCGGTGTGTATTATGCGAGGTGTACTCTTCCACCTCTGAAACCTGCGACTGGCCTTCGGAGAAATACTTAGCGTAGTTAAGGTCGCGCGTATCGGCCGGGATGCAGTAATAATTCTCGAGGTTTTCGGCTTTTACCATCTCTTCGCGGTTTACCAGCGTTTCATAGAGTTTTTCGCCATGGCGCGTGCCGATGATCCTGAGTTCGTTTTTCGCGTGGAACAGCTCAATCAGCGCCTGCGCCAGCACTTCGATGGTGGAGGCGGGCGATTTCTGGACGAAAATATCCCCGTTCACGCCATGTTCAAAGGCATACAGCACCAGGTCGACCGCATCGTTGAGCGACATCATGAACCGTGTCATGTTCGGGTCGGTGACGGTGATGGGCGCCCCGGACCTGATCTGGTCGATGAACAGCGGGATGACGCTGCCGCGGGAAGCCATCACGTTGCCGTAACGCGTGCCGCAGAGCACGGTGCCGCTTCCGTTAAGGTTTCTCGATTTGGCCACCATGACCTTTTCGCTGAGCGCCTTGGTCAATCCCATGGCATTGATCGGGTAGACCGCCTTGTCGGTGCTCAGGACAATCACCCTTTTTACGCCGTTACCGACCGCGGCATCAAGTACGTTCTCACAGCCGATCACGTTGGTCCGGACCGCTTCCATTGGGAAGAACTCGCAGGAAGGCACCTGCTTGAGCGCCGCGGCATGGAACACGTAATCCACGCCCTGCATCGCCTGGTCGACACTACGCCTGTCGCGCACGTCACCGATATAAAATTTTATCTTGTCGTTCTTATATATATTGCGCATATCATCCTGCTTCTTTTCGTCGCGGCTGAAAATGCGGATTTCTTTAAGGCCTGAATCCAGGAACCTGCCCAGGACGGCATTGCCGAAGGAACCGGTACCACCGGTGATCAGTAAAACATTGTTATGGAACATGTTGTCCTATGTAATTTGCGTTAATACGGTTTTTTGCTGTATCGATTTATACATCAGGCCCAGGATAGCGCCCAGTATCATATAGGGAAGCACCCTGTTACTGGCAGTATTTATACCGTCGGAAAGGGTGTTGATGGCCAGGCAGACAAATACGCTGATATAGGTGGCAAACAACTTCTTCATTAATTCGTCCCCGGTAAAACGCCTGAGAATTTTCCGGTATTTATAAAATTTTTTGATGATGTAGTAATAAAAACGGATAAACAGGAGCATCCCTATAATGCCTGATCCATAGAGAATGGTGGCCAGGTCGGAATGTAAAAGCCGGTCTTTATCGTTCAGAACTTTTTCAATCAGGGTGAATTTCCCCTGAGAATTGAAGAGCTCGGTACCGAATAGCGCGAAATTGAACGGTTCACCAGATTTGGACAGAACCTTCGGGTATAGCATTAATTCGATGCCCCGGCCTTCCTCTGCATAGCCTCTGCGCAGCACATCCTCTCGGATTGCAATGGAAGCAAGGATAAAATCGCTGAAAAGCACGTACGTTATCAGGCCGATGATCACAAAAGGACCGATAAATCTCAGGTTTCTTCTTTTTGTGATCAGGAAAATGAACATCAGGGCACCGGCAAGGGTAAGGTAAACATAAGTCCTTTTCAGGTTGAGGATCAGAACGAAAACCCCAAGAAAGTATAGAATGATCAGAAGGTATTCGATATGCGTTTTTCTAGTAAGGTAATAGGCCAGCGGGATAAGGATCAGGGCATAAACAAAATTGTACATGGAATAAAAGTTTACAGAACCCAGGTAAATAAATGATCTTCCATATCCCTGGCCTTCCTGTCCTGTTGATAATCCAAGGTAAGTACTGATACCCACATTGACGAGGAATATTATAATGAGCCATATGGCAGGCTTAATAATTTTTTTAATATCGCCCAGGTCTTTAACGAGAATAAAAGCAGCCGGGAAAGCCAGAAACGCCAGGGCTACATTCATGTACCGTTTAAAAGACCACCAGATGTCTGATGAAAACAGGACCATTGCCAGTAAATAGACAGACAGCACAAATACTCCGCTGGTATTACCCTTCAGATTGCTGGTGTTGTTAAAAATGACCAGGATGCATACAGCCAGGGCAACAAGTATAATAGAATAATCCATTAAGATGCTGTTTGGGGCAGCAGGCCCCCCGGGGATTAATATTTTCAGCACATCGGATAACTGCAGCAGAAAAGGCACATAGAAAATGAACCTGTATTTCTGGTTGACTAGTAACAGTAATAGGATCAGGACGTATGCGCTAAGGACGAGCATGTGTCAGTTTTTATTGCTAAAACTATTTATTACGGAACGGTAAGCGGACAACATATCCTTAAATATCAGATCGTTATCGAACCTGCGCCTGACCGTTTCTCGGGCTTTTGCTGCAAGTTCTTCCCTTTCCGCCTGATTTGCCAGCAAAGCTAAGATTTCTTTTGCCAGGGATTGAATATTTCCTGTTTCGACCAGGCGCAGCGTTTCCGTTTCCCGGTTCAGTTCGGGCAAACCTCCTGAAGCGTAAGTAACAACGGGTGTGCCGATGAACATAGCTTCCAGGACCGTGCCGGGGATCAGGTCGAAATGGGTGGGCAACACGCTCAACCTTGATTTTGCCACTTCGGTGAACAATTCTTCCTGTGTTTGCAGAAATCCCAGGAAACGAACATTTTCTGCTATACCAAGCTTCTGCACAAGTTTGGTCAGGACTTCCATATAATCCGGCGAACACTGGCCTATGATCTTGGCCCTCACCGCAGGAATGACTTCCTTAACCAAAGCCAATGCCTGCAACAGGTCTTCAATTCCTTTGCTTTTTATCAGCCGAGCTGTGAAAACAAGATCAACATCTTTATCTGGAAAACTTACTGCCGAGATCATTGGCTTTCTTATCGGGTATTGGTATTTAAATAACCGGGCAGAATGATTCAGTGACAGGATCTCCTTCTTCATGTGTTCATTCCGGTAGGAAAAATTCCTGCATGTCTTGTAAATGGCCGCTTCCACCTTCATCCAGTATTCCAGGTAAGACGTCTGGCGGTATTGATAGTAATTATTGACAAAGAATTGCGGGGTAAGTAATTTAGGATAATCCAGGTCGAAGAATGACCAGGCCAGGTCGTGTTCGGCACCATGGAACTCAACCAGGTCAGGTTGTATCCTGTCGACAAGCCGGCGCACCTTATGGCGGATCAGCCGGTAATGGGTCGCCCTCTTCAGTATAAAAGGCTGTTTGTGCCTGATCAAAGGCAATTTGTCGGAAATGAAATGATAGGTGATGCCCTTTTCTATAATCGTGGCATCTTTAAGTAAGCGAGGCGGAGCACTGATCACATGCAACTCGGCCTCACCAGTTTGCGCTTCAAAAATTTCGGTCAGCAGTGTGATCCAGGGTGCAATAACTTCTACCGGCTTTTCATAAAAATCCAGACGGTCCTGAAAACGGGTAAAATCCAGCGGACAGATCCAGGCTATCTTCAGCTTTTTCTTCATAAATTTTCCGGGGTGAGTTCTTTTTTAGCTCTGGCGAAAAAGTAATTCACCGAGACCAGTCCGATGATTGTTGCCAGAATGACTGCTGCCGATGCTCCGGCCACCTGCCAGAAATGGATGAAGACAGGAATGGCTATCCCACCGGCAATCAGAAAAATAAGACTAGAATAAAAATTATAATTGATCTTACCCATTCCAAAAAGTACTGATGCCTTGATGACGAAGAGGTTACGTATCCCCCAGGCAATGACCAGCAGGACAAAGTAGATGCCCGACTGCTCGTATTTGCCGTGCAGGAAATATTTCAGGATGAAAGGGATTATTAGTGCCGACAATGCTGTGATGGCCAGCGAGGCGATGAAAATCAACCGGTTGTATTTTCTGTATGTATTCATCCATTCGCCGGTGTTTTCCATTTTTGATGAAAAATGAGGAGCTGCCATGGTCCAGATTGTGGAGGGCAAAATACGGAAGATGCCTATGATGGTGATTGCAAAACTGTAATATCCGATTTCAGTGCGGTCGCTGATCAGGTAATTCAGCAGCAGGATATCGATGCCAAGGCCCAGGGTATCGGTGATAGCCGCGCCCAGCGAGTAGCGTGCATATTTCCAGTGCAGCTTTAAAGGCTTGGTGGTTTCGACAGGGCTGATCCCGGCATTGATTTTTTTTCTGATCAGTCTTTCCAGGAACAAATTGGTCAGAAAATAGCCCAACACGATGGCTACGACAAAACCCTGCAGTTTAAAGAGCCAGGTGAGAAGAATGATCACTGCAATGGCGAAGAGCTTGGTCAGCACCTGTATGCGAGAATAGAGTTTGATCATTTGTTTTGCCTGAATATACGACATGTACACCGCGCTGATTGTCAACGGCAACAGGCTGATGCCAAAAATGAGCATGTATTTGTTGACAACGGGATCGGGTGAGAGGATACCAAGCACGGAAATGGCAGCAATGATAAGATAAGTGCCAATAACGGTCAGCAGGGTAAAACGTATGGCCCTTTTATACAGGTAAACTGTTTCTCCGGGCGCCCTGTTTTCTGAACACAACTTCAGTACCGATACATTGAATCCCACTCCCGCCACGATGGTGAATATACCCAGCCAGGTTTGCATGATGCGGATACGGCCGATGTCTTCGGGAGGCAGTATCCAGGCAATGAAAAGCTGGGAAGCAAAACCAAAGACCAGCGTGATGGCATTAGCCGATAGCAGATGCACAAAACCTTTTTTCCAGAGCGTTTTAAAAAGGGAATTTGCTTCCCATACAATGCCTGTAATTCCCATAAATGTTTCTAGCCCAGTTTTTTTGCCGGAATACCAACATAAGTGCCAGGCCCTAATAGGTTTTTATTAACAACTGCACCTGCTCCAACTATGATATCCGAATCCAGTGTAAGGTACTGAAGTATCTGTGCGCCAGTGCCAATAAGGTTAGCATCACCTATTATAATGCCACCCGAAAGGTTCACTGTCGGATTAAATACATTATAATTTCCAATCCTGGCATCATGTCCCAGAGTGCAGTTCAGATTGAAAATGTTGAAAGAACCAATCTCAATATCTGTGGTGAAAATATTTCCGGCACAAACGATGTTCCCTTTTCCCATCCGGATGTTTTCCCAGTCGCCGATGGCTTTGGGATGGATAAGATTGGGAAACTCTAGGTGTTTGTTGGATGAAAATTTTGCAATCAGTTTTTTTACCAGGCCGGGATTTCCAATACCGATAACAACACTTAACATCGAATTCTGGTTTATTAACCATTCGTCGTCACCGGCAAGATCCAGATGATGATTGGTTTCATTTGGTGTATCGATAAAACCAATGAAATTGTATGCCGGCTGATGCCGGTTAATGTCTTTGACAAGAAATGCGACTTCTTTTGCAAAGCCACCGGAACCAAGAATTACCAGATTTTTCATTTTATTAAGGATACATTTATTTCAGATGATCTGTGATTAGATAGTGTATTTGTGGATATTGATCGTTTCAAATAATCACGCTGCTCGGCACATTGACGATCCTGTCCTCGAGCCACAAAGCGTTCTCCAATTCAAAGGCTTGGCAATCAGCAAACATCGGCAGTTTGTTCATCAGCCTCCAGGCCGGGCGGGATTATTTATCCTTTTAAGGCTTTTCAAAGGTATACTGTTTAATTTCTTCGTTAATTATCTTGTGAAGTACTCTCTTATCCGGAATAAGTGCTTTTAACTGATATTCTGATACCGCAATCGGTTTGGCTATATCTCTTAAGGCCAGTTCAACCTCCAGGTGGTTTTTATCTGCACATAAAATAAGGCCAATTGATGGATTTTCATCCGGCAGTCTGGCCGTGTCATCTAATAAACCAAGGTAAAAGTTCATTTTTCCAATATATTCAGGAATAAATTTTCCAATTTTTAATTCAACAGCCACCAGACATTTTAATCCTCTGTGATAAAACAATATATCCACAAAATATTCATTTCCATCAAGAACCAATTTATACTGGTTACCGATAAATGTAAAACCCTTTCCCAACTCAAGCATGAAAAGTTTTATTTTGTCAACAAGGCGTTTTTCCAGGTCACGCTCCAAAACAGGTTGTTCTATATCGAGAAAATCAAGATAGTATTCGCTCTTGATCATTTCAATAGCTTGTTCCTGTATATTTTCGGGTAAGGCTTTTATAAAATTATGTTGCTTTGGAATATCTTTATTTATGAAAGTATTTGACTTTATTTGATTAAGCAAAATATCTCTTGTCCATGAAAATTCTATTGCCTTTTTTATATAATATATCGCCTCTTCTATGTCCTTTGTCTTGTTTAAGATCAGTAAATGATGCCCCCATGGTAATTCTGCGACAAGCTGTCGCAGTTTTTTATCACTTTTCTGGTAAGCTTCATAAAACCGTTTCATATCCCATAAATTTCTGGGTGAAAATCCTGATGAACCTGGGAATTCTGTTTTTAAATCAACACTTAACCTTTCAACAACTGCTTTTCCATAACCTTGAGTAAGTTGTTTTGCCAAAATCATTTCTCCAATCCTCCAATAAAGGTTGATCATCTCACGATTTACCTTTCGCACAGCGGTAATCCTGGCATTTTTAATTTCTGCGACAACCTGTCGCAGAAAGCCTGAATAATCCTGTGATGTCAACTCAGAATTCATAAGATTAGAAATTACTTAGACAAACACTAATCATCACGCTGCTCGGTACATTCACGATCCGGTCCTCGAGCCAGCTGGCGTTTTCCAGTTCAAAGGCCTGGCAATCAGCAAACATCGGCAATTTGTTCATCAGCCTCCAGGCCGGGCGGGTCATCACTTTTTCACGGTTGGTATATTCAAGGAATTCATCACGCTCTTTCCGGTCGTTCATGATCACCGCGTTGAGCCAATAATTAGAGAACGCGTGCTCCGGCTCGGTAAAAAAAGAAATACCGATGGAATCGAAAAACGATTTATAAGCTACAGCCAATTCCCTTTTTCTCTCAATAAAATAATCGACCGACTCCATCTGCGCCACTCCCAAAGCGGCATTCAGGTTGGGCATCCGGTAATTGTAGCCGATATGGTCGTGGACATACTCCCAGGCATGCGGAACTTTGGCCTGGGTAGTCAGATGCTTGGCCAGTTTGCCAAGTTCCTCGTTATCGGTAAGGATCATGCCGCCGCCGCCGGTGGTAATGGTTTTGTTGCCGTTATAGCTCAGGATGCCAACCTTCCCAAAAGTACCGGTATGCTTTCCTTTGTACAGCGATCCGATGCTCTCGGCGGCATCTTCCACCACGGGAATGTTATATTGGTTGCAGACTTCCACGATTTCATCAATCCGGCATGGATGCCCGAAAACGTGGACCGGCAGGCAGGCGGCGATCCTTTTGCCAGAAAGTTTATTGTAGCAGTATCCATCGTCATTCATCCTGCCGTATTCTTCAAGAAACGATTTTAGTGAAGTTGGCGACATACCAAGGGTATCGCGGTCAACATCGACGTAAATGGGTTGTGCACCCGTGTAGGCGATGGCATTGGCAGTGGCAATAAAGGTAAGCGGCTGGGTGATGACTTCCTCATCCCGTTTCACGCCGGCCAGCATCAAAGCCATATGCAGTGCTTCGGTGCCGTTAACGCACACCACGGCTTTTTTTGCGCCGGTATAAGCCGCCGTGATTTCTTCAAACCTGTCCACAAACTTGCCCACGCTGCTTACAAAGGTGCTGTCGATGCATTCTTCAAGGTACTTCTTTTCATTGCCGATGAACCGCGGCTCGTGAAGCGGGATGAAAGCAGAAGGCTCTTTATATTGAGTTCTGATAAATTCTATGGTTTCTTTTATTTTATCCACAAATTCACGCAAATTAAAACACAAATTTTCACGAATTAAAGTATAACCCGCTTATATTGAAGGCTTTGACTGCCAAAGTTTATTAATAACCCAATTTTTTTACCTGTAGCTTTCAAATAGTTCAATACCTGTGCAATGTGTTCCGGACTTAACGAATCACAAGCTTTTAACTCGACGATCACTTCATCGAAACAAATAAAATCAGCAACATATTTCTTCTCAAGTAATATCCCTTTATACCAAACCTCCAGCACCTTTTCTTTATTAAAAGGGATATTTGCATCTTTCAATTCCAGTGAAAGTGCTTCCTGGTATACTGCTTCAAGAAAACCCGGGCCTAAAGCTTTATGCACTTCCATGCAACAACCAATGATCTGGTAACATTCGTTTTTATAGGGAAATTCTTCCATCATGGTTTGTTATAATTTGTGTCTAATTTGTGAACATTTGTGGATAGTTAAAGTCTCCAATCTTCCACAAATTCACACAAATTATAACACAAATTTTCACGAATTATAAATTATAAATACCAGGCTTGTATTTCGCAAGGTTCTCAGGTCTGGCAAACCATTCGCATGTCCTTTTCAACCCGCCCCGGATATCAAATTCCGGTTGCCAGCCAGTAAGTTCGCAGATCAGCGAGTTATCTCCCCGGAGCCGGAATACTTCTGAATTTTCCGGGCGGATCCGCTGTTCATCGGTGATATATTCACAGTCGGCCCTAAGGATTTCTTTAATGGTTGCAAAAACATCAGCCATTGATATCTCATAATTTGAACTGATATTGATCTCCTTGCCGACGGTTTGATCACATTCAGCCAGGGCTATGAAACCAGAACATGTATCTTTTACATAATTCAGGTCGCGCGTTGGCCTGACATCTCCCAGTCTGATCTGTTTCATCCCTGAGGCGATCTGGGTAATGATTGTGGGGATGATTGCCCGTGCCGATTGCCGGGGACCGTAAGTATTGAAAGGCCTGGCTATGGTCACCGGCAGGTTGAATGCATTGTAAAAGCTCATGGCCATGGCATCGGCCCCGATCTTTGTAGCCGAATAGGGCGACTGTGGTTGTTTTGGATGCTTTTCGTCAATAGGAACGTATTGTGCAGTACCGTAAACTTCAGATGTTGAGGTATGTATGACACGGATCCCACCCAGTTCCAATGCGGCCTGGCAGATATTCAGCGTGCCTTTGATGTTGGTGTCGACATAACTGTCGGGAGCAATGTAAGAATAAGGGATAGCAATTAAGGCGGCCAGGTTGAAGATGATGTCGGCGTCTTCGGTAATTTTTCTTATAAAATGCGGATCGCGGATATCGCCGGTCACTATTTCCAGGTTCGGATTTGAAGGGATATCTTCAAGCCATCCCCAGAAATTAAAGGAGTTGTAAAACGAAAGCGCTTTGACT
Source organism: uncultured Bacteroidales bacterium (assembly GCA_964447005.1). Lineage (GTDB taxonomy): Bacteria > Bacteroidota > Bacteroidia > Bacteroidales > JAGOPY01 > JAGOPY01. The sequence goes on from CAYUQP010000018.1 coordinate 55,300, forward strand.
TTACATTCTTTTTCCAGTAAGGATTCCACGAGATGTGAGCCGATAAAGCCATCAGCTCCGGTTACCAGGATAGTCTTTTTTGAGAGATCCATTTTATTTATTTTGGAAATGAGTCTTATAAATTTCCTGCGCCTTCTCGTAATCATCCACCTGCCCGATATCCAGCCAGTAATCATGGATTTGATATTTGGCCACAGGGATTTTTTCTGAAAGCATTTTATCGATAAGGTGGTCCATACCAAAATAGGTATTATCGGGGATTAGCCTGAAAATATCGGGTTTGAATATATAAATACCGGCCAGTATGTTCATTCTGATGTCGGGCTTCTCCCGGATTCGGGTAACAAAATCGCCTTCAAATTCTATATTTCCAAACTGGAATGGTGTGATATATTCTTTTACTGTAATGGTAAGATCAGCTCTATTATGGAAAGCAAAATCGTAAAAAGCTTTGAAATCGAGCAAGGTAAGGATGTCGCCGTTCATCATCAGGAAAGGCTCGGTGAGTTCATCCTTTAACAGCGTTATGGGTCCTGCTGTGCCCAGGGGTTTTTCCTCCTTGCTGATTTTTAATGAAACGCCAAAACGAGTGCCGTCGCCGAAAAAATTCTCAATGTATTCCGATTTATAATTTGTGGCCAGAAAGATTTCGTTAAAACCATGCTTTTTCAGATGCTCGATTTGTATTTCCAGTACCGATTTTTCACCGATCGGCAAAAGAGGTTTGGGGATGATCTGGGTAAAGGGACGCAGGCGGCTTCCCAGTCCGCCGGCAAGAATAACTGCTTTCATCGGTTTATTGTTTCAGGGTTTCAATGTTCCAGGCTTCCAACGTTCCAGGGTTCCACAAATTCACACAAATTATGACACGAATTTTCACGGATTAAGGGATCGGGCTGCAAGCCGCAAGCTTCAAGCTACAAGCTTCAAGCCTCAAGCTTTATGCGAGATATACTTTTTTAATTCATTGATCGAATACAGCGGCAGGTTGATCAACCAGTCCTGCTCCCTGTAGTCGGACAGGGATATCCTTACTGCCATCGCGGGATTGTACTTTTCCATTAAAACTTTCAGGCTTTTGGCCTTCAGGTTTTCTTCAGCTTTCACCTCGAAGGGTATGATCCGGCCATCATGCTGAATGACAAAATCAACCTCGGCTGACGAACGTTCGGCAGACCAGTAATATACCGCCAGGTCATCCAATGTTCGGAGTTGCTGGTATACGAACTGTTCGGTCAGGGCTCCTTTGAACTCCGAAAACAGCTCGTTCCCGGTTAATAAAGTCCTGGGATCAAGATCAGTCATGGCTGACAGCAGGCCGACATCAACCATAAACAGTTTAAAAGCAGATAAATCTTCATAGGCTTTTAAAGGGAGTGCCGGTTTAGTTACCCTGAATACCTTGTAAGCCAGCCCGCAATCGGTAAGCCAGGCTAAAGCGAGCTCAAAATCTTTAGCCCGCGAGCCTTCCCGGACCAGGCCATAGAAGAACTTGCGGTTTTCTTTGGAAAGCTGCGACGGGACAGAATTCCATACCATCCGGATACGGGGAACAATATCAACCGGTGCATGCTTGGAAAAATCGTTTTCAAATGCATCCAGGATTTGTTGTTGTACCTCGCGCACCTCTTTATAATTCTTGTTTTCACTGAACCGCAATACCGCTTCCGGCATCCCGCCGACAAAATAATACTGTTTCAGAAGCTCGGTGAATTTTGATTTAAAAGCGGTGATCAGTTTCCAGTCGCCGCTTTTCAACATACCGGCAAGTGCCGGATCACCCATTGCTTCCAGAAATTCCGCAAATGACAGCGGGTAGAGATCCATGAATTCAACCTTGCCTACCGGAAATGATATGTGCTCATGTAACGCCACCCCCAGGAGGGAACCGGCAGCTATAACATGATAATGACCGGCGTCTTCATGGAAATACTTCAAGGCGGTAATTGCTCCGGGAACAGCCTGGATCTCATCAAAGATCAACAGGGTATTATCAGGATCAACAGTTATCCCGGTTTCTGCCTGCAACGCTAAAATCACCCGGTCTGTATTGAAATCGTCGGTGAATAATGAATGCAAGCGTTTGTCTTTCTCGAAATTAATATAAACTGTCTGGGTATACTGTGTTCGCCCAAATTCTTTCATCAACCAGGTTTTGCCAACTTGCCTTGCCCCGCGGATGATCAGCGGTTTGCGAGTGACGGATGTTTTCCACAGGATCAGTTCAGCTAATTTATGCCTTATCATCTTTGAATATTTGTGCAAAAATACAATATATCATACGAATAATTGTATTTAATAACATTTATACAAATGAAATTATGATGTTGAATACACTGTTTGTGTTAATTTGTGTCTAATTTGTGAACATTTGTGGATAATTTTGGTTCCAGGGTTCCAGGGTTCCAACGTTCCAGGGTTCCACAAATTCACACAAATTATAACACAAATTTCCACGAATTAAAGGGCCGGGCTGCAAGCCGCAAGCCTCACTTTTACACTTCAGGCTTATGCTTTATGTTTTCAGTACTTTTTTTCGTATCCAGTATGCAAACAGCGGAGAAAGTTAAAATTATGATCAATAATACAGAATCTGTATCATACAACTTATGTACTATGATCAAACTTATACTCACTGCTCGATTAAAGTAGCCGGCTGACCTTCCGGTCCTGTGCCCGGTTATGCGTTGAGTAGTTCCGGAATACGCTCATTTTGTTTGTGTTAATTTGTGTCTAATTTGTGAACATTTGTGGATATAGAGGGTTCCAAAGTTCCAACGTTCCAAGGTTCCAGGGTTTCAGGGTTCGTGTTTCCAGATCAGCAACAGCTCGCCGTCGGTCATCTTTTCGCGGTAACCGGTGAACTCGACCGGGGTGAAGATCACGTATCGGATCTTGCGGCTGATGAGCCCTTCCGTCTTTGCCGCCAGCCGTGCCAGGTACTCCTGGTTGATGTCGTCGCCGACGAACACCAGGTCGATGATCGGCGTATCGGTGCCGCGGGCGAAATCACCTGCCACATAAGCCAATTCCACGTTGCCCAGTTTGGTCACCACCCGGTCGATGATCTGGTCGAAACCGATGGTCTTCAGCAGGATGTTGTGAATGTCCTGGAACAGGGGATGGCCGGTGTTGGCGCGGAACACCTTCTTGTTGCCCTTCATCTCCGACTTCAGCAGCCCGGCCTCCTCGAACTTGTTCAATTCCAGCCGGATGGCATTGGTGCTCTCACCGAATTCAGTTTCCAGGTTTCTCAAATGCGCCCTGGAACCGGAGTTCAGGAAGAACTTCAGGAGGAGTTTCAGGCGGGTTTTGCTGGTGATCAGGGTGTCGAGCATTTGAGTGAAGGGTGAGCGGTGAGCGGTGAGCGGTGAGCGGTGAAGGGTGAACGGTGAGCGGTGAAGGGTGAAGGGTGAACAGATTATTTGGTTTTGTTTTTTAAGTATTTGATCAATCCGATCAATAATTTTCTTACATGTATTATTTTCCGGTCGATGTTACTCAAATCAGGTTCTTTGAAATAGTTGAGATTAGAACCAATAATGATTAGTGTTTCAAGTTCCTCAAGCGATCCCAGACTGATATAAAGAAATTGAATCAATTCTTTATCTGAATATCTTCCTGCACCCTCAGCAATATTAGAAGGGATTGAAACTGCGGAACGACGCATCTGACTTGACATTCCATATTTTTCTGAATCAGGTAGCTGGTTAGATAGCTTATAAATATCTGTGACGAGTGCAATTCCCTCTTTCCAAACATCCAAATCTTTATGATTCATTTTACTTTTCTATTTTTCATATCACTGTTCACCGTTCACCGTTCACCGTTCACCGTTCACCGTTCACCGTTCACCGTTCACCCTTCACGTTTTCACAGCTTCGCCCCGTCACTCCCAGTAACCTGTTCACGCTTCACCCCCTCACGTTATCGAGTAGCAAAACTACTCAATAATTATACGTTTGTCAAGTAAAAAATGTTACGGAAATGTTAATGTTCGAATTATGGCACACGGATTAACACGGATACTGCGGATTTTCGCGGACAGGAGAAATCAGCATAATCCGTGAATATCCGTAATATCTGTGTCATCTGTGTGCTATCTGGCAGGTTTGAGATCGTTGGAAGAAATATTCAGATACAGGAACTGGCCTAATGCTTCTATCTCGATGCGGACTTTACGCCGGCCCTGGAATTCGATCAGGTGGCCGGTAAGCCCCCGGAGCGGACCGCGGATGACCTCAACGGAGGCACCCGGTTTCAGATTCTGAAGGTCCTGTTCCTCTGGCATAGTTTCCGTTTCTGAAAGATAGTACCGGATCGCGTCGATCTGCCGGGGCGGGATGGGGACGGCTTTACCTTCAAACGTTACGTAACGGACCACGTGCGGAGTGTTCAGCACTTCGAAATACTGGTTCTTGGGGATGTTGACAAAAAGATAGGAACGGAACAGCGGCTCTTCGACCCATTTTTTGCGGTCGGACCATTGCTTCATGGTGCGCTGCAGCGGCAGATAAACCTCAATGCCTTTCTCCACCAGGAAAGCGTGGGCTTTTTTCTCGCTGCGCGGATTAGTATAAACTGCAAACCAATTCAAGTTTTTAGTTTTTAGTTTTTAGTTTTGAGGTTGAGTTATTTAGTTAATTAGTTGCTATTTCGCCAACCAGACCGCCAGACCGCCAGACCACCAGACCACCAGACCACCAGACCACCAGACCACCAGACCACCAGACCACCCGATCATCCCTGTAAATTATGGTAATACCATTCGCAAGCCAGCTCAAATCCTTTCCGTGCATCGAATTGCGGATCATATCCCAGCATTTTCCTGGCTTTATCGATGGATGCGAGCGAATGGGGTATATCGCCGGAACGTTCCGGGCCATATTCGGGTTCAATCCTGGAAATTTCCGGATCGAATTTTGCCAGGTTATCTCTCAGTATACTAAATAGCTCGTTCAGCGCAGTATTGGAACCGTAAGCAACGTTAAACACCGCCACGACCTCACCCCCTGGCCCCCTCTCCATTTGGAGAGGGGGAACAGGGGGCCGGGGGGTTAAGGGGGTGAGGCGGGAGGGGGCCGTAGCCGCCTTAATATTCGCCTCCACTACATTGTCAATATACGTGAAATCCCTTGAATAGCTTCCATCGCCGTTGATCAGGGGCCGCTGGTGTTTCATCAGGGCATCGACCCATTTGGGGATCACGGCAGCGTAGGCGCCCTCGGGGTCCTGCCGCCTTCCGAACACGTTGAAATAGCGCAAGCCGACCGTTTCCAGGCCGTATATCGTGGTGAAGATGCGGGCGTATTTTTCATTGACCAGCTTGGTGACGGCGTAGGGAGAAAGCGGTTCCCCGATTTCTTCCTCCACCTTGGGCAGTTTCTCGCTGCTGCCATAGACCGAGGAGCTGGAGGCGTAAACAAAGCGTTTCACTTTCGTGTCGCGGGCTGCCACGAGCATGTTGAGCGTACCGTTGATGTTGATCTCGTTGGTGCGTGCCGGGTTTTCGATGCTGCGCGGCACCGAGCCGAGCGCGGCCTGGTGGAACACGTAATCTTTTCCCTCGCAAGCTTTTTTACAGGTTTCCGCTTCGCGGATATCGCCTTCGATAAAGGTAAAACGGGGATTGGTAAGGAAAGGTTGGATATTTTTCCGGTGGCCGGTAAGCAGGTTGTCGAGGCAGGTGACCTCATTGCCCATGGCCAGGAGCTCCTCGCAAAGCGCCGACCCGATGAAGCCGGCGCCCCCTGTAACTAATAGGCGAGAGTTGGTTAGTTCAAAGTTCAAAGTTCAGAGTTTTAGGTTGCGGGTTGCGGGTTACGGGTTACGGGTTACGGGTTCCGGGTTGCGGGTTATGGGTTGCGGGTTACGGGTTACGGGTTACGGGTTACGGGTTGCGGGTTGCGGGTTGCGGGTTAGTATTCCAGTTAGATTCGACGTATTGGATGAAACGGTTGATTTTAGCTCCAAGTACATTGTAATCCTCGATTAGATCGTTGATCGGATGATCATGGAAGTATAACTTATTAATCATCTCAAGTTGGTTTATTGCTTCATCACACGAAGCATGTGCAAATATCAAGAAGCGGATATATTCCGCTTTATATCTCCTCCTGCCATAACCTTCAGCAATATTATCTTTTATACTCTGGGCAGATCTCCGAACCTGGCTGCCCTGTTCATATAGTTCATATTTCGGTAAGGTCATCGTAAGATGATGCACTTTTATTGCCAGATTAAATGACAGTTTATAGATCTCAAGGTCTTTATAACTCCCCATACACAAATCCTCCCAACAGTTATATAAAGATGACTAATCACTTCTAAAAAACACACAAAATTCATGCCCTTTTCCCAAAAATCCTGCCCTGTTCCTCGCACCCCGCACCCCGTACCCCGCACCCCGCACCTCGCAACCCGCAACCCGTAACCCGCAACTAGACGATCATTCCAACCCCAACAGTATTAAACGTTCCCTCCTCGATCAGGATGAGGCTCCCGGTAGTACGGTTGCGCCGGTAGCTGTCGAAATACAATGGTTTTGTCGTTCTCAGCTGCACCCGCCCGATTTCGTTCATCCTAAGTTCTTTCCCGTCAGGGTGGCGTTCCAGCGTATTGACGTCCACTTTGTAAACGATCTCTTTTACCATGGCCCTGACTTCAGCCGTGGTATGCCTCAGGTAATATTTCATGCCGGGCTGGAGCGGCCGTTCGCTCATCCAGCACATCATGGCTTCGATATCCTGCCCGACTTCCGGCACATTGTTTTCCCTGACGATCATGTCGCCGCGGCTGATATCCAGGTCGTCGGCGAGCCTGAAGGTGACCGACATGGGTGGAAACGCCTCGTCGATCTCTTTTTCGTCAAAGTCGATCGATTCCAGGGTGGTGACGAATCCCGAGGGCAGGACCATCACTTTTTCCCCTTTGTGGAACACGCCTCCTGCGATGCGCCCGGCATAACCGCGGTAGTCGTGGTATTTGTCGGAAATGGGACGGATGACGTATTGCACCGGGAAGCGCGGGTCGATATGGTTATAGTCGCTGGCAACGTGGATATTCTCCAGGATATACCGCAGGGTTCCTCCCTCGTACCAGGGCATGTTGTTCATTTTTTCGACGACGTTATCCCCGGCCAGGGCGCTGATGGGGACGAAGCGGATGTCTTTCACGTCGAGTTTGGCTGCAAAGGCGCCGAAATCCTGTTTGATCTTTTCAAAGACCTCTTCGCTGTAGCCCATCAGGTCCATTTTGTTGACGCAGATGATCAGGTGGGGGATCTGGAGCAGGGAAGCAATGTAGGAGTGGCGGTAGGTCTGTTCGGTGACGCCGTTTCGCGCATCGATCAGGATAAGCGCCGCGTTGGCGGTGGAGGCGCCGGTGACCATGTTGCGGGTGTACTGCACATGGCCGGGGGTGTCCGCGATGATGAATTTGCGTTTTGGAGTGGCGAAATAGCGGTAAGCCACATCGATGGTGATGCCCTGTTCGCGCTCGGCACGCAGCCCGTCGGTTAGCAGCGCCAGGTTGATCACCTCGTTGCCTTTACGGATGCTGGCCCTCTTGACGGCTTCGAGCTGGTCCTCGAAAATGGATTTGCTGTCGTACAGCAGCCTTCCGATGAGGGTGCTCTTGCCATCATCCACGCTGCCTGCAGTGGTAAACCGCAACAGTTCCATCTCCAGGTAAGCTTTCGTTGAAAATTTTTCTTCCATTAAACTATTATTCCCCAATTCAAAATTTAAAATTTAAAATTCAACATTTCAGAAATATCCTTCTTTCTTTCTGTCTTCCATCGCCGATTCTGACCGGAGGTCATCCGCGCGGCTGCCGCGTTCGGTCACCCTGACGGCGGCGATCTCCTGGATGATGTCTTCCAGGGTTGAAGCTTCGGAGACGGTCAGCCCGGTGCAGGAAATATCGCCGATGGTACGGCAGCGGATCCTCATGGTCACTACCTGTTCGGTATCTCTTTTTTTCATGAACGGCGCATCGGCGAGCCACACGCCATCCCGGTTAAAGACCTCCCGTTCGTGGGTGAAGTAAAGGTTCGGGATATCGACATTATCCAGGTAAATGTACTGCCAGATGTCCATTTCGGTCCAATTGCTCAGGGGGAATACACGGAAGTGTTCCCCGACGCGTTTTTTACCGTTGAAGATGTTCCACAGCTCGGGGCGCTGGTTTTTGGGGTCCCACTGGCCGAATTCGTCGCGATGGGAAAAGAAGCGTTCCTTCGCGCGGGCTTTTTCCTCGTCGCGGCGACCCCCGCCTAGCGCGGCGTCGATCTTGTATTTGGCGATGGTGTCGAGCAGGGTGACGGTTTGCAGCAGGTTACGGCTGGCGTCGAAGCCAGTTTCCTCTACCACCCGGCCGTTGTCGATCGATTCCTGGACGGAGCCGACGATCAGTTCCACGCCGAGCTTTGCAACCAGCTCATCGCGGAAAACGATTGTTTCCACGAAGTTATGGCCGGTATCGATATGCAGGAGCGGGAAGGGTATTTTGGCAGGCCAGAAAGCTTTTTTTGCCAGGTGTACCATCACGATGGAATCCTTGCCGCCGGAAAAGAGGAGGGCAGGCCGTTCAAACTGGGCAGCCACCTCACGCATCACGAACATCGATTCGGATTCCAGCTCCCGAAGGTGGTTCAGGTTGTATTTTCGTTGGTGTTCGGTCATTAAGTGGTCATTAAGTGGTCATTAAGTGGTCATTTATAGTCATTTATAGTCATTTATAGTCATTAGGTTGGAATAAACAGTTTAACAATTTAACAATTTAACAATTAGCCATTCCATTGAATTTTCGGTATAAGATAATCAAGCAGTTGTTGCACGCATTCTTCGATATTATAAAGATCAGTACGGATCTCCAGGTCAGCTTCATGGGGCAGTTCGAACGGGGAGCTGATCCCGGTGAAATCGGGTATCTCGCCCCTCCTGGCCTTTGCGTAAAGCCCTTTGACGTCGCGCTGTTCGCAGACATCCAGCGGTGCGTTGATATATACTTCGATAAAATCATCACCGCCAATGATCCCACGGGCAATATGGCGCATTTCCTGGGTCGGACTGATAAAACTGTTGATGGCGATGATGCCGCAGTTGAGGAATAATTTCGACACCTCGGCAATGCGTCGGATGTTCTCGCGACGGTCTTCTTCTGAGAAGCTAAGGTTGTTGTTGATCCCGCTGCGGATATTATCGCCGTCGAGGATCTGGACCATGAAATTGCGGGCAAAGAGTTCTTCCTCGAGACGCTTGGCCAGCGTGGTCTTTCCCGCACCCGAAAGGCCGGTGAACCAGACGACCCTGGCTTTCTGGTTCAATCGCTTTTCCTTATCTTCCCGCTGAATGATCTTATGAAAAACAGGATAAATATGTTTTTGAGCGTTTTGCATGCAGAGTTTACTGATTAAATCTTTTAGAAGGATCAGGCTTTTTTAAAGATCCTGTTCATAGTGGATTCCTTTTCTTTGTCCTTATCATCGGAGTAGTATCCATAACCGTATCCGTACCCGTAACCATAGCCATAGCCGTAACCATATCCGTAGCCATAACCGTACCCGTAGCCATAACCGTATCCGTAAGAGCCTTTGGTCAGCTTCACGTCGTTGATGAGGATGTGCATGTTGGGTATTTTGCGTTTTTCTATATCACTTATGATCGAAGCGAACACTTTTTTGAGCGTGTAGTTCTGCCTGACTGCGAAGAGGTTCGCGTCGGTGTATTTCATAAGGAGGAACGCATCGGTCACCAGTCCGACTGGGGGCGTGTCGATGATGATAAAGTCGTAGTCTTCTTTCAGCCTTGCAAAGAGCTCGTCCGTTTTCTCCGATGCGATCAGTTCGGAGGGGTTTGGCGGCACAGGCCCTGCCATGATGATATCGAGGTTTTCGATCATTGAATGCTGGATGATGTCTTCGTAGCGGCTCCGGTTGATGAGGAAAGAGCTGATCCCTTCATTGTTCGACAGGCCGAAGTCCTGGTAGATCTTTGGTTTTCTGAGGTCAAAACCCAGCAGCATGGTCTTTTTGCCGTAGAGTGCGAAGATGGAGGCCAGGTTGATTGAAACGAAGGTTTTACCGGCGCTGACCATATCGGAGGTGACCAGTACGGTCATTTTTGTTTTTCCTTTGGTGGCAAAGACAAGGTTGGTCCGGATTGACCGGAACGATTCGGCGATGGATGATTTCGGCGATTCGGCCACGACAATGGTATTCAGCCGGTTGCTGTGAATGGTGTGGCCGATGATCGGCATCTGCGTGATCTTTTCGATATCGCTGCGCTCTACGATCTTATCATTGAGGTAGTCTTTTCCGAGAATGTATAACACAGGTAAGACAAGCCCAAGCACTATTGCGATCATGTAATTCAGGCTTTTCTTCGGGTAGACCGGGGTTGCGTCGAGAAGCCTGGCCGCATCGACGATCTCGTTGTCGGAAACATTGGAGGCCCGGGTGATCTGGGCTTCGGCACGCCGCTGCTGCAGGAAGTTGTAAATGTTATCACTCAAGGTGAACTTACGGGTAATACCCAGCAATTCACGCTGTGTTTTCGGGATGGTGGTCATCTGGCTTGTCAGCGCATTGATCCTGCTTCCAACATCCCTTAAAGCGATATCTGAGTTTTTAACGATGTTGGTAACGTTTTCGAGCAGGGCATTTTTCGTGTTCTCGATACGCAGATCCAGGGCGATCACCGTGGGATTTTTCTCCGTGGAGGTGAGCAGGGCTTCGGCCCTTTGATTGAATAACGTGTTGAGCTCCTGGATCAGGCTCGTGGTGAGGGGATCGTCGATTCCCATGGCGGAAGGCACGATCAGTCCCTCCTGAATATCCTTATTGGTTTCGACATATTTTTTAAGCGACTTGTAGTACATGTTTTTCACCTTCAGGTCGGCCTGCTGCGTTTCCAGGGTTTTCATATAATTGACTGCCTGTTGCGATTGGAAATCGATATCCATGACTACATTCTCGCTCCTGAAATCCTGCAGTTCCAGCTCGGCAAAGCTAAGGGAGTCGCTGATTTCCATCAGTTGATCATCAATAAACCGGATGGTGTTGGTGGCAATGAGGTTCTTCTTTTCAAGACCCTGGGCCAGGTACTCACGGGTCAGGGTATTCAGGAAGGCGACTGATTTTGCTTCATTGAAACCCCTGAGTGAGAGTTTCAGAATGGAAGCGTCCTTGTTAATCGGTTCGATCGTAATTCCCTGGTAACGAGTGACCAGTGATTTCAGGTCTTTGAAAACGAAATTCAGGTTTTTGGAGACCAGTTCTGATACATTTGCGTTGGGCTTAAGCGCCAGGTGAAAGCTGTAGGCTTCTCCTTCGAGTTGCTCACCGAAATACAGCGTATCGGTGACCTTCAGGAACAGGTATTTTTCTTCCGCTTCTTTAAAGTCGCCAAAGTCGTACAGCGTTGCATTTTCAACTTCCACCTGGATGGCATATTTTGAAGCGGAGAGGACTTTTACTTTGAACTCCACATTAACCGGCTGAAGATGTGATGTGTCATACACTACTTCAAACGGATTGTTGCCGTATTGCTCTTTGGAAATGAAGTTTTCTTCCTCGAAATAAGATACGAAGAAGTCCAGGTTTTTGATCGTACGTTCGGTCAGGGAGTAGGAACTCAGTACGCCGATCTCATTCTCGATGTTTTGCAGGTCATTGCGAAAGCCCAGCCCGATCAGTTGCTGGGGATCAATCTTGTTACCCCTGTCCGACTTGATGATCACCGTGGTGCTGACCTCATATACAGGTTTGGTATATTTGTTAAAGAGGAAAGCAATGATCAGGGAAACGATGATAGTGAGCACGAAAAAATACCAGTGCCGGTAGATTTTGAAGAAAAAGATCTTATAGTCGAAACTTTCTTCTGTTTGCGCCTGGGATTGGAGATGAGGCTGGGTATAATTATGCGTATTATCTGTTTCCACGTCGTTAATTATTAAAATAATCCAGGAACAATAAGGTTGTAGTTATCGTTGTCAGAATCAGCACGTAGGGAAATTCGCTGAAAGCAAATTGCTTGCCTTTGAGTGGTTCAACATATACAATATCATTGGGCATCAGGTAAAAATACTCTGATTCCATAATACTGTAATCATTCAGATTTAGCCGCCTGGTTTTCTGGCCGGATTCACTCTGACGGATCAGGAGCAGTTGATTTCTCCTGGCAAAATCAGTCATATCTCCAGCCATGGCGATGGCTTCAAACAAGTTGATCTTGTCCTGGTAAACAACATATTTTCCAGGATTTTTAAACTCTCCCAGCATAGAAATCCTGAAATTAGCCAGTTTGACAATCACAACGGTATTCTTGATGTATTCATTTACCAATTCCTGAAGTTCTTTCTGTATTTCCACAATGGTCAGGTTATCTACCATCACCTTTCCGATCAGCGGAAACTCGACATAACCCGAGTCATTTACCGTATAACTGTTGAGGTAAATGGCAGATTCAGTATAATAATTTCCGGTGCCACTGGGATCATCGAAATAGTTATTCTTATCTTCCAGTGTATTCACTTTAATGTAAAGATTATCCCCTTTGTGGACCCTGTATTCAGTTGTATCTTTTTTATCAAATTCAGTCCGCATATCTTGTTTATCTTTTGGGTCCTGCAGGTAGCGGATCCTCTTCATGGGCACGCAGGATGAAAGCAGGATCACTGCCAGAACAAAAATGATCCCGGCTTTAAAAAACATTCCGTTTTTTTTATTCATAATATTTAGTAAGATACGGGTCAATAATTTCTACAAGATGATCAGATAGCGTGCAAAAGTAAAGAAAAAGCGAATAACTCACATGAGTTTCTGGTAAGTTTGCCACCAGCGATCAGGCAGGACGTTCTGACAGGCAGTCTGGTAGTCCTGGTAAGAACAGGGCACCAGGTGATGCCTTTCGTAGCGTTCGCGCTGTTTGGAACGTATCGGGACTTCCATCCACCAGCGTTCGCTTTCATTGCTGCGGTAAAAGATCACTTCGTCTTTAAAATCTTTCAGTGACACCGTGTACTTCACCATGTTTTTTTTCTTATCCGGCGGGAAATCCCCTTTACGGCTGTAAAAACCGTCGATGAAATACCAGAGCATCTGGCCGGCAAGCTGTGCCGTAACCCCCTGGCGATCGAGCCGCGGGTTGATCTCATAAAGACCGATTGAGGTCAGCTTGTCGCTTAATCCCGCGTAGCGCATGATCTGGCAGATCTCTTCGCCGTAAAAACCGTTAGGTGAGGCATTGGCATTACCCGGCGCATCGGAGGCCCTCACCGATCCGATATCCACGCTGATCATATCCGCGTTCCTGACCATGGGCTCCACTTCCTCCATATTGGCCCGGACAACGCCCAGCCGGCAGGTGTCGAAATACAGGTTCTTCATCAGCGAAATAGCCTGCTGGTCAACAAAATAGGTCTGGTAGCCGATATTGGTATAGTTGAAGAGATAGTTTGGCTGCTGCATGATGATGTGGCTCATGAATGAGCGCGAATCCAGGGTTTCTCCTGAATTTCCCAGGTCAAACTGGGAGTCCAGCGAGGCGATATTGATGATCCTGCCCAATTTTTCATAAGCTTTATACTGCGCAAAAGTCAGTTCCTGGCTTCCCCCTAAAATTACCGGGACAATGTTCCGGTCAAGCAGTTCGGCAAGGATCGCGGTCAGGGCAAAGTACGTGTCTTCGATACGGTTGCCGTTCATGACATTGCCCAGGTCAACCATTTTCATGTTGAAATTTCCCTGGAAGAGTTTGTACAGCTCCTTTCTCACCGCGTCCGGGGCCAGTCCGCAGCCGTTGTTAAAATATGCATGGCGTTCTTCGCACACGCCGAAGATGGCCAGGTCGGCCTCATCGATCGAAGGGAAACGGCCCGGCTCCAGGTAGGCTTTCACCACGTCGCCCATCAGTTTGCGCCGGGTTTTTTCCGCCGGATAATATCCTTTTAGCTGGATGGGCTCAAAGTAGATTGAAATATCCATTTACTTCGATTTTTTCTTTTTGCCGCCTTTTTCCTGTGCTTCTGCGATCTTCAGGCACTCTTCCAGGCTTAGCCCGGCAGGATCGGTCCCTTTCGGGATCTTGAAATTCGATTTGGAAACGGAAATATACGCGCCCCAGCGTCCGTTCAGCACCAGCACATTTTCATTTTCAGGGAACTGCCTGATGATCTTTTCCTTATCCTGTTTTCTTTTATTTTCTATGATCTCCACTGCCCTTTCCCGGTCGATAGCGGTCGGGTCATCCTGTTTGGTCAGGGAATAAAACTGGTTATTATGCTTGATGTAAGGACCAAAACGGCCAACGGCCACGATCATGTCTGCATTTTCAAATTCACCGAGGTTGCGGGGGAAATTGAAAAGCTCCAGGGCCTGCTCAAGGTTGAGGGTTTCTATTGACTGGCCTTTGTTGAGCCCGGCAAACTTCGGCTTTTCTTCGCTTTCGGTCTCACCGATCTGCACCACCGGACCGAAGCGGCCCAGTTTCACATAAACATTCTTGCCCGATTTCGGGTCGGTGCCCAACAGGCGCTCCCCGCTAAATTTCCCGGTTGTGTCGACGGTTTCCCTGACCTGCTTGTGAAATGGCTGGTAGAACCGGATGATCATCTCGTTCCATTCTTTTTTGCCATCGGCGATCTCATCGAAATCTTTTTCCACAGTAGCCGTAAAGTGGTAATCGATGATGTTTTCAAAATACTGCATCAGGAAACGGTTCACCAGTACGCCAAGATCGGTCGGTACCAGCTTACCTTTTTCATAGCCGGCTTTTTCCGACTTCTGCTGTTCTTTGATCTCGCCGTTTTTCAGGGTAAGTATGTCGAAGCTGCGCATAAAGCCTTCCACATCGGCTTTGACGACATATTCCCGCTTCTGGATGGTGGAAATGGTCGGGGCGTACGTCGAGGGCCTCCCAATACCTAGCTCTTCCAGCCGTTTCACGAGGCTCGCTTCGGTAAACCTGCGCTGGGGCTGTGAAAAACGCTGCTCGGCTTTCATCTCGGCCAGTTCGGGCTGGTCGCCGACCGAAAGGGGAGGAAGGATGCTTTTTCCATCTTCGTCAGCTTCATCGTCCACCGACTCACGGTATACCTTCAGGAAGCCGTCGAATTTGATGACTTCGCCCTGGGCGGTAAACTGTTCGCCTTTCAGGGTTGACACGCTGATGCTGATCATGGTTTTTTCCACGAGGGCGTCGCTCATCTGTGAAGCGATGGTACGTTTCCAGATCAGTTCGTACAGTTTTTTCTGCGTTGCCGAGCCGGAAATGGTGGTATTGCTGATATACGTGGGCCTGATGGCTTCGTGGGCTTCCTGGGCTCCTTTTGTTTTGGTGGCATACTGCCGCGTCTTCGAGTAATCCTCGCCGTATAATTTTATGATCTCATTCTTTGTGGTGGCCAGCGCGAGCCCGGAAAGGGTGACCGAGTCGGTACGCATGTAGGTGATGAGACCTTCTTCGTAAAGCTGCTGGGCAATGCGCATGGTGTTCGCCACGGAGAACCCCAATTTGCGGCTTGCTTCCTGCTGCAGGGTGGACGTGGTGAACGGCGGCGCCGGTGACTTTTTCGCGGGTTTTGTATCGATGTCGGTGACGCGGTAGGTTGCGCCCTTGCATTGTTCAAGGAAACGGCGGGCTTCTTCACGGTTTTTGAACCGGGTGGGGAATTCCGCATCGAAGGTATAGGATTGCCCGTTGATCTTGATGGTAAACCGGGCTGTCACCTTGAAGGAGGAGGTCGTGTTGAAGGCGCGGATCTCGTCTTCGCGTTCCACGATGAGGCGCACGGCAACCGACTGAACCCGGCCTGCCGACAGGGCGGGCTTGACTTTTTTCCACAGCAGGGGCGACAGCTCGAATCCCACGAGACGGTCGAGCACCCGGCGCGCCTGCTGGGCATTCACCAGGTTTCGGTCGATCCTGCGGGGGTTCTCGATCGATTCCACGATAGCCGTTTTGGTGATCTCATGGAATACGATCCGTTTCGTCTGGCTTTCATCCAGGCCCAACGCTTTTACCAGGTGCCAGGATATGGCTTCCCCCTCGCGGTCTTCATCAGTGGCCAGCCAGATGTGCTCCGCGTCTTTGGCGATCTTTTTCAGCTCCGTGACGACTTTCTTCTTCTCCGGGGAGATCTCGTAAATAGGGGTAAAGCCCTTCTCAATATCCACACCCAGTCCCTTTTTTGAGAGGTCCATCACGTGGCCGAAACTGGAACGCACCACGAAATCCTTCCCCAGGAAACGCTCGATTGTTTTGGCTTTCGCCGGGGACTCAACGATGACAAGGTTTTTGATCATATTTTTAAGCTTCAAGCCGCAAGCTTCGGGCTACAAGCTGCAAGCTGCAAGCCTCATGCTGCAAGCTGCAAGCTTAAAGTCGGGATTTAATCCCTGGAACTTATGGCTTGAGACTTGAGGCTTGTGGCTTGAAACTTGTGGCTTGCAGCTCATTGCCTGCGGAATATTATTCCAACTTTTTAATAAAACCACTCATAAGCTTTTGTTCTTCCCTGATTTTTAAAACTAAACTTTCGAGTCTGTTTATATCACTTATTTTTAATTTCTGAGTAATTATAATTTGAGTTTCCAGTTCGTAGGCTGACCCGAGTGCAATCTCAATAAACCTTTTTTTATCTTTCTCGCTGGTCCTGCCATTTCCTTCGGCAATATTGCTGGGAATAGAAACTGCAGCCCTTACTATCTGATTACCTAAAGTATATTTTTCAAAACCTGGCCAGGTAGAAACAATGCCGTAAGATTCCTGAGCAATTTCCATCCCTTTTTGCCAAATCAACAATTGCTTAAAGTCTTTCATAATCGCTGGTTTTTGAAGATTGGTTGTCTTCTGGGCCTCAAGCTTCAAGCCTCAAGCCTCAAGCTTGCAGCTTGCAGCTTGCAGCTTGCAGCTTGCAGCTTGCAGCTTGCAGCTTG